>NZ_SBLC01000017.1 GCF_004054105.1 Falsigemmobacter intermedius
CAACGAAGCAGCTCGGTGACTGAAGACAAACTGCTATGAGCCCGCAAACAGCGGACAATCCCGCTTGCCAAAAACTGCTTGACGAAGACGGTCCCGTTACCGAAGTCCTGACCCTAGTGAAAGCAGGGTCAAAAGTGCGGTGATCCGCAGGGCGGATCGCATAACTTTCGCTGAGGGTCGCCTCAAAACCTGGTCTCCGGCGCGGCCATGGCCCGACATACTTCGCGCGAGTCTCTATCATCTGAATGGGTGCTCAGCCAGACGAAAGGCGGCCTGCCGGGGCAGGCGCGTGGTTTCGCCGCAACGCAGTCCGCGCAGGCCGGGGAGGTCTTCTTTAACAGCGGGGCTTTCACCGGATCCGGCGGATCAGATCTGCAACTCCCTCCGGGTGGCCTGAACGTCTGAGAAGATCCGCCCCGAGCGACGCAGCTGCTCTCCCGCGGAAAGGCCGATCTCTGTGCCGCCCAGTCTGAGAATGACGACGATCATGACCAAAGCGGCCAGGCTTCGCGCAGCTGCCGCCCCCGTCAACCCCAGAAAGAGTGCGGCCAGAAGCGTGGCTGGAAGGCGCAGCGCGAGGGAGAGGTTTTCGCGAAAGACCAGGGATTTTGGCTTTCCAAGCGCCATCAGAAGCGCCTGGGCGGGCAGCGTGACGGCCTGAAGCGCGATGACCGGGGCCAGCCACCAGATCAGCGGCACCATGGCCGACCAGCCCGCGCCCAGCACCAGCGGCACCAGATCGGCTGCAAAGACGGCGAAGAGAAGGCCGGTCGGCGTGATCAGGCAAAGCAGAATCTGCTGGGCACGAAGATAACTTTCCCGCAGACGGGCGGGGGCATCGCGCAGGGGGAGTGCGGCAAAGCCTGCAAAAAGCGGCTGTGCCGCCGGTGCCGCCAGGCTGTGGGTGGCCAGAGAGGCCAGATCGCCCGCCATGGTGTAAAGACCAAGCTGTGGCCGGCCGAGGATCGCGCCGATGAAGAAGCGGTCGCTTTGCTGGTTCAGGGTGAAGATCATCCGCGACAGGCTCACCCAGCCCGCGAAGTGAAAAAGCCCCGCCGCGCCGCGCAGCGACAGCCGGAGGCGCCAGGGGGCGAGCAGATGGGTGCTCAGCGCGGTGACAAGCGGCCCGGCCACCAGACCCGCGACCAAGGCCCCGACGCCGCCCTCTGCGAATGCGACGCTGAGCATGATCCCGCAGGCTGCAAGCTTGCCACAAAGCTGGCTGCAGGCGAGGGCCCGGTAGTCCAGCGCGCGCAGGGCGTGCACCATGGCCGGGCTGGCGCAGCCCTGGGCCAGCGGTATCAGCGCGAAGGTGGTGAGAACCGCCGCCAGGTGCGGCTCTCCGAACAGCCGGGCCAGGGGGGCGGCGAGAGCGGTCAGAAGCGTGGCGACCAGGAGGCCGCGCAGAAGCGACAGGGTGAAGGCGGCGCTTTGGGCGATCCCACCCGGCTTCATACTGCGCCGCACCGGGCCTGCGGGCGCGGGCGGGCTGCGGCGGGGCCGTTCGGCACCCCTTTCAGCAGGGGCATGGGCCATGACAGGATCGGCATCGCGGGCACCTTCAGAGGCAGGTCACGCCTGCAGGTGATCCGGTGCTGACATGGCAAAAACGGTCAGACAATCTGCGGAATTGTGACAGTCCGGGTGCTGATCTGAAGGGGGGGGCCGTAAGGCCCTGGTCCGCCCCCGGCCGCAGGGGCGGCGCGGGGGCGGGGGAGAGGGCGGATCAGCGGAAGCCGAGGCCCAGATTTTCCAGAACATTGCGCAGCACATGGCGACCGCTCAGACCGCGCAGCGAGCCCAGACGGCCCTTCAGCAGATCGGTCCAGGGCTGCGGCGAAAGACCCTGCGACGCGCGGAACGCGAGAGTGGCCTCATTATGGCGGGCGATGGCCGCGCCTTGATCGCTGTTGTAGCGCTCATGGTGCAGAACCGCCTCCTGAGGCAGGCGCGGTTTGACGGCGGTGGCCACCTCGGGGTCGGGATGGCCGACCACAAGGCCCGCGACCACATAGGCGCGTTTGGGCAGGCCGACCAGTTCGGCCAGCTCTGCCGGGTGATTGCGCAGACCGCCGATATAGACCGTCCCGAGCCCGAGAGATTCCGCCGCCACGAGGGCGTTTTGTGCCGCCAGCATGGCATCGACGGTGGCCAGAACGAAGGCCTCGGTGTGGTCGAGGGCCTCGGTCCCGCTGCCCTCCGCCTGCAGAATGCTCTCAGCGCGCGCCAGATCAGCGACCCAGAGGAAGCAAAGCGGGGCCTGAGCGATGTGCTTCTGCCCGCCTGCGAGGTCCGCAAGCTTTGCCCGGGTGGCCGCATCCTGGACGGCGACCACGCTCCAGACCTGAAGGTTCGAGGAGGTGGGCGCGGACGAGGCGGCTGCGACCAGAAGTTCAATCGTGCCTGCCGCAAGCGGCTGCGGCAGGAAATTCCGCACGGTGCGATGCGACAGAAGGCTGTCGATCACCGGGTTGCGCGCGGCGGTCCCGGGCAGAGCTTCGCCATAGCGGGTGGCGATCGGGCAGGGGGTTTGGGTCACAGTCATCGTCCTTAAAGTCCTTTAAGATCAAGCAGGCTCAGCTCTTCGGCTGAGAGGGTCAGCCGCACCCCCCCGAGCAGGGTGGTCAATTGCGCGACCGAGGTCACCGAGGCCAGCGGTGCCAGAACGCCGGGCTGATGCAACAGCCAGGCCATGGCGAGGGCGGCATGGCTGACGCCCCGTTCGGCGGTCACCTGGTCCATGGCCGCCAGCACGCGCAGACCGTCGTCGTTCAGATAGCGGCTGACGCTGTTGCCGCGCGGGCTTTGGCCAAGATCGGCTTCGGTGCGGTATTTCCCGGTCAGAAAACCGGCCGAGAGCGAGTAGAAGGGGATCAGGCTCAGCCCCTGGGAGAGCATCAGATCCTGAAGATCGCCCTCATATTTATGCCGGGTGCGCAGGTTGTATTCGTTCTGCACGGTCTCATAGCGCGGCAGGCCTTCGGCCCCGCTGAGGCTCAGGGCTTCGCCGAGCTGAGTGGCGTCAAAGTTAGAGCAGCCGATGGCACGCACTTTTCCGGCCCGGATCAGCCGGTCATAGGCCGTCAGAGTTTCCTGCTGCGGCACGGCGGCATCAAAGAGATGGCTTTGATAAAGATCGATATAATCCGTCTGCAGCCGCGTCAGCGAGGCTTCGACCGCGCGCTCAATATGCGCGGCAGACAGGCCCTTGCCGTCTTCGCCCAGATCCATGCCGACCTTGGTGAAGATCTGCACCCGGTCGCGGTTGCCGCGGGCCTTCATCCAGCGGCCAAGAATGCGCTCGCTTTCGCTGTCATTGCCGGGGACCCAGCGGGAATAGACATCCGCCGTGTCAAATGCGCCAAAGCCCTGATCGGTAAAGGCGTCGAAAATATCGAAGGAGGTCGCCTGATCTGCGGTCCAGCCTGCGGTATTGGTCCCGAGGATGAAGGGCGCAATGGTGAGCGCGCTGCGGCCGACGGAGCGTTGGTCCATAGTGTGAAAGTCCCTGCTGTTGTCTGCTCTGAGGTATAACCGCTGAGGCGCAGGGGACCAGCCCTGCAAAGGGTGCAGAGCTGTGCGGCGGGCCGTGTGGCGGCTCCGGCCCCCCGCAATTGCCGGCGGTGCTGAGAAATGAGGCGCAAAGCGCCCCCGTCAGCCCAGAAGCGCCGTCCAGACGCGGTATCGCCCGCGCCCCGTCAGCTCGCGGATCAGGCCGCGCTGCGTGAAGAGATCAAGGTTGCGCTGAACGGCAGCGCGGGAGGCGCCGGTCTCCTGCTCTGCCATGGGGGCTGAGACGCTGGGCCAGTCTTTCAGCAGCCCAAGCAGGCGCGGCGGTGTGCGCCCGGAGAGATCAAAGATGGTCTCTTCAGCCCGCGCCGTCCAGGCTGCGAGGCGGTCGAGATGCATCAGGGCTGCGAGCACCGCCTGATGCGCGCCGAGAATCCAGCCCTGCAGACGCGCGGCGGCGCTGCCCTGGGCTACCAGCCCCGGAAAGCCCGCCAGCGACAGCGGCAAAAACCCCTGACCCGAGGCCGGAGCGCCGCCAAGCCTTGCAGCGAGAACCGCCGCCTCAAGATCGCGGGCGGGTGAGGGGTCGGTCATGCGCCAGAGATGGAACAGCACCGCCGATTGCACGATCGGATGCAGCGAAGACAGGCTGTCGAGCACGTCGCAGGCATCTGTGACCCGCGCCGAGGGGGGCGTGCCCGGCGCATGGCCCAGAAGCTGGCTCATCGCATCAGCGCGATCCTGCCCCACGGGGGCCGGACCATTGGTCAGACGGCGCACCGCCCAGGCTCCGCGCGCCAGCGCCTGCGCGTCGGTCCCGGTTGCGCCGATCTGCAGCGAGATCCACAGCACCAGACGATCCGCGGGCAACCGGTCACCCGACCACCAGCCAAGACTGGCCACCTCCTGCAGCGCAAGGCGGCGGCGTGCCCCCTCGCCATGCAGGCGCAGCCGCTCTTCCAGGCGGCCGAAATCGAAGCTCAGCGCCGCGAGATCAAGAGCATAGTCCGCCTCTGCCGCCCGCCATTCCTGGAAGGGAAACAGCCGGCTCTCAACCCCGGCAGAAACCTCTGAGGCATCAAGATTGTCCTCAGGGTCAGGGGGAAGGAACCACAGATCGCCGTCACCGTCTTCGGTGTCGTCGCTATAGGGATCAAACGGGGGGTCATCGGTAAATCGGGCCATGCTGCGCATTATGTCTGCAGAGCGCCTGGCCAGCAAGCGCGTGTTGGGGGACAGCGCTGTGAAGGAGCAGTTTGTTCCGGCCCTTCTAGGGAGGAGTCTGAAAGGGATCGCGGCGCGTAACTCGCTGGCAGAAAACGGGGATTTCTTGAGGCAGTCCGGTCTGTGTGGCAGGGGCGGAAGGCGCCGGCTCCTGCCCGCTGCATGAGGGCGCAGAGGTCACTGGAGATACCCCTGCCCCCCGCCCGGACCCGAGCAAGGCTCTCAGGAGGGCTCAATTGACAAAAATTCCGCAGCCGCCATGGTGAAGTGCCCCGGGGATCAGTAAGACTGCCCCGGTCCGCCCAACAGACAGTGAGAGCAGAGACGATGCAGCAGCCGCGCCTGACGGGTCCCGGAGCGGGGTCTGACAGATATGATGTCCTGACCGCGCTTTCGGTTGCCGCGCTCGGGGCGGGCGGTCATCAGCAGGTTTTATTGCTGCGTCTGATGGCGCTGATCACGGCGCGCTACAACTGGGCGCAGGATGAGCTGTCGCTGGGCCAGAAAGATATGGCGCTGATGTGGTCGGTGGATGAGCGCACGGTGAAGCGCGAGATCCGCAGGCTTCTTGATGCGCATCTGCTGATCCTGCTGCGGCCGGGTGTGAAGGGTCGGGTGGCTGTCTATCGGCTGAACCTGCGCAAAGTTGCCGAGCTGACGGAAGCCTGGTGGCCGCGCGTCGGCCCCGATTTTGAAGCCCGGATGGCCGGGCGTTACGCGCCCGAGGGGGCCTCTGAGGATCGGGTGGTGCGGCTTGATTTCACGCCGCGTGACCAGCCGGACCTGAGCAGCCCCTGGCAGCGTGTACTGACCCGTCTGCGGGAGGCCGATCCCGCCCGCGCCGGTGCCTGGTTTGACCCTCTGGTGGTGCTGAGCGAGACCGCGCCGGAGATCTCGCTGCAGGCGCCTTCGCGGTTTGCCCTGCGCTATATCGAGACACATCTTTTGTCGCAGATGAAGATCGCGATGCGCCAGGAGCTTGGCCCGGGCTGGCGGCTGACCCTGACGGGGAGGCAATAATCCGCCTTCTGCAGCTGCAAAAACCGGCAGGAAACCCGCCTTCTGTTACATTCCTTCAACTGCTTTTGAACGCCGCTTGCGTGGCACATGGCCGCAATCGTATATGAGGGGATGAGTCCGGACCCAGTCCCCGAGCAAGCATAGGGTTTTCCTAACGAATGTCGTACGACATTATTTCTGACGTCAGCGTTTCGCGTCGAAGCCTTCTGATCTCGGGTTCAGCCTTTGCGCTGGCATCAACCGGTGCGGTTCCGACGCTGGCGGGCAATGCCGCGGTGCAGCAATTCTCATGGGATCTGCTCTGCGCTGAAATGCAGGCTCTGGCCGCGCAGCCCCATCAGCAGCCCGCCGGGGTGAGCGGTTTTCTGGCCGATCTGAATTATGATGACTACCGCCTGATCCGCTTTCGCCCGGATCGTCTGCGCTGGTCTGCGCCGACAAGTCCTTATCGGCTTGCGGCTTTTCCGCCGGGCTGGCTCTTTAAAGAGCCGGTGGTTCTCTTTGAGGTCAATGGCGGTGAGGCGCGTGAGATGCGCTTCAGCACCTCGGATTTCGAATATCTCAACGATCTGGCCGACCGCGTTCCGGCGCTCGAAGAGCTGCCCGGTGTGGCAGGCTTCCGGCTGCACAGCTATCTCAACCGCCCCGATGTGCTGGATGAGCTGGTAGCCTTTGTCGGCGCGAGCTATTTCCGCGCGCTTGGCCGCAATTCTGCCTATGGCCTTTCGGCCCGTGGTCTGGCGCTGAATACGGCCACCGCCAGCGGAGAGGAATTCCCGCGCTTCAGCCGGTTTTACATCGACCGCAGCGGCGCACCGTCTGAGATCACGGTTTTTGCGGCCCTCGAAAGCCCCTCGGTCACCGGGGCCTACCGCTTTGTCATCCGTCCGGGTGCTGCGACGACCATGGATGTGACCTGCCGTCTGTGGTTCCGCAACGATATTGAAGAACTGGGCATCGCGCCGCTGACGTCGATGTATCTTTTCTCGGAAAAAAGCCGGGCGCAGTTTGACGATTTCCGGCCCAAGGTCCACGACAGTGACGGGCTGCAGATCACCCGCGCCGATGGCGAGCGGATCTGGCGTCCGCTGTCGAACCCGCCGCGTCTGTCGGGCAGCTATTTTGCTGAGACATCGCCGCGCCGCTTCGGCCTGCATCAGCGTGACCGCCGCTTTGAGAGTTTTCAGGACCTTGAGGCGAATTACCACCGCCGCCCCTCGCTCGACGTGGAACCCCTGGGCGACTGGGGGCCGGGTCATGTGCGGCTGGTCGAGATCCCCTCGGATTCTGAGGCCAATGACAATATCGTCGCCTATTGGGTGCCCGCGGGTGCCGTGAAGGCCGGTGAGAGCCGCGAATTTGCCTATCGGCTGCACTGGGGCGACCTGCCGCTTGATCTGAGCGGACCCCTTGCCCATGTAGATGAGACAAGGGCCGGCCATGGGGGCGTGGCCGCAGGTGGTGTGCGCAGCGGTGAGCGGAAGTTCGTCATCGATTTTCGGGGCGGTCAGCTCGATGTCATGGGGTCTGAGGCGCAGATTGAGGCGAAGGTCTCTGTCTCCAATGCCGAAGTGCTGTCCCAGGTCGTGCAGCGCGTCCCGCAGACCGGGGCCTGGCGGCTCTTTCTGGACATCGCGGCGCAGCCGGACGCGGTGGTTGAACTTTCTGCACATCTGGCCGGATACGGCCGTAAGCTTTCTGAGAACTGGCTTTACCAGTGGATCAACAGCAAATGAACGATACCCAGGACGATATTCTTTCACCGGCACGGCCGGCTGTTATTGAGCGCGGCGCTTTGCCTGATGCGCCGCTGGCCATGCCGACGCAGCGCCTGGAGGCGCAGCCGCGGGGCCGCTTTGGCTGGCTTTCACTGCGCCCTACAGCCCGCGGAGCGTGATGTATGCACTCTCCCGCCGCTAAGGTCCGGGTCTGGCTGATCCGGACCCTTTTGCTGTCTGTCAGCCTGCTGGCGGGGATCGGGGGCTTCACCCTCTTTTTGCGCTACGGCATGGCAGACGGCTGGGATGCCATGGATGTCGTGCGCGCCACGCTGATACTGATCTCGACCTTCTGGCTGACCTGGGGGGCCGTTCAGGCCCTGGCCGGGCTGACCACGCGCCCGCCGAAGGTTCCGCGCGCGACCGGTGATCTGACCGGCCGCACGGTGGTGCTGGTCCCGGTCTATAACGAAGATCCGACCATCACCTTCGCCCGCATCGCCGCCATGCTGGAATCGGTGGATGCCACCGGGCAGGGCGCGCTTTTTGATTTTGCGATCCTCTCGGACACCCGCGATGCCGCGGTCGCCGCGCAGGAGCGGCTGTGGTTTGAAAAGCTCCTGGATGACACGGGCGCGGAGGGGCGCATCTTTTACCGCATCCGTGAGAGCAATCGCGGCCGTAAAGCGGGCAATATCGAGGATTTCTTCACCCGCTCGGGCGCGCGTTATGAGTTTGCGGTGATCCTTGACGCCGACAGCCTGATGGAGGGGGATACCCTCGTTGAGATGGTGCGCCGCATGGAGGCAGCCCCCGATCTCGGGCTTTTGCAGACCCTGCCGGTGGTGGTCAATGCGCGCTCGTCTTTCAGCCGTATCCAGCAGTTCTCGGCGGCGTTTTATTCGCCGATCTTCTGTCGGGGCCTTGCGATGATGCAGGGCCGCACCGGTCCCTTCTGGGGCCATAACGCCATCGTGCGGGTGCGGGCCTTTGCCGAAAGCGCGGGCCTGCCCGAACTCTCCGGAAAGCCGCCCTTCGGCGGTCATATCCTGAGCCATGATTACGTCGAGGCAGCGCTTCTGGCGCGGGCCGGCTGGACGGTGCGGGTCGATGATGATCTGGGCGGATCTTATGAGGAAGGCCCGGAGAATATGGTCCTTCATGCCAAGCGCGACCGGCGCTGGTGTCAGGGCAACCTGCAGCACTCGCGGCTTTTGCTGGCACCGGGGCTGAAACTCTGGAGCCGCTTTGTCTTTGTGCAGGGTATCCTGTCGTACCTTTCCCCGGTGCTCTGGCTGATGTTTCTGCTGGCCTCGATTGCGGCCCCGCTCTTTGTGCCGCCGGTCAATTACTTCCCGATTGAGGGCTGGTCTTTCCCGGTGATCCCGGTCTCAGAGGCCTCACGCGCCATTGCGCTGGCGATCGGGGTGTTCAGCCTGCTCTTTCTGCCCAAGCTTCTGATCCTGATCGATGCGATCCTGCGGGGCCGGGCGAAGGGCTATGGCGGGGCCTTCCGGGCCTCGGCCTCGGTGCTGACGGAGTTGTTGTTTTCGGCCATCGCGGCCCCGGTCTTTTTGATGTTTAACACCCGCTCGGTCCTTCAGGTGCTGGGCGGGCGGGACGGCGGCTGGCCTGCGCAGTCGCGCGGGGACGGCTCGCTGACGCTGAGCGAGGCCTGGGCCTCGGGCTGGTGGATTGTCACCTCGGGCGGGGTGGGCCTTGGCCTTGCGCTCTGGTTTGCGCCCGGTCTTGTTCCCTGGCTCAGCCCGGTGCTGCTGCCGATGCTCTTTGCGCCGCTGATTCTTTGGGCTTCTTCGCAAAAAGGCAGCCTGCGCCGGTTCCTGACGCCCTCTGAGACCAGCCGTCCTGAGATCCTGCGCCGCCATGAGGCCTGGATCGCCCGCTGGAGCGGCACCGGGGCCTGATCTCAGGCGGCGCTTGAAGCAGGGCCATCGCCGCGCTATATCGGCAGTCACGCGCCATGTCTTCGGCGCGTGACACCTGTTCGATGACCGGGCCCCTCTGGCGAAAGTGGCGGCGCTTTCGTGATGTCGGCATCGCAACATTCATTGCCGCCGGACTTCATCATCATGTCCCATAAGACATCGCTTCAGGCAGGCTCGGACAAACCGCTGCTTTCCTACCTGAAATGGGCCCTCATCACGACCGTTCTCGGACTCGCGCTTGGCGCCTGGCTGGGCTGGGAGACCACCGGCACCGTCAGCGGTATGCTCACGGTCTTCTTCATCTGCGCTGTGCTTGCTGTGCTGGAGATCTCACTGTCCTTCGACAACGCTATCGTGAACGCCAACAAACTCAAAGACATGACCCCGGAATGGCAGCACCGCTTCCTGACCTGGGGGCTTTTGATCGCCGTCTTCGGCATGCGGATCGTCTTCCCGCTGCTGATCGTGGTGATCGCGGCCAATGTCGGCCCCTGGACCGCGCTGGTCATGGCCGCCACCGATCCCGATCAATACTCGCAGATCATGATGGACGCCCATCTGCCGATCGCAGCCTTCGGGGGCACCTTCCTGATGATGGTGGCGCTGTCGTTCTTCTTTAACCACGAGAAAGACATCCACTGGGTCCGCTGGCTCGAAGAGAAGGCGGCCTCCTATTCGTCGGTGAAGGGCATTGAGATCGCGGTCGTTCTGATCATCATGATGATCTTCTCGAAGATCATCGCGGGTTCGGATGATCCCAAACTCGGCCCGGTTGCGGCCAATACCTTCTTCTATTCGGCGATCTGGGGTCTGCTGACCTTCCTGTTGGTCGAAGTTCTGGGTGGCATTCTTGACCGCAGCCAGCAGATGCTGGAGGGCGCGGCCAAGGGCGGTCTGGGGGCTTTCCTCTATCTGGAAGTTCTCGACGCCAGCTTCTCCTTTGACGGTGTGATCGGGGCCTTCGCGCTGACCTCGAACCTCTTTGTCATCGCCATCGGCCTTGGCATCGGGGCGATGTATGTCCGCTCGATGACCATCATGCTGGTCGAGAAAGGCACCCTGACCGAGTACCGCTTCCTTGAGCATGGTGCGTTCTATGCCATCCTGATCCTCTCGGTGATCATGTATGTCCAGTCGCTGGTCCATATTCCGGAAGTCATCACCGGCATGGGCGGTGCGGCGCTGATCGGCGTCGCGCTCTGGTCCTCGATCCGCTGGAACCGCGTCCACGGCAGCGACGAATAATCATCGCCACAGGCATCCTCAGAAGGCCCCGCGCCCCGCGCGGGGCCTTCTGTATGTCCCCCCCCCCCTTGCCACTTTCCGCCCGAGGGCAACAAAAAAGCCCCGCAGACCGCGGGGCTTTTTCAGACTGTGGCGCACGCAGGGGGTCAGCCCCGGCGCGTGACCCGCATGACCAGGACGTAAAGCGCGGGGACCATGAAGATCGCGATGACAGTGGTAAAGACCATCCCGCCGAGCACCCCGATCCCGATCGCATGTTGCGAGGCTGCGCCGGCGCCGGTGGCGATGGCCAGCGGCAGCACGCCAAGCGCGAAGGCAAGCGAGGTCATCAGGATCGGGCGCAGACGCAAAGTCGCGGCTTTCAGCGCGGCCTCGCGCAGCGCCATGCCCTCCTTGCGCAGGCTTTCGGCAAATTCCACGATCAGAATGGCGTTCCGCGAGGCCAGGCCGATCGTCGTCAGCAGACCCACTTTGAAATAAACGTCATTTGACTGTCCGAACCACCAGGCCGCCACCAGTGCGCCAAGGATCCCCACCGGCGCTGCCAGCAGGACCGAAAACGGCACCGACCAGCTTTCATAAAGCGCAGCAAGGCACAGAAACACGACCAGAGCCGAGAGCGCAAAGAGCATCGGCGCCTGGTTTCCGGCCTCTTTCTCCTGATAGGAAAGCCCGATCCAGCCCACGCCATAGCCGCCCGGAAGCTCCGCCACCAAGCGCTCAATCGTGGCCATGGCCTCACCGGTTGAGACGCCCGGCGTCGGCGATGCGTTGATCGAGATCGCCCGCGTGCCGCCAAAGCGGTTCAGGCTCGGCGAGTTCTCGGTCCAGACCTGATTGATGAAGCTGGAGAAGGGCACCATTTCGCCTGCGCGGTTGCGGGCATGCCACATCTCAATCTCACCGGGCTGCATCCGCCATTCGGCCGCGCCCTGCACCACCACCGGGCGCAGTTCGGCACCCAGCTGGAAGTCATTGACCTCGCGGCCCGAGAAGATGACCGAGAGCATATTGTTGACGTCACTGACGGTCAGCCCCATGGCGCGGGCCTTGCGTTGGTCGATCTCGAGCTTCAGCGCGGGGCGCTGGCTCGGCTCATGGCCGCGGAAGCCGGTGATCTGTCCCGTGGCCTCGGCCTGACGGGCGATCTCCTGAGCGGCGGCCTCAAGCGCGGCCTGACCGTTCCCGGCCTGGTCGATCATATAGTAAGAGATCCCCGCGCCCGAGCCGAGACCCTGGATCGCCGGGGGCTGCATGAAGATGATATTGCCCGCCCGATGCCCGGCGAAGCGCTTTTGCCCCTCGGCCTGGATCATCGCGGCAGAGATGCCGGGGCGCTCATCAAAAGGTTTCAGCTTCACATAAAGCAGCGCCCGGTTTTGCCCCGCGTTGCCGCCGAAGGCAAAGCCAAGCGCGGTCATCACCGAGTCCACCGCTTCCGAGTTCTCCTCCAGCAGCCAGTCCTGCACCTCATTTGAGATGGCCTGGGTCTGTGCGCTGGTCGAGCCTTCGGCAAGGTTCAGGATGATCATCAAAACACCCTGATCTTCCTGCGGCACGAAGGAGGAGGGCAGCTCCTGGAACATCCGAAAGGCCCCGCCGCTGATCCCCAGCAGAACCATCAGCACAAGGAAGGGCACCCGCATCACACTCCAGGTCATGCGGCCATAGCCATTGGTCAGACGATCAAAGTTGCGGTTGAAGAGCCGCGAGAACATATTGCCGCCGCCGGGCTTATGCGGGCGCAGCAGCACCGCACACATCGCAGGCGTCAGGATCAGCGCCACGCCCAGTGAAAGCACCATGGCGGTGATAATGGTCACCGAGAACTGCCGGTAAATCACCCCCGTTGAGCCCGACATAAAGGCCATGGGCAAAAACACCGCCGAGAGCACCATGACGATGCCCACCAGCGCCGAGGAGATCTCGGTCATGGATTTGCGCGTCGCCTCAACGGGGCCGATATGCTCTTCGGCCATGACGCGTTCGACGTTTTCCACCACCACGATGGCGTCGTCGACCAGAAGGCCGATGGCCAGCACCATGGCAAACATGGTCAGCGTGTTGATCGAATAGCCCAAAGTCAGCAGCACCCCGAAGGTGCCCAGGAGCACCACCGGAATGGCGATCACCGGAATGATCGTCGCGCGCCAGGACTGCAGGAAGATCAGGATGACCAGGAAAACCAGGATCACGGCCTCGATCAGGGTTTTATAAACCGTGCCGATCGACTGCTCGATGAAGGGGGAGGTGTCATAGGGATAGGCCACCTCAACGCCATCGGGCAGGGCCGGCTCAATCGTTGAGAGAAGCTCCCGCACCCTGCGGGCGGTCTCCACCGCATTGGCCCCCGTCGCGAGGGTCACCGAGAAACCGGCCGCATTCATCCCGTTCATAAAGGAGGTGCTGCCGTAGCTTTCCTGGCCGATCTCAACCTCAGCCACGTCTGACAGCACCACCTCAGAGCCATCGGCTTCGACGCGCAGCAGAATATGGGCGAACTGATCCACCCCGGTCATCTGGGTCTGCGCCGACAAGGGCACCGTCAGCTGCTGCCCCGGGACCACAGGCTGCCCCCCCAGAGAGCCCACCGAGACGGTGGAGTTCTGCTCAGCAATCGCCGAGGTCACATCCTGAGCGGTGATCTGAAACTCCGCCATCCGCACCGGGTCAAGCCAGACCCGCATGGCGTAGCCGGGGGTAAAGACGTCGATGCCGCCCACCCCCTCAACCCGCTGAACCGAGTCCTCCACCAGCTGCGCGGCCAGATCGCCCAGCTCGACCGAGCTGTAGCGCCCGTCGCGGCTGACCAGAGCGCCGACCAGCAGCGAGCTGTCCCCGGTGCGGCGCACCTGAACGCCGCGCTGGCGGACCACTTCGGGCAGGGCCGCTTCGACCCGCGCCACGCGGTTCTGGACCTGGATCTGCGCCATATCGCGGTCGATGCTGTCATCGAAGGTCAGCGAAATGGTGGCGCGACCGGTGGCCGAAGAGGTCGCGTTCATGAATAAAAGGCCATCCAGCCCGGTCATGGCGTCTTCCACCACCGAAGTGACCGAGTTCTCGGTCACCTCAGCGGAAGCACCCGGATAGGTGGCGATGACATCGACCCGTGTTGGCGCGATATCGGGATATTGCTCGATCGGCAGGCGCAGCATGGAGAAGGCGCCGAAGAGCATGACAACAATCGCCAGCACCCAGGCAAAAACGGGCCGCGTGATAAAGAACTGTGCCATGGCCTCAGTTCCCGACCTGCGCCGGATCGCTGTCGCGTACCACGCCGTCGGCATCAATCGCCGCGGGGGTCAGCTCCACGGGCTGGCCGTCGCGGATCTGCGCGATGCCATCAACCAGAAGCCACTCTCCGGCCTCAAGACCATCGGTGACGACCCAATGGTTCTTCCAGGTGCCGTTCTCTTCGATCGGACGCCGGGTGGCCTTGCCATCCATGGCGATCCAGGCGGTCAGGCTGCCGTCGCGCTGGCGCACGGCGGCGCGCTGCGGCACGAGAATGGCCTCGGTCCGGCCCAGGGTCATCTCTCCCTGGACAAACATGCCCGGCGAGACGCGGCCTGAGGGGTTCTCCATCTCAAAGCGCAGACGGCGCGTGCCGGTGGTGGCCGAGACCGTCGCCCCGGTGCTGACAAGCTTTGCCTTGCCCTCAATGCGGCTACCGTCGTTCAGAACCAGCGTCAGGGCCGGGTCCTGCAGGGTGATGCGCCCCTCTGCGGCGGCGCTCTCAAGGCGCAGGCGGGTCGGATAGGGTTCGGTCAGATCCACGAGGATGGGATCGGTCTGGACGATTTCCGTCAGCGCGGTCTGTGAGGCCGAGACGAGATCGCCCACCGCCACCGTGGCAATCCCCGCCACGCCCGAGGCCGGGGCGCGGATCACCGTCCACTCCAGTTCGGCTTTCGCAAGCGCAAGGCGCGCTTCGCTTTCCGAGAGCGAGGCGCGGGCCTTCAGCAGCGTGGTTTCGACGGTTTCAAAGGTGGCGCGGCTGGTGGCCTGCTGGCCCTGAAGCTTCTCGGCGCGTTCAAAGGCGGATTGCGCGGTTGAAAGATCGGCCTTCGCCCGCTCCAGATTGGCCTCGGCGACGCGCAGGGCGATCTCATAGGTCAGCGGATCAATGGCAAAGAGCGGCGTTCCCGCTTCGACATAGCTGCCCGGCGTATAGAGGATCTCGCGGATCATACCGCTGACACGGGGGCGGATCTGGGCGGTGTTCACCGCAACGGCCCGTCCCGTCAAATTCATGATGACCGGCACTTCGGCCTGTTCCAGCGTCATATATCCGGCTTTGGCGGGCGGACGCTCGGGGGTCTGCGCAAAAGCGGCTCCCGCCATCAGCGGAAAGGCGAGCAGCAGGCTCAGCAGGGGGCGGCCAGGCTTGGTCATGGAGTTCCAGTCGTCGGTTCGGCGTTCCGTTTCTGACAGGCCGGGCCTGCCGGGGCTTACTCATACCTCTTACGCCCGGGGGCGCAACTTCCGTCGCAGATTTTACGGCTGTGAGGAAAACAGCAAGGCATCCCCCGGCGCAAGCAGCATCAGCGCCGCTCCGGTGCAGATAATGCGCCCGTTTTGCCCGATACAGAGGCACTCAAGGTCCGCAAGCTGCTTCTCTGCCCGGATTTTGCTGAGCGTCACGCGCGCGACCAGCGGCTCATTCACGCGCGCTTTCGCGTGAAAGTGAAGGCGCTGGCGCAACCAGCCGGTGCCAGGACCGGGCAGACGCGTCCCCAAGAGGCAGGAAAACAGCGCCCCGATCAGCGGCTCGGGGATCAGATCCTGCGGGCAGCCCTCACCGCTCAGCGCGGCAAAAGCCGCGAGATCCGCCGGGCTGAAGCTGCGGTGAAGCTCGGCAAAGGGGGTCTCCGGCTCTGTCATGGCCCTCCCCAAAATATTTCGCAGACCAGCGTGCCATCGGCCCGGGCGGCGCGGGCGGTAAGGATCCCTTCTTCCTCAGTCACACGCAGATCCAGCCGTTCCCCGGCATAGGCCGGTGCGGGAAAGCGCAGGGTGACATCGGCTGTAAGGCTGATCCCTGCCGCGTGCGCGAGTGACTGAAGCCGGGCCCAGATCAGCATGCCATGGGCGACAGGCGCGCCAAAGGGATGCTGCGCGGCATAGTCGGGGTTGGTGTGGATCGGATTGTCGTCACCGGAGAGCGCTGCAAAAGCGTCGAACCCGCTTTGGCAGGGCGTCCAGCTGGTCTGCGCGAGGATCCGGCTCATAAGGCGCTGAGCGCGGATTTGCGGATCTTGCCCGAGGGACTGCGCGGCAGATCAGCGGCAAAGCGAAAGCTGCGCGGCACTTTGAAAGGCGAAAGCCGCTCGCGGCAAAAGCGGATCAGATCCGAGACCTCAGGCTCCGGGCCCGAGGGGATCACAAAGGCCAGACCCGCCTCGCCCCAGCGGGGATCGGGAACACCGATGACCGCCGCCTCGCGCACGGCAGGATGAGCCTGCAAAACGGCCTCCACCTCGGCGGGCCAGATGTTTTCGCCACCGGAAATATACATCTCTTTCACGCGCCCGATGATGCGGTAGCAGCCCCGGGCGTCCTGCTCTGCCAGATCGCCGGTCTTCAGCCAGCCATCGGGGGTAAAACTCTCAGCCGTGGCCTGCGGGTTGCGGTAATAGCCCGGCGTGATCGTGGCCCCCTGCATCTGCAACTCGCCCGGGTTTCCGCCCGCGAGACGGGCGCGGGTGTAAAACTGCGGCCGCCCGACGGAGACCGGATCGCGCAGCGCCGTGGTGCGGTCCGCGAGAAAGCCGGTCGGCCCGCTTTCCGTCATGCCATAGCCGTTTTGCACCACCACACCCGCGGCCTGCAGCGCGCGGGCGAGATTTTCGGGAAACGGCGCCCCGCCTGAGGCACAGCCGCGAAGCCGCGCAAGTGCGGTCCGGGTGGCCTCTCCCTGATCGTGCAGATCCTGCCAGACTGTCGGCACGGCAAAAAGCTGGCTCAGCGCGCCCTCGTGCAACAGCCTGCTCAGCGCCCCGGCGTCATATTTCGGCAGGATATGGCTTTGCCCGCCCCATAAAAACAACGGCAGCGAGAAGAGGTTGATCCCCCCGGTGTGGCAGAGCGGCAGATAGCAGACCGAGCGGTCCTCTGCCGAAAGTCCCATCCCTTGGGCGATATTGACCGCGACAGCCTGGGCCATGGCGGCGGTCTGAATAACCGCACGCGGCGTGCCGCTGCTGCCGGAGGTAAAAAGAAGCGCGAGCGGGTCTCCGGCCGCGGCGGGGGCGGCAGTGAAATCCGGGGTCGGCGCAAGACCGTCAAACCCGCCCCCCGCCGACATCACCCGGATCTCTGCGCAAAGCACGCGCGCCCGGGGGGCATGGGCCTCATCACAAAGGACGACGGAAGGGGTGGTCAGGCGAAACTGCCCCTCCAGTTCCCCGGCCGGGGAACGCCAGTTCAGGGGGACGAAAATCTGCCCCGCCTTCTGCGCGGCAAACAGCGCAATGAAGCTCTCGGCTCTGTTGAAGGCGAGATGCGCAATACGCGCGCCGCGCCCGAAGCGGCTGAGTTCGGCCGCCAGAGCCTCTGCGGCGGCATTGATCTGATGAAAGCTCCAGGACCGTCCGCTGCTGTGATCCTGAAAGGCGATCGCCTCGCCGGACAAAGCGGCGCGCAGAGCGGCAAAATCGGCGGGATCTCTCATCTCGTCGGTCCGTGGGTCGGCGCCGTCAGGGGCGAAGACCCCGTTCCAGCATATCAAAGACCTCAGAGACGACGCGGTCGCGATCCGCCTCCGGGTTGCGCTGACCGTAGCGCTCGCCCAGCGTTACGGCCAGCCCCATCAGCGCCCAGGCGCGGATTTCTGCATCGCCCGCGCGGATCGTGCCGTCACGGGCCGCCGCCTCAAGGTTGCGGCTGTAGGCGCGGGCAAAGCCGGTGAAATAAGCGTCATAGGCCTCAGGCGCGACAAAGCGGGCTTCTTCGACGATATTGTAAAGCAAAGGCCGGGTGGCGGCGATTTCCAGAAAGGCGCGCAGGCCCAGCCGTTCAGCCTCGAGCCGGTCTTTTGCCCCGGCCGTCGCCTCGGAGAGCGAGCGGCGGGTAAAGCGGCCCATCTCTTCCACGAGGGTGCGAAAGACCGCCTCTTTGCTGTCGAAGTAGATGTAAAAGGTGCCCTGGGCGATTCCGGCGGCGCGGGTGATATCGACAATGGCCGCGCCGTTGAAGCCGCGCGCGCCGATCACCTCTTCGGCGGCGCGCAGAATGGCGTCACGGGTGCGGCGTCCGCGGGGCGTGAGGGTGGCAGGATCGGTCATAGCGGCGACAGGGCCTCCAGGGCGGTCAGAAGGGCGCGGGCGGTGGCCCGGGGGGCCTCAATATGCGGGGCATGGCCGGTGCCGGGCAGGATAACCCCTTGCCCTGACATAGCTTTCTGCGCAAGCCAGTTTGCGCAGCCGGGCGGGCAGACCTGGCTTTGCGCGCCATGAATGAAGAGTTGCGGCTGGGGAATGCGAGAGATTTCATCGCGCAGATCCTGGGCCAGGATCTCCTCCCAAAGTGCGGCCATCACCGCCCCGTCATGACGACGGATGACCGGCAGCAGGGTCTCAGCCAGGGCCTCACGTTCCGGCGCAAAGATGCCCCGGGCGATGGCGGGTGCGGTCTCCTGCCAGTGACTGCGGTAGCGTGCGGCGCGGCGCAGAAGGGGGGCGGCCTGCGGGCCCATGGCGAAGTCCCATCCCGGCGCGGGCAGCGGGCGCGGGCTCATGTCCAGGCTGACCATAGCCGTGACCGGGGCCTCTGGCTGCGCGGCCAGCCAGCGCCAGGCGATCAGCGCACCCATGGACCAGCCAATCAGGACCCTGGGCCGGCCATCTGACAGCAGATCGCGCAGCATGGCCTCAGCCCCCGCGAAGGTGGCGGGATACCCATCTGCTGCATGGCCGGGCAGATCGGGACACTCGACCACGGCCCCTTCGGCGGCAAGCTCTGCCGCCAGCGGGGCCATGGTGGCCCCGCCCATCGACCAGCCATGCAGCAGAAGGCAGCGCCGGGGCGTCATTTTGCGGCCTTCAGCCGACCCACGATTCCGGTGGGAAAGAAATAGACCGAGAGAATGAACAAAATGCCCATCCACAAAAGCCAGCGGTCGGGGTTCAGCAGATCGGGCAGCAGCGGCAGCGCGGCCGTGGCCCCGGCGGCCTGCTCCATCAGCACCTGCAGATAGCTCTGCGCCAGGACGAAAATGGCCGCCCCCAGCACCGCGCCCCAAAGCGTACCCATGCCGCCGATGACCACCATCAGCAGAATGTCGATCATGAGTTCCGCCGACAGCGTGGTATCCGGCCCGACATAGCGCAGCCAGACCGCAAAAAGCGCGCCGGCGAGCGCCGCAATCGCGGCCGAAAGGCAGGTGGCCACGGTGCGGTAAACCACCACGCGGTAGCCGATGGCCTCTGCCCGGAAGGGGTTTTCCCGGATCGCCTGCAGCACGCGGCCAAAGGGGGAAGAGACCACCCGCAGCATCAGCAGAAACAGCGCGAAGGCAGAGAAGAAGACCAGATAGTAGTTCAGCACCCGCCCGGTGATTTTGGTGCCGAAGATCTCAAGATCGGTGCGGAAGGCCGGGGTCAGCTCGCGGGGGATTTTGATGTTCATCCCGTCCTCTCCCCCCGTCAGCCAGGACAGCTGCGAGACCAGAACCGCAATGGCCGAGGCCACGGCCATGGTGATCATGGCAAAGAAGATCGCCCGGACCCGCAGCGAAAACATCGCCACCCCGAAGGCCAGCACAACCGAAAGGATCACGCCCCCAAGGGTGCCAAGCGCCAGTGCATCCCAGCCGCTGCCCAACCTCTGCGTGGCCAGCGCAACGCCATAAGCGCCAAAGCCGAAAAAGACCGTATGGGCGAAACTGACGATGCCGGTATAGCCCAGGAGCAGGTCATAGCTTGCCACCAGGACGATGAAGATGGCGATCTTTGCTGCGGTCTCCATCGCGCGGGTGCCGGAAAACACAAAAGGCGTCAGCGCAAGGCCAAGGAACACGATGAGTGCCAGCGCGATCAGCAGCTTTGACCCCGGTCCGCTGCCGGAAAAGAGCGATTTCAGCATGGTTACACCCTGATGACCGGAGACATGCCCTGGGGACGCCACATCAGGATGGCAACCATCAGGCCGATATTGGAGATGAGCGCGGCTTTCGGCTCAAGGAAGGCCACGTAGTTTTGCAAAAGCCCCACCATCAGCGCGCCGATAAACGCGCCCTCGACCGAGCCAAGGCCGCCGATGATGACGACGATGAACACCAGCACCATAATTTCATTGCCCATATGGGCGGTGATCATCTCCTGATAAAGCGCCCACATCACCCCGCCGAGACCCGCCAGCGCAGAGCCTGCGATGAAAACGGCGATGAAAACACGGTTGATGCGGTAGCCCATGGCCTGGACCATTTCGCGGTTCTCGACGCCTGCGCGCACGATCAGACCGATCCGCGTGCCGCGCAGCACGGCGCGCATGGCCAGAAAGACCACGAGTCCGGTGGCTACGGCGACGAGGCGGTATTTTTCCAGCGTGGCGCCCATGAAGGTGACGGCGCCTTTCAGCATCTCAGGGCGCGCGATATGGATTTCGCGCGGGCCCCAGATCACCTGGATCAGCTGTTCCGCCACGATCAGCCCGCCCATGGTGACGAGGATCTGTTTGAGGTGTGAGCCATAGACCGGGCGGATAATCACCCGCTCAAAGCCCCAGCCGAGCGCGCCGGTGAAGGCCATGGCAGCCAGAACCGCCGCCAGCAGTGCCAGCAGGTTCAGCGCCAGCGAGGGGGCTCCGGTCAGCGACGAGAGCCAGATCAGCACCGAGACGCCCGCAAAGGCCCCGAAAGAGATAAAGGCGCCATGGCCGAAGTTGATGATATCCATCAACCCGAAAATCAGCGTCATCCCTGAGGCGATGACAAAGATCATCATCCCCATGGCCAGCCCCGAGAGTGTCAGAGTGAGCCAGCTTGAGGCATTGGGAATGGCCAGCCATCCTGCAAAGGCCAGGAGCGGCAGCAGGAGAACCGGGATCCATGGCTCCAGCCGCAGGGCCAGCGGCGGGCGGGTCATGACGGGGGTATGATCGGGGGCGGCGCTCATGCGTGATCCTCAAGGCTCAGGCCCATCAGGCGCGATTGTAATTCAGGGTCGGCGGCAAGGGTGGCCATGGGGCCTGCCCAGATTACCCGGCCGTTGTCCATGACTGCCGCGTGATCGCCGAGCGCTTTGGCAAGGCGGAAGTTCTGCTCGACCATCAGGATGGTGGCGCCTGCGGCTTTCAACTCGCGCAAAGCTTTGGCGAGGGTGGAGACGATGGCCGGGGCGAGGCCCTTGGAGGGCTCATCAATCAGATAAAGCCGGCGCTCGGTGATCATGGCGCGGGCCACCGAGAGCATCTGTTTCTGCCCGCCCGAGAGCGTGCCTGCGCGGCCCTTCCAGAAGGTGCGCAGCGCGGGGAAGGCGGTGAAGATCCGCTCCAGCCGGTCGCGGTCCGGCGGGCCGTTGAGAGAGGCAAGAATGATATTTTCCTCAACCGTCAGATTGGCGAAAATGCCCATGTCTTCGGGCACCAGCGCCACGCCCTGCCGCGCGATCAGCGCGGAGTTGAGGGCGGTCACGGGCGCACCGTCAAGGGTGATCTCCCCCCGGTGCGGCGGCAGGATGCCCATGATCGTGCGCAGCGTGGTGGTTTTCCCCGCGCCGTTGCGGCCCAGCAGCATGGTGACCTGGCCCCTTGGTACCTCCAGGTCGACGCCGTGCAGGATGTGATATTGCCCGATGTCGGTATGGATATCGCGCAGGCTCAGAAGGATGTCAGACATCTTCGATCTCCCGGCCCATATAGGCCTCGCGCACCACATCGCTGGCCATGACCGGGCCCGGGGGACCATCGGCCACAAGGGTGCCGTTGTGCAGCACCACGATGCGGTCGGCGAGCGCGCGGATGACATCCATCTTATGCTCAACGAGCAGCACGGTGGCGGCGGGGTCTTTGCGGATATCGGCGATGAGCGAGAGGATCACCGGAGCCTCATCCATGCTCATCCCCGCCGTCGGCTCATCAAACATGAAGATTTTGGGCCGGAGCGCGAGGAGAAGCGCCACTTCGACCTTGCGCTGATCGCCGTGGGGCAGGGTGCGCACTTCGGCGCGGGCCTGAGCGGTGAGGCGGGTGCGGGTGAGGATCTCTTCGGTCTCGCGGATCAGGTCTTTGCGGCTGTCGGCCATGCGAAAGAGACTGAGCCCGGCTTTGCGGCGCGACTGGACCGTCAGGCGGATGTTTTCAAAGACGCTGAGCGCCGGGAACAGATTGGTCAGCTGAAAGGCGCGGCCGAGACCGGCATGGGCGCGGGCCGAGGGGCTGAGGCTGCTGATATCACGGCCCTCAAGGCGCACCTGGCCGGAGGTGGCGCGGATCTGCCCGGAGATCAGATTGAACCAGGTGGTTTTTCCGGCGCCATTGGGGCCGACGATGGCGGTGAGCTGGCCGGGGTGAAAGGCGCAGCTGACGGCATTGACGGCGATATGGCCGCCGAAACGGACCGTGAGGTCGCGGGTCTCAAGCGATGGGGTCATGGGAGAGGCCGTGCTGTCTGGCCGGAAGCCGGGGGGCGCTGCCCCCCGGACCCCCCGGAGTATTTTGAAAAAGCCAAAGATCAGCGGGTGTTGCGCAGCGGGATTTTCATCTCCTCAGCCGGGATCACCCGGACGAGTTCGGGGATGCCCCATTCGACAGCCGGATCGACCTTGATCTTGAAGTGATACATTTCCTGCATCGCCTGGTGATCTTCGGGGCGGAAGGTCATGGTGCCTTTCGGGGTCTCGAAAGACATGCCCTCCATGGCGGTGATCAGGGCCTCGGTCTCGGTGGAGCCGGCCTTTTTGATCGCCTCGACGGCCGCGATGCCGGCGGACATGCCGCCTGCGGTGAAGAAATCCGGCGGCGTGTTGTAGCGCGCCATATGTTCTTTGACGAACCACTGGTTCACCGGGTTCTGCGGGATTTCGTAGTAGTAATAGGCCGAGCCTTCGAGGCCGGGGAATTCCTTATAGGCTTTGAGCGCTTCGAGGATATTGCCGCCGGTGGCGAGTTCAATGCCGTAGCGGCCCGGGTCCATGGCCTGGAGTTTCGACATCGGGTTATTGGCGCCGGCCCAGATGATGAAAATGCGCTTTTCGCCGTCCTGGTCTTTCAGGGCGTTGAACATCCGCTCGGCATAGGCGGTGAAATCGGTGGTGTCGGTGGGCGCATATTCTTCGGCCACGAGTTCGGCTTTGGTATCGGCGAGGGCCTCTTTGAAGGCGGCAATGCCGTCGCGGCCGAAAGCATAGTCCTGGGCGAAGGTGACGATCTTCACGCCTTCGCGGCCAAGGGCCACGGCATTGGAAATGGCGTCCTGCGAGGAATTGCGCCCGGTGCGGAAGATGTAGCGGTTCCAGGCCTCGCCGGTGATGGTATCGGCCACCGCGGGTTCGACGATCAGGATTTTTTCAAACTCTTCGGCCACGGGCAGCATGGCGAGGGCCACGCCCGATCCGGTGCCGCCCACGGCGAGATCCGCCTCATCATCGCCGAAGGCTTCGGCCAGCATGGCGCGGCCGACATCGGGTTTGAGCTGGCTGTCTTTTTCGATCACGGTGATCTTCTCGCCGTTGATCTCCATGGTGCCGCCGGTGGCATATTCCAGACCCATCATCAGGCCGATCTGGCTTTGGCGGGCATAGGCTTCAAGGCCGCCGGATTTGTCATAGACATGGGCGATTTTGATGTCGGCGGCGGCGGGAAGTGCCCAGCCGCAAAGCGCCGTCAGCGCGACGGTCAGTCTGGTCTTCATACTATCCTCCCTCGGAACATGACGTATGATTCATGTCTCACTCCAAGAGCTAGCCCGCGGATTTTTGCCGGTCAATCTTTATCTGCCAGGATCGGGGAGGGGGCCCGCGCGGGCGCAGGGTGCTTTTGTGGCGGAGCCGCGTTAGTGTGGCGCAAAGCCGGATCGGAAGGACCATGGCATGACCACAGTTTACTATTCTCCGGGCGCCTGCTCGCTGGCCGTTCATATTGTGCTGGAGTGGATCGGTGCGCCCTATGAGGCGGTGAAATCGAAGATTGGCTCAGAGGAGCTGAAAGCCGTGAACCCCAATGGCTCAGTGCCCGCGCTGAAGGAAGACGACGGTTGGGTGCTGACCCAGGCGGGGGCGATCCTGGACTATCTGGCCCATAAACATCCCGAGGCGGGTCTGACCGGGGGCGACTCTTTGCGCGCGAAGGCAGAGGCGCATCGCTGGTCGTCGTTTTTCACCTCTGACATGCATGCGGCTTTCTGGCCGGTCTTCATGCCGTTTCGCTATACCACGGATGAAAGCGCAGAGGCGCGGGCGAAGGTGAAGGCGGCGGGTCAGGAGATCGCCCGGAAGCAGTTTGCCGCGCTGAATGCCCATCTTGCGGGGCGGGAGTGGATTTTGGACGGGCGCTCGGTGATTGATGCCTATGCCTTCCCGATGATCCGCTGGGGGCAGGCGATGCTGCCGGGGGGCCTTGCGGATTTCCCGGAGGTGCAGCGCCTTCATGATAAACTGGCCGCTGATCCGGCAGTGCAGAAAGTTCTTGCCCGTGAGGGTGGAAAGTAAGGAGCAGCCATGACGAGCGGCATCCATCACGTCACCTCGATTACGGCCAATGTCCAGGCCAATGTCGATTTTTATGCGGGCTTTCTGGGTCTGCGCCTGGTCAAGCAGACCGGCGGCTATGAGGATGCCGAGCAGCTGCATCTTTTCTATGGCGATGGCGCGGGCAATCCCGGGACGCTCCTGAGCTTTCTCGTGTGGGAAGCGGCGGGGCGCGGGCGCACGGGCCTTGGTCAGGTCTCAGAGGTGGGTCTGTCTGTGCCGCCCGAAGAGATCGGCAACTGGCTCACGAGGGCCATGCAGGCGGGTATTCCGGCGGAAGGTCCGAGCCAGGAGTTCGGCGAGCCGGTTTTGCGCCTGAAAGATCCTGACGGGATGATCGTGAAGCTGGTCGGTCATGACGATGTGACGGCAGACCCGATCTCCGGCGCGCCGATCCGCATTCGCGGCGTCACGCTTCTGACCGATCAGGCGGAAGAGACGGCCGAGTTCATCACCCGTTTTGGCTATGCCCGGGGGGAGAAGTCGGGCGCGGTGGAGCGGATGGTCTCGGACACCGATGTGGTCGATATCCGCGCGGTGGGGGGCTTTGTGCCCTCGATCTCCGGGGCGGGTGTGCCCGATCACGTGGCCTTCCGCGCCGTGGATGTGGATGCGGTTCGCCGGATGCGTCTGTCGCTGCGCGGTTTTGGCGATACGCCGGTGCATGACCGGAAGTATTTCCTGTCGCTTTATGTGCGCGAGCCGGGCGGCACGCTGATCGAATATGCGACCGATGCGCCGGGGATGTCGGTGGATGAGGCACCCGATCAGCTGGGCCGCACCCTGATGATCCCGCCCTCTGATACGGCGCGGGCGGAAGACCTGCGCCTGATGCTGCCGCAGTTTGTGATGCCGGGGGAAGAGCGCTTCCCGCCCCGCGATCTGCCCTTCATCCACCGCTTTCACCGGCCTGCGCAGGAAGATGGCTCAACCCTGATCCTGCTGCATGGCTCGGGCGGAAATGAAGCAGATCTGATGCCGATTGCGCACCGCATTGCGCCCCAGGCGGCTTTGCTGGGGGTCAGAGGGCGCTCGGCGGAGGAAGGGGTGAACCGCTGGTTCCGCCGGTTTGATGCCAACCGCTTTGACCAGGGCGATATCCGCTCTGAGGCAGAGGCCTTTGTGGCCTTTGTCGAAGGGGCGATCCGGGGATACGGGCTGGATGCCGCGAAGATCACTTTCGTTGGGTTTTCCAACGGGGCCAACCTTCTGGGCGCGGTGATGCAGCTTTATCCCGGTGTGGTGTCCCGGGCGATCCTGCTGCGGGCCGTGCAGGTGCTGGATGAGCCGCCGCAGGCTGATCTGAGCGGCGCGTCGGTTCTGGTGATAGAGGGCGAAAAAGACCCCTGGGCGCTGCGTGCGCCGGAGCTGCTGAGGGCTCTGCGCGAGGCGGGGGCCGATCTGCGGGCCGAGACCCTTGTGGGTGAGGGGCATGAGCTGGGCCAGCAGGATCTGCAGCTTGCCCGCGACTGGTATCAGGGGGCTGTTGCATAATTCGCGCAGTCGACCCTCAGGGGGGCGGATTTCCGCCCCCCTCTCCCAATTAACGCTTTGTCGAAGCCGCTCAGGGCTGTTTGCTGACAATGAGCCGGTCGGAGGAGCGGCAGTTTCCTGTGTGTTTGGGAGGACGAGGATGCGTTTTAAAACATTGATCGCGGCCATTGGCGCGGCGACGGCACTCTCTTCAGCGGCTTATGCCCAGGGCTATCCGGAGCGGCAGATCACCATGGTGGTGCCGTTTTCTGCCGGGGGCCCGACCGATACCGTGGCCCGTCTGGTGGCCGAGCGGATGTCGGCAGACCTTGGCCAGCAGATCATCGTGGAAAATGTCGGCGGGGCGGGGGGCACCCTGGGCGCGGGCCAGGTCGCCAAGGCCGATCCTGATGGCTATACGATCCTTCTTCATCACATCGGCATGGCCACGGCGGCGACGCTTTATCGCCAGCTGGCTTATGACACGCTGAATGCCTTTGAATATGTGGGCCTCGTGACGGAAGTGCCGATGGTCATGGTAGCGCGGAAAGACTTTGAAGCCACGGATTTCAAAGACTTTATCGAGAAGGTGAAGGCGCAGAAAGACACCATCAATATGGCCAATGCCGGGATCGGGGCTGCCTCGCATCTTTGCGGGATGCTGTTTCAGTCCTCCATCGACACGCAGTTCACCACCGTGCCCTATAAGGGGACCGGACCGGCGATGACCGATCTTCTGGGCGGGCAGGTCGATTTCATGTGCGATCAGACCACCAATACCACCCAGCAGATCAAGGGCGGCACGATCAAAGCCTATGCCGCCACCTCGCCTGAGCGGCTGGCGATTTTCCCCGATCTTGAAACGGTCACGGAAGGCGGTCTGCCGCAAATGACCGTGGGGATCTGGCACGGGGTTTATGCCCCGAAGGGCACGCCCGCTGAGGCGACGGAGCGGCTGTCGAAGGCGCTGCAGGTGGCGCTGGCGGATGAAAAGATTGCGACCGCTTTCGGGGATCTGGGGACCACGCCCTCTTCGGCTGAGGAAGCCACTCCGGCAGCATTGAAAGAGAAGCTGGAGAGCGAGATTGCCCGCTGGAAGCCGGTGATCGAGGCCGCAGGCGTCTACGCCGATTGAATGATGCGGGGCGGCTGAGACCGCCCCGTTTTTCTTGAGGCATGCAGATGACGGATAAAAACCGAACCGATGTTCTTTGCGGTCTCGCGCTTCTGGCGGTGGCTGCGCTCTTTGGCTGGCAGGTGACGGGTCTGCCGATCGGCACGGCGGTGCGGATGGGGCCGGGGTATTTCCCCATGGTGCTCTCGGGCCTTCTGGCGGTGCTGGGGGCGATCATTCTGATCAAAGCCCTGCGTAGTCCTGAGCCTGAGGAGGAGAAAGGCCCCATCGCCTGGCGCGGCATGGCCTTCATTCTGCCCGCGCCGGTGTTTTTCGGGCTGACGGTGCGGGGGCTTGGCTTTGTGCCCGCGCTTTTCGTGACGGCGCTGATCGCCTCCTTTGCCTCTCGCCGGATGAAGGTCTGGCAGGCCTTTGTGCTGGCGGGCCTAGTGACGGCATTTTCCACCCTTGTTTTCAGTTATGCTCTGGGGCTGCCCTTCCGGCGCTTTGGCCCCTGGTGGCCGTTTTAAGAGGCGCGCATGGATCTTCTTAGTAATCTTGCGCTTGGCTTTTCGGTCGCCACCTCGCTGGAGAACCTTGGCTTTTGTCTGATCGGGGTGCTTTTGGGCACACTGATCGGAGTTTTGCCGGGGATCGGGGCCACGGCGACCATTGCGATGCTTTTGCCGATCACCTTTCAGCTGGAGCCGGTGTCGTCGCTCATCATGCTGGCGGGAATTTACTATGGCGCGCAATATGGCGGCTCGACCACCGCGATCCTGATCAATATGCCCGGCGAGAGCTCTTCGGCGGTCACCGCGATCGATGGCTATCAGATGGCGCGCAAGGGCCAGGCGGGCGCGGCGCTGGCCATTGCAGCCCTGGGGTCGTTTTTTGCGGGCACGGTCTCAACCTTTCTGGTGGCGGTTTTTGCGCCGCCGCTGACGGTTGTGGCGCTGAAATTCGGGGCGGCGGAGTATTTTTCGCTGATGGTTCTGGGCCTCGTAATGTCGATTGCGCTCGCGCATGGATCGGTCATCAAGGCATTGGCCATGGTGGTTCTGGGGCTGCTTCTGGGCATGGTGGGGACGGATGTTTATACCGGCACGCCGCGCTTTACCTTCGGGATCCCCAATTACGCGGACGGGCTGAACTTTGTGGCCCTGGCGGTGGGGGTTTTTGGCATCGCTGAGATCCTGCGCAATCTGGAAAATGAGGGCGACCGTGAGGTGCTGACCAAAAAGGTCGGCCGGCTCTGGCCCTCGCGGGCGCAGATGCGCGAGGCTTTTGGGCCGGTGCTGCGTGGCACGGGGATCGGCTCGGTTTTAGGGATTTTGCCGGGCGGCGGCGCTGTTCTGGCGGCTTTTGCTTCTTATACGGTGGAAAAGCGGGTCTCAAAGACCCCGCGGGAGTTCGGGCAGGGCGCGATTGCCGGGGTGGCGGGGCCGGAGAGTGCCAATAACGCGGGGGCTCAGACGTCGTTTATTCCGCTGCTGACTTTGGGGATTCCGGCCAATCCGGTCATGGCTTTGATGATCGGGGCGATGATCATTCAGGGCATCGTGCCGGGACCGGATGTGGCGGTGGAGCAGCCGCGGCTGTTCTGGGGCATCATTGCCTCGATGTGGATCGGCAATCTGATGCTGGTGGTGCTGAACCTGCCGCTGATCGGGCTTTGGGTGCGGCTGTTGCAGGTGCCTTATTTCGTGCTCTTTCCCATCATCATGGCGATGTGCGCGGTGGGGGTTTATTCCGTCGCCTCGAATACCTTTGATCTCTATGCGGTCGCTGGTTTCGGGCTTCTGGGTTATCTGATGTCGCGGCTGCGGCTGGAGCCGGCGCCGCTGCTGCTGGGCTTTGTGCTGGGGCCGCTGATGGAGGAAAACCTGCGCCGGGCGATGATTCTGGCGCGGGGCGATGCGACGACCTTTGTGACGCGGCCCATCTCGGCGACGCTTCTGGTGCTGACGGTGATTGTGCTGGTGGTGGTGCTTTTGCCCGCCGTGCGGCGCGGGCGGGATGAGGTTTTCACCGAGAGCGACGGCTGAGAGTTGAGAACGCCGGGGAGGGCTGCCTGCCCTCCCCGGACCCCTCCCGGGAGTATTTTGAAAAAGCCAAAGTCTTCAGAGTTGCAGGACCTTGCCGGGGTTCATGATGTTTTGCGGATCAAGCGCGCGTTTGAGGGTGGCGCAGAGCTGCAGGGCCACCGGGTCTTTGTAGCGCGGCAGTTCATCGCGTTTGGCAATGCCGATGCCGTGTTCGGCAGAGATCGAGCCGTTCATTTCGGCGGTGAGATCATGGACCCTCTGGTTGAACTGTGGATAGAGCGCGAGGAAGGCCGCGTCGCTCATGTCTTTGGGGCGGGTCAGGTTGAAATGCAGATTGCCGTCGCCGAAATGGCCGAAGGGGCAGGGGCGCAGGCCCGGGAGCAGGGCTTCGCAGAGCGCTTTGCCGCGGGTGATAAACTCGGCAACCCGCGAGACCGGCACGGAAATGTCGTGTTTGATCGAGGCGCCTTCGTGCTTTTGCATCTCAGACATGTTTTCACGCAGGGACCAGAGGGCTGTGCGCTGGCTCTCGGAACTGGCGAGGACCGCGTCATCGACGAGGCCTTCTTCCATGGCTTCCCCCAGGGCCTCTTCGAGGCGTGCGTCGAGATCAGCCTCGGGGTCGGCGCTGGTCAGCTCAATGAGCGCATAGGCGGGATGGGGCTCAGAGAGCGGGTCGCGGGCTCCGGGGAGATGGGTGGTGACGATCTCAATGCCGAAGCGCTCGAGATATTCAAAGGCCACGAGGTGTTCGCCCGCGCGGCGGCGCAGGATGTCGAAGGTGGCGAGCGCGGCTTCGGGGGTTTTGAGCCCGGCAAAAGCGGTGGCGCGGCTGAGGGGGGCGGGGAAGAGTTTGACCACGCAGGCGGTGATGATGCCAAGCGTGCCTTCGGCCCCGATCAGCAGGTCTTTAAGCGCATAGCCGGTATTGTCTTTCCGAAGCGCGGAGAGCGCATTGAGGATCTGGCCGTCGGGCAGGACGGCTTCGATCCCGAGGGTGAGTTCGCGGGTATTGCCGTAGCGCAGCACGGCAGTGCCGCCTGCATTTGTGGAGAGATTGCCGCCGATGGTGCAGCTGCCCTCTGAGGCGAGCGAGAGCGGGAAGAGGCGGCCGGCCTCTGCTGCGGCGGTCTGGACTTCGGCGAGGGTGCAGCCGGCTTCCACCGTCAGGGTGCTGTTGAGCGGGTCGATCTCGCGGATGCGGTTGAGGCGCGCGAGCGAGAGCACCACGCCGCCGAAGGGCACGCCACCGCCCACGAGGCCGGTGTTGCCGCCTTGGGGGGTGATGGCCACGCCATGGGCGGCGCAGATTTTGACGCAGGCGGCGACCTCTTCGGTCGAGCCAGGGCGCAGGAGGGCCAGGGCTTCGCCCTGCCAGCGGCCGCGGCTTTCCCGGGTGACCGCGAGGAGGCGCTCGGGGTCAGTGATCACATGGGCGCTGCCAAGGGCGGCACGAAGGTCAGAAAGAAATGTATCGGTCATCGGGCTTTGGCATTGGCGCGCAGGCGCGTGATGGTGGTTCGTGACGAGATCTGCTCCGGATCTGTCACGAGTTCAAGGAGGGCTGCGCGCCCTGAGGCACGGGCGCGGGCGAGAGCGCCTGCAAATTCAGCGGTCGTGGTGACTCTTTCGGCGTAGCAGCCGTAGCCCTCGGCCATTTTCACGAAGTCATGGCCGGCAAGGCGGGTGCCGGAGACGCGCTCGGGGTGTTCGCGTTCCTGGTGCATGCGGATGGTGCCGTAGATGCCGTTGTTGAAGAGAAGCACAACGGGTGTGGCGCCATATTGTGTGGCGGTGGCCAGTTCCTGGCCCGACATCATGAAGCCGCCGTCGCCGACCATGGCCAGGGTCAGGCGTTCGGGGTGCGTGAGCGATGCGGCCACGGCGGCGGGGACAGAATAGCCCATGGCCCCGCAGGTGGAGCCGATTTCGCGCCCCGGTCTGCCGAAGCGCAGGAAGCGCTGCGCCCAGCCGGTGTGGTTCCCGGCATCGAGGGTGACGATCACATCTTCGGGCAGGGCGTCGCGGAGGGCGCAGAGGGCCTGCCCCATATCCAGCGCCCAGCCGCCGTCGGCGGGGCTTTCGGTGTCTTTCAGCCACTCCTGGCGCAGGCCGCCGGCCCAGTCGCCCCAGATGTTCTGCCGCCCGAGATCAAGGGGGGCGAGGGCGGCGGCAGCCTCGGGGGCGGTGGCGGCGAAGCCGATGTCGGGGCCATAGACGCGGCCGATCTCATCAGGGTCGGGGTGGATATGGATGAGTTTCTGGCGTAGCTCCGGCGGGACCAGGTTTTCATAGCCATTTGTGGTCATTTCGCCCAGGCGCGCGCCGATGACCAGCAGAAGGTCAGCTTCCGTCAGGCGCTGTCGCAGCAGCGGGGCCGTGGCGGTGCCGAATTCGCCGACATAGGCATCTGAGCGGTTGGAGATGCTGTCCTGGCGGCGGAAAGAGGTCGTGACCGGCAGGCGGTTCGTCTCAGCGAAGCGCTGAATATCGGCGGCGGCCTCATCGGTCCAGCCGGAGCCGCCGAGCAGCAGGAGTGGCTTTTGCGCGGTCGAGAGGAGATCGGCCACGCGGGCGATCTCATCGGCGCCAAGGCGGGCCTTGGTGGCGAAATAGGGACGGGCGTCTGCCACTTCGACCAGGCTGGTCAGCATGTCTTCGGGCAGGGCCAGCACCACCGGTCCGGGGCGGCCCGAGGTGGCCATGCGGAAGGCGCGGGCGATATATTCCGGCACCCGCTCCGGGCAGTCGATCTGCGCCACCCATTTGGCGAGGCCGCCGAACATCTGGCGGTAATCCACCTCCTGAAAGGCCTCGCGGTCGGTCATATTGCGGCCGATCTGCCCCACGAGCAGGATCATCGGCGTGCTGTCCTGCTGTGCGATATGCACGCCGATGGCAGCATGGCAGGCGCCGGGGCCGCGGGTGACCATGCAGATGCCGGGTTTGCCGGTCAGTTTGCCATAGGCTTCGGCCATATTGGCCGCCCCCGCTTCATGGCGGGCGTTGATCAGGGTGAAGCGGTCCTGCACGTCATGGAGCGCATCCAGCACCTCAAGATAGCTCTCGCCGGGGACGCAGAAGGCGCGGTCGGCCCCGTGGATCAACAGCTGGTCGACCAGAACCTGACCGGCGGTGCGGGGGGGCGGGCGGGGCGTCTCAAACGGCGTCATCAGAACTCTCCTCCGGGGTTCGGGAAACTGTTGCCGCCGCTTTTGTCGCTGTCAACCGAAGCTGACACGGCGAAATGCCTTCTTTTCCTGCGAAATTATCCGGGCTCTGCCCGCACGGAACCGGATGACAAAAAGAATGGTTGTTCTATATAAGACAGAAACTCTCCGACCGGTGATTCCATGCCGCGACTGACAGAAGACCGCCGCCTCAGGCAGCGCCAGCGCGTGCTGGACGCTGCGCGCTTGTGTTTTGCCCGCCAGGGATTTCAGGCCACCACCATGGCCGATATCATCCGCGAGGCGCAGATGTCTGCCGGGGCGGTTTACGGATATTTCGCGTCAAAACATGACCTTGGGCTGACGGCCATGGATCAGGAGATGGCGCGGCTGACCCGGGCGCTGGAGCCTGTCTTTGCCGCGCCGCCGCCGGGCGGGCTGCGGGCTGCGGTTCAGGCGATCCTTGATGGCGTGGATGCGCTGTCGGATGGCAGTGAGACCGATTTTTGCCGCATGGCGATCAATGCCATTGCCGAGGCGCGGCGCGATGCGGTGATGGAGGCGGCACTGCTTGCGCATCTGAAGCCCCTGATTGCAGGGCTCGAAGGTCTGATCCGTCACTATTGCGACAGGCCGCAGGCGGCTCAGGCGGCGGAAAGCCTTTTTGCACTGATTATCGGGCAGATTGTGCGACACTCTCTTCTGGGCAGCCCCCTGCGGCTGTCCGCCCCCGATCTGACGGAGCTTGCCCTATGAGCGAATGTCGTCTGTTTTCTGCCATGGCGCTTTGTGCGGCAGCCCTTTTGCCCGCTCCGCTGCAGGCCGGGGCGCCTTTGAGCGTGACCACGGCTGAGGTGCGCTATGATGAGACCGGCATCACCCTGGAGCTGACCGGACTGATCACCGCCCGCGATCTGGTCAGCGCGGGCTTTGCCAATCCCGGCCAGGTGCTGGCGGTCTATCCGGAGGCGGGGGCAAGCGTGGCGGCGGGGGATCTGCTGGCTGAGCAGGACCCCACCCAGGCGAGAGAGGCTCTGCGCGCGGCAAAGGCGGCGCTGGTTGCGGCTGACGCGGCGCTGTTGCGTGAGGAGCGTGAGGTGTCGCGCGACCGCGAGCTGTCGCGCCAGGGCTATGTCTCTCAGGCGCAGCTGGACGCCGCCGAAGAAGCGCTGACCACGGCGCGGGCCAGCGCACGCCAGGCCGCTGCTCGTGTGGATGCGGCCGCGAAGGCGCTGGAAGAGACGCGGCTGACCGCCCGGGTGGCTGCTGTCGTCCTCAGCCGTGAGGCCGAGGCGGGGCAGGTGGTGGGCGCGGCGCAGCCGGTTCTGGAACTGGCGGGGCTAGAGGGGCGCGATGCGGTCTTTGTTGCGCCTGCGGATTACAATCTGACCGCGCTTCCGGGCACAAGGATAGAGCTGACAACCATTGAGCCGCCGAACCGCAGCTTCACCGCCGAGGTGCATCAGGTCGCGCCGATGATCGACAGCAATACCGGCGGGATCCGCGTTACCCTGCGCCTGTCCGAAGAGGCCGCGGGTCAGGTGATGCTCAACGAGCCGGTTGAGGGGCATCTGCCGGTGGGCATCGGTCGCGCGGCCGGGCTTCCGGCCGGGGCTCTGGTGCGCGGGCAGGGCGGCCCGGCGGTCTGGGTTCTGGGCGACGACGGCTTCGCCAGCCTGACCCCGGTGCGGGTCGCGCATTACACCTCTGAGCGGGTTTTTCTGGCGGAGGGTCTGCCCGAGGGGGCCCGCGTGGTCGTCAGGGGCGCGGCTCAGCTTTTCCCCGGTCGCGCCTTGCGGGTGCAGGATGCTCAGGAGTAAGCCCGTCATGAAGCTGCCATTCGGACCCGCTTTCTTTGCTCTGATCGCCCTGAGCGCGCCGCTTTTTGCCCAAACGCCGCTCCTGCGTCCTGTCGTCAGCGAAATTACCGCCCCGGAGGCTTCCCACGCCGGGCGGTTCATCGGCACGGTTGAGGCGACCACGACGGTGGGCGTGGCCTTTGAGCTGCTGGGCCGTCTGATCTCGCGCAGTGCCGATGAGGGCGAGAGCGTCACCCGCGGTCAGGAACTGGCCCGCATCGACAGCCGGGCCCTGACGGAGGATCGTGACGCTGCCCGCGCCTCTGTGGAAAGCCTGGAGGTGACCTTCGCCACCCTGCAGCGGGCCCGACAGCGGGCCATTGAACTTGCCGGGCGCGGCGTGGCCGCCGCTGCCGCTCTTGAGACCGCTGAACGCAATGAGGCGGTGGCCCGCGCCAATCTGGAGCAGGCCCGCGCCACCCTTGCGCGTGCCGAAGATGCACTTGACCGCGCGGTTCTGCGCGCGCCCTTTGATGGCATCGTGATCCAGACCCGCCATGAGCCTGGCAGCACCATCGCTGCGGGCGATCCGGTTCTGATCCTCGCAGGTCCGGGCGGGCGCAATGTCGTGCTGACCCTGCCGGTCACGCTTTTGCAAAACGCTGAGGTCGGGCAAAGCCGGTTTCGCATTTACGCCCCGAAGCTGCCGCCTGAGGGGCTGAAGGGGGTGTTGTTGCGGGTTGATCCGGCCTCGGTATCGCAGACCCGCATGCGCCGCGCCTGGATCGGGCTTGGCCCGGAAGCCGCGGTTCTGGCCATCGGAGAGCTGGTCAGCGTCGCCCCGGAAGAGAGCGGGGATGAGGCGCGTGTCACCCTGCCGGAAGCCGCCCTGCTGAAGGGCGATCCGCCTTTCGTGTGGCAGGTTGTCGAAGAGGCAGGGGCGCGCATTCTGCGCAAACGCCCCGTCACGCCCGAAGGGCCGCCCCGGGCCGGGCGCATTGCCGTGACAGATCTGCCTGCGGGCAGCGAGATTGTCGTTCGTGGCACCCGCTCGCTGCAGGACGGACAGCCTGTCGGCCCCGGCATCCGTCCGCCAGACGGACCCGGTGCGCCCATGGCCCCCCTGCCCCTGATCTTCGGAGAGAACTGAGATGCGCTTTAACCTCTCAGACTGGGCGCTGAAGCACCGCTCGCTGGTGTGGTATCTTCTCCTGGTCTCGCTCCTGGCGGGGGCCTTTTCCTACACCCGACTCGGGCGTGAAGAAGATCCGGCCTTTACCATCCGCACCATGGTGATCCAGGGCGTGCTGCCCGGGGCCACCACCAGCGAAACCGCAGCCCAGGTCACGGACCGGATTGAGAAAAAGCTCCAGGAGCTTGGCTCAAAACTGCACACCCGATCGGTGACGCAGCCGGGGCTGTCGATTGTCTATCTCGATCTCTTTGACGAGACCCCGGCGGAGAAGGTTCAGGAAACCTGGCTGCGGGTGCGTGCCATGATGGCCGATCTTCAGCCCCAGATGCCCGCCGAGTTTCGCGGTTTTGGCTTTGAAGACAGTTTCGGCGATGTCTATGGCTCGGTCTATGCGCTGACCTCGGATGGCTTCACCCCGCGCGAGATGCGCGATACCGCCGAAGAGATCCGCTCGGAGATCCTGTCGATCCGCCAGGCAGGGAAGGTCAATCTGATCGGAGCCCGCGATCCGGCGATCTATATTGAGTTTTCGGCGCGCCGCCTCGCGGCCAATGGCATCGACAAAGCGGCGGTTCTGGATGAACTCGCCGCGCAGAACACCATCGTGCCCGCGGGCGTCATCGACACCGGCGAAGAGCGCATTCTGGTGCGCAACGACAGCCATTTCACCTCTGCGGCAGAGATTGCCGCTGTGCCGCTGCGGTCCGGCGATGTGTGGTTTCGGCTGAGCGATGTGGCGACGGTGCGCGAAGGCTATGTGACGCCGCCGGAAAAGCTGTTCCGCTTCAACGGTCAGGAGGCCATTGGGCTGGCTGTGGGCATGCGAGAGGGCGAGAACGTTCAGGATTTCGGCGCCGCCCTTGATGCGGCCATGACGCGGGTCGCTGCCGGTCTGCCCCATGGGCTGGAGCTGCACCGCGTGGCCGATCAGCCCCATGTGGTCACGGAGGCGGTGGGCCATTTCATCCAGGCGCTGGTCGAGGCTGTGGTCATCGTCCTGGCGGTCAGCTTTGTGTCGCTGGGTCTGCGGGCCGGGCTTGTGGTGACGCTTTCGATCCCGCTGGTTCTGGCGCTGACATTCGTGGTGATGGATATCTGGGGGCTCACCCTGCAGCGGGTGTCGCTGGGGGCGCTGATCATCGCGCTCGGGCTTCTGGTTGATGATGCGATGATCGCGATTGAGACCATGATTTCGCGGCTCGAAGCGGGCGATAAGATCGAAAAAGCCGCCTCTTTTGCCTGGACCTCGATTGCCTTTCCAATGCTGACCGGCACCCTTGTTACCGTGGCGGGTTTCATTCCGATCGGGCTGAACAGTTCCAAGGCGGGGGAATTTACCTTCTCGCTTTTCGTGGTGATCGCGGTCTCGCTGATGCTGTCCTGGGTGGTGGCGGTCTTTTTTGCGCCGCTGCTGGGAGCGGCCTTTCTGCCCAAAACCATGGCGCATCAGAGTGTTGAGCCGGGGCGGATGCGGCGTGGCTTTGACCGCGCGCTGGACTGGTCGATGCGCCATCCGCTCGCGATTGTGGCGGTGACGCTGCTGGCCACCGCGCTGTCGGTTGGCGGGATGCGCTTTGTGGAGCAGCAGTTTTTCCCGCCCTCAGACCGGACGGAACTGATCGTGGATGTGGCGCTGCCCGCCAATGCCTCGATCGATGCCACCGACCACGCGCTGAAACTGCTGGAGGCCGAGCTTTCCACCCGCGATGAAGTGCGGTTCTGGTCCACCCATGTCGGTGAGACCGCGCCGCGCTTTATCCTGTCTTACGATGTCCAGGCACCGGGGCGGAACATCGGGCAGATTGTCATTCAGACCCATGATCTGGACGCCCGTGATGCCCTGCGTGCCCATCTTGAGGGCTTTGTCCGTGAGGCGCTGCCCGGCACCGATGTGCTGATCAAACTGCTGGAGATCGGCCCGCCGGTGGGCAAGCCGGTGCAATATCGCGTCTCGGGGCCGGATGCGGATCTGCTGCATGAAAAGGCGATGGATCTGGCGTCGCTTCTCAACCGTGATCCGCGGCTGACGAATATCTCGCTCGACTGGGGTGTTCCCGCGCGGATGGTGGAACTGAAGATCGACCACAGCCGCTTGCGCCGCCTTGGGCTGACGCAAAAGGACATCTCCTCGGCGCTGCAGGTGCTTTTTGCCGGGGCGGAAATCACGGCGCTGCGCGATGACACCTATCTGGTGCCGGTAATCGCGCGCGGCGATGACCGCGACCGGCGCAGCCTCTCCAGCCTTGCGGCGCTGCAGATTGCCACGCCCTCAGGCGATGCCATTCCGCTTTTGAGTTTTGCGACCCTCGACTGGTCCTCGGAGCAGCCCCTGATGATGACCCGCGACCGGGCGCTGACGATCACCGTCAAAGCCTCGATCGCCGATCGCACGCAGCCCGCCACCATCGCGAAAGATCTTGCTAAACAGATCAAAGCAATGCGTGAGGCGCTGCCCCATGGCTATGAGCTGGCGCTCGGCGGCTCCGAGGAATCGAGTGCCGAGAGTAAGGCGCCGATCATCGCGGTGGTGCCGGTCATGCTGCTGATCCTGGTGACGCTTGTGATGGTTCAGATGCAGAGTTTCCGGCTGACCTTCATTGTGATGATGGCGGCCCCTCCGGGTCTGATCGGGGTGGTGGCGGCGCTTTTGCTGTCGGGCAAACCCCTGGGCTTTGTGGCGATTCTGGGCGTTCTGGCATTGATGGGGATTCTGATCCGCAACTCGGTCATTCTGGTGCATGAAATCTCCGTGCAGCGCGAGGCGGGCGTTCCCGCCTGGGAGGCGGTGCGCCATGCCTCACAAAGCCGGGCGCGGCCGATCCTGCTGACGGCGGCTGCGGCAAGTTTTGCGCTGATCCCGATTGCGCGGCAGGTGTTCTGGGGGCCGATGGCCTATGGCATGATGGGCGGCATTATCGTCGGCACCCTGGTGACGCTGCTGTTCATCCCGGCGCTTTACTGCCTTGTGATGCGGGTCCGGCCGGAGGCGGCACCTGCCGCTTAATCGCCGCTGAGAAGCGAGGCGGCTTTCACAATGGCAAAGACCTGCCCGCCGGGGCGCAGATCCAGGGCTGCGGCAGAGCGGGCGGTGATCCGGGCCGGGATCACCCCGCCCCCGGTCGCCATCCGCACCATGACCTCTGCCTCTGAGATCGGGGTGAGGTTCAGGATGCGGGCCGGCAGCACATTGAGTGCGGATATCCCCTGCGGCAGCTCGCGGGCGATCATCACATCGCGGGCGGGGATCTGAAGGCGCATCTGCCGACCCTCGGCCAGCGGCGCGCCCGGCAGCCAGAGCGGCGTGCCCTCCGCGAGGCGGAGTTTATTGAGACCATCCGCGCTGCGCCCCGTGACCTGCACCTGCAGCACCGCCGCCGCGCGGTCGAGCGACAGGCCCGGGGAGGCACCCGACAGCACCTCCCCGAGCGGTCCCGCGCCGGTCACTTTGCCCTCCTTCATCAGCACAAGGGTGGTGGCCAGCCGGGCCACTTCCTCCAGCGAGTGGCTGATATAAAGGATCGGCAGACCGGCCTCGTCGCGCAGCCGCTCGAGCCAGGGCAGAATCTCACCGCGCCGCGCCGCATCAAGCGCCGAGAGCGGCTCATCCATCAGCAGAAAATCCGGCTGCGACAGCAGCGCCCGCCCGATGGCGACCCGCTGCTGCTCTCCGCCTGAAAGCGCGCCAGGACGGCGGCTCAGAAGGTGGGTGATCCCCAGCATGTCGCAGACCCGCTCTGCCTCAGCTGCCGGGGCGCGTCCCGCGCCATAGCGCAGGTTCTGCGCCACGCTGAGATGCGGAAACAGGCGCGGCTCCTGGAAGACGCAGCCCATGCGGCGGTGACGCGGTGCGATATGGACCCCGGCGGATCGGTCAAAAAGCGCCTTACCCGCCAGGCGGATATGCCCAGCATCGGGTTGCAGAAGGCCCGCAATTGCCTGAAATATCGTGCTTTTTCCTGAGCCTGATGGCCCGAAAAGCGCCGTGACCCCGGCAGGGGCGCTGAAAGCCGCCTCAAGGTGAAAGGCCCCGAAGCTGTGGCGGATATCGACCTCCAGCGTCATTGCCCCGAGATCCTTTTGTGCATCCGCCGCGCCAGCACTTCTGACATCAGCAGCGCCACCATGGCCAGCGCCACTGAGATCATCACCAGCCGCGCCGCTGCGCCATCACTGCCGGGAACCTGCAGCAGGCTGTAGATCGCCGAGGGCAGCGTCTGGGTCTGACCGGGGATATTGGAGACAAAGGTGATCGTGGCCCCAAATTCCCCAAGCGCCTTGGCGAAGGCCAGGATGGCCCCGGCCAGAATCCCCGGCGCGGCAAGGGGCAGGGTGATGGTGAGAAAAATCCGCACAGGCCCTGCGCCTAAGGTGGCGGCAGCGGCCTCAAGCTTCGGATCCGCCGCCTCCAGGCTGAGGCGGATGGCGCGGACCAGCAGCGGAAAGGCCATGACGGCCGCCGCAAGGGCCGCACCGGTCCATTGAAAGGCAAAGGTAAATCCCGTCAGCTCGTAAAGCGGCGCGCCGATCAGGCCCCGGCGGCCAAAGGCCATCAGCAGCAGCCAGCCCGTCACCACCGGCGGCAGGATCAGCGGCAGATGGACCAGCCCGTTCAGAAGCTGCCGCCCCGGAAACTCGCAGCGTGCCAGCACGAAGGCCACCGCAATCCCCGGCGGCAGGCTGCAGAGCATGGCCCAGAAGGCCACCTTCAGGCTGAGCCAGACCGCTGCGGCCTGATCGGGCGTCAGCCAGTCGCTCATGCGCGGCGCTCGGGCGTGGGGAGGGGGATGGTCAAAGGCGGCTCCGGCAGTCTGTCGCGCCCCGCGGGGGGCGTCTGCCGCGACTTTCCGCGAGGCGGGCTGCGGGCGCAAGTCTCTGCGCTGTCGCAAGTGCCGGGCTCTGGCCTTTTCCGCAGGCGGCTGCAACAGAGAGGCGGTAAAAAGGAGACCGCAGTGTTTGAAGTCAGCCTTGAGATTGTCGCGCTGCTGCTCCTTGCGTCAGTGCTGAGCGGCTTTATCGATTCCATCGCCGGGGGCGGGGGCCTTGTCACCATGCCCGCGCTGATGCTGGCCGGGGCCTCTCCGGTTGAGGCGCTGGCCACCAATAAGCTGCAGGGCAGTTTCGGCACGGCCACGTCTGCGGTATCTTATGCGCGGGCGGGGCATGTGAACCCGCGAGAGCAGCTGGGGCTCGCGCTGATTGCGGCGCTTTCCAGCGGGGTCGGGGTGCTGGTGGTGAGCCTGGTGCCGGTGATCTGGCTGTCGCGGCTGATGCCGCTGGTTCTGATTGCGGTGGCGCTGTTTTTCGCGCTGCGCCGGGGGCTTGGCGATGAAAGCCGCCCGGCTAGGGTGGGTCCTGCGGTCATTGCGGGGCTGATGGTGCCGGTGATCGGCTTTTACGACGGCTTTTTCGGCCCCGGGACGGGCAGCTTTTTCATGCTCGGCTTTGTGATGCTGGCGGGCTACGGAATGCTGAAAGCCACGGCGCATACGAAATTTCTGAATTTCGCCTCGAGTTTTGCCGCCCTGCTGGCCTTTATTCCTTTGGGTGGCATCTGGTGGGGGACGGGGCTGGTCATGGCCTGCGGGCAGATCCTTGGGGCACGGCTCGGCTCGCGCCTTGCGATGAAGCGCGGGGCCAGGCTGATCCGGCCGCTGCTGGTCGTGACCTCAGGCGGAATGGCGCTGCGGCTTTTGTGGCAGGCCTACGGCGGTTAACGCGCAAGGCCCTTTGCGCTCAGCCAGCCGATGGCCCTGGGGATGTCGCGCTTGTCGTTCAGCTCAAGGATCAGGCGCGGAATCCGGTCCAGTTCATTCAGGGCCCTGAAAACCGCAGGCCAGTTGATCCGCCCTTCGCCGGGCGGCCAGTGGCGGTCGGCATAGCCGTCGCTGTCCTGCAGATGCACGTGGCAAAGCTGCGCCCCTGCGCGGCGGACATAATAATCAACCGGCGGTGCACCAAAGCTGCCATGGGCAAATTCGGCGTGGCCGGTGTCGAGGGAGACCTGCACCGCTTCGCTTTCAAAAGCCCGGGCCAGGGTGGCGCGGATGTCGGGGTCTTTGTCCTGGACGTTTTCAATGACGATCTGAACGCCAAGTTCTTCCGCGCGGCGCACCACCGGATCCATTGAGGCGCGGCAGTTTGCGATCAGCCAGTCATAGGCAGAGCGGAAGGCAAAGTGATCAAGCGTGTGGTAATCCCAGGGGGTATAGGGGGAATGCACCACCATCTGATCGGCAGTCAGATCGGCGCAGACATCGAGCGCCTGCATCATCCGCTTTGTCACGATGGCCCGCACCTCCGGGTCGGGGGTCGACATATCGATGCCCCAGAATGGCCCGTGGATCCCCAGTCGCCCGCGCCAGCCGGAGAGAAGCTGCCTGATGCGCTGCGCCTGCGGCCGCCAGTCGCCGTTCAGCACCTCTGCCATGAAGAAATCCTGCAACTCGATGTCGCGGTGCTCTGTCACAATGAGATCGCCGAGCCTTTCCAGGTCATCGGCCTGAAGCGCGGCACCAAGAAGCGGCAGATCGGTCATGACGGGCTCCTGTCACAGTCAGGCTTCTCTCTGGCCTGCGGAAGGCCACCGGACAAGAGTGCAGGGGGCGAAAAAGGCCTCTCTTTGCAGAGAGGCCCCGGGAGTTTTTGATCCGTCAGGCGGGGCCGGGGTTCAGCGACCGGCCATTTTGCGCAAGGTGCCGTCACGCCAGGCCAGATCATGCACAGCCACCATGGCGATATGACCAAGGATCAGGACCAGCATCAGCCAGCCCATCTCGCCGTGCCATTCGGCCACAGCCACGGCCCATTCCACCGGCGGCTCCTGGGCGGGGAAAATCTCAAAGCCGAAAGGCGCGAAGGCGCGTTGGTTGCCCCAGGCGCGGACCAGTGCGGTAAAGGGGATCAGCACCATCAGCGCGTAAAGCGCGACATGCCCCGCCCGCGCGGCGAGACCCTGCAGCCCCTCACCATGCGCCGGACGATTGCCGCGGTTGATCAGCGCCCAGAGGACGCGCAGCACCACCAGGACAAAAATCACCAGGCCCACCGGCTGGTGGCTGCCCACAATGGCGCTGACGGTGGGGCTTTTCTCCATGGTGACCTTCACCACCATGCCAAAGAGCTGCCACAGGATCAAAGCCGCCAGCCCCCAGTGCAGAAGGCGGGTTACTTTTCCATAGCGCAGCGCGGTGTCGCGCATGGGCAGGGGGGCATCAGTGGCCTGGGTCACGGGGGAGGCTCCTTCACTCAGTCTGTTTCAGTCGCCCCCTAGCAAATTCCGCCGCGTCGGAAAACCGCCCCGCGAAAAGTTGACAATTTTGCTACGGTTGCTTAACCGGGGCTCCAAGGTCACGCCGCCGTTGAGAAAGTTTCCATGTCCGATCCAGCCCAAAGCCTGCCCCGTCAGATCTGGCCTGAGGAATTTGCGGCCCGCTACCGCGCAGAAGGCTATTGGAAGGGCGAAACCTTCGGCAGCTTCCTGCGCGCACGTGCCGCAGCCCATCCTGAGCGGCTGGCGGTCAGTGATGGTGTGAACCGCTGGAGCTATGCTGAGGTACTGGCGCGGTCAGAGGCGGCGGCGGGGGGCTATATGGCCCTGGGGCTGAAGCCGGGCGATCGGGTGCTGGTGCAGCTTCCGAATGTGGCGACCTTCCTTCCGGCGGTTTTCGGGCTGTTTCTGGCCGGGCTGATCCCGGTCTATGTGCTGCCCGCCCACCGCAGGACCGAGCTTGAGCATTTTGCCCGCCGCTCAGGCGCGAAGGCGGTTGTCACGCTCGATCAGTTCGATGGCTTTGCCTATCCCGCCATGGCGGCAGAGGTGCGCGATCTGGTGCCGGATCTGCAACATATCATCGTCGCGGGTGAGGCCGGCGGGCATATCTCTTTCGACAGCTTCGGGCAAAAACCTGAGGCTTTCCCGGAGATCGATCCGTCCTCAGTGGCGTTTTTGCAGATTTCGGGCGGCTCGACGGGGTTGTCGAAGCTGATCCCGAGGACGCATGATGATTACATCTACAGCTTTGCCGCCTCCGGCCCGATCTGCGGGCTGAGCGAACACTCGGTCTATCTCTGCGCGCTGCCTGCGGCGCATAACTTCCCGATGTCTTCGCCGGGGATTTTCGGCACGCTTTATGCCGGTGGCCGGGTGGTCATGGCCCCCAATCCGGCGGCAGAGACCTGTTTTAAGCTGATTGAGGCAGAGCGGGTCACGATCACCGGGCTCGTTCCTCCGCTGGCACTGCTGTGGATGGAGGCTGCCCCGAAGACCCGTCACGATATCTCCAGCCTTGAGGTGCTGCAGGTCGGCGGGGCGAAATTCGTGGCCGAAGCAGCGGCCCGCGTGCGCCCGGTTCTGGGCTGCACGCTCCAGCAGGTCTTTGGCATGGCTGAGGGCCTGGTGAATTACACCCGCCTTGAGGATCCCGAAGAGATCATCGTGCAGACCCAGGGGCGCCCGATCAGCCCCGCCGATGAGGTGCTGATCCTGGATGATGAGGGCAATCCTGTCGAGGACGGCACCCCCGGTCACCTGCTGACCCGTGGCCCCTATACCATCCGCGCCTATCACAATGAGCCGGCCGCCAATGCCCGCAGCTTTACCCCGGACGGGTTTTACCGCACCGGCGATATCGTGAAGCGGCTGGAGGGCGGTTATCTCTCGGTCCAGGGTCGCGCAGGCGACCACATCAACCGCGCGGGCGAAAAGATCTCGGCCGAAGAGGTCGAGGAGCATCTTCTGGCCCATCCGGCGGTCTTTGACGCGGCTGTGGTCTCAATCCCGGATGAATTCCTGGGCGAGCGGATCTGCGCTTTCATCGTGCCGCGCGGCGAGAAGCCGAAGGGCGCTGAGGTCAAAGCCTTCATGCGCAAACGGGGTCTGGCTGAATTTAAAGTCCCCGATCAGGTCGTCTTTGTGCCCGAGTTTGAGACCACCGCCGTGGGCAAGGTCTCGCGCAAGGTGCTACGCGCGCGGCTGCGCGAAGAGTTTATGAAGAAGGAGGCCTGAGAATGGCACTCACGCTTGAGCAGATGCGCGCCGATATCGCGCGGATGATCCACCTCGATCCTGATGAGATCGGCGATGACGACAGCCTGCCGGATCTGGGTCTCGACAGCCTGCGGCTGATGCGGCTTGCGGTGATCTGGGAAGAAGCCGGGCTGCGCGCTGATTTTTCGATGTTTGCCGAAAGCACCACTCTGGGTGAGTGGTGGGCGGAAATCGAAGCACGGGGCCTTGTGAACTGAAATGACCACGACGGACGGCCCGGGCGCTGCAGCTTTTCCACTGACCGAAGCACAGGAAGGTCTGTGGTATTTTCAGGCGCTTGATGCGGAGAACCCGATTTTAAACACCGGGCAGTATCTGGAATTCAAAGGCCGTCCCGATCTGAACGCATTGCGCGAGGCCATGTCGCGCATGATCGCCGAAACGGAAGCCCTGCGGCTGCGCTTTGGCCGGGGTCCGCAGGGACCGGTGCAATGGCTCTCAGACAGCGCGCCGGTGATGACGGAAGCCGATCTGACGCAAAGCCCCGACCCGGAGGGTGAGGCACTGCGGTTGATGCGGGCCGATACGGCGCGGGCGCTGGATCTCTCGCGCGATCAGATTGCCGCTTTCACGCTTTATCATCTGAGCGCAGAGCGGTTCTTCCTTTATCAGCGCATCCATCACCTGGGCATTGACGGCTACGGCTTTGTGCTGCTGACCAACCGGATTGCGGAGCATTATAACCATCTGACCGCCGGCGGTCCCGAGCCGCTGCCCTTCCGCCCGATTGAGATCGCCTCACTTGAGGATCAGGCCTATCGGACCTCACCAAAGCGCAGCGAAGATGCCGCCTGGTGGCGGGCTGCCATGGAGGGGCTGCCTGAGGTTCAGGGACCCTCCCCCGGCCGCGCTGTCTCGGGCAGTCAGTTTCTGCGTCATTCGGTCTGGATGCCGCAGGATCTGCTGGCGGCTTTGTCGCAGTTCTCGGATGCCCATGATCTGAACTGGACCGATGTGCTGACCGGCCTCAGCGGGGCCTATCTCGCCCGCTGGACCGGGGGGGAAGTGGTTGCGGGCCTGCCCTTCATGGCGCGGATGGGGCGCAAAGTGGCGCGTCTGCCCTCTATGGTGATGAATGTGCTGCCGCAGCGCATCCGCCCGGATGAGGCGGCGCCGCTTTCAGACTGGCTGCGCGGCTTTACCCGCGAGATGCGCGAGGCCCGCAAACACGGGCTCTACCGCTCCGAGCAGCTGCGCCGGGATCTGGGTCTCGTCGGCGGGGCGCGGCGGCTTTACGGGCCTTTGATTAATATCCAACCCTTCGATCGCCCGCCGGTTTTTTCCGGTGTGGATGTGGCGCTGCATATCCTGGGCGCGGGCGCGGTGGATGATCTGACGCTGACCTTCCGGGGTGATCCCGAGGCAGGCATGCTCTTTGAGGTGGATGCCAACCCGGGCCTCTATGATGCGGCGGCAATCGCGGGCCATTCGGCGCGGCTGATCGCCTTTATCCGCGCGGCGCTGGACGCCGGGCGGCTCGCACCGGTGCCGACCGCCTCACCCGAAGAGGTGGCGCTGATCGATGCGCGCAACGCAGCTACCCGACATCCGATCCCTGAGACCACGCTGATCGCGCTGATCGAAGCGCAGATGGTGGCCACCCCCGACGCTCCGGCGCTGTCTTTCCGGGGTGAGGTGCTGAGCTACGCCGAGCTCGACGCCCGTTCGGCGGCTTTGGCGGCTCAACTGCAGTCTTTGGGTGCGAAACCCGGCGCAATCGTGGCCGTGGCGCTGGACCGCTCGCTGGAGTTGTCGATTGCGCTTCTGGCCATTCAACGCGCAGGCGCGGCCTATCTGCCGCTTGATCCCGACCACCCGGCTGACCGCATTGCCACCATCCTGCGCCGTGCCGCGCCGGTGGTGGTGATCTCTTCTGCCGGGCTGACGGGGCTTTTCGGGGCCGATGTGCCGCTTTTGCTGACCGATGATTTCGCCACGACGGGCACGCCCGCTCCCTCAGGGGCGACCCCGGATGATATGGCCTATATCATCTTCACCTCCGGCTCGACCGGGGAGCCGAAGGGCGTGGTGATTGAGCATCGCGCCATCGTTAACCGCCTGCTCTGGATGCGCGATTTCTACGGCTTCCACCCGGGCGACCGCATTTTGCAAAAGACGCCTGCGACCTTTGATGTCTCGGTCTGGGAGCTGTTTTTGCCCTATCTGACCGGGGCGACCCTGGTCATGGCGGAACCTGGTGTGCACCGCGATCCGGTGGCACTGGCGCGGGTGATCCGTGACGAAGCCATCACCACGCTGCATTTCGTGCCGTCGATGCTCTCGGCCTTCCTGGCCGCTCCGGCAAGCCAGGGGCTTGAGATTGCGCGCACCTTCTGCTCGGGCGAAGAGCTGACGGCCGATCACCGCGACCGCTTCCACGCCCGCATCAAAGGCGAGCTGCACAACCTTTACGGCCCGACAGAGGCGGCGGTGGATGTCAGCTACTGGCCCGCAACGCCCGAGGACCGCTCAAACCCGCTGCCGATCGGCTTTCCGGTCTGGAACACCCGGCTTGAGGTGCTGGATGATCTGATGCGGCCCCTGCCGCCGGGTCTGCCGGGGCATCTTTATCTGGGCGGCGTGCAGCTGGCTCGGGGCTATCTGGGCCGCCCCGACCTGACGGCAGAGCGCTTCATCGCGGACCCGCGACAGCCCGGTGCGCGGCTTTATCAGGCAGGCGACCTGGCGCGGCTGCGCGAGGATGGGGCAGTGGTCTATCTGGGCCGCTCGGATCACCAGGTAAAAATCCGTGGCCTGCGCATTGAACTCGGTGAGATCGAATCCGCGATCATGGCCACGGGCCTGGCCCGTGAAGCGGTGGTCATCGCCCGCGAGGATCGCGCCGGTGAAAAGCGCCTCGTGAGCTATGTGGTGCCGGTCGGCACCCATCAGCCCGGGGCCATTGCAGCGGCGATCGCAAAATCCCTGCCCGCCTATATGCTGCCCTCAGCCGAAGTGCCGCTGGCGGCGCTGCCGGTGACCTCAAACGGCAAGCTGGACCGTAAGGCCCTGCCTGCGCCGGAATTCTCCGCAAGCGGCCGTCCGGCTTCAACTCCGACCGAGGTGATGCTGGCGGGCCTTTACGCCGAGATCCTGCATCTGCCCGCGCCGCCGCCCGCCGAGGCTGATTTCTTCGCCCTTGGCGGTGACAGCCTCTCTGCGGTGACCCTGGCTTTGCGGATTGAGCAAAGCACCGGCCGCGATCCCGGGATCGGTGCGATTTTCGAGCAGCCGGTGCTGGCGGGTCTGGCCCGCATCATCGGCGGTGAGGCGGAAAGCGAAAACGGGCTTGGCACCCTTCTGCTGCTGGCCGAGGGCGATGCCACAGCGGCGCCCCTGGTGCTTTTGCATCCGGCGGGGGGGCTTGGCTGGGGCTACCGCAGTCTCGCGCGGGCCATCGCGCCGCAGCGGCGGGTCTATGCTCTACAGCACCCCTGCCTTGATCTCTCAGAGAGGCTGCCGCTGAGCCTTGGCGATCTGGCGGGCCGCTATCTGCGGGTGCTGGAGGCGGCGGGTCTGACCGGGCAGCTCCATCTGGCGGGCTGGTCGGTGGGCGGTCTGATCGCTCAGGAAATGGCGGTTCAGGCGGGCGGGCGCATTGGCATGGTGGCGCTGCTCGACAGCTATCCGGCGGATGTCTGGCGCGAAGAGCCTGACCCCGATCCCGTGGCGGCGCTGCGCGCGCTGCTGGCGATTGCGGGGCATGATCCTGACGGGCACCAGGACCTCGACACCCGCGCCAAAGTCGTGGCCTTCCTGCGCGAAGGCGACAGCGCGCTTGGGGCTCTGCCCGAAGAGGTGCTGGACGCCGTGGTGCGGTTGGTGACGGATACCAACCGCCTTGTGCGCAGCCAGTATCACCGTGCCATGGCGGGGGATCTTCTGCATATCCGCGCCGGGCGCGATCATGCGGGTCGCAATCTGACGGCGGATCTGTGGCAGCCCTTCGCGGGGCGGGTCATCGCCGAAGAGGTGCCTTTCGTGCATGCGCAGATGATCTCTCCCGAAGCGGTGGTTGAGATCGCGCCGCTGCTGGCTGCGGGTATGGCGGGGAAGGGGGCCTGAGCCCCCTTTCTGCCGCTCAGCGGGCTGCGAACGGCAGTGCCAGAGGATAAGATCCGGCAAGGGTTTGAATATGCACGTGATCTTTCAGCACATGCAGATCGACCTGCAGCCCCGGATGGGCGGTGATCAGCTCGACAAAGCTCAGCGTTGCCGGGGCCGGACCCTCCGGCGGCGGCCCGTCTGAGCCTGAGCGCTTCTCTTTATCGCCAAGCGCAAGCAGCACCTCCGGCCGGGGGTCCGGCACCCGTGCCTCAGCCGCGATGCGCCGGATCAGTGCCTCATCCCACCAGATCGAGGGGCTGATCGGCGCGAAACGCGCAAAGCTCTCAGGATGGGCGAGGAGCGCATAAAGCACAAAGAGCCCGCCGAAGCTGTGCCCCCAGAGCGTGCGGCGCCCCCCGTCCACCGGCAGCCCGGTCTCCGCGGCTTCGCGGATCTCATGGGTCAACAGATGGTGAAAGATCTCAGCGCCCCCAGCCAGACGCCCCTCATGGACGTGATCGGGCCGCAGCCCGGCCCCGGGTGTCAGGGGCGCGGTGAAGTCTTTGGTGCGCAACTCCCGCGCGAACTGCCGGTCGGTGTCATAGCCAACGGCGGCGATGATCAGCCCCGGAACCTGCGACAGATGGTCCGCCGTCAGGTAATCAAAAGCGGCATTCCCGTCGAGCATATAGAGGATCGGCCAGCCGCCTTCCGGAGCAGCCCCTTTGGGCACCGCCAGAAAAATTCGATAGCCCGGACCGGCAGATAGGGTCTTCTGCGTCAGATCGTGGCTGGCGCATCCGGTCTCAAACAGACGCAGTTCAGCCGGACGGCGGGCGTGATCGGGGCCAACCTTTCCTGTCGCGGGCATCAGGCAGTTCCTTATAGTTGACAATCCCGATCAGGATTATACTGATGCGGCAGGATCTGCCAGCCCGGACCTCGGGCGCGGCATCAGATGTGGAGCCAGTTTTGATGATTTACCCGCCCCGGAGCCGGAGTTTGCGGCGCTGGCTTGGAGCCTCGGCCCTGCTGGTGCTTTGTGCGGCTGCCCCTGCCACTGCGCAGACGGCTTTCACCCCTGCCGCCACAGAGTTTCAGGGCACGATCACCGCAGCCGCGACTGAGCGGGGGCGGCCGATTCTGCCCGGTGGCGCGGCAGAAATCCGGGGTCAGGGTCTGGTGGCGGGGCAGAAGATCACCCTGATGCGTGGCCCGCATGTCCTGAATGACACGCCGATCATTGCGGATGCCGAAGGGGCGTTTACCTTCGGGCTGACGGTGGACGAAGAGGCAGCGGTGGGGCTTCACCCCATTGTGGTCATTGCTGAAAATCCGGCGGCGGCGCGGGTGATTGATCTGAAAATCTCGCCCGATCTGCCGCCTCACGGGGCTGAGAATTTCACCATCGAAAGCTCCAGGGTCGGTCCGGGCCTTTACCAGGTGGCCTTTGGCGAAGCGGCGGGCGCGGTCTTTGTCACCGCCGCCGTTGGGCGTCCGCCGGTCAAAGAAAGCGCGCTTTACCGGCTTGACCCGCAAAGCCTTGAGGTCATTGCCCGCGGGGCCGTGGGCGAGGCGCCTGCGGGCGCGGGGGGGCGCGATCCGGGTGTCTTCGCCGTCTATGGTCTGGGCCTCGATGAGGCCAATGCCACGATCTGGACCACCAACACCCGGCAGAACACCGTCGCGATCTATCGCCAGAACGATCTGTCGCTTCTGAAACAGTTTGAGCCCGGCGTGGTCGATCATGGCCGCGATGTGGTGATCGACCCCGGCCGGGGCCGCGCCTATATCAGCACCTCCGTCGAGCCGCGCATTGAAGTGTTCACCACCGGCCCCAATCAGAAAACCGACACGATCACCATTCAAAGCGCAGAGCGTGGCGGCAAATTCGCCGTGATGAGCCTGGCTTTGGATGCCGCAGCGGGGCGGCTTTATACCGTGTCCATGAGCACCAATGAATATGCCGCGGTCGATCTTTTCGATCACAGCGTAACCGTGTTTCCGCTGAAAGGCGCGAAGGGCGCGTCGGGTGTGGCCTATGACCCGCAGGAGGGGCTTTTGTTCGTGGCCTCCCAGCAAAGCGACAACCTGTTGATCGTAAAGGCGGAAGATGGCACCGTTTTGCATGATGTGCCGGTGGGCGCGGGTGCGCTGAACGTGGCCTTTGAGCCGAAATCCCGCCAGGCTTTCGTCGCCAACCGCGGCGCAGGCACCATCATCGTGGTCAACACCAGGGGTGAGGTGAAGGCCGTGCTCGATGCGGGCAGCTTTCCCAATCATCTCCAGGCCGATGGTCTGGGCAATGTCTGGGCGGTGAATAAATCGCGCGGTGCCGATGATGATGCGGGTGACCGTCTGTGGCGCATCACGCCGAAAGCAGAGTGAATTGAGACCGCGGCGGGGGCGCTGAGCCCGCGCCGCAAGAAGAAGAAAGAGGCCGGCCTTGGCTATGATGATGACCTGGGCGCGCAGGGGGCTCCTTGCGCTTGCAGCCACCCTCGGGGCGGCGGCGCCGCTGGCGGCAGAAGTGCGCGCGCTGGATATTCTGGGGCGTGAGGTGGTGCTGGAGGCGCCTGCATCGCGCATCGTGCTGGGGGAGGGGCGCCATATGGCGGTCCTTGGGCTCATGCATGAAGATCCGGTCTCAAAGGTCGTGGGCTGGCGTCTGGACAAGGCGCTCGACCCGCCGACCCTTTCGGCCTATCGCACGAAATTCCCGCAGATTGACGCCATTAAGCCGGTGGGCTCGGGCAATCGCGATCTCTCGGTTGAAGCGGTGATCGCGCTGGACCCGGATCTTCTGGTTCTCTCGCTGATGGATGCCAAAGACCCCGGCATGGAGCAGGCGCGCACCCAGGTTGAGGCGGCGGGCATCCCGGTTGTCTATGTCGATTTCTTCTCGCACCCGCAGCAGAACTCGCTGCCGTCGCTGAAAATTCTCGGCGCTCTGACGGGTGGAGATGCGAAGGCGGATGAATTTGCAACCTTCTACACCGAGCGGCTGGAGCGGATCACCTCTCGTCTGGCCGATCCGGCGCTGAAGCGCCCGGATGTGTTTTTCCACGTTCATGCGGCACCGACGAATTGCTGCGCGACCGTGGGGCAGGGGGTGTTTCACGATTTCATCACCACCGCCGGCGGCAATAACATCGGCAATACCGCCGTGGGCGGCGTTTTGGGCAATGTGAGCCTTGAGTTTCTGATCGGTGCCGATCCGGACATCTATGTCGCCACCGGCGGGGCACATATGGGCCCGCGCGGCGGGCTGGTGCTTGGCTCGGGCATCAAACCGGGAGAGGCGGAGCTGAGCTTTGATGCCCTGCTCACGGCCCCGGGCTTTTCAGCGCTGACCGCGATTGAGGAAGGCCGCGCCGCCGGGGTCTGGCATCTGTTTAACGACAGCCCCGTGCATATCGCGCTGATCGAATATCTGGCAAAGCTCTTCCATCCTGAGGTTTTTGCCGACATTGACCCCGATGCAACGCTGCGCGAGATCGAGACCCGCTTCTCGCCGGTGAGCGTCTTCGGAACCTGGTGGGTCCGCGCCAATGACTGAGGCCGTTCTTGCCGCCTATCACCGCCGCAACCGCAGGCGCGCGGCTCTCGTCGGCGTCATGGCGCTGGCGGCGCTGCTGGCGCTGATCACCGATCTGATGACCGGACCTTCGGGTCTGCCCTTTAGCCAAGTCTGGGGGGCCCTGACCGGGGCGGAAGACATCTCGCGCGGCACGCGGGTCATCGTCTGGGACGTGCGTTTGCCGGTGGCGGTCATGGCGCTGCTGGTCGGTGCGGCACTCGCCATGGCGGGCGCAGAGATGCAGACCGTTCTGGAAAACCCCTTGGCTGAGCCCTTCACCCTTGGCGTTTCCGCTGCTGCGGCGCTTGGTGCGGCGACGGCCATTGTTCTGGGCATCACGCTGCCCTTTATGCCGCCGGTCTGGTCGGTCTCGGTCAATGCTTTCCTCTTTGCGCTTGGGGCGCTGGCGCTTTTGCAGCTGCTGGGGCGGTTGCGCGGGGGCGGGACGGAAGTGCTGATCCTTTTCGGCATCGCGCTGAACTTTGCGGCCGGGGCGTTTTTGTCGCTTCTGCAGTTTGTTGCCTCGGCTGATGCTTTGCAGCAGCTGGTGTTCTGGACGATGGGTAGCCTTGCTTCGGCCAACTGGGCCTCGGCGGCGATCCTGGCGCTGGTTCTGGCCTGTACCATTCCCTTCGCCTTCCGCGCCTCCTGGCAGCTGACGGCGCTGCGGATGGGGGAAGATCAGGCGCGCTCTTACGGCGTTGATGTCACCGCTCTGCGCCGCTGGGCGCTTTTGCGCGTGAGCCTTCTGGCGGCGACGGCCGTCTCCATGGTGGGCATCATTGGTTTTGTGGGGCTGGCAGGGCCGCATATCGCGCGGATGCTGGTGGGCGAAGATCACCGCTTTTTGCTGCCCGCATCGGTGCTGACCGGGGCGCTGGTGATGTCGCTGGCCTCGGTGCTGGCGAAGCTGGTGGTGCCCGGCGTGCTGCTGCCGGTGGGGCTGGTGACCTCTCTGATTGGTCTGCCGATTTTCTTTGCGCTGATCCTGCGCGGACGGGGGCGGGCATGAGCGAAGGTCTGATTCTGAAAGACGCCGCCGTACGCTTTGGCGGGCGAGAGGTGCTGAAGGGCTTTACCCTTGCGCCCTTGAAGCCCGGCGAAGTGACGGTTCTGGCCGGGCCCAATGGCGCCGGAAAATCCACCCTTCTTAAGGGCATCGCCCGCCTTGCCCCGGTTGCGGGTGAGATGGTGCTCGACGGAGAGGCGCTCTCGTCGATGTCCGCGCCGCAGCGGGCGCGCAAAATCGGCTTCATGCCGCAGAGCCTGCCCTCAGCCGCCTCGCTTTCGGTTCTGGAATGCGTGATTGCGGCGCTTCGGGCCGGGGGAGCGCACCACGGGCCGGATGCGGCAGAAAAGGCCATGGCGGTTCTGACGCGGCTGGGGATTTCCCATCTGGCGCTTGAGGCGCTGGAGAAGCTCTCGGGCGGTCAGCGCCAGATGGTCAGCCTCGCCCAGGCCACGGTGCGTGATCCGCGGCTTCTGCTGCTCGATGAGCCGACCTCGGCGCTGGATCTGGCGCGCCAGGTGCGGCTGCTTTCCGAAGTGCGCCGCATTGCGTCTGAGGGGCGCATCGTTCTGGCGGTGCTGCATGATCTGGCGCTGGCGGCCCGCTGGGCGGACCGGATTGCGGTGCTGCACCAGGGCCGGCTTTACGCCGAAGGCCCCCCGGCAGAGGTCGTCACGCCTGCCATGCTGGCTGAGGTTTACGGCGTCGAGGCCCGGGTTGAGCGCTGCTCAAAAGGCGCTCTGACGGTGCTGATTGACCGCGAGCTGGAGCCGGCGTGATGCAGCGGCTGAGCGCGGTGGTCCTACGGCTTGAAAAGGCCCTGGCAGGGGCTTTGACCTTTGCGATCCTTCTGCTGGTGGGGCTTGGATCTGTCGCGCGCGGCCTGGGTGCGCCCCAGGTCTGGACGGATGAGCTGGCGGTGCATCTGATGGTGATGCTGGCCTTTATCGCCGCCTCTATGGGGGTGGCGTTGCAAAATCACATGGCCATGGGGCTGATGCCGGAAAGCCTTGGCCCGCGCGGGCGGCGCGTTCTGGCGCGGGTGAACCAGGGGCTGATCCTTGGGTTTATGGCGCTGATGGCGCTGCTGACCTGGGTGTGGCTCGACATTCCCGGACTGATCGCTGCCGGAAGCGGCGAGGCCCTGGCCGAGAGCAGTTTCAACTTCGCCTGGACCGACCCGACCCTGACGCTTGGTCTGCGCAAGATCTGGTTCTGGCTGGTGATCCCGGCCTCGGTGCTCTCGGGCATGCTGCATGTGCTGGCGCAGATCTTCGCGCCGCTGCCGGAGACTGCGGTATGATTGCTTCGCTGGGCTTTCTGATCCTGATGGCGCTTGGCGCGCCGCTGGCCTTCGTGCTGATCGCGGTGGCGGTGATCCTGGTGCTTGAGGGCGGCAATACCGCGCTTCTTTCCGCCTTTCCGCAGCAGCTTTTTGCGGGGATGGAAAGCCCGGCCATGCTGACGCTGCCGCTGTTCATTCTGCTGGGCGAGCTGATGGGCGCGGGCGGCATCGGGCGCAGGCTTTTTGCTTTTGCCGCAGCCCTGCTGCCGCCGCTGCGGGCAGGGATGGCGCAGGTGAACCTGCTGACCAATCTGATGATGGCTTCGGTCTTAGGCTCAACCGTGGCGCAGCTGACGGTGATGTCGCGCCTTGCCGTGCCCGAGATGGAGCGCGCGGGCTATCCGCGCGACGTCTCAGCCACGGTGACGGCGGCGGGGGGGCTTCTGGCACCGCTGCTGCCGCCCTCGATGAATCTGATCGTCTTTGCCGCCGTGGCACAGCTTCCGGTGGGCGATCTTTTTGCGGCGTCGATCCTGCCGGGGCTTGCGATGGCTTTTGCCTTTATGCTGGTGATCGCCTTCCTGGGCTGGCGCGCGCAACTCCCGGTCTCGGGCGGGCTGCCGCTGGCGGCGCGGGGGCGTGATCTCCTGATGGGGCTTCCGGCGCTGGCTGTGCCGCTGGCGGCGGTGGGCAGTATCCTCAGCGGGATTGCCACGCCCACGGAATCGGCGGCCATGGCCTCTCTCGCGGCGCTGCTGGTGGGCGGTCTGATCTACCGCGAGCTGACCTGGGCTGCGCTGCCGGGGATCTTTGTGCGCAGTGGCATCACGGCGGGGATTGTGCTTTATCTGGTCGGCGCGGCACAGATTATGGGCTGGGTGATGACCTTTGCCAATGTGCCGGCCATGGCGGCCGAATTCATTCAGGAGATGGCGGGATCGCCGCTGATGTTCCTGATTTTGCTCAATATCCTGCTTTTGCTGCTGGGAACGGTGCTGGAGCCGGTGCCGGCCATCATCCTGACCGCGCCGGTGCTTTTGCCGGTGGCGGTCAGCGGCTTCGGTATCGATCCGGTGCAGTTCGGGCTGATCCTTTGCGCCAATCTGGCGCTTGGCCTGCTGACCCCGCCGGTGGGGGCGGGGCTTTATACGGCTGCGCTGATGACCGGGGTCTCAGCGGGTCGTCTGTCACGACTTTTGCTGCCGTTCTTCGGCGCGATGCTTGCGGTGATCGCAGGCATGACCATTCACGCCGCGCTGAACGCGGGATGAGGAGAGAGGCCATGAGCTTTCTGAAAAAGATCACCACGGCGGCCGTTCTGGCCTTTGGCGTCACGGCTGCGCCGGCATCGGCGCAGGAGCTGAAGATCGGTCTGATCACCCCGCCGCCGCACCAGTGGACCCGCTCTGCCGGACATCTGGCTGAGCGGCTGGCGGCGGAAAGCGAAGGCCGCCTGAAGCTTTCGGTGTTTCCGGCGGGGCAGCTCGGCTCTGAGGCGCAGATGCTGCAGCAACTGCAATCGGGCGCTTTGGATCTGGCCTTTATGACGGTGGGCGAATTTGCCAACCGCGATGAGGAATTTAACATCCTGGTGGCCCCCTATCTCGTTGAAACGGCAGAGCAGGCGGCAAAACTTCTTGAAGGGCCGACGGCGGCTGCGCTGCAGGGGAAACTTGGTAAGCTGGGGCTGAAGGGCCTGGGCTTTGGGATGGCGGGGATGCGGATCGTGCTGCTGTCGCAGCCGCTGGGCGAAGAGGGCACTGTGAAGGGCCGCAAGATCCGCACCGTGCCGCTGGCCTCAGAGCTGGATTTCTGGTCGATGGCGGGGGCTGCGCCCACGCCGCTGCCGCTGCCGGATCTGTTTGATTCCTATGCCAACGGTCAGATCGATGGCATGCAGCTTGACCTGGAGGGGACGTTCAACACCCGCTATTATGATTACTCAAAGGCCGTGCTGAACAGCCGCCACATGATTTTCCCGATGGTCGCCGTGGCCTCGGGGCGCAAATGGCAAAGCCTGTCTGAGGCAGATCGCGCGCTGATTGAGCGGCTGGTGGCCGAGGAAACAGCGGCGATCCGTGCGGCCTATCCGAAGATCGATGCGGATTACGCGGCGAAACTGGCCGGGGCCGGTGTGCAGGTGGAAGAGGCCGGACCGGAGATTTTCGGCAGCGCCGTTGCGAGCTGGTATGAAACCTGGCGGGCAAAGACCCCGCGCCTGACTGAGCTTGAGGCTGAAGCCAAAGCCCTGCGCGGGAACTGAGACCCGAGCGAAAAAGAAACGTGGCCGGGGGGCCTTTGCCCCCCGGACCCCCCGGCGCTTTACGGCCCCGTCAGCGCCAGCCCATTGCGGGCGCGATATGCGTCATGATGGCTTCCATGACATGGGCGTTATAGTCGACCCCGAGGGTATTCGGGATCGTCAGGAGCAGGGTATCAGCCTCGGCGATGGCCTCATCCTGTTTCAGCTCTTCGATGAGCTTTTCAGGTTCATTGGCATAGCCGCGGCCAAAGACGGCGCGCAGGTTCTGCTCAATATAGCCGACCTGATCGCGTTCGGGGCGACCGCCGAAATAGGCACGGTCCTGGTCATTGACGATCGCAAAGATCGAGCGACTGACTGAGGTGCGCGGGGCGTGACTGTGACCGGCCTCTTTCCAGGCTTCCTTAAAGACGCGGATCTGACGGGCCTGCTGAACGTGGAAGGGCTCGCCGGTTTCGTCTTCCTTCAGGGTCGAGCTTTGCAGATGCATGCCCATTTTCGCCGCCCAGACCGCCGTGGCGTCAGAGACCGAGCCCCACCAGATCCTGTTGCGCAGCCCTTCGGAATGCGGCTCAAGGCGCAGAAGGCCCGGGGGATTGGGGAACATCGGGCGGGGGTTCGGCTTTGCAAACCCTTTGCCGTCCAGAAGCTTCAGAAAGGTCTCGGCATGGCGGCGGGCCATATCGCCGTCGGTCTCCCCCTCTTCCGGGATGTGACCAAAGTGGCGGAAGCCATCGATCACCTGCTCCGGCGAGCCGCGCGAGATCCCGAGCTGCAGACGACCCTGTGAGATCAGATCTGCCGCGCCGGCATCTTCGGCCATGTAATAGGGGTTCTCATAGCGCATATCGATGACGCCGGTGCCAAGCTCAATCCGTTTGGTCCGCGCACCGGCAGCGGCGAGCAGCGGGAAGGGCGAGGCCAGCTGGCGGGCGAAGTGGTGCACGCGGAAATAGGCGCCATCGAGGCCGAGATCTTCGGCGGCTTCTGCCAGTTCAATCGATTGCAGCAGCACATCAGAGGCGGAGCGGACATTGGAATGCGGCGTGTTCTGCCAGTGGCCGAACGAAAGAAATCCGATCTTTTTCATATCAGTGGTTCCCAGGCGCTTTTGCGTTATGCGGCGCGTTGGCCCCTATGTAGGGGGGGATGGCGCACAGACCAAGGGGTGGCTCTGTGCATTGATGCACCGTGATCTGTGCGGGCCCAATCACCGGAAGGGGCCCAGCGGGATCTCTTTGGGCTGGAAGGTTGTGGCACTGGCGCGGTTCCAGCGGGACCGCCATTCCTTAAGCTCCGGTTCATCGCCGGGGGTGAGCAGAAATCCTTCGGGCAGATAGGGGAAGGCCTGATTGCCGTCATCAAAGCCGGAATCATTCAGGCGGAACATGAAGTGATAGGGCATGAAGTCCGAGGGATCGCTCAGCCCGGCAGCCCCGGTGATTTCGGCCAGCGATTTGAGGGTGTTGCGATGAAAACGCGCAACCCTTTGATATTTATCATCAACATCCAGCGCCCTCATGCGCAGACGATCCTGGGTGGCAATCCCCACCGGGCAGCGGTTGGTGTGACAGGACTGCGCCTGAATACAGCCGAGCGCAAACATGAAGCCCCGCGCCGAGTTGCACCAATCCGCCCCAAGGGCGAGGGCGCGGGCGATGTCAAAGGCAGAGATGACCTTTCCGGCGGCACCAACTTTGATGCGGTCGCGCAGGCCGGCCCCGCGCAGGGTGTTGTGAACGAAGTGCAGCCCCTCAAGCATGGGCATGCCGACACGGTTCACAAATTCCAGCGGTGCGGCCCCGGTGCCGCCTTCGGTGCCATCCACCACGATGAAATCCGGGGTGATGCCGGTCTCCAGCATGGCTTTGACAACGCACATGAATTCACGGCGGTGCCCGATACAGAGCTTGAAGCCCACCGGCTTGCCACCGGAAAGCTCCCGCAGCTGTCGGATGAATTCAAGCATCTCCATCGGGGTGGAAAAGCTGGAGTGGCGTGCGGGCGAAATGCAGTCGCGCCCCATGGGAATGCCCCGCGCCTCCGCGATCTCCGGGGTGATTTTTGCAGCCGGCAGCATGCCGCCCTGGCCGGGTTTGGCCCCCTGGCTGATCTTGAGTTCGATCATTTTGATCTGCGGATCAGCCGCCTGGGCGGCAAAGGCCTCGGGGCTGAAACTGCCATCATCCCTGCGGCAGCCGAAATAGCCGGAGGCCACCTGATAAATCAGATCGCCCCCCCCCTCGCGGTGAAAGCGCGAGATCCCGCCCTCGCCGGTGTCATGGGCAAATTTACCAAGCGCGGCCCCGCGGTTGAGCGCCGAGATGGCATTGGCCGAGAGCGCACCGAAACTCATGGCTGAGATGTTATAGATCGACGCGCTGTAGGGCTGGCGACAGTCCGGCCCGCCGATGGTGACGCGAAAATCGCTGTTGCTCAGCGTGACGGGGGCCATGGAATGGGTGAGCCAAGTGTAGCCTGCGGAATAGACCTTCTCCATGGTGCCGAAGGGGCGTTTGTCCTCAACCCCTTTTGCGCGCTGATAAACCAGGCTGCGGGCTTCGCGGGTGAAGGGGGTCTCGTCCTGATCGCTTTCGAAAAAATACTGGCGCATTTCCGGCCGGATGTTTTCCAGCATGAAGCGCAGATGGCCAAAGAGCGGGTAATTGCGCAAAATGGCGTGGTGGGTCTGCGTTACATCGCGGATGCCGACAGCCGCGAGCGCCGTGCAGATCAGGGCCGGAAGCACCGCCCATTCGGTGCCATTCACCACCTGCCAGACCGAAAAGATCGCCAGAAGCACAGCAAGCCCGAGGCCTGAGTAGCGAAAAAGGGACAGATGCATCATCGTAAGCTTTCAGCTCAGACCACCGGGTCTGCCGGTGATCTGCAAAATAATTACCTGAATGAACCATAGCCCCCTTAAGGAAGCCTTGCACCTGTCCTGCGCAAAGCTCGCGCCTCAGTGATCGCGGATCACATGGGCCGGGCGCTGCCCCTGAAGCAGGAGCCGCAGGTTGGCGACCACATGGGCGGCCAGTTTCGCGCCTGCACGGTCACTGCCACCGGCCACATGCGGCGAGATCAGCACATTGGGCGCCGACCACAGCGGGTGATTGTCGGGCAGCGGCTCAGGCGCGGTCACATCAAGGCAGGCCCCGCCGAGATGACCGCTTTCCAGCGCTTTCTGCAGCGCCTCTGAGCAGATGAGATCGCCGCGTCCGACATTGACCACCACCGCGCCCGGCTTCAGCCAGGACAGTGTGGTCTCATTGAGGATGCGGAAGGTCTCATCCGTGAGAGGAGCCGCAAGAAAGAGCACATCGGTCTGCGCGAAAGCGCTTTGCATCTCGTCATAGCTGTAGACGACATCCGCCTCCGGATCGCTGCCCCCGGTGCGGCGCAGCGCGGCGATCTGCATGTCAAAAGCCCGGGCACGCTTTGCCGCAGCCCGCCCGATTGAGCCGAAGCCAAGGATGGTCATCCGCCGGTCCTCAAGCGTCAGGATCGGGGGGATCTCTTTACGGCCCCAGGTTTTTTTCTGCTGCGACAGCACCGCGAAATCGAGGCGGCGCATCAGCGTCAGCAACATGGCCATACCGTGTTCAGCAACCGGTGCCCCCAGCACACCGCCATTGCCATAAACGGCGATGCCCGGCAGGTCATAAAGATCGATGCCGTCATATCCGGCGGTCATATTCTGAATGAAGCGCAGCCCCGATGCCTCTACGGCCCGGGCGAAGTCTGCCGTCCAAAGGTCTTTTGCGCCCGCCACCACGATACCATCGCAGCCCGCAAGGCCGCCCGCGATGGCCTCCTCAACGCTCAGGACCACGGTTTCGATATTCTCCATCCCCTGGAGCGCGGGGATCAGCTCCGCATCGGCGAAGCGGCGGATATAGGCGATGCGAAGGGGCGGGGTCATCTGAGGAGCCTTCCTGTCGTCTGGTCCCGGGCTTCGTTGCCGGACCATATGCTGAGCTTTGGCCGCAGTCTGGCGCGGAAGTTTTCCGGGACAAGCGTAAAGTGTAAGGCTTTGCCGCATTTGCCGGATTTTGCTCAGCTGCGCATCACTGCGGCCACAGACGCGGCGATCTGCGACTTTCACGGGCAGGAAATGTGGCTGCGACTCAAGCCCCGGACGAGCGGGGGGAAGATTTCCCTCTCCCGGGGGGATGCGCAGAGAAGAGTGTTCTTCGGGGGAATTTCCTGCCGCAGAAGGCGCGGGGGCGAAGAAGAAACCCTCTGCGCGGGGGTGAAAATCGACCGCTCCCGTTCATTTACGCAATGCCCGGTCGCAGGTCACACTGGCCTCAGTCAGATCCAGCCGGAGCGCCGTCATGTTCTATCGCCTGAGCCTTTTAGACAAATCGCCCGTGGCCGGGGGGATGAGCGGTGCTGAGGCGTTGCGCACGACGCTTGAGGCGGCGCAACTGGCGGACCGGCTGGGCTATCACCGTTACTGGCTGGCCGAGCATCACGGGCTTCCGGGTCTGGCTTCTGCGGCGCCTGAGGTTCTGATCGCGCAGATCCTGGCGCGGACGCGCAGCATCCGGGTGGGGTCGGGCGGCATTTTGCTGCAGAATTATGGGGCCTGGAAAGTCGCTGAGATTTTCTCGGTTCTGGCGGCCCTGCATCCCGGGCGGGTTGATCTGGGGATCGGGAAATCTCCGGGCGGTCTGCCCCAGGTGACCCGCGCCCTACAACGCGAGCTGCGCGAGGGATCGGCCGCAGAGGTCGGTCGCAAACTCACCGAGCTTGCGGCCTGGCTGAAAGACCCCGCAGAAGGGGCCGAGATCCTGCCGCGCCCGGAAAGCGGCCCGCAGCCCTTCCTGCTTGGCGGCTCGCTCGCCAGTGCCGAACAGGCGCTGAGCCTTGGCTGGTCTTACGTGCACGCCGGGCATCAGGACGGAAATCCCGAACTGACCGCGAAAGTTTCGGCGCTGTTTCACCATGCCCGCGGCGAGGGCCCGGTTCTCGCCGTGGCCGCCTTTGCCGCCCCCACGCGGGAGGAGGCCGAGACCCGGATCGGCGGTCTGACCTTCGTGAAAGTCACCTTTGAAGATGGCCACAGCGTCAATCTGACCTCTGAGGAAGGCGCGCGGGAATATGCCCGCCAATACGGTCCCGTCGATTATGACATCTCAAAGCGCACGCCGGTGATCGTGGCGGGCACGGCGGAAGATGTGCACGACCACCTGTCCACCCTCAGCCAGCGCTACGGCATCCATGAATTCGTGCTCGATCAGCCCGTGGCCGAAGCGGCGGCGCGGCTCAATTCCATTTCCCTCATCGCGCGGCCCGTGGCCCGCGCGGTCGCCTGACCCTTTGCAGGAGTAGTCCGATGACAGGCTCACCCATTCGTTTTGGTCTTATGCTGCATGGTGCCGGCGGGCATATGAATTCCTGGAAGCACCCCTCGGGTCCGGCCGATGCCTCTGTGAACCTTGAGTTCTACATCAGCAAGACCCGCAAGGCGGAAGCGGCAGGCATTGCCTTTGTCTTTGTGGCGGACGGGCTTTACATCAACGAAAAGTCGATCCCGCATTTCCTCAATCGCTTTGAGCCGATGACGATCCTTTCGGCGCTCGCGACCCAGACCCAAAAAATCGGCCTCGCCGGGACGATTTCGACCTCCTATTCCGATCCTTTCACCGTGGCGCGGCAACTGGCCTCGCTCGATCTGATCTCGGGCGGTCGGGCGGCCTGGAATGTGGTGACCACGCCGCTTGAAGGGACTGCGCTCAATTACTCGCGCCCGCACCCCGAACATGCGCTGCGCTATGAAATCGCGGATGAATATCTGGAAGTGACCCAGGGGCTCTGGGACAGCTGGGATGAAGATGCCGTGGTGCGCAACCGCGAGACGGGGCAGTTCTTTGACCCCTCGAAGCTGCATACGCTGAACCACAAGGGCCGCTTCTTCCAGGTGGCGGGGCCCCTCAATGCGCCGCGCTCGGCTCAGGGGCAGCCGGTGATCTTCCAGGCGGGCTCGTCGGATGCGGGGATTGATCTGGCGGGTAAATATGCCGACGGCGTCTTTATGAACCCGATGTCGCGCGAAGAGACGGCGAAATTCTCGGCCCGCATCAAAGATGCGGCGGAAGCCCATGGCCGCGCGCGCTCAGACGTGAAAACCTTCCCCGGCTTCTCGCCCATCGTCGGGCGCAGCCGCGAAGAGGCTGAGGCGAAATATGAAGCGATCCGCGCGCTGATCACGCTGCCCGAAGCGCTGGCCTATCTGGGGCGCTATTTCGACCATCACGACTTCACGCAATATGACCCCGATGCGCCCTTCCCGGATCTGGGCGAGATCGGGCGCAACTCCTTCCGCTCGACCACCGACCGCATCAAGGCGGAAGCCGCAGCCCAGGGGCTGACCCTGCGTCAGGTGGCCCTGGCCGCAGCCACCCCCAAGCCCGCCTTCATCGGCACCGGCGCGGAGATTGCCGAAAAGATCATCGACTGGGTCGACAGCGGCGCCTCGGATGGCTTCATCCTCAGCTTCCCGGTTTCGGCAGAGGGGCTTGAGGATTTCGTGACCCTGGTGATCCCCGAGCTTGAAGCCCGGGGCCGCTACAGCCGCGATCTGCCGGGGCAGACTTTGCGCGACCACCTGGGGCTGCCCTATAAGGAGAGCCGCTATAAAACCGCGCGGCTGGATCTGGCAGCGGAGTGAAAAAATGGGGGCCCTGCGGCCCCCTTTGGTTATTCGGCGGGATCGATGAGCGACAGCTCATCAAGGAAGCGGATGGCAAAGCTGCCGGTGCCGCGCGCGCCTGCGGCCCGCTCTGCCGCACGGGCATAGACGGCATGGGCGGCGGCCACGGCGCTCAGGCGGTTCTCCGCGCCGGCCAGCATCCCCGAGATCAGCGCGCCAAGGGAGCAGCCCGCCCCGGTCACCTGGGTCAGCCGCGCATCCCCGCCGGGCACGGCGAGCACCTCACGGCCGTCGGTGATGTAATCGACCGGGCCGGAGACCGCCGCGATGGTGCCCAGATCTGCCGCGACTTTCTGCAGGAAGGCCAGCGCTTTATCCGACGAGAGCGTGGTATCCACCCCCTGAGCGCCGCCTTCGCCCCCCGCCAGCGCCACCAGCTCTGACGCATTGCCGCGAATGGCGGTCGGGCGGAACTCAAGCAGGCTTTTGATCACGGCGTCATATTCCGCCGCACCCGCGCCCACGGCGACCGGATCGAGCACCCATGGCACACCCGCCTCATGGGCGGCGCGGGCGGCGGTGCGAAGCTGCTCAGGCGTCACCGCGCTCATCAGCGCCGCGCCATTTATCCAGACCGCCGAGGCGTGACGCGCAAAAACCTGCGGCCAGTCCATCGCGGCCCCAATCGCCGGACCCGCACCCACGGCCAGCAGAACATTGGCCGAAAGATTGGCGGCGACAAAATTGGTCATCCCGTAGCAAAAGGGCTTCAGGCGCTTCAGACGTGCAAGCTCGGCGCGGGGGGCTTCGCTGTCCCAGGTGAGGGTTTTCATGCTCATCTCCTTATGCGCCCGCCACAACGGCGGTGACTTCCAGCTCAATCTTCATGCGCGGGTCGATCAGGCGCACGACCTGCACCATGGTGGCGGCCGGATAAATCCCGCCAAATGCCTTACCATGGGCCTCTGCCAGGGCGTCCCATTCGGTCTCATCGGTCAGATAGACCCGGGTGCGCACCACGTCTTTCAGCGAGGCCCCGGCTTTGGCGAGGATGCCTTCCACCTTGGTCACGGCGCGGGCGAACTGCTCAGCGCCGCTTCCCGGCTCACCCTCAGCGGGCAGGCCAGAGCAGCCTGAGACAAAGATCTGGCCCTGGCCGAGTGCGGCACGGCTGTAGCCCATCAGCTCTTCGTAATGGCTGCCGGTGCGGATGCGGTTTTCCATGTTACACTCTCTCACTGAAGGTCACCGGACGCGCCAGAGCCACCAGGGCCTCTGCGCTCAGCGTGCTGAAATCTTTCACGGTCAGAACGGGTTGGTCGTCAAAGACATGGGTGCCGGTCTCAAGCGCGACAAAGGGGATGCCAAGGGCGGCGGCGGTGCGCTGGTCCCAGATGCCATCCCCAAGGATCACCGCGCGCAGAGGCTCGTCCGCGCAGGCAAGTGCCACCGCGCGGGTGACGATCTCTTCGCGGGTGAGATATTCGCCCCCTGTCGCAAGCGCCGCCCCGTCGGCGTCAACGCCCAGTAGTCCCAGTTTCACCTTCGCCATGCCGCGCAGGCTGCCGGTCGCATAGGCCACGGCCACATCCGGCATGTCCGAGAGATCCCGGATCAGCGCCGCAGCCCCCGCCACTTCCGGCACCTCCGTGTGGCTGAGGTGATCGCGCAGCGCGGCTTCATAGGCAGCGTCATAGCGGGCCAGGTCCTCTGCGGTGAGTTCCCGCTGATGGAAATGGCGGTAAAGCTCTGAGATCACGCCGATATCGGTGTAATGCGGATAGGCGGGCCAGGGCTGAAAGGTCACGTCCAGACCGTCATCGCCAAGGATTTTGGTGATCAACCGGTGATGCAGATCAGCGGTCTGCAAAAGCGTGCCGTCGATGTCAAAGATCACAAGGGTTTTCATACCGTTACCTCCGGCCAGCGGATCGCGAAGTCCCGCGCCACCTCGAGATGGCGGGCAAGGCGCAGCACCGCTGCGTCCTGGAAGCGTTTTCCGGTGATCTGGACCGAGACCGGCACCCCGCCGTCGAGCGGATCAAAGACCGGCACCGTCGCCGCAGGCCAGCCCAACTGGTTGAACCAGCAGGCAAAAGCCTGATGGCTGGCCATCCCGAGAGAAGGATCGGGGCAGGGCAGATCCGCCGTAAAGCGCCGCACCGGCAGAACCGGTGACAGCACATGATCATAGGGGCTGAGGAAGGCGTTGACCCGGGCCGAGGCCACCAGCAACTGATGCTGCACCTCAGCCGCAAAAATCGCGCTTTTGCCCAGAAGCTGGTCGTATTGCGCGCCGATCAGCGGATGCACCCGGCCCCGGTCCGCCGCAGGCAGGCCAAAGTAATCCGCAGCGCCGATCAGCAGCATGTTCCAATGCACCGCCTCATAATCGGCGGGGCTGAGGGGCAGATCAGTGATCTCAATGATCTCAGCCCCTGCGGCTTCGAGCAGATCGGCGGCGTGGTTCACAGCCGTCAGCGTGGCGCTGTCGGTGGCATCGCCCCAGGCGCACTCGCGCCAAAGCGCGATCTTTTTGCCTTTGATCTCCGTCTCATGGCCCGCCCGAAACGCGCCTTCGGCCGAGAAATGATCGCCTTCCGCATAGCGGCCAAGGGCTGCGAGCGTCAGTTCCACCGTCTCAACATCCGCCGCCATCGGCCCGGCTGAACGGAAACTGCCCGCCGGATCATAGGCAATGCGGCCCTGGGTCGGCTTGATCGAGGCCAGCCCCGAAAGCGCCGCAGGGAGCCGCACAGAGCCCACCATATCGGTCCCAAGCGCCACAGTGGCCGCGCCCAGGACCACCGAAGGCCCCGCGCCTGACGAAGAGCCACCGGGGCTGTCAGCGGCATCCCAGGCATTGCCGATCTGCCCGTGGTGCGAGCTTAACCCCGACATCAGCATGGCAAAATCGGGCATGGCGGTTTTGCAAAGCGGGATCATCCCCACCTCACGCGCGCGGATCACCGGCAGCGCATCATAGTTGGAGACTTTCCCCGGATGGCACTCAGTGCCGTGCCAGCGCGGCAGGCCCTTGATATGAAAGCTGTCTTTGAAACTGATCGGCACGCCGTCGAGCGCCGAGAGCGGCACCCGCTCCGCCCAGCGGCGGGTCGAGGCCTCAGCCTCGTTCAGCACCATGCCGCGGTCGAGCGAGGACAGGCCGTTCAGCGCCGCAAGCACCCCCTCAGCCCGGCTCAGGGCAAATTCCGCCACATCAAGCGGGGTGAACTCGCCGCTGCGATAGCCCCGCCGCAGGGTGGCGAGGTCGGGCAATGCGTCTTTGAAAGCCATGTTACGCGCCTGCCTCAACCGGCAGCGCGGGATCGGCGCGCCAGCCCGACATGCTGTCGTCATAGATCGTCACATCGTCCTGGCCGATCAGATGAAAGGCCAGCGCCAGCCCCGCCGCATTGATGCCGCCGCCACAGTAGAGAACGGGGCGGATGTCGCGGCTGAGCCCCAGATCGGCCAGCTTCTGCGGCAGCGCCTGCGGATCAAGCCGCCCGTCCGCGCCCAGAAGCGCCGGATAAGGCAGGTTCAGCGAAGTCGGAATATGGCCGCGCCGCGGATCGGAACTGCCCTCGCCGCGATACTGCTCAGGCCGCAGGGCGCAAAGGAGCGGGCGGGCGGGGTCTGCGCCCTGGCTCACCTGAGCCATCACCTCATCTGCGCCGACAAAGAGCCCCTCTGCGGGGCGGGCGGTGAAGGTGCCGGGCGCTGCTTCAGTGCCCATACCGCTTTCCAGCGGATGGCCTGCCGCTTCCCAGGCCTGCAGCCCGCCATTGAGCACCGAGACCTGCCGCAGCCCATGGCCGCGCAGCAGATACCAGAGCCGCGCGGCATAGGCACCGCCGAGGCTGTCGTAAATCACCACATGGCTGTCGTCATTGATGCCAACCGCCCGCGCCGCCGCCTGAAGCTGCGCAACCGACGGAGCGGTAAAGGAAAACCGCGCCGAAGGATCAGAGAAGTCCTGCATCAGATCGGCAAAGCGCGCGCCGGGGATATGGCCTTTGGCAAAGCCCTCCGGCCCCGGCGCGAATTCCGTCAGGCCTGTCCCGCGATCAATCCGCGTGACCGAGGCATCAAGCAGCACCACCTGATCTTTATGGGCCACCAGCCAGTCAACTTCGACCAATGCGGACATCGCTCAGCCCTCCCGCTTTTGGGCGCGGTTCATCCATTCATCGCGGGCAGGGCGCTTCAGCCCCAGGTTCTCGCGGGTGGTGCGGCCTTCATATTCGGTGCGGAAGAGACCGCGACGCTGAAGTTCCGGCACGACATGGGCGGCAAAATCTTCAAAGGCGGCCGGAAGATGGGTCGCCTGCACCATGAAGCCGTCGGCGGCACCGGCAGCCATCCAGCGCTCCATCTCATCGACGATTGTGCGGGGCGCGCCGATCATATTGCCTTCGGTGCGCGCGCCATACCAGCGGCCGATCTCGCGCACGGTCTTATTGGTGCGGCGGGCGTATTCGACGACTTCTTCATAGTGGCCCTGCACGCCCACCTCTTCGATATCGGGCAGTGGGCCGTCGAGGTCGTATTTCGTCAGATCCACATTCACGTGATAGGCCAGCCGCGACAGGCCCGCGAGCGGGTGGACCAGATCGGCGAAAGCTTCATGCTTTGCCATGGCCTCAGCATCGGTTTCACCGAGCACCACGGTCGCGGCGCAGAGAAGCTTCAACTGGTCCGGATCGCGGCCAAAGCGGGCGGCGCGGGCGCGCATGTCCTGGCGGAAAGCCACCGCGCTTTCGAGGCTCTCATTGGAGGAGAAGATCACATCGGCCCAGCGTGCGGCGAAGTCACGGCCGCGCGGCGAGGCCCCGGCCTGGATCAGCAGCGGATAGCCCTGGGGCGGGCGCGGCACCGACAGCGGCCCCTGGGTGGAGACATACTGGCCCTTATAATCGACAGAGCGGACCTTGTCGGGATGGCCGAAGATGCCGCTGTCTTTGTCCTGGATCAGAGCGTTGTCGTCCCAGCTGTCCCAAAGCTGCGTCGTGGCCTCCAGCACCTCTTCGGCGCGGGCATAGCGGGCATCGCGCGGCGGCAGCCTTGGCTCGCCAAAATTCTGCGCTTCGGCGTCCTGGAAAGAGGTGACGATGTTCCAGCCGGCACGGCCTTCGGTCACATGGTCAAAGGTGCCCAGCGTCCGCGCCAGGTTATAGGGCTCATGATAGCCGGTCGAAAGGGTCGCGGCGAGGCCCAGATGCTCCGTCACCCCCGCCATGACGCCAAGGATGGTCATCGGATCAAGGCGTGGCGTGCCTGAGCCATATTCGATCGCCGGGCGGAAGCTGCCGCCAAGCGAGCGCGGCATGGAAAGTGCGTCGGGAATGAAGGCCAGGTCGAATTTCGCCGCTTCGAGCACTTTAGCAACGCGGCGATAGTAATTCGCGCCCAGAAATCCCGGATCGGCATCTTTATGGCGCCAGCCGGTGGTGCCCATGGGGCCTGCGTTCATGAAAGCGGCAAGGTGGATCTGCTGGCTCATCGGTCACGGCCCCTCTTGATGCGCGGTGAAAGAACTTCACCGCCAACTGCGACTGTGACCGGATTACGCCCCCCCGAAGGGACAGTTCCAGAGAAAGCTTTTGGCTTTGTGATTACTTATGGAATAAGCGGGAAGAGAAAGATTTATCTCTCACGGACGGTCGTGGGAGAATTTCCATTCCCGGCTTTTCGGAGCTTCGGGAGCGACAATCGCGTCCCGGGCGACGCGCAGAAAGGCTCTCAGAGCCGGGTTACGGTCGTCTTTTCGCCAGTAAAGCCCCGTCTGCCAGTCAAAAACCGGGCCAGAGGGCGGGCTTTCGATTTCCCGGACTATGATGCGCTGCGGGTCGATCAGATGCGAGACGGCTGAGGCATGCATCAGCGCCACGCCCAGCCCCGCCTCAACCATACGCAGCTGCACCAGGCTTTCATTCACGCGGTGGGTGGTCTGGGGCCTGATGCCTTTCCAGTCCAGAAAGCGCTGAACGGTGCCTTCAAATCCCGGCGCGATCGAGGGCTTGAGCCGGATAAAGGGCTGCACCGCCAGCGCGGGGCTATCGGCTGAGGTGATGACGCCGCCAAGCTCGGCGGGGTAAACCAGCGCCAGACGGTCGCCCGCGACAAGGCGCGCCCCAAGATCCGGCGGTCCCGGCCAGCGGGCAAAGGCGACATCGAGACGCTTTTCGCGCAGCATCGGGATCTGTGCCTGCGAGGAGATATCCTCAAAGGAAAGCTCGACCCCCGGATGGCTTTGCCGAAAGGCCAGAAGCGCATGGGTCATCCCCTCGAGCGCAGAAAACGTAAACCCGATCGCCAGCCGCCCGGTATCGCCGGAGGCCATTGAGAGACCGCGCGCCCAGACGCGCTCGGCCTCCTCAATCAGGGGGCTGACCTCGCGCAGATAGGCCTGATGTAAAAACAAGACCACTTTTGCCAGGCTGCAAATTCGGCGATATTTAAGTGAACAATATCAATTGCTTGATGGGCAGCATTCCGCAGATCAGAGTAATTTTGCCAGGCTTTCCGGGATATTCTGCCAGGCTGGGCATCAGTCTTGTAACCCTGCACATAAAAAAGGACCGGCAAAGTGCCGGTCCTTTGGTCGTCCAGTCTTAAATTATCCGGGGTTGAAGTCAGCGCCACCGATGCGCTTTTCTCGGCGCGGCTCCTTCCTCATCGTGAACTCCAAATCTGATGTCGGCCCAATATTCATTGAGGTAGACGTTGCTCTCGGGACTGCATCCCTCCTGAAGTTCATAGTAGTCAGCGAAATGGAAATCCGTGAGAGACGTGTCGCCGCTACGCAAAGCCATCTCAATCGCGCCGATGATATTCTCGATGCAGCGGCCAAAGAGGTTGCGAGATCCGTGGATCAGCCGTTGGGGCAAATCATCGGCGATTTCGAGTTCCAGGCCAGCTGCAGAAGCATAGCTGCCGATGATCGGTAGGATCCTGTCGGCGTAATCGTAGGGATCCAGCATGGGCAATTTCAGCTTGGAAAACCGGCGGTCCAGCTGCTCATCACTTTCGATGATCTTGAGAAGATCGGGCGTGCCGCTCAGGATCACGACGACCGGAAAGGGTGCCTGCATGAAACTCTTGATCGTTCTCAGCATGCTGTCCTTACCCACACTTTTCAGATCCTGGGCTTCATCAATCCAGAGAACGCCGGTCTGCTGAGCACCGAAGCGGCGTTTCAATTGTTCCGTCAGGCTCAGGGGTTCGTCTTTCTGGGTTACGATATTGTAACCGCTGTTGCTGAGAATAGTCCTCAGCAACGCACCTAATTTTGCAGGGGACGGAACAGTTGCCTCGACATAGTGCTGCCGATTGGTGAATGCAGGGTGTGTTCTCAGCATGTGGCTGACGAGTGTCGTCTTGCACCCCCCTGGCGCGTGCGTGACAAGAATACCCCTTGTTTCCCGGCCATGAGCGAAAAGCGCTGGCCGCGCCGAAAGCTCCCCGTCGGCTTTGACTTGAAGCAGGCGATCGAGGTGGCGGCGCAGTTGGACATCCCATTCCGTGTTGACGTGCATCTGCCGGAGCTCCTCCAGCACAGCGTCAACGGAAGTCTGACGCACTGGAGATTGCAGTTCAACAGCGGTATCGATCTGCGTGTTCATTTGCGTTTGTCTCCTTTGGATCCCGGCTTGCGGGCAGGGGTGAGCTTCCACTCGCTTTCTGTTGCCGTTTCAGCGCGATCGTTCGGCCTGGCAGGCCTCGTGCGCAGAGATGTTGGGGGTGGCGTTTCCGGCCGGTGAGACTGCTCGCTTCCTTTCCGTGCCAGGTAGGCCTCAGCAGGATGGAGGATCCGGCCCCCGACCTGCGGCCGCTCGCTCACAGTGTCTGCACGCGGCACCGGCTCTCCGGGAAGCTGGTCAGGATGCTGCAGCATCTTGTCGGACGAACCGCTTGCGTGAAGGGCAGCCTTCCTGAAGCCCATGGTGGTGTCGTGCTCGGCTGCAGCTAGCGCCTCGGGGGAATGAGGCTGGAGGTATAGCCCACGCGAAATCCGGGCATGGGCCTTCACTGCATCCATCTTTCTGTAGGCATTGAGGATGCAGCCAACCGGATCAGCAGCCTTGGCGAGGCCGCGGGCGCGAGCCTTTGCGGCTCTCCATTGGACACCGTTCAGGCCTTTGGTGCGCGGATCCGTGCATTCCAGCGTATGCCAGCTGCCATCGAGGAGCACAGAAATGGCCCCGATGTCATTGTCCCATGAGCGCACCTCAACCCTGCGGTCGTCGTTGCGCTTGAACCAGTCGGCCAGTGCCGGGGAGTGATAATACACGGAGTTGGCGAAGATGCCCTGGCGCTGCACGATGCGGTATTCGGGAGTGCCGAATACAACCCGCATCGCGTCATCTTCGGGCAGGGGGCGTGGCCCGTCAGCAGCGCCCAGGTAAGAGTCCCATTCCTCAGCCGGAGTAGTGCCGCCGAGGCCGTCATGGGGCGTATGATGGTAGGCATCGACGATCCAGAGCAGCACAAGTTGCTGCAAATGATCGAGGGTAAGTGCAGCCTCTCTCTCAGGCTTGCGATCCCCACGCTCGGCAATATTCTTCCCGGTGGCGCCAGGGGATCCGGTCGAGACTTCGACATTCAGCCGACCAACCGCGCGCTCGATATGTCCGCGCATCTGGGGAATTCCGGCCGGCGATTTTTCCACCGTGATTTGGAATGCACCGGTGGCTGTGAGGAACTCGCCGGACCTGAACGCAACGCCATGATCAGTATAGACCCACATTTCCCAAGTAAGGCGCTGATTTCGCTGTCCTGACCATTATATTTCCTATATAAAA
>NZ_SBLC01000018.1:0-425 GCF_004054105.1 Falsigemmobacter intermedius
CAACGTTGGTGACGAAGTCGAGATCGTCGGCATCCGCCCGACCTCGAAATCGACCTGCACCGGTGTGGAAATGTTCCGCAAACTGCTCGATCGCGGTGAAGCCGGCGACAACATCGGCGCCCTGCTGCGCGGCGTTGACCGTGACGGCGTTGAGCGTGGTCAGGTTCTGTGCAAACCGAAATCGGTTAACCCGCACACCCACTTCGAAGCTGAGGCCTATATCCTCACTAAAGAAGAGGGCGGCCGTCACACCCCGTTCTTCGCGAACTACCGTCCGCAGTTCTACTTCCGCACCACCGACGTCACCGGCATGGTTAAACTGCCGGAAGGCACCGAAATGGTGATGCCGGGCGACAACCTGAAGTTCGAAGTCGAACTGATTGCTCCGATCGCTATGGAAGAGAAGCTGCGCTTCGCAATCCGTG
>NZ_SBLC01000018.1:435-64073 GCF_004054105.1 Falsigemmobacter intermedius
TGATCTTTGGAAGGGTGCGGGCCTGCCCGCACCTGACCATCGAAGGGAAATCAGATGTCTGGACAAACCATCCGCATCCGGCTGAAAGCCTTCGATTACCGCGTCCTGGATGCCTCGACGCAGGAAATCGTAAACACCGCGAAACGGACCGGCGCACATGTGCGTGGCCCGATTCCGCTTCCGAACCAGATCGAAAAGTTCACGGTTCTCCGTGGGCCGCACATCGACAAAAAGTCGCGTGACCAGTGGGAAATCCGTACCCACAAGCGTCTCCTCGACATCGTAGATCCGACCCCGCAGACGGTGGACGCGCTGATGAAGCTCGACCTCGCCGCCGGCGTGGATGTCGAGATCAAAGTTTAAGGGGGCATTACAGATGCGCTCTGGTGTTATCGCCAAGAAGCTGGGCATGACCCGGCTGTTCCTGGAAGACGGCAAACAGGTTCCTGTTACCGTTCTCCAGCTCGAAAACCTGCAGGTCGTGGCACAACGCACCGCTGAAACTGACGGCTACACCGCTGTTCAGCTCGGCGCGGGCAATGCCAAGGCAAAACGCACGACCGCCCCGATGCGCGGCCACTTCGCGAAAGCGAATGTTGCTCCGAAGCGCAAAGTGGCTGAGTTCCGCGTGTCGGCAGACAACCTGATCGAAGTGGGCGCGGAAATCACCGCAGAACACTACCTGGCCGGTCAATTCGTTGACATCGCCGGTACCTCGATCGGTAAAGGTTTTGCCGGTGCGATGAAGCGCCACAACTTCGGTGGTCTTCGTGCGTCGCACGGTGTGTCGATCTCGCACCGTTCGCACGGTTCGACCGGTCAGTGCCAAGACCCCGGTAAGGTGTTCAAAGGCAAAAAGATGGCAGGCCACATGGGTGCCGTCCGCGTGACCACGCAAAACCTGCAGGTCGTCAAGACCGATGCAGAGCGCGGTCTGATCCTGGTTAAAGGCGCGGTCCCCGGTTCCAAAGGTGGCTGGGTCACGATCAAAGACGCGGTGAAGAAGCCGGCTCACGCCGATGCTCCGAAACCGGCTGCGATTCGTGCCGCTGCTGCTGCTCCGGCTGCTGAAGTTGCAGTCGAAGGGGGTGAAGCATGAAACTTGATGTGATCAAACTTGACGGCTCGAAAGCCGGCGAGATCGATCTGGACGAAGCGCTGTTCGGCCTCGAGCCGCGCGCCGACATCCTGCACCGTGTGGTGCGCTGGCAGCGTGCGAAAGCACAGGCCGGCACCCACTCGACGCTCGGCAAGTCGGACGTGTCCTACTCAACCAAGAAGATCTACCGCCAGAAGGGCACCGGTGGCGCACGTCACGGTTCCAAGAAAGCCCCGATCTTCCGTCACGGTGGTGTGTACAAGGGCCCGACCCCGCGTTCGCACGCCCATGACCTGCCGAAGAAGTTCCGCGCTCTCGGCCTGAAGCACGCTCTGTCGGCGAAAGCCAAAGCAGGCGAGCTGGTGGTTCTGGAAGCTGCGGCTCTGGCCGCTCCGAAAACCGCAGAGCTGGCGAAAGCCAAAGAGGCTCTGGGCTGGAAGCGTACCCTGATCATCGACGGCGCTGCCATCGACGATAACTTCGCAAAAGCTGCCCGTAACCTGGAAGGCATGGATGTGCTCCCGGGGATCGGTGCCAACGTCTACGACATCCTGAAGCGTGACGTTCTCGTCATCACCAAAGCAGGTGTCGAAGCTCTGGAGGCTCGCCTGAAATGAGCGTGAAACCGGAACAATACGACGTCATCCGCCGCCCGATCATCACCGAGAAGGCAACCCTGGCATCGGAAAACGGTGCTGTGGTCTTCGAAGTGGCGATGGATTCCTCGAAGCCGGAAATCAAAGCGGCTGTCGAAGCGGTATTCGGCGTTAAGGTGAAGGCGGTCAACACCACCATCACCAAAGGCAAAGTCAAACGTTTCCGCGGCCGCCCCGGCGTTCGCTCGGACGTTAAGAAGGCCTATGTGACGCTCGAAGAAGGAAACACCATCGACGTCTCCACCGGTCTCTGATATTAGACCGGCGAATCTCACGGCCCCGGTTCATCCGGGGCCGTGGCTCTTTTCGGACAAACCGAAGTTTTCCGGCGCGGTGACGCGTCAGGATCGTGACGGAACCGGAAATATAACGGGGATCTACGGAGCCCTTCACCGCAGGGTTAAAATCCTGCCAGCAGACGGAAGACAGAAACCATGGCATTGAAGTCGTATAAACCGACGACGCCTGGCCAGCGCGGGCTGGTACTGATCGACCGTTCGGAGCTTTGGAAAGGTCGTCCTGTCAAAGCCCTCACCGAGGGTCTGACCAAGACGGGTGGCCGGAACAACACCGGACGTATCACGATGTGGCACAAGGGTGGCGGCGCGAAGCGTCTCTACCGTATTGTCGATTTCAAACGTCGTAAATTTGACATCGCAGCGACCGTTGAGCGGATCGAATACGATCCGAACCGGACCGCATTCATCGCACTCGTGCGTTATGAAGATGGCGAACTGACCTACATCCTGGCGCCGCAACGCCTTGCTGTCGGCGACAAAGTTGTCGCTGGTGCAAAGGTTGACGTGAAGCCGGGCAACGCGATGCCCTTCTCGGGCATGCCGATCGGTACGATCGTGCACAACGTCGAACTGAAACCGGGCAAGGGCGGCCAGCTGGCACGCGCTGCAGGTACCTACGCTCAGTTCGTCGGCCGTGACGGTGGCTACGCTCAGATCCGCCTCTCGTCGGGCGAACTGCGCATGGTCCGTCAGGAGTGCATGGCCACCATCGGTGCCGTGTCGAACCCCGACAACTCGAACCAGAACTTCGGTAAAGCTGGTCGTAACCGCCACAAAGGTATTCGTCCGACCGTTCGCGGCGTGGCGATGAACCCGATCGACCACCCGCATGGTGGTGGTGAAGGCCGGACCTCGGGCGGCCGTCACCCGGTCACGCCGTGGGGTAAGAGCACCAAGGGTGCACGTACCCGTTCGAACAAGCAGACGGACAAGTATATCGTTCGTTCGCGTCACGCGAAGAAGAAGGGACGCTAATCCATGTCGCGCTCTGTTTGGAAAGGCCCCTTTGTCGACGCTTACGTCCTCAAGAAGGCCGAGAAAGCTCGCGAATCGGGCAAGTCGGATGTGATCAAAATCTGGTCGCGCCGCTCGACGATCCTGCCGCAATTCGTTGGTCTGACCTTTGGCGTCTACAACGGCCACAAGCACGTTCCCGTGACTGTGTCGGAAGAGATGATCGGCCAGAAGTTCGGTGAGTATTCGCCGACCCGGACCTACTATGGTCACGCGGCTGACAAAAAAGCCAAAAGGAAGTAAGCCATGGGTATGGAAAAAAATCCGCGCCGCGTGGCGGACAACGAGGCGATGGCAATCGCCCGTATGCTCAAGGTCAGCCCTCAGAAGCTGAACCTGGTGGCTGCGATGATCCGCGGTAAGAAAGTTGACAAGGCTCTGGCCGACCTCACCTTCTCGAAAAAGCGTATCGCCATCGACGTGAAAAAATGCCTTCAGTCGGCTATCGCCAACGCTGAGAACAACCACGGCCTGGACGTGGATGATCTGATCGTGGCAGAAGCCTGGGTCGGCAAGAACATCACCCTGAAGCGTGGCCGTCCGCGTGCACGTGGTCGCTTTGGCAAGATCATGAAGCCCTTCGCCGAGATCACGATCAAGGTGCGTCAGAAAGGGGAGACTGCGTAATGGGTCAGAAGGTCAACCCGATCGGGATGCGTCTCCAGGTCAACCGCACCTGGGACAGCCGCTGGTATGCTGACTCGAAAGAGTACGGCAACCTTCTCCTTGAAGACCTCAAGATGCGTGAGTTCATCCACGAGGAATGCAAGGCAGCCGGCGTTTCGCGCGTCATCATCGAGCGTCCGCACCGTAAGTGCCGTGTGACCATTCACACCGCACGTCCGGGCGTGATCATCGGCAAAAAAGGCGCTGACATTGAGACCCTTCGCAAGAAGCTCTCGGTGTTCACCGCTTCGGAACTCCACCTGAACATCGTCGAAGTCCGCAAGCCGGAAGTCGACGCTCAGCTGGTCGCCGAATCGATCGCTCAACAGATGGAACGCCGCGTTTCGTTCCGCCGCGCCATGAAACGCGCTGTGCAGAACGCGATGCGCATGGGTGCCCTCGGCATCCGTGTGAACGTGGGTGGCCGTCTGGGTGGTGCTGAAATCGCACGTACCGAATGGTACCGCGAAGGCCGCGTGCCGCTGCACACCCTGCGCGCTGACATCGACTACGCCCTGGCTGAAGCATCGACCCCCTACGGGATCATTGGTGTGAAGGTCTGGATCTTCAAGGGCGAGATCATGGAACACGACCCGCAGGCTCGTGACCGTCGCGCCGCTGAAGGCAACGACGCTCCGGCTCCGCGTGGTCCGCGTCGCGACCGCGATCGCGGCTGATAGGGAGTAGTGAACTATGCTGCAACCGAAACGGACTAAGTTCCGCAAACAGCACAAAGGCCGTATCAAGGGCGAAGCAAAGGGCGGCTTTGAGCTGAACTTTGGCTCCTTCGCGCTGAAAGCCACCGAGCCGGAGCGCGTCACCGCGCGCCAGATCGAGGCAGCCCGTCGTGCGATCACCCGCTTCATGAAGCGTCAGGGTCGTGTCTGGATCCGTATTTTCCCGGACGTTCCGGTTTCGTCGAAACCGACCGAAGTTCGTATGGGTAAAGGTAAAGGCTCCGTCGACTTCTGGGCGTGCAAAGTGAAGCCGGGCCGTATCATGTTCGAAATCGACGGCGTGTCCGAAGAGATCGCACGTGAGGCTCTGCGCCTTGGCGCGATGAAGCTTCCGGTCACCTCGCGCGTCGTCGTCCGCGAAGACTGGTAAGATCTGGTCCCCGGACCAACGAAGGCCCCTGCGCAAGCGGGGGCCTTTTTTATGCGCAGTCGGCGGCTCCCGGTAACGCCCTCAGGTTGTGCGATGTAGCTTTATTCCCGTTTGTTTCAAAAAGATCCTGTTTGAATTTCCGCATAATGCGCGAAGGACCTTCTGGTTTATAAGGAAATTACCAGGGTCAGCTTATTGTCTTCATTTTCGAGATCCATCTGCGGGCCGCGTGTACACATTTCTGGAAGGGAAAGATGTCATCGCTTGATCGGGCGCATCATGCGCAGGGGGGCTCGGCGGATCCGGATGGTAACGCTCTGAACCCGGTCACCAAAGAGGAAAAATCCTGGGGATGGTTCGCCATCTTCAATATCTGGGCGAATGATATTCAGTCGCTCTTTGGCTATACGCTGGTCGCCTCGCTGTTCATTTCCTACGGCGTGGGCGGCTGGACGGCCTTTGCGGCGCTGATTGCGGCCGGACTTTTCGTTATGTGGATGGTCAACCTCTCCGGTGCGCCGGGTGAGAAATACGGGATTCCTTATCCCGTCCTCGCGCGTGCCAGCCTCGGGACCCAGGGTGGCAAGCTGCCGGCGATCTTACGGGCGACCGTGGCGGTCTTCTGGTTCGGCGTGCAGGTGCATTTCGCCTCAACCGCGCTGTCGCTGCTCATCCGCTCTCTGACCGGGGTGCAGGATACCAGCATGATCTTTGGCATGTCGGGTGTTGACTGGCTGTCCTTCGTGCTGGTCTGGCTGTTCCACATCCTGATCTTCTGGCGCGGCATGGGCTGGGTTGAGACCTTCCTCAACATCGCCGGACCCTTTGTTTATGCGGTGATGATCGGCCTGCTGATCGTGTTGTGGAACAAGTCGGACGGGCAGCTGCTCTCGGCCACGGCGACGATCTTCGTAAACCCGGAGGGCACCTTCTGGACTGAGCTGAAGGGCTTTGTGGCCATCGTCGGCACCATGGTGGCTTACTTCGCCGCGGTGATGATCAACTTCTCTGACTTCTCGCGCTATGCCAAAGACAAGCCGACGATGATTAAGGGCAACCTGACCGGGCTGCCGCTGAACATGATCCTCTTCTCGGCGCTGGCGCTGCTGACGACGGGCGGGGCGGCTGTAGTTTATGGCGAGGCTCTGGTGAACCCGACTGAGATCGTTGAGCGGACCGACAGCGTGCTGCTGAGCGTGATCGCCGCGATCACCTTCTTTGCCGCGACCGTGGGGATCAACCTCGTGGCTAACTTCATTCCGGCTGTAAACGGCATTGCCAGCCTCGCGCCTGAGCGGATCGGCTTCCGTAGGGCGGGTCTGATCACCGCAGGCTTTGCTCTGGTCATCGGCGGATTCTGGACGGGCTTCATCAGCAACTTCGGCATTGATGGCTTTGTGAACACCCTGGGTGCCACGCTCGCGCCGCTCTTCGGCATCATGATCGTCGATTACTACGTCCACCGTCGTCAGCATCTCGATCTGAACGACCTCTATGATATGGCGGGCGGTCGCTATCACTATGAGAACGGCTGGAACAGCGCGGCGGTGAAAGCCTTTGTCGCAGCAGCCGTCTTCTCGGTGCTGACGGTCTGGGTGCCGTGGTTCAGCTTCCTGTCGGGCTATAACTGGATCATCGGGGCCGTGCTCGGCGGCGCTCTCATGCATGTCTTTACAAGGCAGCCGGTGCGCGCCTGAGCGCTGCGGCTTCTGTGACAGGCAGCAACGGCCGGGGGATGTCTCCGGCCGTTGCTCTGTCCTCTCCCGGCGAACCGGCGCGGGCAGGGCGGAGAGGGTCTTCGGGCTTCTGCCGGCGTGACCCCGCCGAAGAGCCTTAAAAATAAGGCGATTTCGAAACTATCTCTTGCCACGGGTCGCACCGGAGGCTAATGAGGCGCATCGCACGATTCCCCCGTGGGGGAGTCGTGCGTGCATTTTTGATCCACCAGATCACTACGGTTACCCCGAAGACACCGACGGGGGCCTTCTGGTGTATATGAAAAGGATAGGCGAATGAGCGCCCAAGAACTGCGGTCCAAGACCCCGGACCAGCTTCGCGACGAACTCGTCGCCCTGAAAAAAGAAGCGTTTAACCTGCGCTTCCGTCAGGCGACCAACCAGCTTGATAACACTGCCCGTATGCGCGCTGTCCGCCGCGACGTTGCACGTATCAAGACCGTTCTGAACGAAATGGCCGCGCAAGCGGCAGCGAACTGAGGTAGACACAGATGCCCCGTCGTATTCTGCAAGGCACCGTGACCTCGGACAAAAACGATCAGACCATCACCGTTCTGGTCGAGCGTCGTTTCAAGCACCCGCTGCTGCAAAAGACTGTCCGTAAGTCGAAGAAATACCGCGCTCACGATGCGGAAAACCAATTCAAGGTTGGTGACACCGTTCGCATCGTCGAATGTGCGCCGATCTCGAAAACGAAGCGCTGGACTGTGGTGACGGAGGCCTGAGCACCCGCTCAAGCCTCCCTCATCGCTTCAGTGCTTCACTGAGCGAAACCCCGGGGCAGTGCTGATCAGCTGTCTCCGAAGGTCGGGAGAAACCAAATGATCCAGATGCAGACTAATCTGGATGTAGCTGACAACTCCGGCGCACGCCGAGTTCAGTGCATCAAGGTTCTGGGCGGCTCGCATCGCCGCTACGCATCCGTGGGCGACATCATCGTGGTGTCGGTCAAGGAGGCGATTCCGAAGGGTCGCGTGAAGAAAGGTGACGTACGTAAAGCCGTCGTCGTTCGCACCGCGAAAGAAGTTCGTCGTGAAGATGGCACCGCCATCCGTTTCGACCGCAACGCTGCTGTCATCCTGAACAACCAGGGTGAACCGGTTGGCACCCGTATTTTCGGGCCGGTCGTTCGTGAGCTGCGCGCGAAGAACTTCATGAAGATCATCTCGCTGGCGCCGGAGGTGCTGTGATATGGCTGCAAAGCTGAAAAAAGGCGACAAAGTCGTCGTCCTCACCGGCAAAGACAAAGGCAAACAGGGTGAAATCACCGCTGTGAACCCGTCGGCGAACAAAGCCGTGGTCGAAGGCATCAACGTTGCCATCCGCCACACCCGTCAGTCGCAGACCTCGCAGGGCGGCCGCATCGCGAAATCGATGCCGATCGATCTGTCGAACCTCGCGCTGCTGGACGCAAACGGTAAAGCAACCCGCGTTGGCTTCCGCATGGAAGGCGACAAGAAGGTCCGCTTCGCCAAGACCACCGGGGATGCGATCTGATGACCGATGCAACCTACACCCCGCGCCTGAAATCGCTCTATGAGACCAAGGTGAAAGCCGCTCTCAAAGAAGAATTCGGCTACACCAACGTGATGCAACTCCCGAAGCTCGACAAAATCGTGCTGAACATGGGCGTTGGCGAAGCGGTTAAAGACACCAAGAAGGTCAAACAGGCCTCCGAGGAACTGTCGAAAATCGCTGGTCAGAAAGCAGTCGTCACTCACGCGAAAAAGTCGATCGCCGGCTTCCGCGTTCGTGAAGAAATGCCGCTGGGTACCAAAGTGACCCTGCGCGGTGACCGTATGTACGAATTCCTGGACCGCCTGATCAACGTCGCGCTGCCGCGCGTCCGCGACTTCCGTGGCGTAAAAGGCACCTCGTTCGACGGCCGTGGCAACTACGCCATGGGTCTGAAAGAGCACATCGTGTTCCCGGAGATCGATTTCGACAAAGTCGACGAGATCCTCGGTATGGACATCATCATCTGCACCACCGCCAAGACCGACGCGGAAGCCAAGGCGCTGTTGAAGCAATTCAACATGCCCTTCATGGCCTGATCGCGGGAGGACATCACATATGGCAAAAGTATCCATGATCGAACGCGAGAAAAAGCGCGCTAAGCTGGTGGCCCAATACGCCGCCAAGCGTGCTGCTCTCAAAGAGATCATCAAGGACGAGTCCAAGCCGATGGAAGAGCGTTTCGGCGCTTCCCTGAAACTTGCTGCTCTGCCGCGCAACTCGTCGGCCACCCGCCTGCACAACCGTTGCCAGCTGACCGGCCGTCCCCATGCTTACTACCGTAAGCTCAAACTTTCGCGGATCATGCTGCGTGAACTGGCCTCCTTCGGTCAGATCCCGGGCATGGTTAAGTCGAGCTGGTAAGGAGTCGGACAATGTCTATGAACGATCCGCTCGGCGATATGCTGACCCGTATCCGCAACGCACAACTCCGTGGCAAGTCGACCGTGTCGACCCCGGCCTCGAAGCTGCGCGCGTGGGTTCTCGATGTTCTGGCTGCTGAAGGCTACATCCGTGGCTACGAAGCAACCACTGGTAAAGACGGCCATCCGGCTCTCGAAATCAGCCTGAAATACTTCGAAGGTGCTGCTGTGATCCGTGAGATCAAGCGCGTCTCGAAGCCGGGCCGCCGCGTTTACGCCGGCGCACAGGAACTGCCCTCGGTCCGCAACGGCCTTGGCATTGCTGTGATTTCGACTCCGAAAGGCGTCCTGACCGATGCAAACGCACGCGCAGCCAATGTTGGCGGCGAAGTGCTTTGCACCGTGTTCTGAGGAGGGTTCCATGTCTCGTATTGGCAAGAAGCCCGTCGAACTGGTGAAGGGCGTTTCGGCGACCCTTTCCGGCCAGACCCTGGAAGTAAAGGGTCCGAAAGGCACCCGTACCTTCACCGCTCCGGACGACGTCACCCTGATCCTCGAAGAGGGTTCGGTCACCGTCAAGCCGCGCGGCCTGTCGAAGCGTGCACGCTCCATGTGGGGTATGTCGCGTTCGATGGTGGCGAACCTTGTGACCGGCGTTTCGACCGGCTTCAAGAAAGAGCTGGAAATCCAGGGCGTTGGTTACCGTGCCGCCGCTCAGGGCACCGGCCTGAAGCTCTCGCTTGGCTACAGCCATGACGTGAACTTCGTTCCGCCGGCAGACGTCGCTGTTACGGCGCCGAAGCAGAGCGAAATCGTTGTCGAAGGTATCGACGCGCAGAAGGTCGGCCAGGTTGCTGCGAACATCCGCGAGTGGAAAAAGCCCGAGCCCTATAAGGGCAAAGGCATCCGCTACAAGGGCGAGTATGTCTTCCGCAAAGAAGGCAAGAAGAAGTAAGGGCTGCGAAAATGGCAAACTCGAAAAGAGATCTGTTCATCAAACGCCGCCTGCGCGTTCGGAACAAACTCCGCAAAATGTCGGCTGGCCGTCTGCGCCTGTCGGTTCACCGCTCCAACAAAAACATCAGCGTCCAGCTGATCGACGACGTCAACGGCGTGACCGTTGCCGCCGCTTCGACTCAGGAAGCTGCTCTGGGCTTCGTTGGCAAGAACAACATCGAAGCAGCGACCAAAGTCGGCGCTGCTATCGCTGAGCGGGCTAAAGCAGCTGGCGTCGAAGAGTGCTACTTCGACCGCGGCGGCTTCCTCTTCCACGGTAAAGTGAAGGCCCTGGCCGACGCTGCCCGTGAAGGTGGCCTGAAGTTCTGATCAGGCGGAGGGGGCTCAGGCTCCCTCCCGATGATCCGGGAGTGGCCCCTCGGGGCCCTCACCTGGATTGGATTTATATGGCGTCTTCAGATGCCAACTCAAAAAGGACTGTCTTATGGCAGAACGTGAGAACCGCCGGGAACGCCGCGCTGAGCGCGAAGAGACCCCGGAATTCGCAGATCGTCTCGTAGCGATCAACCGCGTCTCGAAAACCGTTAAAGGCGGCAAGCGCTTCGGTTTCGCAGCCCTCGTCGTTGTCGGTGACCAGCGCGGTCGCGTCGGCTTCGGCAAAGGCAAAGCGAAAGAAGTGCCTGAGGCGATCCGTAAGGCAACCGAGCAGGCAAAACGCTCGATGATCCGTGTGGCGCTGAAAGATGCCCGCACCCTGCACCATGACGTCGAAGGTCGTCACGGCGCTGGTAAGGTCGTCATGCGTACGGCCGTTCCGGGTACCGGTATCATCGCAGGCGGCCCGATGCGCGCTGTCTTTGAGATGCTCGGCGTTCAGGACGTTGTTGCGAAGTCGCTCGGCTCGCAGAACCCCTACAACATGATCCGTGCGACCATCGACGGTCTGAAACAGGAAGCTTCGCCCCGTTCGGTGGCAGCGCGTCGCGGCAAAAAAGTCGCTGACATCCTGAAGAAAGACGGCGAAGCCGCTGCGGCTGAAGCGTAAGGATCCCAGACGATGTCCAAAAAAACCATCGTTGTTCAGCAGATTGCCTCGCCCGCTCGCCGTCCGGCGATCCAGGCAGCAACCCTGCGTGGCCTTGGCCTGAACAAAGTGCGCGCTGTTCGTGAACTCGAAGATACTCCTTCGGTTCGCGGCATGGTCAACAAGATCCCGCACCTTGCGAAAATCATCGAAGAGCGCGGCTGATTTCAGCCCCGTTTTCTGATAAAGACGCCCCGGAGAAATCCGGGGCGTTTTGCATTTGGGGTATTGGGTATGAGGGTTCAGGTCTTTGCGGTGGCCCTGCTGATCGCCGTTCCGCCCCCTGGTCAGACGATTTCGGCGCTGGAGTTGTCTTTGCGCATGGGCGCGCCCTGGACGCTGCATCTGCCGGAGGCGGCGGAGGGGGCGATGGGCAGCTCACTCCTGCTGCATGTCAGTCCGGGCGGCGCTCTCGTGGCAGCGGGGCGACTCGATTGCGGTGCAGGCTGGCAGGCGGAGGTGTCGGGGGTCTTGCCGAATCTGTCCCTCGGGCCTGCCCGGCTGGTCACCACGGGCTGTGAGGTGCCTGAGGCGGCGGCTCAGGCGGCAGCCTTCCTGGAGGAACTCTCTCAGGTGCGCCGCTTTGAAGAGGTGGCTTCGGGCTATGCCCTGGTCGACGCGGCAGGGCTGCCGCGTCTGACGCTGACGGGCGAGGTTCAGCCGTGACGGCGGAAGGTCAGGTAATGCGGATCGCGGCCTTCCCGCAGCGCCTTTTGCTCATAGCGGGTTGAGATCCAGTCGTCCCAGGCCTCATTCAGACCGGCCTGTTTCTCCAGAGTGAAGCCCGCAGGCGGCACTTCTTCCAGGGTCTGGCGAACGTAATCCGGGATATCGGTCGCCACGCGGAACTCTGCGCCCGGCTTCGTCACACGGGCGAGTTCGTTCAGATAGTCCGGCGTCACGAAGCGGCGGCGGTGGTGGCGCGCCTTCGGCCAGGGATCGGGGTAGTTCAGGAAGACTTTGTCGAAGACATTGTCGGGCAGCACGTCAAAGAGGTCGCGCACATCGGCCGGATGGATCGCCAGATTGGTGACGCCTGCGGCGCGGATCTTGCCGAGCAGCATGGCCACACCGTTCACGAAAGGCTCGCAGCCGATGATGCGGATGCCGGGGTATTTCGCCGCCATATGCACCAGATGCTCGCCACCGCCAAAGCCCACTTCCAGCCAGAAGGGGCCGGTGCCGGGGAACAGCGTCTCAAGGTCGATCTTCTCACGGGCCGGGTTCTCGGCGGCGGTGATGCCTTTCAGGCGCAGCACATCGAGATCTTCGGCCAGATAGGTCTTCTGCGACGCGCGCAGCGTCTTACCATGGGCGCGGCCATAGAAGTTGCGGCGGGCAGGCGTCTGGGTCTCTTCGGTCATTCTGGCTCTCCGGCGGGGTCGGGCGGAGGTAATCAGCCCCGGAGCCGGGGTCAAGCAGGCAGGCCGCCGCAGAAGCAAAAAGCGCCCCGAGGGGCGCTTTTTCAAGGCTCAGACCGCCTTTTTCAGCGCCTCAACCAGGTCGGTGCGCTCCCACGAGAAGCCGCCGTCGGCTTCGGGGGCGCGGCCGAAGTGGCCATAGGCTGCCGTGCGCTCATAGATCGGCTTGTTCAGCCCCAGATGGGTGCGGATGCCGCGCGGGGTCAGATCCAGCACTTTCGGGATCGCAAGTTCGATCACCTGATCCGGCACCAGGCCGGTGCCATGGGTGTCGACATAGATCGACTGCGGCTCTGCCACGCCGATGGCGTAAGAGACCTGCACCGTGCAGCGCCGCGCAAGACCCGCAGCCACCACGTTCTTCGCCAGATAGCGCGCGGCATAGGCCGCCGAGCGGTCCACCTTGGTCGGGTCTTTGCCCGAGAAGGCACCGCCGCCGTGGGGTGCGGCACCGCCATAGGTGTCAACGATGATCTTACGGCCGGTCAGACCGGCATCCCCGTCCGGACCGCCGATCACGAAGGTCCCGGTCGGGTTCACGTGCCAGACGGTTTTCGGGGTGATCCATTCCGCGGGCAGCACTTCGCGGATATAGGGTTCCACGATGGCGCGGATCGCAGCCGAATCCTGGGCTTCATCGGCGTGCTGATGCGACAGCACGATCGAGGTCACCTCAACGGGGCGGCCGTTCTCATAGCGCACCGAGAGCTGCGATTTCGCATCGGGACGCAGGCTCGGCTCAGCACCTGATTTGCGCACCTCGGCCAGGCGGCGCAGGATGGCATGGGCGTATTGGATCGGCGCGGGCATCAGCTCGGGGGTTTCATCCACGGCATAGCCGAACATGATGCCCTGGTCGCCTGCACCGTCGCGGTCCACCCCTTGCGCGATATGGGCCGACTGCTCATGCAGGAAGTTCATCACCTTGCAGGTGTTCCAGTGGAACTTCTCCTGCTCGTAGCCGATGTCGCGGATGCAGTCGCGGGCGATCTGCGGCACGCGTCCCATGAAATCATGGAGCCGGTCCACATCAGAGAGCCCGACCTCACCGCCGATGACGACGAGAGACGAGGTCGCGAATGTCTCGCAGGCCACGCGGGCATTGGCCTCTTCGCGCAGGAAGGCGTCGAGGATCGAATCCGAGATCCGGTCGCAGACCTTATCCGGATGACCTTCCGAGACGGACTCGGAAGTGAAGACGTAGTTGTCGCGGGACATTCAGTGCTCCATTGAAAACAAGGCCGTCACGCCAGGAAGCCGTTGTGACGGTAAGAGAGCGCAGTAGTGCTTTGGCTCTGTGGGGTCAATGATTGAAGGCGCGTCTGCGGAAAATCAACAGCATTGCGGCTAAGAACCACAGCAGGACCGGCGCTGCCGGGCCGATCCGGCTGTAAAGCGTGGGCTGCAGCGCGGCGGGCAGGGCATGGTCGATGATGCCCTGCTGCTTCATGCCCAGTTCGGCCAGGACTTCCCCGCGCGGGCCGATCGCGGCAGAGATGCCGGTATTGGCCACCCGCATCATCGGCAGCCCGCTCTCCACCGCCCGCAGCCGCGCCAGCCCCAGGTGCTGGAAAGGCCCGGATTTGACGCCGAACCAGGCGTCATTGGTGATCTGCAAAAGCCACTCGGGCCGGTCGGTCACGCGCTGAAACCAGGGGAAGACCGCTTCATAGCAGATCAGCGGCTGGAAGGTGCCAAGCGCGCCGCCCGGAGAGATCAGCTCAGGCGCAGGTCCTGCGGAATAGCCGTAGCCTGCTGCGGGCGAGAAGGAAAAGACGCCGAGCCAGTCGGCCACCAGATCGCCGCCGGGGATATATTCGCCAAAGGGCACGAGCTGGTGTTTGTCATAAACCGCCCGGACCTCCGCCGTGCCGTCGTCTTTGGGGCCGAGCAGGGCAAGCGAGTTGTAAAACCGCACACCGACTTCGCGCTGAATGCCAAGGGCAACGGGGATGCCCCCCGTCGCCTCCAGGATCACATCGAGCGCACGGCCCGGATCATTCAGCAGCACCGGCACCGAGGTTTCCGGCCAGACGATCAGATCGGGGACACCGGCCTCACCTGGTGCTGCCGCGCTCAGGTCCAGATGGCGCTCAAAGAACATCCGGGCGTAATCGGGGTGCCATTTCAGCGCCTGATCGGCATCAGGCTGCACCAGACGGATGACCGCCTCCCGCGCAGGGGGCAGCGGGTCGGAAAGACGCCAGTGTCCAAAGCCCCAGACCGCTCCCAGGAGAACCAGAGCGGCTGCCAGTCCACGGGCGCGCCACAGCACCGGCAGCGCCGCAAGCGTCAGCGTCAGCAGCGTCAGCCCGCCCGCGCCCGCCAGAGAGGCAAGCTGGGCAGGTGCAAAGCCGATCCAGATATGACCCGGAAGCGCCCAGGGGAAACCGGTGAAAATGACGCCGCGCAGCGCCTCAAGACCCGCCAGCATCAGGGCCATGGCCCCGGCCGCAGGCATGAAACGGCGTAAAGGGGCTGAAAGCGCTCCGGCTCCGGCCCAGAAGAGGCCAAGCCCTGTCGCCATGAAGAAAAGCGCGAAGGGCGCCATCCAGGCGTCGCGTTCGGCCTCAACCTGGAAAGGTTCGGTGATCCAGTTCAGCGTCAGAAGGAAATAAGCGCTGCCCGACAACCAGGCGCGCAGGGCGGCGGCTTTGGCTGTGGGCGCACGGGCGGCATTCCACAGGATCACAGCAAATCCCAAAAGGGAGATCGGCCAGAGCGACCAGGGGATCTGCCCCAGACCCGCAGCAGCGCCTGCGAGAAGGGCGACCGCAAGGCCGCCCCTGTCGAGTTTGGAAAGAAGGTGACGCGCCATGCCTCAGCCGCGCGGGTAGAAGCCTTCGTAGATCGGCTGCAGCGTCTCGGTCTCAAAGAGCGAGGAGACCGAGTTGCCATTCCAGATGTTCAGGATGGCCTGCGCAAAGATCGGCGCGGTCGGCACGATGCGGATGTTATGCGCGGCTTTGACGGCTGCGGTCGGCTCGATGGTGTCGGTGATGACCAGCGATTTCATCACCGATTTGGTGACACGCTCAACTGCCGGGCCCGAGAGAACGCCGTGGGTGATATAGGCGTGCACTTCAGCCGCGCCTTTTTCCATCAGCAGTTCTGCAGCTTTGCAGAGCGTGCCGGCAGTGTCGCAGATGTCGTCGACGATGATACAGGTCTGGCCTTCGACATCCCCGATCACGGTCATCTCAGCGATTTCACCGGCTTTCTCGCGGCGCTTGTCCACGATGGCCAGCGCACAGCCAAGGCGCTTTGCCAGATCACGGGCGCGGGCCACGCCGCCGACGTCGGGCGAGACGATGGTGACATTGTCCAGACGGCCGCGGAAGTGATGCTCGACATCCATCGCAAAGACCGGGGCGGCATAAAGGTTGTCCACCGGGATATCGAAGAAGCCCTGGATCTGGGCGGCGTGCAGATCCATGGTCAGCACGCGCTCAACACCGGCTTCCGTCAGCAGGTTGGCGATCAGCTTGGCCGAGATCGGGGTCCGGGCTTTCGCGCGGCGGTCCTGACGGGCATAGCCGAAATAGGGGATCACGGCGGTGATGCGCTGCGCCGAGGAGCGACGCAGGGCGTCGGTCATGATCAGCAGTTCCATCAGGTGATCGTTCGCCGGGTTCGAGGTCGGCTGGATGATGAACATGTCTTCGCCACGCACGTTGTCGTAGACTTCGACATAGACTTCCTGATCGTTGAAACGCTCAATACGCGCGTTCAGCAGGTCCACCTGCATGCCGCGGTGCATCGACATCCGGCGCGCGATCGACTGCGCGAGGGATTTGTTGGCATTGCCGGCAATGAGTTTGGGTTCAGTCATGACGGGCATGGCGGGGTCCTTGGGCTGCAGTCCCGGCGGGCATGGCGGGAGGGATTCGAACATTGACTCCGCTTATCACCCGTCTAGGGTCTTGCGAAAGCCCGGCCCCGGACAGAAAGCGGTGAGGATCATGCAGATCGACTATTATTTTTCGCCATTGTCGCCCTGGTGCTACCTTGCCGGAACCCGTCTGGAAGATCTGGCCGGCCGTCACGGGGCCGGGGTGCGCTATATCCCGGTTGATCCCTCAGCACTTTTTGCCCGGACGGGTGGAAAAATGCTCGCAGAGCGCCATCCGTCGCGGCAGGACTACCGCCTGCAGGATCTGCGACGCACAGCCGCACGGGAAAATCTGCCTCTGGCCCTGCATCCGGCGCATTTTCCGACCAATCCGGCCCCGGCCTCTTATGCGATCATCGCGGCGGCTAAAGCCGGCGGGGATGTCGGCGGGCTGGTGCAGAGCTTTCTGCGCGCCTGCTGGGCGGAAGAGCGCAATATCGCCGAAGATGAAGTGATCCGCGATCTTCTGGCCCGCCATGGCTTTGATCCGGGTCTCGCCGATAAGGGCCTCTGGACCGGGGCCGAGATCTATGAGCGCAATCTTGAGCAGGCGGTGAATGCCGGTGTCTTTGGCTTTCCCTTCTATATTGTGGGGGAGGAGAAGTTCTGGGGTCAGGATCGCCTGGCCGATCTGGAGCAATATCTGAGCGGAATGAAGTGATGAGTGAGACGCTGACCTCTGCGGCCCTCAGGGCGCCGTATCTGCGCCATTTCGGCAATGGACCGCGCAAAATTCTGGCGCTGCACTGTTCGCTGGCGCATGGCGGTGTCTGGCAGCCCATGGCGGAAGAGCTGGGCCTTGAGGAGGTCAGCCTGACCGCGCCGGATATGCCCGGCCATGGCCGCAGCCCGCACTGGCGTCCGGGCTCAATGCATGATCTGGCCCGCGACTGGGCGGTGGATCTGCTGACGCAAATGGGCGGCGGCGCGCCGGTGGATCTTTTCGGGCATTCCTTTGGCGGCACCGTGGCGCTGCGCGTGGCGGTCGAGCGGCCGGATCTGGTGCGCAGCCTGACGCTTTTTGAGCCGGTGCTCTTCGCCGTGGCCCTGCAGGACGGCAGCCGGGAAGCTGCGGACTGGGCCGATAAAGAACGCGCCTTTGAGGCACGGATCAATGCGGGCGACCGCGAAGGCGCGGCAGAGTGGTTCCAGAGCCTCTGGGGCACCGGCGTGCCGCTGTCGCGGATGCCGGCCTCGCAGCGGGCCTATATTGTGGATCGCATCGACGCCATCCCCGCAGCCGCAGATGTGGTGCGCGATGACCGCGCCGGTCTTCTGCGGGAGGGGCGTCTGTCGGGCCTCAGCCTGCCGGTTCTTCTGGCCGAGGGGGGCACCTCTCCGGGGGTGATCCGCGCGATCTCGGAAGGGCTGGGGCGGCTCATCCCGCAGGCACAGTCTCTCGTGCAGGAGGGCGCGGGGCATATGCTGCCGATCACCCATGCTGCTGAAATGGCTCCGCAGATCCGGGCGCATCTGGGGCTGTGAGCCGCCTTTGCCGGTTGTGTGAGGACCGCGCGTGGCCTGTCTTCAGTCCACCAGCCAGTCGCGCTCATCGCGCACGGCCCCTATGGCGGTCCAGTCGGCGCGGATCCGCGCCACACGGCTGTCGCCCCAGGTGCGAAAAACCAGTTCAAAACCCTCAGCCGTGACGGATTCGGCGCAGAGGTCGGCGCGCAGATTGGTGCGCCGGTCGCTGTCCCAGAGCGAGATCCCCACGATCACCGCCGGGGCCTGCAGAAAGGGCGTCGCAAAATGCACGCGCTGGCGCACCTCGCGCGGCCCCTCACCGGTCCACATCGGTCCACCGGTCTGGAAATCGGTGAACATCATCTTCTGGCCCTGAAGAATGCCGGTCATATGAGGCGAGAACGTCATCATTGCAAAACCACAGGCTGAGGCTTTGCCATGGATAACGGTTTCCTGCCTGTGAGGCAGCAGAAATCTTAACCTCTGGTAAAGAGGCTCTCGGGCAGGGCGGGCAGGCGCTCGGCGAGAGCGCTGAGCATCTGATGTGCGGTGCGTTCCGCCAGATCGCCGTCGCCTGCGGCAATCGCGGCGACAAGGGCCTCATGGCCGCCACCCGAGCTGGTCTCATATTCGCCGATCTGCGCCCGCACCAAAGGGACCTGCACGGCCGGCACCAGGCGGTCAAGCTCACGGTTGCCCGCAAGCGTGGTCATGGCGCGGTAATAGCGCGCCCGCGCCCGGCTCAGATCGCTGCGCGCGGCCGCGACATAGGCGGCGAGCGCCTCGCGCATGGGGGCGGGGTCCGCACCTGCGGCCACGGCCTCGGCGGCCTGACGGGCGGTCAGGCCGATCAGGACGGCCGCAACGCGCAGCACATCCACCGCTTCCCGCCGGGTCAGGCGGCGGATGGTGGCCCCGCGGTGCGGGATGATCTCAAGAAGCCCCATGGAGGCCAGACGGCTCAGCCCCTCCCGCACGGTGGAGCGGCCGACGTCATAGCGCAGCATCAGATCGCGCTCGGCCAGGCGCTGGCCGGGGACGAATTGTCCGTCGGTCAGCCCGCGCAGGATATCGCGGGCCAGGGTGTCGGGGCTTGATGAACTCATAGGCGGCGGGCCATGTCCCAGGCAATCTGCGCCATCGGCACTGCGCGGGCGCCCACCTCATGCGCGTCGGGATCAGAGGCGGTGCCCTCTTCGGCGCGTTTGGCGATGCCCTGCAGGATTGCAGCCATACGGAACAGATTGACGATCAGATAAAGGTCGAAGTCTGCAGGTTTATCCCGTCCGGTTCGGCGGCACCAGTCGGCAATGTAAGCCTCCTCCGTCGGGATGCCGGAGCCGGGCGTCACCGCCCCCGCAAGGCCGCGGAAGAGATCCGGGCTGACCCTCCAGGTCATCATATGATAGGCGAAATCCGAGATCGGGCAGCCAAGGGTGCCAAGCTCCCAGTCGATCACCGCCAGAACCTTCGGCTCGGTGGGATGGATCAGCAGGTTGTCCATGCGGAAATCGCCATGCACGATCCGCACTTCTTCTTCGCGCTGCGGCAGGTTCTGCGGCAGCCAGTCGATCAGCGCATCCATCGCCGGGATCGACCGCGTTTCAGAGGCGCGGTACTGCTTTGACCAGCGGTTGACGGTGCGCGCCACATAGCCGCCGTGGCGGCCATAATCACCAAGGCCCACGGCCATGGGATCCACGGTTGAGATGGCCGAGAAGGCCTGGTTCATGCTGTCAAAGAGCGCGGCGCGGTTCTCAGGCGTCTGGTCGGGCAGCCGGGGGTCGTAAAAGACGCGGCCTTCAATGAACTCCATCACGAAGAACATTGAGCCCATGACGGCAGGGTCTTCACAAAGCGCCCAGACCTTCGGGACCGGCACATCCGTGCCCGCCAGCGCCTGCATGACGCGGAATTCGCGGTCAACAGCATGGGCAGAGGGCAGCACGGGGCCCAGCGGTTTCTGGCGCAGAACATAGCTCTGGTTCGGGGTATCCACCCGCCAGGTCGGATTGGACTGCCCCCCGGCCAGGCGGTGCAGCCGCATCGGGCCCTGAAACCCGTCGACATGTTCCTCCATCCAGATCTTCAGCTCAGCTTCGGCCATGCATCTCTCTCCCCTTTGTGTCAGTCTGCGCGGGAGCGGGAAGGAGGTCAAGAGAATGTCAGACGATTTCGGCAGACCAAAGGATGAGGTGACAGCGGCCGAACTTGCCGCCTTCCACGTCGCCGTCTGGCGCGAAACCTACCGCGATCTCGCCCCTGCGGAGGCTTATGCGCAGCTCGATGAGGCGCGTCGGCTGCCGCAGTGGCAGGCGGCGCTCTCCGATCCCGCCCATCAGATCCGGGTGCTGCGCGAGGAGGGAGGGATCATTGGCCTTGCCCATACCGCCCCGGGGGCCGGTGAGATTATGACCGGCTTTGGCGAAATCCGGCACCTTTATCTGCGCCCCGATCGTCAGGGGCAGGGGCTGGGGCGCAAACTGCTGCAGGAGGCGCTTGCGGGGCTTCGCGCTGCGGGGCACAGGCGCGCGGCGCTGGCGGTGGTGGCAGGGAATGCAAAGGCCCGCGCCTTTTACCGCCACTGCGGCGGGCGTGAAGACCTGGCCTTCACCGATCCGGGGCCGCTCTGGCGGTCTGACAATCTTCGGGTGGTCTGGGATCTGACCTGAGCGCAATGAAAAACCCGCCTCAGGGGCGGGTTTTCAGGATCAGTTGCCCGAAGCCGGGGCCTGGCGGGCGCGTTCGGCCTCAATCTGACGCCATTTGGCGACATTGGCATTATGCTCTGCCAGGGTCTCGGCAAAGGCATGGCCGCCGGTGCCATCGGCCACGAAGAAGAGATATTTGCTCTCCGGCGGGTTCAGCGTGGCTTCAATGCTGGCGCGGCCGGGGTTGGCGATCGGGGTCGGCGGCAGGCCGTCGATGACATAGGTGTTCCAGGCCGTGCGCCCCTGAAGCTCAGAGCGGCGCAGGCCACGGCCCAGCACGCCCTGTCCCTTGGTGACGCCATAGATCACCGTCGGGTCGGTCTGCAGCTTCATGCCCTGACGCAGACGGTTCACAAAGACCGCAGCCACCTGACCACGCTCATCGGGAACGCCGGTCTCTTTCTCGACGATCGAGGCCATGATCAGCGCCTCGTTGATGTCTTTATAGGGCAGCCCCTCCTGGCGCGCGGCCCAGAGGTCGTTGAGAATGCGGGTCTGACGGCCCGCCATTTCCGCCACAAGGGCGGCGCGGTCCATGCCGCGGGTGATCTCATAGCTGTCGGGGGCGAGAGTGCCTTCCGCGGGACGGTCTTTGACCTCTCCCTTGAGCAGATCGACGTTTTTCAGCGCCTCGGTCACCTGCCAGACGGTGGTGCCTTCGGCCACAGTGACGCGGGCGCGAATACCGGTGTCCTCCAGCGCGGCTTTCAGCTCGGCCGGGACCTCAGAGGTGTCTTTGAGATCGCGTTTGACGACTTCGGTGAATTTCTGGGTCGCAGGATCGAGCTCGCGCAGCACCACATCCGCGGCATTGACGCCGATGCGGTAGTTCAGTTCAGAGCCGCAGCTCGACTGCCCGCCTTTGGTGATGACCCCGGCGATCTCCTGCATGCTGATCCCGGCAGGCAGCAGGTAAGAGCCTGCCTTCAGACCGGAATCAAGCTCTGCATAGCGCGAGCCGATGCGGAAGATCCGCGCATCAGACACCGCGCCCTGACGCTCCAGCTCAGCAGCGGAGGAGGCAAAGCTCGCTCCGCGCTCAACCCGGAAGCAGACCGCCTCTGTCAGCGGACCAGGCCCTTCATATTGCCGCTTGCCCCAGGCAATCAGGCCCGCGACGGCAATCAGCGCAACGATGAACAGGGTCAGCGCATTAGAGGCGATCGATTTCCACATCAGGCTTTGACTTTCCCGAGAACAAGGCTGGCATTGGTGCCACCAAAGCCGAAGCTGTTCGAGAGCGCCACATTGATCTCACGCTTCACGGCTTTGTTAGCGGCGAGATCGAGTTTCGGCGTCACGGCGGGGGTGTCGAGGTTGATGGTCGGCGGGGCCACCTGATCGCGGATCGCAAGCACGCAGAAGATCGCCTCAACCGCGCCCGCAGCCCCCAGAAGGTGACCGATCGAGGATTTGGTCGAGGACATGGTGGCCTTCGCCGCCGCATCACCCAGCAGACGCTCAACCGCGCCAAGCTCAATGGTGTCGGCCATGGTCGAGGTGCCGTGGGCGTTGATGTAATCCACATCCGCCGGCGCAATGCCTGCGCGTTTCAGCGCTGCCTGCATCGAGCGGAAGCCGCCGTCGCCGTCTTCGGAAGGTGCGGTGATGTGATAGGCGTCGCCCGACATGCCATAGCCCAGGACTTCGGCATAGATCTTCGCGCCGCGGGCTTTCGCGTGCTCATATTCTTCCAGCACGACTACGCCCGCACCTTCGCCCATGACGAAACCGTCACGGTCCGCATCATAGGGACGCGAGGCTTTGGTCGGATCATCGGCGCGTTTGGTCGAGAGCGCTTTGCAGGCGTTGAAACCCGCGATGCCGATTTCCGAGATCGGGCTTTCCGCACCACCGGCCAGCATGACATCCGCATCGCCGAAAGCGATCAGACGGGCGGCATCGCCGATGGCATGTGCGCCGGTCGAGCAGGCGGTCACAACCGCGTGGTTCGGACCCTTAAAGCCGAAGCGGATCGAGACCTGACCCGAGATCAGGTTGATCAGCGCGCCGGGGATGAAGAAAGGCGAGACGCGCTTGGGGCCGCGCTCTTTGATCAGAACGGCGGTTTCCGCGATCGAGGTCAGACCCCCGATGCCCGAGCCGATCATCACACCGGTGCGCTCTTTCTCTTCCTCGGTTTCCGGCTTCCAGCCCGAATCCTCGACAGCCTGCACAGCGGCAGCCATGCCGTAGAGGATGAAATCATCGACCTTGCGGCGCTCTTTCGGCTCCATCCAGTCGTCGGGATTGAAGGTGCCGTTGCTGCCATCGCCCATCGGGATTTCGCAGGCATATTGGGTGACGACATTGCCTGCATCAAAGCGCGTGATCGGACCTGCGCCCGATTGGCCCGCGAGCAGGCGCGACCAGGTTTCTTCCACACCGCAGGCCAGGGGCGTGACAAGACCCAGACCCGTAACGACGACACGACGCATCCGCATCTCCTTGTCAAAACCAGTTAAGGGCGATGAAATACACAGCCACGCCCGCCTTCGCAATATAAGCACGATTGCGCCGCTCTGAAGGAGCGCCTTTTCCCTGTGCACATCTGAGGCTGCGCCCGCGGTCTTCTGCCGTCCGGCGCGGCAGCGGGCGAATTGCGCTTGGCGGGGCAGGGGCTGCGGGCTAGGCTGCAGCTGCAGCAGGGGGAATATCATGCGCAGACTACCACTTGGCCGCAGCGGAATTATGGTCAGTGAATATTGCCTCGGGTCGATGACCTGGGGATCTCAGAACACCGAAGCCGAGGGCCATGCCCAGATGGATCTCGCCCGCGATATGGGCGTCAACTTCATCGACACGGCTGAGATGTATCCCACGAACCCGGTGCGGGCGGAAACCATCGGCCACACGGAAGAGATCATCGGCTCCTGGCTTTCCGCGCGCGGCAACCGTGCCGATGTGGTGCTGGCCACGAAAGTCTCGGGCGGCGGGCGTGACATCATTCGCGACGGCGAGATGATCTCGGGGCCCGTCCTGCGGCGCTGTGCAGAGGACTCGCTGCGCCGTCTGGGCACCGATTACATCGATCTCTATCAGCTGCACTGGCCCAACCGCGGCTCCTATCATTTCCGTCAGAACTGGGGCTTTGACCCGTCGCAGCAGCGCCGCGATGAGGTCATCCCCCATATGCAGGACGTACTGTCTGAGGCGGCAAAGCTGGTCGCAGAGGGCAAGATCCGCGCCTTCGGTCTGTCGAATGAAAGCGCCTGGGGCACCGCGCAGTGGCTGCGTCTGGCCGAGCTGAACGGCTGGCCGCGGGTTTCGGCCATTCAGAACGAATACTCGCTGCTCAACCGCCTCTTCGACACCGATATGGCAGAGCTTTGCCACCACGAAGACGTACCGCTGCTGGCCTATTCGCCGCTGGCGACCGGGATCCTCTCGGGCAAATATGCAGGCGATGTGACGCCGGACAACACCCGCCGCGTGGCGACGCCGGATCTGGGCGGACGCATCACCAAGCAGGTGTTCCCGGCCGTTGCCGCTTATCTGCGGGTGGCGGCTGATCACGGGCTTGATCCCTGCCAGATGGCGCTGGCTTTCTGCCGCTCGCGTCCGGTGCCGGTGATCCCGATCGTGGGGGCCACCACGCTGGCGCAGCTGAAAACCAACCTCGGCGCGGCTGACGTGGTGCTCTCGCCCGAAGTGATTGCCGAGATCGAGGCAGTGCGCCGCGATCACCCGCAGCCCTTCTGATGCGCGCGGCCCTCGCCCTTCTTGCCTGTCTCGCGCTCGCGGCCTGCCGCGAGGAGGCGCCGGCCCCCGTGCCGGTCTTTGCGCCGCCTGCCGAGGCTGAGGCGGCCTGCAGCCGGGCGGGGGGCGAGTTTCTGCGCGCAGGCGGTGGCCGGGCGCGGGCCTGCATCCACACAATGCCCGATGCCGGAAAGCAGTGCCGGGCCGCCGATGACTGTCAGGGCGACTGCCTGGCGCGCAGCGGCTCCTGCGCGCCGGTGTCTCCGCTCTACGGCTGCCATGAGATCGTGATGAGCAACGGGGCGAGGGCGATGCAATGCCGCGACTGAAACACCCCGGACTGTGGCTCGCGCTGCTCCTTGCAGGCTGCAGCGCGGCGCCGGTCGCGCAGAGGGTCGCTCTGCGCGACCCCGCGATCCCGATCTATTCCATGGCCGGGCTGAACCCCGCCCGCCTCCACGGCACCTGGACCGAGGCTGCCCATGTGGCTGCCCCCGGCGCGGCCTCCTGTGCGCCGGGGCGCCTCAGCATCCGCCCCGAAGGCGACCGGCTGCGGCTCAGTGGGCAGCTTTGCCGGGCGGGACGTGCCACGCCGGTGAACCGGGCCGCGCGTTACATCGGCAACGGACGGCTGCAGGTCGAAGGCGAGGCTGAGGCCTGGTGGGTGATCTGGGCCGATTACGACAACCGCTCGGTGATCCTTGCGACCCCCTCCGGCAGTTTCGCTTCGGTCCTTGACCGCGGCGTGATGCCGGCCGACCGGCGCAAAGCGGCCCGCGATATGCTGGCCTATAACGGCTACCGCGCCGATCTGCTGCGCTGAGCCGGGATCGCCCGTCCGGTGGAGTAGGCAGCGCGCGCCGCAGGCAGTAGCGACCCATCCTCAGGGACAGGCCGGTGACAGGCCGGTGACAGGCAGGGGGGGGCAGGCATGCGCGCGATTTTAACAGGACTGCTGATGGCTCTGGCCGGGGTGGCACAGGCCGCGCCGCAGATGGATACCCGGCTTTACGATCTCGGGCGCGATATCTGCGGGCAGATCGCCGATGGCGAGCTTCCGGTGCCCGGCACGGCTGAGCTGATCGAAAGGGTTGATGCCTTCGGCTGGGAACGCTCAGAGTTCTGCCACTGCGTGGGAGAAGAATTCGGCCTCAACCCGGCACAAAAGGCCCGGATGGCGGCGGAAGAAGGGGACGGCGCGGCGGAGGCTCTGGTTGAGATCATCCGCTCAAATATGCTTCTTTGCCAACCCGGCGGTCGGATCTACAGCGATCTGCATGTGACGAAGGATGACTACTGGCAATGCGGTCAGGTGCTGGACGGTGCCGCGCCGCTGCCGGGCTTTGACCTCCGGGCCACCCTGCGTGAGATGCGTGCCGCCGGGCGCGACCGTGAGGCGCTTTGCACCTGCGCTGCGGGCTGGCTGACGCTGGTCGATGATCTGATCGAAGTGAAGCCTCCCTCGGCTGAGGTCAGAATCCCCGCCTATGAGATGCAGCTGGCCACCGGCATCCGGGCCTGTATCTCAAACGCCCATTGATCGAAGCACGCCCGGACCCCACATAAACATCGCTTTTGTTGCCCCTTTGCGGGGCCAAAAGCCCGCAACACTTGCCCTTTCAGGGGGTGCGGTGTTAGAGGAAAATCTGGACCCTGAACAGGAAGAGACACGTGTATCCGACCAGCTTCGATAAGGAAGACCTTCTGAAATGCGCCCGCGGCGAGCTGTTTGGCCCCGGTAACGCGCAGCTTCCTGCGCCCCCGATGCTGATGATGGACCGCATCACTGAGGTCTCGGCTGACGGCGGTGAACATGGCAAAGGCCATATCAAAGCTGAATTCGACATTACCCCGGATCTGTGGTTCTTCGACTGCCACTTCCCCGGCAACCCGATCATGCCCGGCTGCCTCGGTCTCGACGGCCTGTGGCAGCTCACCGGCTTTAACCTTGGCTGGCGCGGCTGGCAGGGGCGGGGCTATGCGCTGGGCGTGGGCGAAGTGAAGCTGACCGGCATGGTGCGTCCTGACCGCAAACTGCTGACCTACCACGTGGATTTCACCAAAGCCGTGCAGACCCGCCGCCTGACCATGGGCGTTGCTGACGGTCGCGTTGAGGCGGATGGCGAAGTCATCTACCTGGTCAAAGACATGAAAGTCGCCCTTTCGGCTTCCTGATACTTCCTCCGGAAAGGAGATCCCCATGCGTCGCGTCGTCATCACCGGCATCGGCATCGTATCCCCCATCGGCAATAACGCCGCTGAAGTGACCGAGAGCCTGCGCCTGGGCCGTTCGGGCATCGTGGCCTCTGAAGACTATGCCGAACACGGCTTCCGCTCGCGCGTGCACGGCACGCCGAAGATCGTGCTGGAAGACCATATCGACAAACGCGACCTGCGCTTCATGGGCGACGGCGCGGCCTATAACTTCATCGCCATGGATCAGGCGGTGAAGGATTCGGGCCTCACCCCTGAGCAGGTCTCGAATGAACGCACCGGCATCATCGTAGGCTCCGGCGGTCCCTCGACCAAGTCGTTCTACAAAGCCCATAACATCGTGCGCGACAGCGGCTCGCCCAAGCGCATCGGGCCGTTCGGCGTGACCAAGGGCATGTCCTCGACCAACTCAGCCTGCCTTGCCACGCCCTTCAAGATCAAAGGCGTGAACTATTCGATCACCTCAGCCTGCTCGACTTCGGCGCATTGCATCGGCAATGGCACCGAGCTGATCCAGTTCGGCAAACAGGACATCGTTTTTGCCGGCGGCGGCGAGGAACTCGACTGGACGCTCTCGTGCCTTTTCGATGCCATGGGCGCCATGTCGTCGAAATATAATGACAGCCCCGAAACCGCCTCGCGCCCGTTTGACGCCACCCGTGACGGCTTCGTCATCGCCGGCGGCGGTGGTGTTGTGGTTCTGGAAGAACTCGAACACGCCCTCGCCCGTGGTGCGAAAATCTATGCCGAAGTGACCGGCTATGGCGCCACCTCGGACGGCGCGGATATGGTGGCCCCCTCGGGCGAAGGCGGCGAACGCTCAATGCGTCAGGCGCTCTCGACCCTGCCGGAAGGCCGTAAGGTCAGCTATATCAACGCCCATGGCACCTCGACCCCCGCAGGCGATGTGACCGAAGTCAAAGCGATCCGCCGCGTCTTCGGTGAAGGCAATGTGCCGCCGATCTCCTCGACCAAATCGCTGACCGGCCACTCGCTCGGCGCAACCGGTGTGCATGAGGCGATCTATTCGATCCTGATGATGGAAAACAATTTCATCGCAGCCTCGGCCAATGTCACCGAGCTTGATCCCGAGATCAAACCGGAAGAGATCGCCACCACCCGCGTCGACAATGTCGATTTCGATTCGATCCTGTCGAACAGCTTCGGCTTCGGCGGCACCAATGCGACCCTGGTGCTCAGCAAATACCGCGGCTGATCAAGCTCCGGCCTGAACAGAAAAGCCCCCTGTGCCGATCGCGCAGGGGGCTTTTCTTTGGTTTTTTCAAAATACTCCCGGGAGGGGTCAGGGGAGGGCAGGCAGCCCTCCCCTGCGCTTTCAGTGCAGCTTCTTCTCGCCCCGCACCAGATCCGGCGGCGTGACCGAGAGCCGCCCGTCAATGGTCAGCCCCTCAGCCGTGGCCGAGACCGGCACCACCGCCCCGTCCAGCACCTGGCCCGAGAGCAGCAGCTCCGCCAGCGGATCCTGCACATGACGCTGGATCACCCGCTTCAGCGGCCTTGCGCCAAAGACCGGATCATAGCCGGCATCGGCCAGCCAGGCCTGACCGGCCGCATCGACCTCCAGGGTGATCTTGCGCGCATCAAGCCGCTTTTGCAGGCGACGCAGCTGGATCTCAACGATGCCGTCCATATTCTCCCGGGTCAGCCGGTCGAAGATGATCGTCTCATCAAGACGGTTCAGGAACTCTGGGCGGAAATGCGCCCGCACCGCTTCCATCACTTCCGAACGTGCCAGACGGCTGTCGGACCCTTCCGGAAGCTGGCTCAGCGCCTGGCTGCCAAGGTTTGAGGTCAGGATGATCAGCGTCTGCTTGAAGTCCACCGTGCGGCCCTGACCATCGGTCAGCTGCCCGTCATCCAGCACCTGCAACAGCACGTTGAAGACATCCGGATGGGCCTTCTCCACCTCATCAAACAGCACCACCTGATAGGGACGGCGCCGCACGGCCTCGGTCAGAACCCCGCCCTCATCATAGCCGACATAGCCGGGGGGCGCGCCGATCAGCCGGGCCACGGAATGTTTCTCCATGAATTCCGACATATCGATCCGCACCATGGCCTGATCGTCGTCAAAGAGGTATTCCGCCACCGCCTTGGTCAGCTCGGTTTTCCCCACGCCGGTCGGCCCCAGGAAGAGGAACGATCCCAGCGGGCGGTTTTCGTCATTCAACCCCGCCCGCGCCCGGCGCACGGCGTTGGACACGGCCACAACCGCCTCGCGCTGACCGATGACCCGGCGGCCGAGTTCTTCTTCCATCTTCAGCAGCTTCTCGCGCTCACCCTCCAGCATCTTGGAGGTCGGGATCCCCGTCCAGCGCTCGATCACTTCCGCGATCTGCTCGGGCCGCACGGCGTCAGAGACCAGCTTGGCACTCTCCAGCCCTTCGGCCTCACCGATCTGACGCTCAAGCTCCGGGATCCGGCCATATTGCAACTCACCGGCTTTGGCGAAATTGCCGTCACGCTTGGCGATATCCAGCTCGGCGCGGGCCTTCTCCAGCTTCTCTTTCAGATCGCGCGCGCCTTCCAGTCGGTCCCGCTCGGCCTGCCACTGCGCGGTCAGCTCGCTTGAGCGTTCCTGCAGTTCGGCAAGCTCTTTCTCCAGCCGCTCCAGCCGGTCTTTCGAGGCCGCATCATCCTCGCGCTTCAGCGCCTCTGACTCAATGGTCAGCTGCAGGATCTGACGATCCAGTGCATCGAGCTCTTCGGGCTTGCTGTCCACTTCCATCCGCAGCCGCGAGGCCGCCTCATCGACAAGGTCGATGGCCTTATCGGGCAGGAACCGGTCGGTAATATAGCGGTGCGACAGCGTCGCCGCCGCCACCAGCGCCGAATCGGCGATGCGGACCCCGTGGTGCAGCTCATATTTCTCTTTGATCCCGCGCAGGATCGAGATGGTGTCCTCCACCGTCGGCTCCGAGACCATCACCGGCTGGAAGCGCCGTGCCAGGGCCGCGTCTTTTTCCACATGCTTGCGGTATTCATCCAGCGTCGTGGCCCCCACGCAGTGGAGTTCCCCCCGCGCCAGCGCAGGTTTCAAAAGGTTCGCCGCGTCCATCGCCCCATCGGCCTTACCGGCCCCGACCAGGGTGTGCATCTCGTCGATAAAGAGGATGATCTCACCGGCCGCTCCGGTCACCTCCGACAGGATCGACTTCAGACGCTCTTCGAACTCACCGCGGTATTTCGCGCCTGCAATCAGCGCGCCCATATCGAGCGCCAGCAGCCGCTTGTTGCGCAAAGATTCCGGCACGTCGCCATTGACGATGCGCAGAGCCAGACCTTCCGCGATGGCGGTCTTACCCACCCCCGGCTCGCCGATCAGAACGGGGTTGTTCTTGGTGCGCCGCGACAGCACCTGCATGGTGCGGCGGATTTCCTCATCACGCCCGATGATCGGGTCGATCTTCCCCTCAGCCGCAGCTTCCGTCAGATCGCGGGCATATTTCTTCAACGCCTCATAGCCTTCTTCGGCCGAAGCACTGTCGGCCGTCCGGCCCTTGCGGATGTCATTGATCGCAATGTTGAGCTTCTGCGCCGTCACAGCCCCCGCATCCAGCGCCTCTTTGGCGCGTGAGGGCACCATGGCCAGCGCCATCAGAATGCGCTCGACAGGCACGAAGCTGTCACCGGCTTTCTTCGCCAGATCCTCAGCCTCAGTCAGCACCCGCACGAGGGTCTGATCGGTATAGACCTCCCCATTGCCGCCCGAAACTTTCGGCAGACGTGAGACCGTCAGATCCACGCTTTCCGCCACCCGCTCAGGCGCACCACCCGCACGGCGGATCAGGTTTGAGGACAGCCCCTGGTCATCATCCATCAGGGCTTTCAGAAGATGCTCCGGCACCAGTCGCTGGTGACCCTCGCGCATCGCAATCGTCTGGGCCGCCTGCAGAAAGCCGCGCGACCGTTCCGTGAACTTTTCCAGGTTCATCGGGTTCTCCTTCTGTGAAGCACCGCTCCGGCCCGCCCGGGTCCCCGGCACGGGCCCTGCGGCCTTGCCTTAAGATTTGGGAGCGCCCCTGGAAAATGCAACACCCCGATGCGCCTGAGGTTGCATGATTTTTTCGGCTCCCCTCAGCCCCGCTCCTTCGGGCGGATCAGCGCCGGGGGCCGCAGAGCCTCCGCCGCTTTAAACAGGCTGAAGGTCTGATTGACGTAGTTCACCACCCCCGACATCGCCTCCATCCAGGCCAGCAACTCAGGGCTGCGTTCGGTTTCCACCAGCTGCACCGGGCGGTCCGGGCCATCCCCTTCAAACTGCACGTAAAAGAGCGGGTCACCGCGCCTGAGCACCAGATCTTTCGAGGTGTCATGCCACTCCATCGCCCACATCAGCGGCCGCACCCAGGCATGGATCGGAAAGCGCCCGCCAAAGATCGTGCCGGGCAGAGGCTGGGGGCGGTAATGGGCAAAGCTGTCAAGCTGGGTGATATAACAGACCTCTTCGGCCACAAAACAATAGGGCAGCATCAGCTGCACCGTGGGCCGGTCGGGGTAGCGCCACTCCGCCTCACTGACCAGGGCGAGAACCTGGCTCAGCTTATTGCTGCGGATCCCCGCCCCCGCGCCGGCGCGGTTGATCAGATGCGCCTGCCCCTTCTCATCGCGGCCAAAGCCGATGTGCAGATCATAGGGGCAGCGGATCAGGAAATAGCGGCTCTCCAGCTGGATCACGCCGGGGCAGCGCGCCGCCGATTTCGCATGGGTCCGGTTGGTCTGGCGAAAGCTCACCCGCTCGGGCGGGTCAAAAAGCACCGCGCCCTTGTCGGAATTCAGAAACCACCCCACCCGCAGCGGACCACTGCCGGGGCTGCCCTCAGGGCGCGTGAGGTTGATGGTAATCTCCATGGGTCCGTCTCCCGCTGCTCCCCCGCCCACCGCCATGCTGGCGCAGAGGGCAGCAGGGCGTCAATCGCTCTCGGCGGTCAGCGTCAGCGCCGCCGGAACCGTGACCTTCAGATCCTCCACCGTGAGCGCATAGGTCGGCCGCGCCAGCCGGTTGCGCACCACCCAGTAAAGCCGGTTCTCGGCGCGGGTAATCGCCACATAGGCCAGCCGCTTCCAGAGCGGCAATCCCGCCTCTGACCGCCCGGCCCGCGCCGCGGCCCAAAGATCCGGCGCAAAGACCTGCACTTCGGGCCATTGTGAGCCTTGCGCCTTATGGATCGTCACCGCCGCCCCATGCAGAAAGGTCGCCCCCATCCGGGCGGCGGCCGGGATGAAGGGCTCTTCCTCATCGGGCTTTTCGATCTTGATGATGGAGGCCGCCGAGACCTGCGGATCATCTGCGCCAAAGACATGCAGCCGCGCAAAGCCGTCCTTTTTGCCCGGCCCCAGATAGATGACCTGAGCGCCCTTGATCAGCCCCCGCGCCTCCAGATCGATCCGCTTTTTGCGATGCTTCAGCGGCAATTCAATCCCGTCACAGATCAAAGGCTCGCCGGTCAGCAGCTCCGTCTCCGGCGCACCATGGGCAGCGCGGAAGGCATTGATCAGCCGGATCCGCGTGGCATTGCGCCAGACCAGCACCGGAGAGCGCGCCATCAGATCGGCATCCACCCGCTCGGCCATGACCACCCGGTCATCGCGCCGCGCGGCCTCACCGACCATCTGCTCAAAATCTTCAAAACTCAGCCCCGGATCAGCGAGGGCATGGGCCAGATCGAGAATCGGGCTGTCAGTCTGCTGGCGGTGGATCCGCTCCAGATGCACCCGGCGTTCTTTCGGCAGACGATCAAAGACCATCTCCCCCGACAGCCCCACCGGGGCCAGCTGCGCCGGATCGCCAAAGAGCACCAGGGTCGGGAAAATCTCTTTTAAGTCCTCAAACTGCCGCTCATCCAGCATCGAGCTTTCATCGATAAAGCCGATGTCCAAAGGCTCTTCGCGCCGCTTCCAGCCCTGAATGAAATCCGACCCCCGCAGACCGGCCGCGGCCAATGCGCCGGGGATCGACTTCACATTCTCAAAAAAGGCCTTCGCCCGCTCCAGCGCCTGCTCGGTCAGCTCTTCCATGACCGGCTTCTCACCGGTCCCGGCAAGCCAGTCCGCCAGCTTTTCATATTCCGGCGCATAGATCGGCGTATAAAGAATGCGGTGAATGGTCGTCGCCGGCACCCCCCGCGTCCGCAGCACCGAGGCCGCCTTATTCGTCGGCGCCAGAACGGCCAGCGTGCGCCGCTCGCGCCGCTTTTTGCCCTCATAATCGCCCGAAACAATTTCCAGCCCGGCTTCGGTCAGCTCTTTGACCAGCTGCGACAGCAGCATGGTCTTGCCCGACCCCGCCTTGCCGGTCACCGCCAGAACGCCGCCCCCCACACCATCAGGGGCATCCAGAATGCCATCCGCGGCATTGACCCCGGCCTTCAGCAAAAGCGCCTGAACGCGGTCAAAGGCCTCAGCCTGGTCGTCGGAAAAAACAATGCTCGGAGTGCTGTTCATGGGCGCGACCATAGCGGCAGCCGCACCCAAAGGAAATCCGCCGCCCCCTTCGACTTTGGCTTTTTCAAAATACTCCGGGGGGCCGGGGGCAGCGCCCCCGGGGTCGCGACAAAGCCTGACCTCAGATACAGCGCCCGCCGTCCACTTCCATAGCCACACCCGTCACCATCGAGGCCTCATCAGAGCAAAGATAAAGCGCCGCATTGGCCAGATCCTCAGGAGTTGAGAACCTCCCCAGCGGAATGGTTGAAAGAAACTTCGCCCGCATCTCCGGCGTGTCTTCGCCCATAAAACTTGCCAGCAGCGGCGTCTCGCCCGCCACCGGATTAAGCGCATTGACCCGCACGCCAAAGGGCGCCAGTTCCACCGCCATGGCCCGCGTCGCCGTAATCACGAAACCTTTCGAGGCATTATACCAGCTCAGCTTCGGGCGCGGGCTGACCCCGGCTGTTGAGGCGATGTTCAAAATCGCCCCCGAGCGCCGCGCCTTCATCCCGCCTGCAAAGGCTTTTGCCATCAGATAGATCGATTTGGCATTCACCCCGATCACCCGGTCAAAATCCGCCTCAGAGATCTCCTCCATAAAAGCGGGCAGATGGGTGACACCGGCGTTATTGACCAGAATATCGGGTGCGCCGCCGAATTCGGCCTGCGCCGCCTCGGCCAGCGCCGCAACAGAGGAACCATCGGCGACATTGCAGGCCACGGCCAGACCGCCGATCTCCGCTGCCACAGCCTCAGCCCCCGCGAGGTTGATATCGGCCACGATGACCCGCGCGCCTTCCTGCGCGAAACGCCGCGCGATCCCCGCGCCAAAGCCAGAGCCCGCGCCGGTCACGATCGCCGTTTTTCCCTGAAGCCGCATCCCGTTCCTCCCGTCAGCTGTCGCCGAACTAGGCCACGGATCGCGCAGCTTCGCAAGCCGCGCTCACTCCTCGCCGCCAAAGCGCTGGCGCAGATCGCGCAGCACCGGCAGGGCTGCGCGGACGCGGTCCTCCCCAAGGGCGGTTACCGTTCCCGACAGCAGGGGCACAATGGCCTGAAGCGCCGTATCCCGGGCGGCCCGGCCGGCAGGGCTGATGCCCACGAATTTGCGCCGCGCATCATCCCAGTCGGGGCGGATATGCACATGGCCCGCCCATTCCAGCCGCGCCAGCGTATTGGTCATTGCCCCGCGGGTGACGTGAAAGGCCCGCGCCAGCTGGGCAGGCGTGCGTTCTTCGCCCGCCCGCGCCAGCAGGTTCAGAACCGAGAAATGCGACAGCTCCATCCCTTTGGGCAGGGCGCGGCTTAACTCAGCCCGTGCAAGCTGGTCGGCCATGAAAAGCTCGCTGAAGAGAGCGACGGCCAGATCGCCGGTGCGGTCGTTCATGGGTCAGGGGCCCGAAAACGGGCGGTCATGGCTGAGCGAGGGCACGCGGTGACGCGCAGTCTTCACCGCATCAAGGCTGATGTCGGCAAAGATGACGCCGGGCCCGGTGCCTGCATCTGCGACCACTTCGCCCCAGGGCGCGATGATCATCGAATGGCCAAAGGTGCGCCGTCCGGGGCCGTCAGGCTGCGGGTGATGCCCGGTCTGTGCCGGAGCCAGCACCCAGGCGCCGTTCTCAATGGCGCGGGCGCGCAGCAGCACTTCCCAATGCGCCGCACCGGTGATGTGGTTAAAGGCTGCCGGGATCGCCAGGATCTGCGCACCCTTCTGCGCAAGGGCCCGAAACAGATGCGGGAACCGCAGATCATAGCAGACCGACATGCCCAGCATCCCGAAGGGGGTCTCCGCCACCACCGCCTGCGCACCGGGGCGATAGGCGGCGGATTCGCGAAAGACCTCGGTTTCCGAGACATTCACGTCAAACATATGGATCTTGTCGTAGCGCGCCTTAATCTCTCCGTCCGGCCCGATCAGGAAGGAGCGGTTGGCAAAGCGGCCATCCGCATCCTCTGTCCTGAGCCCGATCGAGCCGATCAGCAGCCAGATCCCGGCCTTCGCCGCTTCTTCACGAAGCGCTTTCAGCGTCAGGTCATCCTCTTCACGGGCGATGACCTTTTGCTGCCAGTCGCGCCGCGCGCTCATCAGATGGGTGCATTCGGGGGTCAGCACGAATTCCGCGCCCCCCGCCACAGCCTCGCGGATCAGCGCAAGGGTGGGACCAAGATTCTCTGCCGGATCTTCCCCGACATTGAGCTGAACGACGGCGACGCGCATCAGATCAGTCCTTCAGCAGCGGATCGAGTTTTCCGGCCGCATCCAGCGCATGGATGTCATCCGAGCCGCCGACATGGCGGTCATTGATGAAGATCTGCGGCACGGTGCGGCCGCCATTGGCGCGGATGGTCATCTTTTCGCGCATCGCAGGATCGGCGCTGACATCGATCTCTGTGAAAGCGACGCCCTTTGCGGTCAGCAGCCGTTTGGCGCGCTGGCAATAGGGGCAGGTGGGGGTGGTGTAAATTTCAACGATGCTCATCAGAGGCTCCCTGAACGCCTTAGCCTCTGACTATAGGCGGATGCGGGGCAGGCACAACCACCGCAACCGCCCTGAGCCCATTCAATCCCAAAGGCGCAGAGAGGGGCGGAAATGTGGCGCAGTTGTGAAAAGCGCAGAGTTTTCCTGCAAAGACTGTTTCCCTCAACAGGCCGCAGCACTGCCGCAGAGGGCAGAAATAAACATGAATAGTTTATGCATCTTTTGCGCGTCCCTGCGCCTTTGCTTCGCCATTTTTGTGCAGATTGCGGCCCGATCGCGGCGGAAAATTCCCTGGTGTCACCTCTGGCTGACCCCATTCTGGCCCCAATCTGCCGGAAATCTGGAGCCTGGCCCACGGTTGTGCCGAAGGGGAGTGTGATGGACCGACTGACCGAGATGGAAGCCTTTGCCACCGTGGTGGACCAGGGGGGATTCACCGATGCTGCGCGGAAGATGGGCATTTCTAAATCGGCGGTCTCCAAGCATGTCTCCGCTCTGGAGGCGCGCCTGGGGGCGCGGCTTTTAAACCGCACCACGCGCAGGGTCTCTCCGACCGAGATCGGGCTGGCCTATTATGACCGCGCCCGGCGGGTTCTGAATGACGCGGGCGAGGCCGATGCGCTGGTCACCTCAATGCAAAGCGCGCCTTCGGGGCTTTTGCGTATCTCTGTGGCGACGGATTTCGGGGTCAATCACATCTCTCCGGTTCTGAGCGATTTTCTGACCGAATATCCCGATATCACCGTCAATATGGTCCTCAACACCCGCTATGTGGAGCTGATCTCCGAAGGCTTCGATATGGCGATCCGTATCGGAGAGCAGGAAGACAGCAGTCTGCGCGCCCGCAGGCTCTGCGAAACCTCGCAAAGGATGATCGCTTCGCCGGGCTATCTGCAGAAATTCGGCCGTCCTCAGCGGCTGGAGGATCTGAACGAGCATAAGCTTTTGCATTACTCCAGCCAGGCGGCGGGCAATGTCTGGAAGATCACCACCGCCTCGGGCGAAAAGCGCCAGATCCGCTCGAACGGCTGGCTGACGGTGAACGACGGGCAGTCGCTGCTCAATGCGGCGATCTCGGGTCTGGGCATCGCGCTGCTGCCGTCGTTCCTTTACGCCGATGCCCTGCGTCAGGGTCTGGTTGAGGATGTGATGCCCGCCCTGCCGGGCGAGACGCTCGGAATTTATGCAGTCTATCCGCCTGGTCGCTTCACGCAGCCCAAAGTTCGGGCATTCATTGATTTCCTGGTGCAGACCTATGCGGAAAAGGGCCCGGACTCCTGGTGATCTGTCAGGCTGAGGGCAGGGCCGGACAACGGCCGGTGTCAAAGTGCGAAAACTTTAACGGGTCGGGGTCGTGACCGGACGGGTCACAATGGCTTCGACCCGTCTGTTCCTGGCGCGGCCCTCGGCGGTGTCATTGGGGGCAAGGGGCGTTACATCCCCCTCACCCTTCGCCTTGAGGCGGCTTTCAGCCACGCCAAAATCGCGGATCATCAGCTGACGCAGGCTCTCAGCCCGGCGGCCGGACAGAGTGAGGTTGCTGGCCGGATTGCCGGTCGTGTCAGAATGGCCGACCAGCGTGATCTCACCCTCAGGACGGGCGGTGAGCCAGTCCGCCAGTTCCTGCAGGGCGGCACGGTCAAAGCCCTCCACCTCCGCGCCGCCGGAGGCAAAGCTGAGGCCGGGAAGCACCACTCGCGCGCTTGCATCAAGCGCGGCCCCGATCCCGCCGGTTTCAACGGGCAGGACAGGTGGTTCCGCCGGGATGGGCAGGCCTGGCGGCTCTGCGGCGGGCTGCACTTCGATGGTCTGGGCAAAGCCCGCCTGCGCCCCTTCTGAGCGGCTGACCAGCAGGCTCAGAACAGAGGCCTCAGCCCCTCGGCCGCGTCTGGCGGCGAGATAGCGGAAATCGGCCAGATCGACATGCATATCCGGCTCTGGCAGCACCCGGGTGGAATAGCGGAAGTCAAAGCCGCCACAGCCCCGGCCATCGCATTCATAGATCAGCGACCAGCCTTCGGCCTGCAGCTTTTCCCGCAGAGGGGCGAAGAGATCGAGCGTGGATTTTCCCGTGCCTGACCAGCGCCAGGCGGTCTGGATCACCTGGCCCTCGCTGTGGCGTGTCAGCATTGTGCCCCCGTCCCAGGGACCGATCGGCAGGGAATAGCTGCCCGAAGGTTCAATATGCTGGCTCACCCGCTCCGCACCGGCGGGGACAAGGGTTCCTGCCGCCTGAGCTAGGGCGGGGAGCAGGCAGAGGCCTGCGGTCAGGGCACTTCGCAAAACAAAGATAAGACTCATTACTCTGCAGTGATTCCGTTTGCACAGATGTCAGACCCTGCCGAAGCGTCACAGGCCCCGGTAATGATACTCTCCCACAACCGGCATTTTCAGGGAAGTATAGAGCGCGCCAGCCCCGGCATTGGCCTGAGTGACGGCCACAGCGAGCCAGTCTGCGCCATTATCCTGTGCCCAGTTTGCCGCGCCACACATCATATAGTGGGCGGAACGGCGCCGACGCATATTCGGCAGCACCACAAGCGCATGCAGCATGGCAATTGCGCCATGGGTGGCCACGAAGGCCGCACCGGAGGCACGATCGGCATCATTGCCGTCCCGCCCGATGAGAGCGGTTTTTTTGCCCTCCGCACGCTCCATCACGGCAACGCGCTCCGGCCCGATATGATCACCCGCCCAGATCTCGCGGGTCAGCGCCAGTGGCGGCCAGTGCATGATCGAGCGCAGATAGGGCGCGGGTTCAAACTGCGTGACCGGGGCTGCGCGCAGATGGGTGGCATCATTTTTGCCATAGCCGCGAGCGGCCAGCCGGGCATCCAGCGCCTCCTGGCCGGGGCGGATCTGAAAGAGCGGGTTTTGCCCGAGACTGCGGTGAAACTCTTCGGCCTCAGCAATCTCTGCATCGCTGACATCGGCCACGGCGGTGGTCGCCGCCGAGACCCTTTGCCCGCCGCCTGCGCCTTCGCGGATGCGCCAGGGGCCAAGGGCATGCACCGCTTTTCCGGGCCAGGTGGCATCCAGCGCGTCAAACCAGTCCTGAAGCTGCGGGGTGCTCATGCAGTCTCCCCGAAAAGTGCGGTCAGCTTTTTCATCGCCGCTTCAAGCTGCACCGGATCGGTGCCGCGGATCACAAGGCTGGTGCCATAAGCGCCATTGCGCTGGAAGGGATAGCTGCCAAGCGACAGCTCGGGATATTCCGCCGCCAGTGCCGCAAAGCCTTCGGCGATTTCGCCTTCACCGCGCAGTACCGACAGGCTCTGGCTCAGGAGGGGGGCACCGCCGGTCAGCTTGGGCAGAACGCTTGCGACCATGGCCTGAAAGACATTCGGCACACCGGCCATGACATGGACATTGCCGATGGTGAAGCCGGGCGCCACCGAGACGGGATTGTCGATCAGCGCGGCCCCTTCGGGAATGCGGGCCATGCGCAGCCTTGCGGCGTTCAGCTCCTGGCCCGAGCGCTGGTAATGCGCGGCGAGCAGCGCGCGGGCATCCTCGCGCACATCGATGCTGACGCCAAAGGCCCTCGCCACGGCATCGGCGGTGATGTCGTCATGGGTCGGCCCGATGCCGCCCGAGGTGAAGACATGATCCCAGCGGTCGCGCAAAGCATTCAGCGCCGCCACGATGTCTGCTTCTTCATCCGCGACCATGCGGATTTCCATCAGCCGGATGCCATGGCGGGTCAGTTCGCCCGCCAGATGATGGCTGTTGGAATCCCGGGTACGGCCCGACAGAATTTCATCACCGATCACCAGCATTGCTGCAGTGGGATTCGTCATCTCAGGCCCTCCTTGCCAGAACACCCCTTCGGGTATAGGGGCGGATTATGCAGTTTCCCAGACCCCTTACAGAAGCGCGTCTGCTTCGCCGGTATAAACGCTTTCTGGCCGATGTGGTTCTGCCGGATGGCGCGGAAGTCACCATTCACTGCCCCAACCCCGGCGCCATGACCGGGCTGGCTGAGCCGGGGATGCGGGTGTGGATCGCCCCCTCCAGGCCCGGCAGCAAACTCGCCTGGGGCTGGAAGCTGGCAGAACTGCCACAGGGCGGCATGGCCGTCATCGACACCTCGCTTGCCAATGGCGTGGTGGCAGAGGCGCTGGGCGCCGGGCTGATTACCGGCCTGCCCGCCTTCAGCGGCTTTCGGCCTGAGGTGCGGATGGATGCAGACAGCCGGATCGATTTTTGCCTGACCACCGCAGAGGGGCCGTTCTGGCTTGAGGTGAAATCCGTCACTCTGGCGCGGCAGGCGGGGCTTGCGGAATTTCCCGACAGCCGCACCGCGCGGGGCGCAAAGCATCTGGAGGGGCTGAGGGCCGCGCGGCTGCGGGGCGAAGGGGCGGCGATGCTTTACCTGTTGTCGCGCAGTGCGTGTGACCGCATCACCATCGCGGGGGATATCGATCCCGCCTATGCCCGCGCCTTCGCAGAGGCCCGCGCCGCAGGGGTGCAGATGCTGGGGCTGGCCTGTGACATCTCTCCCGAAGGGGTCACAGCCCGCCGCATGGTGCCGGTGATCTGACGCATCCCGGCCGTTTCTGTGCCGCGCGAAAGGGCCTCGCGGCGGATGACCTCCGCGTCAGCGGGCCGTGCATGGCCCGTCACCCGGCCCGCCGTGCCGCTTTCCCTGCGTCCGGAGGGGCTGAGGGGTCAGATTGTGAGTTGACGCCGCCGTGAGCGAGGCACAGCTTCGCGGCAGAGTTCCCCAGGATTGCTGCCATGCGACACGCCACTGCTTCGCCCTCGCTTCTCTCTCCGGTGCTGATCGCCGGAAGCCTGATCCTGATGATCGGCTTTTCCATCCGGGCGTCTTTCGGCGTGTTTCAGATCCCGATCGCCAATGAGTTCGGCTGGGCCAGGGCAGAGTTCTCGCTGGCCATTGCGCTGCAGAACCTGGCCTGGGGCTTTGGTCAGCCGATCTTCGGCACCATCTCCGAGCGGCTCGGCAACCGCGCGGCGGTGCTGCTGGGCGGTGCGCTTTATGCGCTGGGCCTGGTGTTAAGCGCCTTTGCCATCACGCCCGGGCAGCATCAGCTGCTTGAGATTATCGTGGGCTTTGGTGTGGCAGGCACGGGCTTTGGGGTGATCCTTGGTGTTGTGGGGCGTGCCACGCCCGAGAAACACCGCTCCATGGCCATGGGGATTGCCACCGCCGCAGGCTCGGCCGGACAGGTCTTTGGTGCCCCGGTGGCAGAGATCATGCTGGGCTATCTTGCCTGGCAGAGCGTCTTTCTGATTTTCGCGGGCGTGATCCTTCTGGCGATGTTCGCGGTGCCTCTCCTGAACGCCCCCGATGCGGAAGGCCCCTCTGAGCCGGCAGAGCCGCTGGGCAGGGTTCTCTCCCGCGCGTTGAAAGACCCGAGCTATATCCTGATTTTCGTGGGCTTTTTCTCCTGCGGCTATCAGCTGGCCTTCATCACCGCGCATTTCCCGGCCATGGTGACCGAGATGTGCGGCGCGATTGCGCCCAACGGGATGCTCGCGGCGCTCGGGATCACCACCACCTCCGTTCTGGGGGCGGTCTCCATCTCGGTCATCGGGCTTGCCAATATTGCCGGGACGATCACCGCAGGCTGGCTTGGCGCGCGCTACAGCCGCAAAAACCTGCTGGCGGGGATCTATGTGCTGCGCACCCTGGCGGCGGCGGCCTTTATCCTCATGCCGATCACCCCGGTAACGGTGCTGCTGTTCTCGGTTGTCATGGGGGCGCTGTGGCTGGCCACCGTGCCGCTGACGGCAGGGCTCGTCGCGCATATCTGGGGCATGCGCTATATGGCAACGCTTTATGGCATCGTGTTCCTGAGCCATCAGATCGGCGGCTTTATGGGCGTCTGGCTGGGCGGGAAGATGTATGACCTGACGGGCGATTACACCCTGGTGTGGTGGATCGGCATCGGGGTCGGGGCTTTCTCAGCCATCGTCCACCTGCCGGTGCGCGAGAACCGCGCCCCGGCCGCAGTGGCCGCCGCCTGATCTATCTGAGCCGGTGCACATGGGCGCTTTGCACAAGCCCGAAGCCCATGAGCACCACCAGCATGGCCGAGCCGCCATAGGAGACCAGCGGCAGGGGTTTGCCCACCACCGGGGCAATCCCCATCACCATGGCCAGATTGACCGCGAAATAGAAGAAGAAGGCCGCTGAAATGCCGATCACCACGAGAGAGGCAAAGCGGTCTTTCGCCTGAATGGCGGTCCAGATGCAGAAAATGATGACCAGCGCATAAAGCACCAGCAGCGAGACGCCGCCGACAAAGCCGAATTCTTCTGCCAGAATGTTGAAGATGAAGTCGGTGTGCTTTTCAGGCAGGAAGTTCAGCCGGCTCTGGGTGCCTTCCATAAAGCCCTTACCCGCCCATCCGCCTGAGCCGATGGCGATCTTGGCCTGATTGATGTGATAGCCCGCGCCGAGAGGGTCAGCAGAGGGATCGAGGAAGGTATCAATGCGGCGATACTGGTAATCCTGCAAAAACTGCCAGGGCGTGCCGCGGGCGATGAAGACCGAGGAGACCGCCCCGCCGATCATCGCCAGAACGGCCGCGAAATAGGCCCAGTGAACGCCTGCCACCAGCATGATCGCCGCCCCGCCGCCCAGAAGCATCAGCGAGGTGCCAAGGTCCGGCTGACGCAGCACCAGGCTCACCGGCAGCAGGATGATCAGCACCGGGACCAGCACCCAAAGCGGGCGCGAGACCTTTTTCGGATCGAGCCAGTCGTAATAGGCCGCCAGCATCATCGCCAGCGCGATCTTCATCAGCTCTGAGGGCTGCAGACGCAGCGGACCGATCTCAATCCAGCGCTGCGCGCCCATGCCGACGGTGCCGAATAACTCCACCCCCACAAGCAGCAGGAAGGTGCCGCCATAGGCCAGCCCCGCCATATTGCGCCAGAACCAGATCGGGACCAGCCCCATAAGGATCATCGCGATCAGACCGATGATCAGACGCTCCATCTGCGGCTCGGCCCAGGTGGAGAAGTCGCCCCCCGCCACCGAATAAAGCATCAGCACCCCGATTGAACCGATGGACCCGAGCAGCAGGGCCAGCGCCCAGTTCATATGGAGAAACTTGCGCAGGCCGGTGGGGGCGCGTTTGACGGAGTAATCGAGATAGCTCATCAACTGACCCCTCAGGCGCGGGTCGGGCGGCTGCCCGAGAAGGTTTCCGGTGCCCGCAGCGGCAGGCTCTGCTGATGCGATTCGATCCGGCCGCGCTGGTTTTTCGGATAGGCGCTCAGGGGCGGCATGCCGCCGTTGAGCGCAAAGAGCAGAATATCGCGGGCGATGGGCGCGGCCACGCCGCCGCCGCCGCCATGCTCCAGCACCACCGAACAGGCGTAGCGCGGGTTGTCTGAGGGCGCATAGGCCACAAAGAGCCCGTGATCGCGCCGGTTCCAGGGCAGCTGGTCGTTGCGGATCACCCCCCGCGCGCGTTCAGCGGCCGAGATGTTGCGCACCTGTGCGGTGCCGGATTTACCCGCGATCAGCATGGCCTTGTCTTCAGAGCGTGAGGACCAGCCGGTGCCGGTGCGCTGATTGAGCACCGCCCACATGCCGCGCTGCACATTGCGCAGATGATCCGGCGTCAGCCCCAGCGGAGGGGCCTCGGCCACCGGCTGCTCAACGCCGCCGATGGAATGCACCATGCGGGGCTCAACCGCGCGCCCGGTGGCCAGGCGGGCCGTCATCACCGCCAGTTGCAGCGGCGTCGACAGCACATAGCCCTGACCGATCGAGGCGTTGATCGTATCGCCGATGCGCCAGTCCTGGCCGCGCTTTTCCTGCTTCCAGGCGCGGTTGGGGTTCAGCCCTTCCGAGATCGCCGACATCGGCAGATCATGGCGCACGCCCAACCCCAGACGCTCCGCCATAGCGGCGATGGCGTCGATGCCAACTCTTTGGGAAATATCATAATAATAGACGTCGCAGCTTTCCGCGAGACCCTTGGTCAGATCGCAGGAGCCATGGCCCGCCCGCTTCCAGCAGTGGAACCGCCGCCCGCCGGCCTCATAATGGCCGGGGCAGTAGACGGTGGTATTGGCGGTGATCACCCCGGCCTCAAGCGCCGCAAGCGCCGTGACCATTTTGAAGGTCGAGCCGGGCGGATAGGCGCCCTGGACGGATTTATTCGACAAAGGCCGGTGGTCATTGTCCATCAGCCGCCGGAAATCCGGGTTCGAGATGCCGCGCACAAAGAGGTTCGGGTCAAAGGAGGGCGCAGAGGTCAGCGCCACCAGATCGCCATTGCGCACATCCATCAGAACGGCGCTGCCGCTGTGCTCTTCAAGACGGATGCGGGCGTAGTTCTGGATCTGCGCATCCAGCGTCAGAACGATATCCGCGCCCTCAACCCCCTCACGGCGGTCCAGCTCGCGCATCACGCGGCCGGCAGCATTGACCTCAATCCGGCGCGAGCCTGCTTTTCCGCGCAGCTCATCCTCAAGACGCCGCTCCACGCCGATCTTGCCGATCTGGAACTTCGGGATCTGCAAAACCGGGTCCGGGCTTTCCAGCTGTGCCAGATCGTTTTCCGAAACCGGCCCCACATAGCCCACCGAATGAGCGAAATCCTCATCCAGCGGATAGGTGCGCGACAGACCCACTTCGGGTGTGACGCCGGGCAGGGCGGGGGCATTGACCGAGATCCAGCTCAGCTGCTCCCAGGTCAGACGCTCGGCCACGATATGAGGCACGAAGGCCGAGCGGCGGCGCGTCTCGCGGATGGTTTTCTGGATGTCGTCTTCGCTGAGCGGGATGCCCTCTGAAAGACGGCGCAGCACGGCTTCCACATCCCCCGCTCCCTCGCGGGTGATGGTGACGCGGTAGTTCTGCTCATTGCCGGCGATCAGCACGCCTTTTCGGTCAAAGATCAGCCCGCGCGCAGGGGGGATCAGCCGGATGGAGATGCGGTTTTCCTCGGCCAGCAGTTTGAACTGCTCTGCCTGATCGACCTGCAGATAGCGCAGACGCGCGCCAAGAACGGCGATGAATGCGGCCTGACAGCCGCCCAGGAACAGCGCCCGGCGGGTAACCTTGCGGGCGGCTTCGTCGTTTTCGCGGGCGCGGCGTTTCACAGCGGCCTCCCCAGACTGTCGCGCTCGCCCGTGGCGGGCTTGGTCAGCCCGGCCAGGTGGCGCAGAACAAAGATGATCACCGGATAGGCCGCAGCGGTGAAGATGAATTCGACCAGCGTCAGCCCCAGTCCCGGTTGCGGCAGCATGGTGAGCGCCATGACCACGCGGTTCAGAAGGAACATCCCCAGCATGGCCACCGCCACCAGCATCCACTCTGAGAGCCAGGACAACTCACGCATGAAGGCGGCACGGCGGCGCAGAAACTCGGTGCCCATCACCACCACCGCGGCCCAAAGGCCGGGGGGGCGCATGAGGAACATATCCTCCAGCAGCACCACCAGCGCGATCAGCAGCACCGGCAGATGATAGGGCCGCCGGAGGACCCAGGCACAGCTGAGGCAGAGCAGAAGATCAGGCCCCGGCAGTTTGCCGGGCTCTGAGCTGAGCGGCAGCAGGCGCAGCGACAGCAGAAGGGCAAAGACCGCCACAAAGATCGCCCGCCAGAGCCAGACGCTGTTGCGGGCTGCTTCAGCCATCCGCAGGCTCCGGGGTATTGGGTCCGGTCTGAGGCTCAGGCAGCGTGCCGGGGGGCGGCGAGATCAGATCACCGGGATCGGCGATCTCTTCATGCTCATGGCTGCGCAGCACCCGCAGAAACTCCAGCCGCAGATAATCCGCAGCCGGTGCGACCCGCAGCCTGCGGTCAGAGCCCTGCACCACCTGACCCACCAGAAGCCCCGCCGGGAAAAGCCCGCCGTCGCCGGAGGTGACCACCCGGTCGCCGGGGCGCACGAGGTCTGATTTTTCCAGAAAATCCAGCGGCGGCAGAGAAGAGTTATCCCCCGCCAGAATGGCCCGCTGACCTGAGGGCTGCACCGTCACCGGCACCCGGCTCGACGCATCGGTCAGCAGCATGACCCGGCTGACCGTGCGCCCGACGCCTGAGATGCGGCCCACCACACCCAGACCATCCATCGTGGCCCAGCCGTCGCGAATGCCGTCGCGGCTGCCGACGTTCAGAAGCACCGACTGCCGGAAGGGGCTGCCGCTGTCAGCGATGACCACGCCGGTCACATGGGTCAGCTTCGGGTCCAGCCGCACCTGATTGAGGTCCAGAAGCTTGGCGTTCTTCTGCTCAAGCTGCAAAGCGGCCTCGCGCCAGGCCTTCATCTGCTGCAACTCGCGGCGCAGTTCCTGGTTTTGCTGATAGATGCGGCTGTAGGACTGAAAACCCTCAATCAGGCCGCTGCCCCAGGCGACCGGCGCCATGGCCCATTCCATCGAGGGCGCAAAGCGGTCGATCAGCGCCATGCGAAACCGCTCAACCCGCGGGCTGTCGATGCGCCAGAGCAGAAAGACCCCGAGCAGCAAAAGAACCAGCCCGGCCACAAAGATGCGCCGGACGGGTCTGGTATAGGCTTGCGGATCACGGTCGCGTGCCAAAGCGGCCTCTTGTTCAGGTCAGGCCGGGCTGGAAGGCCTCAGCTTTCGTAATCAATCACGTGGCGAAGCTGCTTTTCATACTCAAGCGCCTTGCCGGTGCCGAGGGCCACGCAGTTCAGCGACTCTTCCGCGACCGAGATCATCAGCCCGGTCTGCTCGCGCAGCGAGAGATCGAGATCGCCCAGAAGCGCACCGCCGCCCGTCAGCATGACGCCGCGGTCAACGATATCTGCCGCCAGATCCGGCGGGGTGGCTTCGAGCGCCTGCATGACGGCGTCGCAGATCTGCTGCACCGGTTCTGCCAGAGCTTCGGCCACCTGAGCCTGCGAAATCTCGGTCTCTTTCGGCACACCGTTCAGCAGATCGCGGCCGCGAATGGTCATCGACTGGCCACGGCCATCGTCGGGCATGCGGGCGGTGCCGATGGTGCATTTGATCCGCTCAGCCGTGGCTTCACCGATCAGGATGTTCTGGTTGCGGCGCAGATAAGAGATGATGGCATCATCCATCCGGTCGCCGCCCACGCGCACCGAGCGGGCGTAAACGATGTCACCGAGCGACAGAACCGCCACTTCCGTGGTGCCGCCGCCGATATCGACCACCATCGAGCCGGTGGGATCGGTGATCGGCATGCCCGCACCAATCGCGGCTGCGATCGGCTCTGCAATCAGACCGGCGCGGCGCGCGCCCGCCGAGAGAACCGAGGTGCGGATTGCGCGTTTTTCCACCGGAGTGGCGCCATGGGGCACGCAGACGATGATTTTCGGCTTCGAGAAGGTGGTGCGTTTGTGAACCTTGCGGATGAAATGTTTGATCATCTCTTCAGCAGAGTCGAAATCCGCAATCACCCCGTCGCGCATCGGGCGGATCGCCTCAATGGACCCCGGCGTCCGGCCCAGCATCAGCTTGGCGTCTTCACCCACGGCCAGGACCTGCTTTTTGCCGTCTTTGACGTGATAGGCGACCACCGAAGGCTCGTTCAGGATGATGCCTTTGCCTTTGACATAGACCAGCGTGTTGGCAGTGCCGAGGTCGATGGCCATGTCCGACGAAAAAAGGCCCGAAAAAATCGACATCCTGTGGAGATCCTGTCCGGTGCTAGAGGGAAACCCGCGACCGCAAGAACCCGGTCGCGGCATTCTTTTATCGCCGCCACACCCGCATTGAAAGGGGGCGGGGCCATTCTGTGCGCAAATCCGCGTGTAGAGTGGCGGTTGTACGCCCGTCAGACGTTATTTCCGGCGATCCGGCCCGCCTCGGGCGGCCAGGGGCGCTCAGCCTCTGCCCGGGCCCAGGCGGCGATCCAGCCCGGCAGTTCGGGCTGCGGCTCGGTGAAACCGGCGCTGCGGATCAGCCGCTCGGGCGCGATGATCCCCGAGCCTGAGGTGACGGCCGTGCGGTTCAAGACCTGGGTCGTGCATTCGCCTGCGCGCCAGAGAGACTGATCTATATAGAGAAATTTATCGTCCCATCCCGCCAGACGCGAGATCATTTCCAGCCGGTCAAACATCTTCACCCGGCGGCGGTAGCGCACTGAGGCTCCGGCCACGGCCATGCTCCAGCCATTGGCGTTCAGATGCGGGCGCAGCCCCAGACGGGTAATCATCGGCACCCGTCCAAGGTCAAAGAGGGTCAGTGTGCGGCCGTTGTTCAGCTCAACCCATGGGTCAATATCCTGCGGCCAGCAGTGCAGCACCGAGCGGTGCGCGTCAAAGAGCCCCAGGGCCGGCATCCGGCGGGCTTTGTGAACCTGACGGTAAAGACGGAGGAAAGGATACATGCAATGCGCTTCATTCTGGTCTCCCCTCCTCCCTGACCCGGCAGGCCCCCGGGGTCAAGGCTGACGCGGCACCGCCCCGGGGCCGGGGCCGCGCAGCATCTTAAGCCTGCGGATCAAGCGCCCAGGAAAAACCCGAAAAGCCGTCGCGGAAGGCAAAGGTGACAAGGTGTTTATCAATCACGAACCGCGCCTGAATGATGGCGGGCAGATCTTCGGCGGTCACGCGGGCGAAAAGACCGGTTTCATCGGCACGAAGGCTCATGTGGCCGGTGGGCAGATCGGCCTCTGCTTCGGTGGGGGTGAAGGTGACTTCGACCTTATGGGCCAGATGTTTGCACAGCTGCTGAAGGTATTTAGAGCCATTGGCCGTCGGGAAATGCGCCGAGGTGGAATACATAACCGGGTCCTGTCCTGATGAAACTTCTCAGGAATATAGGCCGGACCGGCGGCAGATGCACGGGGGCGCTAAAGTAAAGGCCCCGCAATGCTGCAGGGCCTTAAAATCAGATATCCGTCAGATCACTGCGCGGGAAGCGAGGCCTTGCGGACATAGGGCAGAACGATCTCAAGATCCTTGTATTTCTGCTGCGCTTCTTCGGTCGGAACCGAAAGCGCCACGATGGCCTTGTCGCCCGGTTTCCAGTCTGCGGGGGTGGCAAAAGGCACGCCGTCGGTCGCGCGGACCGCATCCAGCGCGCGCAGGATTTCCTGGAAGTTGCGGCCCACGGTCATCGGATAGATCAGCATGACCTTCACCTTCTTGTCCGGCCCGATGATGAAGGTCGAACGCACGGTGGCGGTATGCGCCGGGGTGCGGCCATCGGGCAGCACCGACTCGGCGGGCATCATGTCATAAAGCTTGGCGATCTGCAGATCGGGGTCGGCAAACATCGGGAAGGTCACCGGCTTGCCGGAGTATTTCTCAATGTCGGCTTTCCAGCCCTCATGCGCTTCGAGCGGGTCGACCGAGACTCCGAAGACTTTGGTGTTGCGCTTCGCAAATTCTTCCGCGAGTTGCGCCACGGCCCCGAATTCAGTCGTGCAGACCGGGGTGAAGTCTTTCGGATGGCTGAAAAGAATGGCGTAGCCGTCGCCGATTGCCTCATGGAAGGAAATCCGGCCTTCGGTGGAATCGGCCACAAAATCCGGAGCGGTGTCGTTGATGCGCAGCGTCATGACGGGTCCTTTCAGCAGGGTTCGGTCAGGAAAATAAGGCTGCAACGGGCACTGGGGAAGCCTTCGCAGCAGGCCCTTAACAACTTCGGGAGGCTGTTCCTGTTCCGAAGCGCGCGGTTGCACAATGTCCCCGGCCCTGCCAGATTTCCGGCACAACAGACTTTCGGAGGGCCGGTCTTATGATCGAGAAACGCGATTTTTACATCAATGGCGCCTGGATTGCTCCGGTCACGCCCAGGGATTACCCGGTCATTGACCCTTCGTCTGAGGACGTCTGTGCGACGATCTCGCTTGGCGCGGAAGCAGACACCAATGCCGCCGTCGCGGCCGCAAAAGCCGCCTTTCCCTCCTGGGCTGCGACACCTCCGGCTGAGCGTCTGGCCCTGGTGAAGCGGCTTCTTGAGATCTATGAGGCGCGCAACGAAGAGATGGCCCAGGCCATCAGCCTTGAGATGGGGGCCCCGATCTCCATGGCGCGCAGCTCTCAGGCGCCTTCCGGCTCGTCGCATATCCGAAACTTTATCAAAGCCTTCGATCATATCGAATGGGTCCGCCCGCTGGGTCCCCATGCGCCCAACGCCCGCATCGCCATGGAGCCGATCGGGGTGGTGGGGCTGATCACGCCCTGGAACTGGCCGATGAACCAGGTGACGCTGAAGGTGGTGCCCGCGCTGCTGGCGGGCTGCACCTGTGTGCTGAAACCGTCTGAGGAAGCGCCGCTTTCGTCGCTGCTCTTTGCTGAGTTCATTCATGAGGCTGGGTTCCCGGCAGGCGTCTTTAACCTGGTCAACGGCGATGGTGCGGGCGTGGGCAGCGTGCTGTCGAAGCACCCCGATGTTGAGATGATCTCTTTCACCGGCTCGACCCGCGCGGGCCGGGCGATCAGCCTTGCAGCGGCGGAAACCCTGAAGCGCGTGACGCTGGAGCTGGGTGGGAAGGGGGCAAACCTGGTCTTTGCCGATGCCGATGACGACGCGGTGAAGCGCGGCGTGCGGCATATGTTCAACAACTCCGGTCAGAGCTGCAACGCCCCCTCGCGGATGCTGGTGGAGCGTCCGATCTATGACCGCGCCGTGGAAATCGCCCGCGAAGTGGCTGAGGCGACCGCTGTCGCTCCGGCCTCGAAAGAGGGCAAGCACATCGGTCCGGTAGTCAATAAGCGCCAGTGGGATCAGCTCCAAGGCTATATCGCCAAAGGCATCGAAGAGGGCGCCCGCCTTGTCGCCGGTGGTCCGGGACTGCCTGAGGGCATGAACAAGGGCTTCTATGTCCGCCCGACGGTCTTTGCGGATGTGAAGCCCGGAATGACCATTGAACGCGAAGAGATCTTCGGCCCGGTTCTGGCCATGATCCCCTTTGACACCGAGGCAGAGGCCGTGGCGATCGCCAATGACACGCCCTATGGCCTGACCAATTACGTCCAGAGCCAGGACGGCGCGCGCCGCAATCGCCTTGCCCGCGCGCTGCGCTCGGGTATGGTAGAGATGAACGGCGAAAGCCGCGGGGCCGGTGCGCCTTTCGGCGGCGTCAAACTCTCAGGCCGCGCGCGCGAAGGCGGCGTCTGGGGGATTGAGGAGTTCCTCGAGGTGAAATCCATCTCGGGCTGGGACGGCGCTCAGGACTGAGGCCACCCCTGCAGATTCTGACCGGCGGGTTTCCCGCCGGTCAAAGCCGGTTTTCGCATTGCTGTGCAGCAAGGCCCCTGCCCGGGAGGCGGATTCAGCAGTGAGGATGCCGGACGGCCTGGGTGCATCCGGAGCGGTTCTGCCTCAGCCTGCGGGGGCCCAGATGATGTCGTCGATTTTGGGCGCGCCGGTGGCCAGCATGACCAGGCGGTCAAAGCCAAGCGCGATCCCGGCGGCGAGGGGCATATCGGCGAGGGCGCTCAGGAAATCTTCGTCGAGCGGGTAACGCTCGCCGTAGATGCGCTCTTTTTCATCCATCTCAGCGATGAAGCGGGCGCGCTGCTCGACCGGATCGGTCAGCTCGCCAAAGCCATTCGCAAGCTCCACCCCGCAGGCATAAAGCTCAAAGCGTTCGGCCAGGCGCGGATCATCGGGGCAGCGGCGGGCCAGGGCCGCTTCATGGGCGGGGTAGCGATCAAGAATGGTGGCACGCCCATGGCCGAGACGGGGTTCCACATCTGCGGTCAGAACCCGGCTCATCATATCCGACCAGGTGTCATCGGGGGCCGTGCGCATACCTTTGGCGTGGAGTTGCGGGCGCAGCTTTTCGGCATCGGGCACGCCGTTATCATCCATGGTCGCCAGCAGATCGACGCCTGCGTATTTCATGAAAGCCTCGCAGACCGAAAGCCGCTCAGGGGCGAGGAAGGGGTCGCAGGTCAGATCGCCCCGGCGCAGGAGCGGGCTTCCCGCGGCGCGGGCGGCCAGGGCCAGGAAGGCTGCGCAGTCCTGCATCAGCACCTCATAGCTTTCATGGGTGCGATACCATTCCAGCATGACAAACTCGGGGCTGTGGCGCGCGCCCCGCTCGCGGTTGCGCCAGACATGGGCGAAGGCGAAGATCTTTTCCTCCCCCGCTGCCAGCAGCTTCTTGAGGGCGAACTCGGGGCTGGTGTGCAGATAAAGCCGCCGCATCCCGCCGTCATTGTCGATGGCCTCGGCGGCAAAGGCATGCAGATGGGTCTCATTGCCGGGGCTGATCTGCAGGGCGCAGGGGTCGGTTTCGGTGAAGCCCTGATCGTCAAACCAGCGCCGCAGACCCGCCTGAATGCGGTTGCGTGCCAGCAGCATGGGGCGACGGTCGGCATGTCGGGCAGCGTTCCACCAGGAAGTTTCGGCCATATCGCAGGGTCCTTTCGGGGGCAAAAACGCCTTTCGGCTGGAAATCATGGCCGGAATGCGCTACGCGCGGTGCCAATCGCGCAGGCTGTGGCCCCGCGTTCTCCGGATATCACAAGGATTATCACCCGTGAAAGTCATCGCCTCGTCGATCCGTAAGGGCAATGTCATCGACATGGACGGCAAGCTCTATGTCGTTCTGACCGCTCAGAACATCCACCCCGGTAAGGGCACCCCGGTGACCCAGGTCGACATGCGCCGCATCTCGGATGGCATCAAGGTCTCGGAGCGCTGGCGCACCACCGAGCAGGTGGAGAAAGCGACCGTCGAAGAACGTGAATTCGACTATCTTTATGAAGACGGCGAAGGCTGGCACTTCATGGAGCCGACCACCTATGAGCAGGTCGTTGTGGCAGAAGACGTCATGGGCGACACCAAAGTCTATCTTCAGGAAGGCATGCGCGTCTGGCTGAAGACCTTTGAAGGCAACCCGATCTCGATCGAAGTGCCGCAGAAGATCACGGTGGAAATCACCGAGACCGAGCCGGTCGTCAAAGGTCAGACCGCCTCCTCCTCCTATAAGCCGGCGATGACCGACTCGGGTCTGCGCGTCATGGTTCCGCCGCATATCGGCGTGGGCACCCGTATCGTCATCAATACCGATGACAACACCTATGTGGAACGCTCGAAAGAGTGATCCCGACGGCCTTCGGATCCAAAGCGCCCTCCGGTTTTCCGGGGGGCGTTTTTGTTTTCCGGGGTCTTTACTTTTCCGGGGGTTTTAAGAGGTCTCAGGCGGTTGTGGGTCCGGAGAGCGCCGGGGAGGCGCTCCGCCCTCCCCGGACCCCGCCCGGGAGTATTTTGAAAAAGCCAAAGTCAGCGGCTGGCGGGGGAGAGAAGCGCCGCGAGCCGGGCCTGCAGGGGGGCGACATGGGGGTTGTCGCGGGTGACGGCGTCGAAGACCTCTGCGGCATCGTCCCGGACCATGGCGAAGGCCTGGTCGAGCAGATCGAAGCTTTTCGTGCGCAGTTTCGGCGCGGGGCCGAGATCGCGCATCGCGCGGGCGAGAAGATGGGTGAGGCCCTGGGTGAAGGCGGCTTCGCGGTCGTGCTGATCCGGCGTGCTCAGCAGGATCCGCAGTCCGAAGGTTTTGCGCAGGAAGGCTGCCGGGCGGCGCCAGGTGGTGCCGCGGAGCGGGCAGAGCACCAGTTGCAGCCCGCGGGTGCCGCCGGCCGCGCTTTGGGGCCCGAACATCGGATGGGTTGCCAGCAGGTCAACGTGGTCCGGCAGCAGGTTTTGCATCAGGGCGGCGGGGGCGGATTTCACTGAGGCCACATCCGCGATGAGCTGGCCCGGGCGCAGATGGGGGGCCAGGGCTGAGAGTGTCTGGCCGAGCTGCGGCACCGGCACGCAGAGAAGGACGATATCGGCCGCAGCCACTTCGGGGAGCGCAACCGGGGTCAGGCCTGCCTGCCGTGCGGCCTCGCAGGCGGTTTCCGAGGGGTCGCAGATAAGGATGCGGCAATGGGGCGCCAGCAGGCGGGCGGTCAGGCGGCCAAAGGCGCCAAAGCCAATCAGAGCGAGGGTCGGGTGTTGCATGGTCCTGGATCCGGTAGGGGGCGGGCCAGGGGAAGCGGGGAAGATCGGCGCTGTGCCTCTGGCAGGAGAGACGACAGCGGGGGGATGAACAGATGCTCCGCTGCGTCAGGGCAGCGGATAATAAACACTCGTGAGGATCGGGCGCGGGCTGTTCATGGCTTTTGCTTACGCCTGCTGCACGCGGGTGACAAGCCCTCAGCCGCCCTGGGTGGAGGCTTTGCGCGCCCGGCTGCGGTCCTTGCCGAGCCTGTGCTCGCGCCAGATGATCAGCACGCCTGCTGCCATCACCAGGGCGGCGCCGCACAGCATCTGCAGCGTCGGCACTTCGGAGAAGAAGAACCAGCCGATCCCCAGGGCAAAGATCATCGAGGCATAATCGAGCGGGGCGATGACGGCGGCTTCGGCCTCGCGGTAGCTTGAGGTCAGCAGGATCTGTCCGATCCCGCCAAGAAAGCCCGCCAGCACCAGCAGGGCAAAGATATCGGGCGGCGGCATCACCCAGCCGAAGGGCAGGGTCAGCAGCGACAGCAGCGTGGCATTGATGGTGAACCAGAAGACGATCGTGGAGGCCGGCTCGAAGCCGGTCAGCCTGCGGATTGAGATCTGGGCGAAGGCCATGAAGACGGCGGCCGCAAGCGCGATGGCGGCCCCGAGGCTTTGCGCGGTGCTCAGGCCTTCTTCAAGCGAAAAGCGCGGGGCGAGGATGATCAGCACGCCGGCGAGGCCCAGACCCACCGCGCTGTAGCGCCAGGGGCCGACCTTTTCTTTCAGGACGAGGGCTGCGAGCACGACCACCATCAGCGGGGCCGCATAGATAATCGCCGTCACCTCCGGCAGGGGCAGCATGCCGAGGGCTGCGAACTGCAGCCCCATGGAGGCGGTGCCGGAGAGCGCGCGGAAAAAATGGCTGCCGGGCCGGGAGGTTTTGACGCCGTTTTTCAGATCGCCCCGCAGCCAGAGCCAGCCGAGGATGACCGGTATGGCGAAGAAGGAGCGGAAGAAGACCGTTTCTCCGGGGGGGACATGCTCGGCGGCCAGTTTGATCAGCGAGGCCATGGCGATGAAAACCAGCACCGCGATCAGTTTGTAGGTAATGCCGCGCAGCGGGCGCATGTCTCAGCTCTCCGGGTCAGTCTGGCTGCGGTCTCTCAGGAGCCCGCGTTCCTGCCTTGTCACCGGGCCCGGCGCTGTGCAAGCTGAGTGGGGAAAATCATGGGGCCTGTGTCGGAAATGTCTCCGCCGGGTCGGGGGGATGAGATGAAACTTGCGGCGGCCGCCTATCCGTTGGACTTCTTCGGGGATTTTTCAGCATATGAGGCGAAGATCACGGCCTGGGTCGCGGAAGGAGCGGCCACGGGGGCCGATCTGCTGGTCTTCCCGGAATATGGCGCGATGGAACTGGCTTCGCTGGGCGGGCGCGCGGTGGCCGGGGATCAGGATCGCGCGGTGCGGGAGGCTGCGAAACATCATGAGGCCGCCTCTGCCGTTCTGGCGCGGCTGGCGGCGGCGCATGACGTGCATATTCTCGGCGGCTCCGGTCCGGTGTGGCATGAGGGGCAGCTGGTCAACCGGGCGGTCTTTTACGGGCCTTCCGGGGTGATCGGGCATCAGGACAAGCAGATCATGACCCGCTTTGAGCGCGAGGACTGGGGGATTGCGCCGGGATCAGGGCTGAAGGTCTTTGAGACCCCCTTTGCCCGGGTGGGGGTGGTGATCTGTTACGACAGTGAGTTTCCGCTGTTGTCGCGGGCGCTCTCGGAAGCCGGGGCCGAAGTACTGCTGGCGCCCTGCTGCACGGAAGGTTTTGCGGGTTTCATGCGGGTGCGGGTGGGCTCTATGGCGCGGGCGCTGGAGAACCAGTGCGTCACCCTGCAGGCGCCGCTGGTGGGCGAGGCTGCCTGGTGCGCCGGGGTTGAAGAGAACACCGGCATTGCCGGGATTTTCGGGCCCCCCGATGCGGGCTGGCCGGAGACCGGGGTTCTGGCGGAGGGCGCGCTGAATGTGCCGGGCTGGGTGGTGGCGGAGGTCTCGCGCGAGCAGATCCGGCAGACCCGGGATGATGGCGTGGTGCTGTTGAGCCGTCACTGGCCCGAGCAGGAAGAGCGTGTGGCGGTGCCGGTGGAGGTGATCCGGGCCTGAGTTCGGCTTTGCAACCGCCGGGGGACTTTGCGTCCCCCGGACCCCCCTGCAGAGTATTTTTCAAAAGCCAAACGATCACGAAGGGCGGCGAATCCGCCCCATTCGTGGTCTAACGGGGCCTTTGCCCTTGAAAATTTCTGCCAGCACGCTCATTAGCACCTTGCCCGCAGTCTTTTTGGCGGGTGCTATCCAATGGAGTCAACATGGCCAAGGAAGAACTGCTCGAATTCCCCGGCGTCGTGAAGGAACTCCTGCCGAATACGACGTTCAAGGTCGAGCTGGACAACGGCCATGAACTGATCGCGACCATGGCAGGAAAAATGCGCAAGAACCGTATCCGCGTTCTCGCAGGCGACCGCGTTCAGGTGGAAATGACCCCCTACGATCTGTCCAAAGGCCGGATCAATTATCGCTTCAAATAAGATGAAGCTGATTCTGGGCTCTGCCTCGCCGCGCCGGAAGGATCTTCTGGCGCAGATCGGGCTGGTGCCCGATGCGATCCTGCCTCCCGATATCGATGAGGATCCGCGCAAAGGGGAGCTGCCGCGCCCTTATTGCGCGCGCATTGCGTCTGAGAAAGCTTTTGCCGTGGCGGCGGGGCCGGAGGATGTGGTGCTTTGTGCCGATACCACGGTCGCGCTGGGCCGCCGAATCCTCGGCAAGCCGGCCTCGGCGGCGGAGGCTGCAAAGTTTCTGGTGCTGCTGGGCGGGCGTCGTCATGAGGTGATCACCTCGGTGGCGGTTCGCAGAGGCGAGCGGCTCTGGACGCGGGATGTGGTCTCGGTGGTGAAGTTCAAGCGGCTGTCGGATGATGAGCTGAACTTCTATCTGGCGTCCGGTGAATGGCAGGGCAAAGCGGGCGGCTATGGCATTCAGGGCCTGGCCGGGGCGTTTGTGACCTGGATGCAGGGGTCTTTCACCGGGGTCGTCGGCCTTCCGGTTGCAGAGACCGCACAACTTCTGGCCGCCGCGGGCGTGCCGCTCTGGAGGCAGGCATGATCGGACGTGTTGTCGTTCTTGACCGGATGGAAGATGGCCGCGCGGCGGCGGCGCTGATGGTGGATGGTCGTCTTGAGGATCTGGTCATTGATCCCAAAGGCGAGAGCCCGCTGCAGCCGGGTGCCATTCTGCGCGGTGTTGTGGATCGTCTGGTCAAGGGCCAGGGCGGGGTTTTCGTGAAGCTTCCGGGCGGATCGGGATTCTTACGTCAGGTCTCGGGTCTGGCCCCGGGTCAGCGCGTGATCGTGCAGGTCTCGGGTGTGGCAGAGCCGGGTAAGGCCGTGCCGGTCACGCTGCGGGTGCTCTTTAAATCTCAGCTGGCAATTGCCACGCCGGGCGCACCGGGGATTAATATCTCGCGCCGCATCCGCGATGAGGAGCTCCGTCAGGATCTGCAGGATCTGGCTGATGAGGCGATGAAGGGGGCTCCGGCGACGCTGGGTCTGATCATCCGCTCGGCGGCAGAGGCGGCAGGCGAAGACGCCGTGGCGGAAGATATCCTTTCCGTCAAAGAGCTTGCGACGGCGGTGATGGCCGATCTTTCGGGCGGGCCGGAGCTGCTGGTGGATGCGCCGGACGCCCATGAGCTGGCCTGGCGCGAATGGACCGATCCGGCACCCGATGAGGTGGTGGAGGGCGAGGGCGCTTTTGAGCGTTCGGGCGTTCTGGATGCCATTGATGATCTGCGCTCGGTCGTGGCGGAACTGCCGGCGGGCGGCTCGATGGTGCTGGAGACCACGCGGGCGCTGGTGGCGGTGGATATCAACACCGGGCCGGATACCTCGCTGGCCGCCGGGCTGAAGGCCAATATTGCCGCCGCCCGGGATCTGCCGCGTCAGCTGCGTCTGCGCGGGCTTGGCGGTCAGATCGTGGTCGATTTCGCGCCGATGCCGAAGAAAGACCGCGGCACCCTGGAGCAGGTTCTGCGCGCAGCCTTCAAGGGCGAGGCGGCAGAGAGCACCCTTGCAGGCTGGACGCCTTTGGGTAACTTTGAGCTGCAGCGCAAACGGGACCGCGCGATGCTGAAGGATCTGCTGTGAGCAAATGTCCGATCTGTGGCCGCGAGGCGGATGAGAAATACCGCCCCTTCTGCTCCAAACGCTGTGCGGATGTGGATCTGGCACGCTGGATGACCGGAACCTATGCTATCCCGGTAGAGGATGACGAAGATGAGGATGGCGCTCCGCCGCCTGATCTTCCACAAAGGCCGGTCTGACTGCGCGCGCGAGGGGGCAACCCGTCGCGCGTTTTTCTTTCGTGATCCGGATGCGGTCGAGCAATTTCGTGCAACTTCGTGTCAGAGGGCGTTTTCTTTGACGATCCGGCGGCATAGATAAAGCGTCAAGATTACCGGAGGCCCCAGAATGACCCGCGCGAAACCCGTTGTCCTTTGCATTCTTGATGGCTGGGGCCTGTCGGAAGACCGCACGGCCAATGCGCCGGCGCTGGCAGAAACTCCGGCTTTTGACCGGGCCTGGGCGGAGTGCCCGCATGCGACGCTTCTGACCCATGGTCCGGATGCGGGTCTGCCCTCGGGGCAGATGGGCAACTCTGAGGTCGGGCACACCAATATCGGTGCGGGCCGTGTGGTGGCGATGGATCTGGGGCAGATCGATCTGGCGATTGAGGATGGCTCGTTTAATCAGAACGCCGCGATCCTGGAGTGGGTGGCCGGGCTGAAAGCCACGGGCGGCACGGCGCATCTGATGGGCGTTGTCTCGGACGGTGGGGTGCACGGGCATCTGACCCATATTCAGGCGGCGGCCCATCTGGTGGCGGGCCAGGGTGTGCCGGTGGTGATCCATGCGGTGACCGACGGGCGTGATGTCGCGCCGTCTTCGGCGGTGCCCTATATGGAGGCCCTGGTCGCGGGGCTGCCGCAGGGCGCGAAGGTCGGAACTGTGGTCGGGCGCTATTATGCCATGGACCGCGACAACCGCTGGGAGCGGGTCTCGCAGGCTTATGGTGCCTTTGTGGCCGCGCAGGGCACGCGTGCGGTCTCGGCGGTGGCTGCGCTTGAGGCGGCCTATGCGGCCGGGCTGAGCGATGAGTTCATAACGCCTTATGTGATCGGCGATTATGCGGGAATGAAGGACGGCGACGGCTTTTTCTGCCTGAACTTCCGGGCTGATCGCGCGCGGGAGATTCTGCTGGCGCTTGGTCAGCCGGGCTTTGCAGGCTTTGATGTTCAGCGCCGCCCGGATCTGAAGCTCTTTGGCATGGTCGATTACTCGAAAGACCATGATACCTTTATGAAATCGGCTTTCCCCAAGCAGACCATCGTCAACACGCTCGGCGAATGGGTGGCCAAACAGGGCAAGCGTCAGTTCCGTCTGGCTGAGACCGAGAAATACCCACATGTCACCTTCTTCCTGAACGGTGGACAGGAGATCCCGGCAGAGGGGGAAGACCGCTTCATGCCGAAATCGCCGAAAGTGGCGACCTATGATCTGCAGCCCGAGATGTCCTCAGAAGAGGTCACGGAGAAATTCCTTGAGGCGATTGAGGCCGATTACGATCTGATCGTTGTCAACTACGCCAACCCCGATATGGTGGGCCATACCGGCAGCCTTGAGGCGGCGATGGCCGCCTGTGCGGCGGTGGACCGGGGGCTGTCGCGGGTGATTCCGGCGCTGCTGGCCAAAGGGGGGGCGATGCTTCTGACGGCAGATCACGGCAACTGTGAGCAGATGTTTGACCCCGCAACCGGTGGTCCGCATACCGCCCATACGCTGAACCCGGTTCCGGTCATCCTGATCGGCGGGCCGGAGGGGGTGGCTTTGCGCGATGGCCGTCTGGCGGATGTGGCCCCCACGCTTCTGGAACTGATGGGGCTGCCGCAGCCGGAAGAGATGACCGGGCGGAGCCTGATCGTCGCATGATGCGGGCGGCGCTGGCTCTCAGTCTGGCCCTGTTGGCCGGGGGGACCGCTTTTGCGGAAAGCCCGGTCTCGGATCAGGCGCGGGCGGCGAGTGAGGGGCTTTTGGGCGCGGTTGAGGCGCTGGAGCAGGCCGAAAGCGGCCGCGATCAGGTCGCGGCGCTGACCCGCACCATCCAGGCCTATGAAACCGGCCTTGCCACCCTGCGCGAGGCTTTGCGCCAGGCGACCATCCGCGAAACCGCCTTGCAGATGCGCTTTGAGGCCAAGCGCGAGCGGGTGTCCAAACTGCTCGGCGTGCTGTCGGGCATGGACGCCAGCCCGACGCCCCTTCTGATGCTGCACCCCTCGGGGCCGGTGGGCACCGCACGCTCCGGCATGATGCTGGCTGAGATCACTCCGGCGATGCAGGCCGAGGTTGAGACGCTGCGGGCGGAGCTGAAGGAAGTCTCTGAACTCAGGGCGCTGCAGAAATCCGCAGGCGTGACGCTGCAGCGCGGGCTGGAGGCGGCACAGGTGGCCCGCACCCAGCTGAGCCAGGCGATCGCCGCGCGTGCGCCGCTGCCCAAACGCTTTACCGAAGATCCTGAGCGGCTGAAGCTGATGATCTCGGATGCCGATACGCTGGATGCTCTGGCGACCGGGCTTGCGCCGGATCTTCTGGCCGATACGGAGCTGACGGAATTTGCGGCCTCTCAGGGCAAGCTGCCGCTGCCGGTGCTCGGCCAGGTGCTGCGCCAGTTCGGAGAGCCGGATGCTGCGGGGATTGAGCGGCCGGGGCTGGTGATTGCCACCCGTCCTCAGGCGCTGGTCACAGCCCCCTGGCCTGCAACGATCCGCTATGTCGGCCCCTTTCTCGACTACGGAAATGTGATGATCCTTGAGCCCGGTGCGGGCTATCTTCTGGTTCTGGCCGGGCTTGGGACCATCTACGGTGGTGTTGGTGATATCGTTCCCGGCAATGCGCCCGTGGGGCTGATGGGGGGCGCGGATGGTACCGGGGATCTTTTGCAGGGCGGCTCAGAGAGCACTGGCAGAACCGGTTCGGAAACGCTCTATATGGAACTGAGGCAGGGCGGTCAGCCCGTCGATCCCGGCGAGTGGTTCGCCGATGTGAGGGAATGAGGGACGCATCCATGAAGAAACATGTGCTGGCTGCGCTTGGCGGAACGGTGGCGGGAGCGGTGATTGCCATGCAGCTCGCAGGCCCGCTTCTTGCACAGGATGCCGCGAAGAAGGCCTCGGTCTATCAGCAGCTTGACCTGTTCGGGGACATCTTTGAGCGGATCCGCGCGCAATATGTCGAAGAAGTTGAGCCGGAAAAGCTGATTGAAGCGGCGATCAACGGCATGCTGACCTCGCTTGATCCGCATTCCTCTTATCTGCCGAAGAAGGCCTATGAGGATATGTCGGTCCAGACCCGGGGTGAATTCGGCGGACTTGGCATCGAAGTCACCCAGGAAGAGGGCTTCGTGAAGGTCGTGACCCCGATCGATGATACCCCCGCGGATAAGGCGGGGATCCTTGCGGGCGATTTCATCACCCATGTGGACGGGGAATCGGTGCTGGGTCTGACCATGGACCAGGCGGTTGATAAGATGCGCGGCCCGGTCGGCTCTGAGGTGGTGATCACCGTGGTGCGCGAAGGCACGGCAGAACCCTTCGACGTCTCGATCATCCGCGACACCGTGAAGGTCAAAGTGGCCCGCACCCGCCTTGAGGGGGATGTCGCGGTGGTGCGTCTGACGACCTTTAACGATCAGACCTACAAGGGGCTTGAGGATGGTCTGAAGCAGCTGTTCAAGGATGCCGGCGGGGCCGATAAGGTCAATGGCGTGGTGCTTGATCTGCGCAACAACCCCGGTGGTCTGCTGCCCCAGGCGATCAAAGTCGCCGATGCCTTCCTTGAGCAGGGCGAGATCGTCTCGACCCGTGGCCGCACCGCGGCTGAGGGAGAGCGGATGAATGCCACCCCCGGTGATCTGACCGAAGGCAAACCGCTTGTCGTTCTGATCAACGAGGGCTCGGCCTCGGCCTCTGAGATCGTGGCGGGCGCGCTGCAGGATCATGATCGTGCCGTCGTTGTCGGCATGAAGTCGTTTGGTAAAGGCACGGTGCAGTCGGTCATGCCGCTGCGCGGTGACGGCGCGATGCGCCTGACGACGGCGCGTTATTACACGCCTTCGGGCCGCTCGATCCAGGGCATGGGGGTGCATCCCGATGTCGTGGTGGCGCAGCCGCGCAAAGATCCGAATGCCGCTCCGGTTGAAGAGCCGAAATCGCGTCTGTCGCGCTCGGAAGCGCAGCTGCGCGGCACGCTCTCGAACGATTCGATGACCGAAGATGAGCGCAAAATGATCGAGGCAGAGGCCGCCAAAGCCGAAGCCGCCGCCAAGCTGCGCCAGGATGATTACCAGCTGGCCTATGCCATCGACATCCTGCGCGGCATGGCCGCCGTGAAGAAAGACTGAAGATGAGCGATCTGCCCTACCGCCCCTGCGTGGGTGTGGTTCTGATCAATGCCGAGGGCCGGATTTTCGCCGGCCAGCGGCTCGACAGTGAGGTGCCTGCCTGGCAGATGCCGCAGGGCGGCATTGATAAGGGCGAGAAGTCCCGCGAAGCTGCCTTGCGCGAGCTGTGGGAGGAAACCGGGGTCACCGCAGATCTGGTCGAAGAGATTGGTCGCACGGAAAACTGGGTGACCTATGACCTGCCGCCGCATCTGCTGGGCAAGGTCTGGGGCGGCAAATACCGCGGGCAGAAGCAGCGCTGGTATCTCTACCGCTTCAAAGGCTCGGACGATCAGATCGTGATTGAGAGCGAGCATCCGGAGTTCTCCTCCTGGAAATGGATCGGCGCGGAAGAGATGGTTGCGGGGATCGTGCCTTTCAAACGCGCGGTCTATGAGACGGTGGTCGCAGAATTCCGCGATCATCTGGCACCATGAGCGGGGAGGCTCTGACCTCCCCTTTGCCTTTCGGGGCTGAGGCTGCGGGCTATGATGCCGGGCGCCCGCCCTATCCTGAAGGCCTTTATGAGGCGCTTTTTCAAAAGCTGGATCTGCGCCCCGGTCTGCGCGGCTTTGAGGTCGGTGCCGGCACCGGGCTTGCCACGCGCGCGCTGATCCGGCGGGGTCTGCAGCTTCGCGCGATAGAGCCGGACCCTTTGATGGCAAAGCGCCTGCGGGTCTCAGCCCCTGAGGCTGAGGTGATCCCCGCCCGGATGGAAGATGCGGCGCTCCCCGAGGGGGTGGCGGATTTCGGCGTTTCCGCCATGGCGATGCATTGGCTCGATGCGGGGCTCGCGCTGCCGCGGATCAGGGCCTGGTTAAAACCCGGTGCCGGTTTTGCCATGTGGTGGACGGTTTTCGGCGATCCGGCGCAGCCTGATGCCTTTCAGCGCGCCTCAGCGCCGCTTTTCAGCGGCATGGCGCAGGGGCGGGGGGCGGCGAAGGGCGTGCCCTATGCGATGCAAAGCGCAGCGCGGCTGGCGGATCTGACCGCTGCGGGTTTTGAGGCGGCGCAGATGCAGCGCTTTGACTGGCAGATCCGGCAGAGCACGGCAGAGGTGGTGAACCTCTGCCGCAGTTTCTCGCCGATCCTGCAGATGCCCCCCGCCGCGCGGGAGGCATTTTTGCAGGCCATGGCGGATCTGGTTGAGCGCGAATTCGGCGGCTCGGTCCTGCGCAGCTTTGTCAGCCTGCTATATACCGCCCGCAGACCGCTTTAGCGGCGCGCAAATTCGGTAAAGCCCGCAAGGAAGTCGCGCAGGCGGCTTTCCGTCTTCGCGTCAGACATCCGGCCTTCAGAATCAAAGACCTCCGTCGCGCGCGAGACCATCAGACGCCCTTCAAAATAAGGCCGGGTGCCCAGGGTGCGCAGCACGCTCAGCCACATATCCTGGGCAAGAATGGTGCCAAAGCCGCCTGGAGAGGCCCCGATCAGCGCCACGGGCTTGCCCTGAAACAGATCGGTGCCACCGGGTTTGCGCGTCATCCAGTCGATGGCGTTCTTAAAGACGCCGGGGATGCCGTTGTTATATTCCGGCGTCACCAGCAGCAGCCCGTCTGCGGCCTTCAGCGCCTCTTTCAGCGCGGCGACCGGCGCGGGGGCGCCATGGGCGGTTTCGTCGTCTTCGTTAAAGAGCGGCACGCCGTGCAGGGTATGGGCGTCCAGTCGCGCGCCCTCGGGCATCAGCCCCACCGCCGTGCGCAGCAGGGCGGTGTTCAGCGAACCGGCCCGAAGGCTGCCGGACAGGCCGAGAATGGTGGTCATAGCAACTGTATCTCTCACGCCGTTGCGGCGGTCCATTTCTGCCGGCTCTTGCACAGGGTATTCGCGATGGTGACGAGCTTTCTGGCAACGGCGGTGATGATGACCTTGTGCGGTTTTCCGGCC
>NZ_SBLC01000019.1 GCF_004054105.1 Falsigemmobacter intermedius
TTTATATAGGAAATATAATGGTCAGGACAGCGAAATCAGCGCCTTACTTGGGAAATGTGGGATAAAGCAAATTTGATAGCACCATGGCGCAATGGAAACAGTAATCGGTCAGACAGGCACACAGACTCAACCCTGAGTTGTCTTAGGACGTCGCCCGCCCGGAAAGGCATCCCGCCGAAACCGTGCCAGCAATATGGAAAGTATAAAGAAAAAGCGTTATCTGATCAAATGTTTAAAAATTTAAATTTTTGTTTCAGGATCAGGCAGGGCGAAAAGAATCGCCCGCAGACAGGCCAGGGACCGCGATCTCCCGCAGAGTTTCTGTGCAGGGGGCGGAGCAAAGTGCTTTTTTACCGGGCAAGGACTTTAACCTTTGCCTCCGTGCGCGTAAGGCAGGGCCCGAAAGACGCAACCCGCTGCCTGTAGCCTCTTTGGTTGAAAGTGACTGCCATGTCGACGAAAGCTCCGCTGAAATCCCTGCTTCTGACCGCTGCCTTCTGCCTCGCGGCAGCCCCCGCAGCCCTCGCTGACACGATCAAGATCGGCGTGCAGCCCTGGCTTGGCTATGGCCCGCTCTGGGTGGCGGCTGAAAAGGGCTTTTTCAAAGAGGCAGGCGTTGATGTTGAGCTGGTCAACTTCAACTGGGATCAGGATCTGACCGCAGGTCTCGCCTCGGGCAATCTGCATCTGGTGGCCGCCGCGACCAATACCACGCTGGTAAACATCAACCAGAACATCCCCGTCGTGGGCATCCTGGTGATGGACGAAGCCTCGACCGCCGATGCGGTCATCGCGGGCGATGCGATCAAAACCATCGCCGATCTGAAAGGCAAATCCGTCGCTTATGAGCGCGGCGCCACTTCGGATCTGCTGCTGAATTATGCGCTGAAGGCCAATGGCATGTCGCTGGCTGATGTCACCCCGGTGCCGATGGGCGCATCCGAGGCGGGTCTCGCGCTGATCGCGGGCCGCGTCGATGCGGCCGTGACCTATGAGCCCTATATCTCCACCGCGCTGCGTCAGGACGATAAGGCCTCGGTCATCTATACCGCCGCCGAAAAGCCCGGCCTGATCTCGGATCTGCTGGTCGGCAACCCGGACTGGGTGAAAGCCAACCAGAAAGACCTCGAAGCCGTGATCCGCGGCTGGGATATGGCGGTGAACTTCGTGCGCGAAAACCCGGCCGAGGGTGGCCAGATGATCGCCGATGCCGTGGGCGCACCGATGGAAGAGTTTGAACCGGCCTTCAAAGGCGTGCATCTCTTCACCTCTAAAGAGAACGCCGAAATCCTGAAAGGTCAGTATCAGGACACCGTGGCCGCCATCGGCGGCATCATGATCGAGACCAACCCGGAAGACATCACCCGCATCGTGCCGGCGGAAGAGCTTCTGAACACCGACGCCGTTCTGGCCGTCGCCGCTCAGTAAGGCCAGCTCATGCCGGGACATCCCTTCCGTCTGCGCGAGCTGTTCCGGCTGCGCAAAGAGATCCCGAAGCCGGTTTACACGGCTTCGGGTTTCGTGCTGCCTGCGGTGCTGATCCTTTTGTGGTGGGCCGTGGTTCAGGCGGGCCTCATCCGCCCGCTGTTCCTGCCCGGCCCGGGCGCTGTTCTCTCTGAGGGCTGGCGGCAGCTGGAAAAGGGCATTCTGCTCTCAGATGCTGCCGTTTCCATCTACCGCATCGTCGCGGGCTGGCTGGCCGCTACCATTATCGCGGTGCCGGTTGGCATTCTGATGGGGAATTTCCGGATCTTTGAGGGGCTTTTGTCGCCCCTCGTCTCGACGCTGCGCTATGTGCCGGTGGTGGCGCTGATCCCGCTGACCATCCTCTGGGCGGGCATCGGGGACGGTCAGAAGATCCTGATCCTCTTTATCGGCACCTTCTTCAGCCAGGTTCTGATGATCATGGACAACGTCAAAAACATCGACGTCAGCCTGATCCGCGCGGGCCAGACGCTGGGCTTCTCCAATGCCGAGATCCTGCGCCGCATCATCCTGCCTGCTGCCGCACCGGCGATTTGGGACACCTTCCGCATCACCATCGGCTGGACCTGGACCTATCTGGTGGTGGCCGAACTCGTGGCCGCAAGCGACGGCCTTGGCCGCCGCATCATGGATGCGCAGCGCTATATGGCCACGCAGACGATCCTCTTTGGCACGCTGTTCATCGGGCTTCTGGGGCTGATCACCGACTGGCTCTTTAAGAAAATCGGCCAGCGGCTTTTCCGCTGGAATGAGGGGCGGCGCTGATGACTGAGAAAATCCGCATTGAGCGCGTTGGCAAAGACTTTGACGTCGACGGACGCGCCATGGTGGCGATTTCTGAGATCGACCTCAGCATCGCTGAAAATCAGTTCGTCTCGATCGTTGGCACCTCGGGCTGCGGGAAATCCACGCTCCTGAATATGGTCGGCGGTCTCGATGAGCCGACGCGGGGCCGCATCCTGATCGACGGTCAGGACGTGCGCGGGCCGGGCCGCGACCGGGGCTTCGTCTTTCAGTCCTACACGCTGTTTGAGTGGATGACGGTGGAAGAAAACATCCGCTACGCGCTGGAGAAATCCGCGCTCTCGAAAGCGGAAAAGTCCGATATGGTTGCCCATTTCATTGAGGCCGTGGGTCTTGCGGGCTTTGAGAAGGCCTGGCCGAAGCAACTCTCCGGCGGCATGAAGCAGCGCGTGGCGATCGCCCGGGCGCTGGTTTACAAGCCTTCGATCCTGCTTATGGATGAGCCTTTTGGCGCACTCGATGCCCAGACCCGTGGCATGATGCAGGAACTGCTGCTGCAGATCTGGACCGACCACCGCGTCACCTGCCTTTTCGTCACCCATGACGTCGACGAGGCGATCTTCCTTGCCGACCGCGTGGTCGTGCTCGGCTCACGCCCGGGCCATGTGAAGCGCGATCTGGTGGTGGATCTGCCGCGCCCGCGTGCCTTTGATCTGGTCACCGCGCCGGAATTCATGGAGACCAAGCGGCTGATCCTGAACGACATCCGCGAAGAAACCCTGAAGCTGATGGCCGCAGGGGCGCATTGACACGGCACCTCTCCCCCCGCAGTCTCGCGCAAAAGCGAGGGCGGGGGAAACATGGCACTGCATCCTTATTTTCAAAACCTTGTTGAACAGACGAAGGGGCAGCCGCCGCGTTCCGCCGGCAGCCCCGGGACGGCGCGGGCTCTGACGGCGGCGGGTTGTCAGCGTCTGGGGCCGGGGCCTGCCATGGCAGAAAAGCGCGATCTGACCCTGCCGGGGCGGGGCGGTCGGATCCCGGCGCGGCTCTTTATCCCCCACGGGGCCGAGGATGCCCTTATCGTCTTCTACCACGGCGGCGGCTGGGTGCTGGGCACCCCGGAGGATTACGACAGCCAGGTCTCGGCGCTGGCAGAGGCCGCGCGGATCCCCGTTCTCTTCGTGGACTACCGCCTGGCCCCAGAACATCCCTTCCCCGCCGCCGCAGATGATGCCGAAGATGCCATGGCGGCGGTTCTCTCCGGCGGCCTTCCGGGCCTGCCCGAAGGCCCGGTCATCGTCATGGGCGACAGCGCAGGCGGCAATCTGACGGCGGTGGTCTGCAATGCTCTCCCCGAGAAGGGCCGGGTGGCTTTACAGGTGCTTTATTACCCGGTCACGGACAGCGACTTCACCCGCGCCTCCTACAGCGCCTATGGCACAGATCATCTGCTGACCGCTGCCGATATGCGCTGGTTCTTTGACCACTATGTCCCGGATCCCGCGCAGCGCAGCGATCCCAGGGTTGCCCCGCTCCGTCATCCCCGTCCGGGCGGTCCGGCTGTGCCCGCGCTGATTGTCACGGCGGAATGTGACGTGCTGCGCGACGAAGGTACGGCCTATGCCGAAGCTTTGCGCAGCGCCGGATGCCCCGTCACGCTGCGGGAGGTGCCCGGCATGGCGCATGTCTTTTTGCGTCACCACGCCCAGGTGCCCGAGGCCGCCGCAGATCTCGCCGAAACGGCGGCGCAGATCCGGCAGGCAGCAGGTCTGCCGCCCCTTACAGCGCCGCCTGCCAGGTCCTGATCGCCTCAATCGGCCAGATCAGCATCACCACGTTAAGGGTCAGGTTGTCGCGGATCACCAGCGCGACACCCACCTCAAAGATCACCGCCACAACCACCGTCAGCCAGACCGGTGCCAGCGCAGCAAAGCCAAAGCCAAGCGCCATAAACACACTGTCCATGACAGAGTTCAGGATGCTGTCCCCGGTATAGCCCACGGCCATGGTGGCTGTGCGGTAATGCTCAATGACCATGGGGGTGTTTTCCAGCACCTCCCAGGCCACCTCAACCAGCATGGCCAGGGCAAAGCGGAAGGCAAGGCTTCGGTGCCGGAAAGCCAGATGCGCCAGCCAATAGAACAAAAAGCCATGCAGGATGTGGCTCGGCGTGTACCAGTCGGCCAGATGCTGCGAATTGCCGGAGGTATTCACGCCGGGCTCAAAGAGCCGGATATAACCGCAGTCGCAGATCCAGATCCGGCCCATGGCCCAGAGCACCAGGACCTGAGCCACCACAAGCGCCGCCGCCACGCCATACCAGAAGCGGGGATCAGAAGTCCGGTCATGAGGAGAGGCGGTCAGCATAGCGGGCCTTTCAGGCTTGGGAGGACAGCCGGATGCTTTCTGAAAGCCCCTCGCTTTGCAAGGGCCACTGGCTGCGGCTGCCAGAGCAAAATTGAGACAGATATGTCTCATTTTGATCCACAGGCCCTTGAAGGCGCTGCCCTGCCCGCTTTATCCCTCAGCCGGAACAACCGGTCAGGACGACGCCCATGCCAGCCTCTCAGATGAGCCTTCTGCTCTTTCTTTCGCCCGTGGGCTATCAGACCTCTGCCTGGCGGCACCCGGACAGCCGCTCGGAAGAGCTTTATGGGCTGGATCTTCCGGCAGATATTGCCCGGCGGGCCGAGGCTGCAAAGCTTCACGCGCTCTTTCTGGCGGACTGGCTGTCTTTTGAGGAAACCGGGCGCAACCCGGACCTCAACGGCTATGAGCCTTTCACCACCATCGCAGCCCTTTCGGCAGTGACAAAACACATCGGCCTGATCGGCACCGCCGCGACCAGCTTCTGGCCGCCCTATCTGCTGGCACGCCAGCTTTCGCAGATCGACTGGCTGTCAAAGGGCCGCGCGGGCTGGAATATCGTCACCGCCACCACAGGCCAGGAGAACTTCAACTGCGACCTGCCGCCCCGGAATGAGCGCTACGCCCGGGCCTATGATTATATGGCGGCCATGACGGGCCTTTGGGACGGCTGGCAGGATGATGCGGTTCTCAATGACCGCGCGGGCGGCGTCTGGGCGGATAACGCCCGCATCCGCGCCACCCACCACCAAAGCGCGCATCTGAAGATCGAAGGCCCGCTGATGTTGCCGCGCTCACCCCAGGGCTGGCCGGTGCTGGCCCAGGCCGGGGCTTCTGAGGCCGGGCGGGACTTTGCCGCGCACTACGGCGAGGTCGTCTTTACGGTCGCCCCGCGCCTCGGGATCGCCCAGGAGTTCTACGGCGACCTGAAATCGCGGGTGGAAAAGGCGGGCCGCCCGCGCAGCGCCCTCCGCGTCCATCCCGGCCTGATGCCGATCGTCGGCGATGATGCGAAAGATGCCGCCCGCATTCAGAATGAGCTTCTGGATTACACCGATGAGCAGACCGGCCTCGCCCGTCTGAGCCACGGCCTGGAAGGTGCGGATCTCTCCGGTCTGGACTGGAACGACACCATCCCGCCCGAGCGTCTGAAAGATCCGGCCCTTGCCGTCATGAGCCAGGAAGCCACGACGCGCTATCCCTATTACCATCACCTGGCGGTGGAGCAGAAATATACCCTGCGCCAGATGATGCGCGAAGTGATGCGCGCCGCCGGGCATGCCGTCATTGCAGGCTCGGCTGAAGAGATCGCCGATCACATGCAGCACTGGTTTGAGAACGGCGCGGCGGACGGCTTTGCCCTGCTGCCGCCGACCTGCGGTGAGGCACTGGACCGTATTCTGACTGAGGTGGTGCCGATCCTGCAGGAGCGCGGCCTGTTCCGGCGCGACTACGCCGAAGGGACTTTGCGCGACAATCTTGGCCTGCCGCGCCCCCCGGCCCGCTGAAGCCCGCAGCCGCTCAGTCCGCCCCCGCCTCCGGATCGGCGGAGAAAATCCCCGCCGTCAGCGTGGCCATCATCGCCTCCAGCGCCTGATGGCGGGGCGTGCCCTCTGCCACCAGTTCGGCCGCCAGCCGCAGCAGCGTCCAGTAACTGCGCAGCCCCCAATCGGGCGGATCGCTGCGCCCGGGGCGCAGAGCCCGCGCCACGGCTGCGCGGACAATCTCATCCGCATCGGTCAGCCCGGCGAAAATCTCAGGCTTCAGCAGGTAAAGCCGCTCATGGTAGATGAAATCCAGCGCCAGCCCAAGGTCGATCTGTTCATCCGCCAGCCGCCTGAGCGCCGCCAGCGGCGGGCCGCTTTCCGGGGCAGCCCGCAGAATGGCGGCATTGCTTAGCTCGTAGATATGCCGCGCCATGGCCTGAATCAGTGCCGGGCGGTCGTCAAAATAGCGGTGGAGCGTGCTGCGCCCGACGCCTGCGGCATCGGCAATGTCGTGGATCGTGGCCGAAGGGTTTTTCGGCAGCACCCGCATGGCCGCATCCAGAATGGCCAGCCGCGTGCGGGCCCGCACGCCGCTCAGGCTCTGCCGCTCATCCGCACCCACCCTGTCGCCCCCTCAGCCCCTTGCCGTTCTGACAGGCAAAGTGCCAGCCCTTACTTCAGGTTGCCACTCAAAAATGCCTGCAGGCGCGGCGTTTGCGGGAAATTCAGGATCTCAGCAGGGGCACCCTCTTCCTCGATGCGGCCCTGGTGCAGAAACTGCACATGGCTTGAGACATTGCGCGCAAAGCCCATCTCATGGGTGACGACCACCATGGTGCGGCCCTCTTCGGCCAGGCTCTGCATCACCTTCAGAACCCCTCCCACCAGTTCCGGATCAAGCGCCGAAGTCGGCTCATCAAAGAGCAGGATCTCAGGCTCCATGGCCAGCGCCCGAGCAATCGCCACGCGCTGCTGCTGACCGCCCGACATATGGCCCGGATAGCTTTGCGCAAGCTTCGGGTCCAGCCCCACACGGTCGAGATAGTGATCCGCCCGCTCCTGCGCCTCAGCCCGCGACAGACCCAGCACATTGAGGGGCGCGAAGGTCACATTCTGCCGCGCGGTCATATGCGACCAGAGGTTAAAATGCTGAAACACCATGGCAAGGCGCACCCGCAAAGCCCGCAGCCCCGCCTCATCCGCCACCACCAGACGACCATCTGCACCTTTGCGGGTGGCCACCTCACGTCCGTCGAGGATCAGACGGCCGCTGTCGGGGTTTTCGAGAAAATTGATGCAGCGCAGAAAGGTGCTTTTGCCCGAACCGCTCGAGCCGATCAGGCTGACCACATCGCCCCGCTTTGCGCGCAGGCTCACGCCCTTCAGCACCTGGGTGGTGCCGTAGCTTTTCGTGACATCAAGGGCTTCGAGTTTCATCGGCTCTGACATTTCAAGCCTTTCTCGGGCTGGCATAGGCAAGGAAGTGGCGCTCGATCTGACGGAAAAGACCCAGAAGCAGCATGGCGGTGCCGAGGTAAATCATCGCCGCGATGCCATAAGCCTCAAAGGGCATATAGGTCTCGGCATTCACATCGCCCGCGACCTTCATCAGATCGGGCACGGTGGCGGTGAAGGCGATGGCCGTGGCATGCAGCATGAAGATCACCTCATTGCTGTATGAGGGCAGCGCGCGGCGCAGCGCGGCCGGGATCAGAAGCTTCGTCCAGAGCGCCACCCGCCCGAGGCCGTAAGCGCGCGCCGCCTCCACCTCTCCGGCGGGGATGGCGCGGAAAGCTCCGGCCAGAAACTCGGTGGTATAGGCCGAGGTGTTCAGCACCAGCGCCAGCACCACACAGTTGAAGCCCGAGCGGAAGAACCCCGCCACGAAGGGCGTCTCCCGAATGATTTCAAGCTGATACATGCCGGTATAGATGATCAGCAGCTGCACATAGAGCGGCGTGCCGCGAAAGACGAAGGTGAACACCTGCACCGGCCAGGACAGCGCCCGCCTGGAACTGACCCGCGCAATCGCCAGCGGCAGCGAGACGCAAAGCCCCAGCACCAGCGAAATCGCCAGCAGCATCAGCGTGACCGCAAGGCCCGACCACTGAATGCCGTCATGCCAGAAATAGGCGCGGCCATAGGTGAGGAAGGTCTCAATCACAGCGCCACCTCGCGCACACCCACGGAGTAGCGCCGGTTCAGCCAGGCGATCAGCAGCGTCGAAAGCGCGGTGACGATCAGATAAAAGCCCGCGCAGATCAGCAGGTAAAACATCACCTGACCTGAGCCTTTACCGGCATTGATCGCCGCGCGGGTGATATCGGGCAACCCCACCAGCGAAACCACCGCCGTGGCTTTCACCATGACCAGCCAGTTGTTCGCCATGCCCGGCAGCGCAAAGCGCATCATCTGGGGGAAAAGGATGTGCCGGAAACAGGCCGCCCGCGTCAGACCATAGGCGAGACCCGCCTCAATCTGACCCTTTGGCACGGCCATGAAGGCGCCGCGAAAGGTCTCGCTGAAATAGGCCCCATAGATCACGCCCAGAACGATGGCCCCGGCGCCGAAGGGGCTGATCTCAATCTGCCCGATCCCAAGCGCATCCGTCGCCATATTCAGCCAGATCTGCAGGCTGAAATAGAGCAGCAGCATCATGGCAATGTCGGGCGTGCCGCGCATCACCGTGGCATAGGTCCCCGCCAGCGTCCTTGCAATGTGCCCGCCCGACTGGCGGGCCAGGGCCACCAGCAGCCCCAGACACAGCGCCAGCGCCAGGGCACTGAGCGCAAGCGTCAGCGTGGTGAACATGCCGCTGAGCAGCATGTCCCGATAGCCGGCGGGGATCGCCATCACTTACTTCGCGTTCAGATCAACGCTCGGCGGGAAGTATTTCGCCGCCAGCTGATCGAAGGTGCCATTGGCTTTGATGGCCGCCAGACCACGGTTCAGTTCTTCGACGAGGGCGGTGTTGCCTTTGGTCACGGCGATGGCCGCACCATCGGTTTCCGCGCCTTCCAGCGGGCCGCCGACAAAGTCAAAGTCCTGGCCACGCTCTTCCGCAAGGAAGCCAACGGCAACCTGCAGACCGGTGGCCGAGAAGGCATCGATGCGGCCCGCGATCAGATCGGCCAGCGCGAGGTCCTGATCGGCGTAGGCCACGATCTCAACACCCTGGGGTGCCCAGAATTTCTTGGCGTGACGGTCATTGGTCGAGCCCTGCTCAACGCCGATGCGCTTGGTTTTCAGCACGTCTATGTCGAGGGTCATGCCGCTGTCTTTGCGCGCAATCAGGCGGCTGTCGCTGCCGTAAACCACATCGGTGAAATCAACCTGTTTGCGGCGCTCATCGGTGATGGCGATCGAGGCGTGAACGGCGTCAAACTTGCGCGCCTTCAGCGCCGGGATGATCGCTGCGAAGTCGATGTTTTCCCAGGTGCAGGTCTTGTTCAGATAGGCGCAGATGGCATTGCCGACATCAATGTCGAAGCCCGCGATCTCGCCTTTGTCGTCGATATATTCAAAGGGCGGATAGCCGACCGAAGTGCCCAGGCGCAGCGTTTCCTGAGCCATCAGCGCGGGGGCGCTGCTCAGAACTCCGGCGCTGAGGGCGCAGGCTGCGAGAAAGGTTTTGGCCAGGGTCTTCATCTTCTTCTCCCGATCGGCAGGCCCCTGAGGGCGGTTTGGGACATGGTGGTCATATACGGACAGGAATGTCCCATTTCGGGCGGACATAGCCCGGGCAGTGCCGGAAATGTCAATCTGCATTCCAACAGGTCCGCGTCGCGCCCGAAGGCTGCAGATAGCGGCGCAGGCGCGGGCTGTTCAAGCGCAGCCGATGCAAAAGCAGGCAGGCGCATGGGAAAGGTCAGGGGGCCACAGCCGGCGGGATGCCCGGATTTCATATGCATTTATTTGTTTTAATTATGGAATTCCGCGTCACATCGAATCTTGCCCCTGCCGCTGAAGGCAGAGAGACAGATCGTCGCGCCTCTCCTCTTCAGGAGTTGAGAGCCTGGGTTGCAGGCTGCACGATCCCCCGACTCACCGCAGAAACGGGAACGCCAGGGGCAATCGGCAGGCGAGACCCTTGTGCAGAGCGCGGTAAGGGCACTGCACATCAAAAGGCGCGGACTGTGCAGCGTCTCTCAGCAGACGACGGGTTTGTTTCACCCCCCGGTGCGCCACCAGCCGTCCATGAACGCCATCTCCGCAGCCCCCGTGTGGAAGTGCGGCGCACGCCGCTCGCGGAAGGCTGCGACCCCTTCCGCAGCATCCGGCCCCGTAAGACAGGCCATCAGCCCGCGGCTTTCATAGCGATGCGCCACCTCCGGTCCCGAGGCACCGGCCATCTGCCACAAAAGCCTGCGGTTCAGCGCCACCGAGAGCGGGGCGGTCCTGGTGGCGATCTCGCCGGCCCAGGCAAGTGCGCGCTCGAGCACGGCCTCGGGCGCGGTGATCTCGTGAACAAGGCCCCGCGCCAGGGCCTCTTCGGACAGGAAGGTTCTGCCGCTCAACATCCAGTCCTGCGCCGTCTGCATGCCCACGAGGCGGGGCAAAAACCAGCTGCAACAGGATTCCGCACAGATCCCGCGCTGCGCAAAGGGGAAGGCAAGCTTCGCCCCCGCAGCCGCAAAGCGTATATCCATGGCCAGGGTGAAGGTCAGCCCGAAGCCCACCGCGGCGCCATTGATCGCGGCTGCCACGGGCTTGCGCATCTCAAAAAGCCGCAGGACGGTGGTGCCGCCGATATCGGGGGGAACCCCCTCTCCGGTGGCAGGATCGCCCCCCATGGGCAGATCAAACCCCTGCGACAGATCCGTTCCGGCGCAAAAGGCCCGCCCCTGCCCGCTGACCACCACCGCACGCACCCCGTCATCGCGGTCCGCCAGATCCAGCGCGGTCTTTAACTCTTCATGGGTCTGCATCCGCGCCGCATTCAGCACCTCGGGGCGGTTGAAGCGCACCAGCGCGATACGGTCCTGCACATCATAAGAAATATCTTCAAACATTCCGGGGCATCCTGACTGAGGCCTGCTTGGGAAGCGCCGGGGGAGAGATCACCCGGCGCTCAGGATATGAAGGGCCGCGCAGGCTCAGGCGAGGCGCGCCTTCGCCTTCTTAAGCTCCGCCCGGGCAATGCCGCGCAGATGCACCTCATCCGGGCCGTCGATGAACCGCAGCGCCCGCCCCCAGGTCCAGAGATAAGACAAAGGCGTATCCGGCGTCAGACCTTTGGCCCCGAAGACCTGCATGGCGCGGTCCAGCACCTCCGTCTGCAGCCTGGCCGCCGCCACCTTGATTTCCGAGACCAGTACCTGCGCCGCCTTATTGCCCTGCTGGTCCATAAGCCAGCTGGCATAGAGGTTCAGCAGCCGCGCCTGGTCGATGCCGATCCGGCTTTCGGCAATCCAGTCCTGGATATTGGCGTTCTCTGACAGGGCCTTCCCAAAAGTGCTGCGCGAGAGGGCGCGTTCGCACATCAGCTCCAGCGCATATTCGCATTGTCCGATGGTGCGCATGCAGTGATGGATCCGCCCCGGACCCAGCCGCGCCTGGGCAATGGCAAAGCCCGCCCCCTCCTCGCCGAGAAGGTTCTCAACCGGCACCCGGACATCGTTAAATTCTACCTCACAATGCCCTTCGGGGGAATGGTGGTGCATGATGGGCACGTCGCGGACCACGCGAAAACCGGGGGTATCGGCGGGCACGATGACAAAGCTGTGGCGGGCATGGCGCGGGGCCTCGGGCGAGGGGTCTGAGATGCCCATGACCAGGGTGAAAGCGAACTTCGGATGCAGTGCTCCGGAGGTGAACCACTTGCGCCCGTTGATCACATAGTGTTCCCCCTCACGCCGGATCGAGGTTTGCAGATTGGTCGGATCAGAGGAGGCCTGGTCCGGTTCCGTGATTGAGACCGCCGAGCGGATGGTGCCTTCCAGAAGCGGGTTCAGCCAGCGGCTGCGCTGCCCGGGCGTGGCGAAGAGATGCAGGATCTCCATATTTCCGGTGTCGGGCGGATTGCAGTTAAAGACCTCAGAGGCCCAGGGAAGCCGCCCCATGATCTCTGCCAGCGGCGCATATTCGGTATTGCTGAGCCGGGTGCCCGGCTCATCCTCTCTCAGGGCGGGCAGAAAGAGGTTCCAAAGGCCAGCCGCCTTTGCCTTTTCCTTCAGACCATCCAGAAGGGCCTCAGGAAAGATCCCCTCGCTGACCAATCGTTCATATTCGGCCGCCGCCGGATAGACATGCGCCTCCATAAAGGTGGTGAGGCGGGCCTGCAGGTCCCGGACTTTCGGAGTATAGGCGAAATCCATTCAATCCTCCTTAAGGGCAGATGTCCTCAGTCAGCGCCGCGCCCAGACGCGCAAGCACGGGGGCCAGACGGCCCACTTCTGCGGCATTGGCGGCGGAGGCATTGCCCTGGCGCGCGCGCTCTGCGATGCCTTCAAAAATCACCGCATTGCGAAACAGCGCGAGGGCGAGCCAGAAGGTGCTCAACTCCGCCCCGCCACCGGCAGCGGCAAAATAACGGGCGGTAAACTCCTCCATCCGCGGCAGATCAAGCGCTGCCGGATCAAGACCGCGCAGACCGCGGCCATAGTCCTGCGGCCCCATAAACCAGGTATAGACGCAGCTATGCGCCAGATCGGCGAGCGGATGGCCCAGGGTCGACAACTCCCAGTCCAGTACGGCGACGATGCGCGGCTCTGAAGGATGCAGCATCACATTGCCGAGGCGGAAATCGCCATGCACGAGGGTGGTGCAGTCCTCTGCGGGGATATGCGCGCCAAGCCAGGCCTTCAGCCGGTCGATGTCAGGATTGGGCCTTGGGTTCGACAGATCCCACTGGCGGCTCCAGCGGGCGATCTGGCGCGCCGCAAAGCCCCCCCGGCGGCCAAAATCCTGCAGCCCTGCGGCGTCGATATCGACCCGGTGAACGGCCGCAAGCGTGCGGGCCAGATCGTCAAAAACCATCCGCCGCTCCGGCGCGGGCAGTTCGCTCAGGCGGTTGTCGTGCAGAACACGACCCTCCACCCGCTCCATAACGTAGAACTCCGTCCCCGTGATCGAGCGGTCATCGCAGTAAAGCAGCACCTCGGGCACCGGAACGCCCTGCCCGGCAAGGGCTTTTTGCACACGAAATTCGCGGTCGACCGCATGGGCAGAGGGTAAAAGTACCCCCTGCGGACGGCCCCGCAGCACCAGGTGCCGGGTGCCGCTGTCCAGAAAAGCTGTGGGGTTCGACTGCCCGCCGCTGATCGGCCTGAGCGTCAGATCCGGCCCCATGCCGTCGAGCCGCGCGCCCAGCCACTGCGCCAGCTTCTGCCGGTCCTGCGGCGCAATCATAAGCTGCCCTGCCCGGTGAACTGCGGCTTACGACGCTGCAAAAAGGCCGAAACGCCTTCGGCAAAATCAGCCTCTGCGGCAAGGCGCACAAAGGCGGCGCGCTCGGCCTCCAGCATTTGCGGCAGATCAGCCCCCAATGCCTGGCGCAGCAGCTTTTTGGCAGAACCCTGGGCCGCGCGCGGCCCCGCGCCCAGGGTTTCCGCCAGCGACAGGGTCACCTCAAGAAGCTGATCGGGCGGGACGATGCTGTTGATCAGCCCCGCCCCAAGCGCCTCCTGCGCGGATATGGGGGCGTTCAGAAGCACCATTTCCATCGCCCGCTTCAGCCCCAGAGCCCGGGGCAGCGCCCAGGTCGCCCCGCAGTCCGGCCCGCCCGCAATACGGGTGTAAGCCATTGTAAAGCTGGCTCCCTCTGCCGCGATCACCAGATCCGACATGGCAGCGATGGAGACCCCGGCCCCCGCTGTGGGCCCCTGAACGGCGGCAAGGGTGATGAGATCAGACTGCGCCAGCTGCAGAAGCGCCTCATGCATCAGATCGATGGTCTGTGCGATGAAGGCGGGCTTGTCGTCGGCCTCTGCAAAACCGTTCAGATCGCCCCCGGCCATGAAATTTCGCCCCGCCCCTGAGAGCACCAAAGCGCCGATATCCCGACGGGCGAGGACCTCTTTCACCGCTCTGTTGAAAGCCTCTGCCATGGCCAGCGACAGGACATTCATCCGCTCGGGGCAGGTCAGCCGCAGATGGGCATAGCCCGCCCCATAACTGAGATCGATCAGGCTGGTCATCGCGGCCCTCCCCTGCACGCATGCCCGCTCTCACGCCCGGGGCGCAGAGCCTTTGACCGAAACTTAAGCCGGAGTTTTGCCACCAGTCAACCGGACTGTCGGACAAATAAGGCGCCCCGTTGCGCGATTTTCGGGCAGCAGAAGGGCGGCCCGAGAGTTTTCAGCCTTGTAATTTACAAACTTCATCTGGAATCAGCCTCACCTTTGCCGCATAGTCCGACAAACCGGCGGATGCGATGGGCCCCATGATCGAAATTAGCAAAGTAAACGTCATTCCCGCCTATCAGATGGTCTCGATGGAGCTGCAACGGCTGATCCTTGAGGGCACGATCCGGCCGGGCGAGGCGCTGCCCAGTGAAACCGATCTGGCGGGTCGCTTCGGGGTCAACCGCTCCACCGTGCGCGAGGGGATCCGCCAGCTGGAAAGCGAAGGGCTGGTCCGGCGCGCGGGCCGCAAGAAGCTGCTGATCACCATTCCCGGTCAGGCGGATATCAGCCCCAGGGTCGAGCGCGCCCTTCTGCTGCATGAGGTGACTTTCGGAGAGCTCTGGGAGATGGCCCTTGCGCTGGAACCCTTGACGGCCGCGCGGGCCGCCGAACGCGCAACAGAGACGCAGATTCAGGCACTTAAGGACAATGTCGATCTGCTTGAAGCCGCCGTTACGCGGGGTGAACCTTCAGACGTCATCGACACGGAATTTCACACTCTGCTGGCAGAATGCACCGGTAACCGCGCCCTTCTTCTGTCGCGTGAGCCAATCGGGCAGCTGCTGTTCCGGCCCTATGTCGAACTCTCACCTCATGTTCCCCAGGCGCCGGCGCGGAACCTACGCGCCCATAAAGAGATCCTCGCCGCCCTCATCGCCCGCGACAGCGATCAGGCGCGACACTGGATGGAGCGCCATATCCGCGACCTGCGCACCGGATGGGAGATGGCCGGGCGGACCATGGCGGACCCCATCGGCGCAAACTGACGCCACCAGGATCGCCCAATTGTCCGACAAATATATTGACAGCCTGGTGCACTGAGGCTTCACTGATCGGACGCGGCAGGAGACTGCGTAACAGGCGGGCGGGGAAGAGGAGCCCCTCCCTCCGACAGGGAGGACTATATGAAACGTCACTTCTTTGCACTGGCGGCTTCTGCCGCGCTGACCGGGCTGACGGCGCTGCCGTCCATGGCACAGAATTTCATCATCTCATCGTCGCTGCCCCAGGCCCATCTCTGGACCGGTGGTCACATGGAGGATTTCATGAAAATCCTCGGTGAAAGCTCTCAGGGCGCGATTACCTTCACCCCCTTCATCGCGGGCGAACTGACCGGCGTGGGGCGTGAGCTTGACGCGCTGCAGGGCGGCTCGGTGCAGATCGCGGCGCCGCTGCTCGCGCCCTATCACGAAGGCGCCTTCCCGCTTTCAGATGTGACGCAGCTGCCGACCTATGGCACCGACAGCCCCATGGTCACCCGCGCCTTCCAGAAACTGCTGGATTCAGACGAAGTCGTGAAGGACGGCAAGACCTTCTATCAATATGAAATTGAGCCCAAAGGCATCCGCGCCTGGGCGATCGGCGCGACTTCGGCCTATTCGCTTTCGACCGCCGGCAAGCCGCTGCGCGAGCCTGCGGATTTCCAGGGCATGCCGCTGCGCGCAGGCTCGGCCATCCACACCCTCTTCCTCAATGAGACGAAATCGACGCCGGTGACCATGCCCGCCTCCAACGTCTATGAGGCGCTGTCGCGCGGCACCGTGAACGGGCTGGTGCTGGCGGTCTCGGACTGGCCCGCCTATTCGCTGGAGCCGCTGATCAAAGACACCATCACCGATGTCGCCATCGGCCACTGGCAGAGCTATCTGGCAATCAGCAATGACGCATGGAGCCAGCTGGATGAAGCCGGACAAAAGGCTTTTGACGCTGCGGCCCGGGAAGCCGCCGCCAATAACGCCAAAGTCTGGGATGGCCGCCTTGAGACGGTGCAGAAGGACTCGGTGGAAAAGCACGGCGGGAAATTCACCCCCGTCGGCGAACTGAGCGCCGAGATGCAGAAGTTTATCGCCGATTCCGGTGCCAATACCTGGAAAGTCTGGATCGAAAAGCTGGAAGGTCAGGGCCATCCGGCCAAAGCGACCGCGACGCTCTACGCCAAAATCATCCAAAGCGAAGGTGGCCGCCTGCCCGAGGGCGTTGCCGAATACCTCGGCCTCTGAGCCTCCCATGATACCCGCCGGGCCTTACCAAAGGCCCGGCCGTCCTGAGGTTTCAGTCGGGATCACCTGATGGATCACAGTCTGATTTTCACCTTCGTGATCTTATGGGTTACGATCTTTCTGCTCCTGGGCCAGGCGGTGGCCACGGTCATGCTGGGCGCGGGCTTTGTGGGGCTGGCGCTCTGGATGGGGCCGAATGCGCTGATGGGCATCATTGGCCAGGACGTCTATTTTTCGGTCTCAAGCTATCCTTTGTCGATCATCCCGCTCTATCTGCTGATGGCGCAGATGCTGGTGCGGGGCCGGATTGTGGGGGATCTTTTCCGCGTTGGTCACCGCCTGGCGGGCTATCGCCGCTTTCCGCTGGGGGTGGCGACGATCCTCACGGGGGGAATGCTGGGCGCGGTCTCGGGCTCAGGCTCGGCCTCTGCGGCGGCGCTTGCGCGGCTGGCGGGGCCGGAACTCGAGCGGGTGGGCTATACCCGCAACTTCTCAGCCGGGCTTGCCGCCATTGCCGGGTCGCTCTCCGCGATCATTCCGCCGAGCATCCTTCTGATGATTTATGGCTCGATCACCCTGGTGCCGATCGGGCATCTCTTTATCGGCTCCATCGGTCCGGCAGTCCTGTGCATTCTCGTCTATATCCTCTGCCTGCGTTTTATGGGAGAAACCATCCCCGGCATGCCCGACCGCGTGGCCCCGCTGGAGGAGGAAGACCCCGAGGCCCTGCGCCGCTCTTACATCGCCATCGGCTTTATCGTGGTGCTGATGAGCGTTGTCTTCGGCGGGATTTACGGCGGCATTTTCACCGTGGGCGAGGCCGGGGGCCTTGGGGCCTTCACCTCCCTCGTGGGTGTGGCGCTGATGGGGCGCGTCAGCTTTAAAGATGTGGCCCACGGGCTGATCGATGCGGCCAAAATCTCGGCCATGCTGTTGATGATCATCATGGCCGCCCAGGTCTTTGGCCGCTTCATGTCGATCAGCCGGGTGCCACGCCTTCTTGTCGAATTTACCGAGCCTTTGCAGGCCTATCCGGTGATCCTTTTGATCGTTCTGATGGTGGTGCTCTTCCTTGCGGGCATGGCGCTGGAAGAAGTGACCTGCATCATCCTCATCATCCCGCTGATCGAGCCGATGCTGAAAGCCGCCGGGATCGACATGATCTGGTTCGGCGTCATGGCCTGCTTTGTGATCTCGCTGGGGCTTCTGACACCGCCTGTGGGGCTGGTGGCCTTTTCCGCCGCGGTGGCTGCCAATGTGCCGCCCGGAGCGGTCTTCCGGCCCGCGCTGAAATTCTCGGCGGTGGCAGCCCTGGTGGTGGTGCTGGCGATGATCTTCGTACCGGGGATCGTCACATGGCTGCCTGCGCAGCTGAATTGAGGAGCCTTTCATGTCGAAAACTCCCTCCTCTTTCTGGCGTGTGATCTGGGGCGCGGAATACGGCCTTGTCGCCATCGGCTCAGGGCTGTCGCTGCTGGCGATCATGCTGGTCACCGTGCTCAGCGTGGCGGGGCGCTATCTCTTTCACACCGATCTGATCCCGGGCGCCTATAACCTGATTGAGCGGGTGCTCTTTCCGCTGATGGTGTTCTGGGCGCTGCCGGTGGCGCATCGGGACGGGATGTTTCCAAAGCTTGAACTGGTGATGGGCGCAAGCCTGAGCCACCGGGCCCGCGCCGTGGTCGCGCTCTTTGTCGGGCTGGTGGAGCTGATGGTTTATGGCGTGCTGATCTATTTCATCTGGATCTTTGTTGAGCGGGCGATGATCGCAAACCGCACGGTCATGATCGGCGTGGAGACCTGGCCGATGTGGCCCATCGCCATCATGATGCCCCTCGCCTTCGGGCTGATGATGCTGGAGATGGTCCGCCTGATCTGGCGCGATGTGCAGATCATCCGCACCGGCCGCCCTGTGCAGGATGACACCGATTTCGGCCCGCCTGCCGAGACGCTTTAAGCCGCAGAAAGCCTGATATGACTGAGCCTGAGATCTCTCAACAGACCGTGCTGTCGCGCCGCGAAGGCGCGGTGTGCATATTGACGCTGAACCGCCCCGACCAGCGCAACAGCATCACCCCCGCGCTGACCCGCGAGCTTCGCGCCGCCGTCAAAGCCTTTGAGGCCGATGACAGCCTGCGCGTGGCGGTTCTGCATGGCGCGGGCCGGGTGTTCTGCGCGGGCATGGATCTGAAGGCGGTCTCGGATCCGGCCTCGCATGAGGTGATTTTCGGCGAAGGCCGCTTTGCCGGTTTCGTCGATCTGCCGCGCCGCAAGCCCGTGATCGCCGCCGTTCACGGCGCGGCCATGGGCGGCGGGCTGGAGGTGATGCTGGCCTGCGACATGGCGGTGGCCGAGCGCGGCACCCGCTTTGCGCTGCCCGAACCCAAGGTCGGCCTTGTGGCGGCAGCGGGCGGCATCATCCGTCTTGCCGCCCGGCTTCCGGCCGCAAAGGCGCGTGAGCTTGTGCTGACGGGGCGGCTCTTTGAGGCTGAGGAGGCCGAGCGGCTTGGCCTTGTGAGCCGGGTGACCGAACCGGGCGGCGCTCTGGCCGAGGCGTTGCGAATTGCGGCAGAAATCGCAGGCAATGCGCCCCTCTCGGTTACCGCCTCGCTGCAGCTTCTGCGTGCGGCCGAAGCTGCGGCAGAGGCTGCGCAATGGCCTGAGAATGAAGCCGTGCTGCGCGGGCTTCTCGCCTCTGATGACGCCCGAGAAGGCTCCCTGGCCTTTGCCGAGAAACGCGAACCGCGCTGGAGCGGTCGCTGAAAACCTGCCGGAGACAGCACCTGTGAACATCCTTCTGAGCGAAGCCCCCGGTGGCCCGGAGAGCCTGATCCTGACCACCGTGGCAAAGCCCGAACCCGGCCCCGGAGAGGTCCGCATCCGCGTGCGCATGGTGGGGATCAATTATCCCGACACCCTGGTGATTGAGGACCGCTATCAGATCCGCCCCCCGCGCCCCTTCGCGCCGGGGGGTGAATTTGTGGGTGAAATCGACGCGCTCGGCGCGGGTGTTGAGGGGCTGGCGGTTGGTCAGCGGGTCATGGCGCTGCCGCTCTGGGGGGCGATGGCGGAATGGGTCTGTGTGGCGGCTGACAAATGCCATTCCGTGCCCGAAGGCGTCAGCGATGAGGCGGCCGCCGCGCTGCAGATGACCTATGGCACCTCGCTTTATGCGCTCGAAGAGCGCGGCGGGCTGAAGGCCGGAGAAACCGTGGTCGTGCTGGGCGCAGCGGGCGGCATTGGTCTTGCCAGCGTGGAGCTGGCAAAGCATCTGGGCGCGAAAGTCATCGCCTGCGTCAGCAGCGAAGAGAAAGCGCAGACCGCGCGGGATCACGGCGCCAATGAGGTGCTGATCTATCCGGCAGGCCCCCTCGATCGTGACGCCGCCAAAGAGTTCAGCAACGGATTAAAAGCGCTGACCGGGACGCGGGGTGCCGATATCGTCGTTGACGCCGTCGGCGGCAGCTATTCCGAACCCGCTTTGCGCTGCATGGCCTGGGGCGGCCGCTTTCTGATCGTGGGCTTTCCCGCCGGTATCGCACAGATCCCCGCGAACCTGCCGCTGCTGAAATCCTGCGACATCCGCGGCATCTTCTGGGGCGCTGCTGTCGAGCGCGACCCGGAAGCCAACCGCAAAGCCATGCAGCGCCTGCTGGCGCTCTGTCAGGCAGGCCATATCCGCCCGCGTATCGACCGGGTCTATCCGCTCAGCGAAGGCGGCGCGGCTATTGCATCGCTTTCCGCGCGGGGCGTTCGGGGGAAAGTCCTTGTCGCCCTCTGATCCCATGCCAAACCGCGCCACGCGCTTTGACGCGCTGATGGCGCTGGAGATCCCCGGGATTGAGCACCGCTATACCCACCGCGATGTCATTCTCTATGCGCTTGGCTGCGGGGCGGGACCGGATGAGCCGGACCTCGTCAATGAGCGGGCGGGCCTGCGGGTCCTGCCCTCCATGGCCACGGTGCTTGCCTATCCCGGCGACTGGTACCGCAATCTGGCCACCGGGCTGAATGCCGATCAGATCGTTCATGCCTCTGAGCGGGTGGAGCTTTTTACCGATCTGCCAACCCGGGGACATCTGCGCGCAAAGCCCCGTATCACCGCCATCCAAGACAAGGGCGAGGGGCGAGGGGCCATCATCGTGAGCGAGCGGGAGATCCGCGACGCCGTAACCGGCCAGCCGCTGGCCCGCGTCACCCAACGGGCCTTTTGCCGCGGCGACGGCGGGCTTGGCGGGCCGATGGTCCCGCTCGCGCCGCCCCCCGCTCTGCCCGATCGGGCCGCCGATCAGGTCCTCAGCCTGCGCACCTCTGAGCGCGCGGCAGCGATCTACCGGCTAATGGGGGACGACAACCCCCTGCACATCGACCCGGACACCGCCCGCACCGCCGGATTTGCGCGTCCGATCCTGCACGGGCTTTCGGGCTATGGCCATATCTGCCGCGCACTGACGGCGCGTCTGACGCCTGATCTGCGCGTCACGGAATTTGAGTGCCGCTTCACCGCCCCCGTCCTGCCGGGCGAAGATATCGCCCTCGAGATCTGGGATCTTCCGGGCGGCATGCGGTTTCGCGGTCACTGCCGGGGCCGCATCGCCTTTGATCACGGAATTCTGCGCTTTGCCCCCCGCGCGGGCGCGGCCGCCGGACCTTCATCCTGAGGAGACAGCCATGAGAACACCGCCGGTCATGCGCTATGAGACCCATTACGGCCAGAGGCTGATCCGCTGCTATGCAGACCGCCCGCAGTCCCTCGATGCGATGTTCCGCGAGGTGGTGGCCCGCACCCCCGGGGCCATCGCGCTCGTCGATGAGGACCGCCGCATCAGCTATGAGGCGCTCGACGCCATGGTAGAGGCCCAGGCCGCCGGGCTGCTGGCACGTGGCTGCCGCCCTGGTGAGCGCATCGCGCTGCTGCTTGGCAATTGCGCCGAATTTGTCAGCCTGTTCCTTGCGGCCGCGCGGATCGGCATGATCAGCCTTCCGATGAGCACCCGCCAGGCGCTGCCCGAAATCCGCTACGTTCTGAACCAGAGCGGCACTTCGGTGCTGATCGCGGATGCCGCCTCAGCCGCCAATATCCCGCCCCGGGCAGAGGTGGAAAGCCTGCGCCACATCTTTCTGCTGGGCACGCCGCAAAGCCCGCATGCAGAGGCTGAACCTTTTGACGCCCTGCCCTGCCCGCCCGATCCGGATCGCGCCCCCTATGAGGCCGCTGAAGAAGATACGCTCTGCCTTCTTTATACCTCCGGCACGACGGGAAATCCCAAAGGCGCGATGATCACGCATCTCTCGGCGGTGCATTCCATCCTGAATTTTGAATGGGCGCTCGGGCTGAAACAGGGCGATGTGGCCTTCCTGTCGGTGCCGGCGAGCCATGTGACCGGTCTGGTGGCCATTATCCTTCCGGCTCTGCGTGTGGGCGGCACCACGGTCATTCTGCGCGAGTTTAAGGCACGGAAATTTCTCGAACGCGCAGAGGCAGAGCGGATCAGTTATTCGCTGATGGTCCCGGCGATGTATAACCTGTGCCTTCTCGATAAAGACTTCGAGACATTTGACCTTTCCTCCTGGCGGGTCGCAGGTTTCGGCGGCGCCCCGATGCCCGAAGCCACCATTGAAGCCCTTGCGAAAGCGCTGCCGGGGCTGGTGTTGCAAAACGTCTATGGCGCGACCGAGACCACCTCTCCGGCAACGGTTCTGCCGCCCGGAGAAATCAGCGCACATCGCGACACCGTGGGCCTGCCGCTGCCGGTGGCCGACATCATCGTCGTCGATGACAACGGCGTTGAGGTGCCGCGCGGCACAACGGGCGAACTCATGATCGGCGGGCCCATGGTGGTGCCGGGCTATTGGGAGAACCCAGAGGGCAATGCGAAAGGCTTTGTCTCAGGCTACTGGCGCTCCGGTGATCTGGGCAGCATGGATGCTGAGGGCTTTGTGCGGGTGCTCGACCGCAAAAAAGACATGATCAACCGGGGCGGCTTTAAGATCTATTCGATCGAGGTGGAAAACACCCTCGCCGCTCATCCGGCCGTGGTCGAGGCTGCGGTGATCGGACAGCCCGATCCGGTCTTAGGCGAAAGGGTGCAGGCCTTCCTGTGGCTGGGCGAGGGCCAGACGGATGCCGAAGCCATCCGCGCCCATTGTGCGGCACGGCTGTCTGACTACAAAGTGCCTGAAAAGATTGTCTTTCTGAACGGCCCTCTGCCGCGAAATGCCAATGGCAAGGTGCAAAAGACGGAACTGCGCAAGCTGACCCCTGCCTGAGGACAGCGCGCTGAAACGGAATAAGGCCCCCGCAGGGACGGGGGCCTTTTCTCCTCAGACCGCAAAGGGCCCCCGGTATCAGGGGCCGAACTGCTTACTTCCCGGCCGAGGGGAAGAACAGCTGCTGGCCGTTGATTTTATACTCCGCAATCGCCGCCTGACCCTCAGCCGAGATCAGCCAGTCCACAAAGGCCTGACCCTCTTCGACTTTGACATGGGGGTGCTTGTCTTTGTTCACCAGGATCACGCCATAGGGGTTAAAGAGCACCTCATCACCCTCAAAGGTGATCTCCAGCGGGCCGCGGTTCTCAAAGGACAGCCAGGTGCCGCGATCCGCCAGCGCATAGGCAGGAACCTGAGCGGCGGTGTTCAGCGTCGCCCCCATGCCCGAGCCGGTCGAAAGATACCAGGGCTGGCCCTCTGCGGTGACGCCCGCGCTTTCCCACAGCTTCTTCTCAGCCACATGGGTGCCGCTGTCATCGCCGCGCGAGGCAAATTTCGCGCCCGAAGCCGCGATGGCCTTGAAAGCCTCTGCCGCTGAGGCCGCCGCATTGGTCTTGGCCGGATCATCTGAGGGGCCGACAACGATGAAATCGTTATACATCACGTCAAAGCGCTGAACGCCCCAGCCCTCTGCGACGAATTTCTCTTCCTGGGCGCGGGCATGGACCAGCACCACATCCGCATCCCCGCGCCGCGCGGTTTCCAGCGCCTGGCCGGTGCCCTGGGCGATCACCCGCACCTCGATGCCGGTTTTATCCTTAAAAATCGGCAGGATATGGCCAAAGAGACCCGAGTTCTCGGTCGAGGTGGTCGAGGCCACGGTGATAAAGGTCTCAGCACTTGCGGGAAGGGCCGCAAGGCCCAGAACGAAGCTCACAGTCAGTCTGCGCAGAAGGGTCATCGTGTCAGGCCTCTCATTGTGATGGTTACCATAAAAGTTCTCCCGACAGATAAGCGCGGGCTTCGCGGCTGGCGGGTTTTGTGAAGAAGTCGGGCGCGGGCGTGACCTCAAGGATCCGTCCGCGGTCAAGAAAGAGCACCTCCTCAGCGAGGCGACGGGCCTGGCCGAGGTCATGGGTGGTCATCACAATGGCCATGCCCTCGGCGCTGAACTGCAACAGGCTCTCTTCGATCAGACGAGTCGAGGCCGGATCAAGCGCCGAGGTCGGCTCATCGAGGATCAGAAGGCCCGGCTGAATGGCCCAGGCCCGGGCGAGCGCCAGACGCTGCTGCTCTCCGCCCGACAAAAGCCGCGCGCCGCGATCGGCAAGCGCGCTCAGGCCAAAGCGGTCCAGGGCCGCCTGACAGCGGCTTTCCCGCTCAGATCGCGCCAGCCCCTGCAGCGCCAGCGCATGATCGAGGTTGGCCCGAACCGAGCGGCGCAGCATCACCGGTCGCTGAAAAACCATGGCCTGGCGCACCGGGCGCAGGTCTGCACCCTCGCGGATCACGCGGCCCTGCGACGGCGCAACGAGGCCGTGACAGATGCGCAGAAGAAGGCTCTTGCCCGCACCATTGGGCCCCAGAATGACCAGCCGCCGCCCGACCATCACCTCAAAGCTGATCTCTTTCAGCAGCGCCGTGCCAGCGGCCTCAAAGCCAAGAGACTCAACGCGTAAAACCAGATCGCGGCTCACCCCATCCGCCTCCGCGACCATTGCGTCAGCCCAAAGGCCAGGGCATTCAGCCCCAGAACAATGGCCAGAAGGATGATGCCAAGCGCCACCGCCATGGCCAGATTGCCCCGGTTGGTCTCCAGGGTGATCGCGGTCGTCATGGTGCGGGTATGGCCCGCGATATTGCCGCCCACGATCAGCACCGCCCCCACCTCAGCACTCGCGCGGCCAAAGCCCGCGAGGATCCCCGTCAGAAGACCAACGCGCCCGTCCCAGAGCAGGGTCGGCACCGCCCGCAGCCGCCCTGAGCCAAGCGAACGCAGCTGCTCCTCATATTCGCCCCACAGCTCTTCGACCATCGAGCGTGTGAGCGACAAAATGATCGGCACCACAAGCACCGTCTGCGCCGCGATCATCGCCGTGGGGGTGAACAAAAGCTCCAGCCCCCCGAAGGGGCCCGAGCGCGACAGAAGCAGATAGATCAAAAGCCCCGCCACCACCGGCGGCAGACCCATCATCGCATTGCACAGCACGATCACCCCGCCGCGCCCGGGAAACCGCGCCAGCGCCAGGGCCGCACCAAGCGGCAAAGCAATCACACAGGCGAGAGCAATCGCGCTGAGCGAGACGCGCAGCGACAGGCCGATGATTTGCAAAAGGGCCGGATCGGCTTCAGCGATCAGGCTGAAGGCCGTGATGATTGCCGTGTCGGACATAAGCGCAGTCTGTTCCCTCGTTCTGCGCATTATGCAATTTACTTCATACTTGTGGCAAATATGTAAATCATGCAAAGTAATCCGGCTTATGTAGAAAATTCATCAGAATGCCGGATTTTGCAGTATGACTGACAGCGCCGCTCCCGTCCTTATGACGACCTCTGAGGTCGCGAGCTATCTGCGGATCAAAGAGCGGACGATCTACGACATGGTGGCGCGCAGCCAGATCCCTTTCTCGCGGGTCTCGGGGAAGCTGCTCTTTCCGCGCCGTCTGGTCGATGCCTGGATTGAGGGGCAGACCGAACTGCCCGACAGCAGGCTCGCGCCTGCGCCGCTGATCTGCTCGGGCTCGTCAGAGCCGCTGCTGGAATGGGCGCTGCGTCAGTCCGGCGCGGGGCTTGCCATCCTGACCAGCGGCTCACGCCAGGGGCTGGAGGCGCTGGCCGCAGGGCGCGCCATGCTGGCCGGGACCCATCTGATCGAGCCGGAAACCGGGCGTTATAATGTCGATGCCGTGCGCAGTCTGTTGCCCTACCCCGACATCGTGATGATCCATTGGGCGCGGCGGGTGCAGGGGCTTTTGCTGGCGCGGGGCAATCCGGCCAATATCACCTCGCTGCGCGACGTGGTTGAGCGCGGGTTGCGCGTGGTCCTTCGCAGTGAAGGGGCGGGCTCGCAGATCCTTCTGGATCTTCTGCTGTCGCGCGAGGGGCTGTCGCCCTCTGATCTCAACGCGGCACCCCGGGTGGCGGAAAGTCATGGCGATATGGCCTCGATGATTGAGATGGGAGAGGCCGATTGCGGCCTGGGGCTGGCCTCGGCCTCGCTCGGCTTTCTGCCGCTCTGGCCGGAAGAGGAATTTGATCTGGTCATGCGGCGGCGCGATTTCTTTGAGCCGCCGGTGCAAAAGCTGCTCGCCTTTGCGCGGGGCGAAGCCTGCCGCCGGCGGGCGGAGTTCCTGGGCGGCTATGACCTGACGCGGCTGGGTGAGGTGCGCCTCAATGCCTGACGGGCGATTGAAAACCCCGCGCCAATCAGCGAGATTGCGCGGGTGATGCAAAGCCCCTTTTCTCCCTCCCGTCTGATATCCTGCGATGACCTGCTGGCGCGGCTGCTGGCTGGGCTGGCGCCGGTGGCGCCCTGCCTGGTGCCGCTGGCGCAGCTGCGCCCCGGCACCATCGCCGCGGCCCTGCCCGGCCCGCAGGCGGGGCTGCCCTCTGCGCCGCTTGCCCTGCGGCGCGGCTATGCGCTGCGCTCGGATGAGCTGATCGGCGCGGGGCCGCTCTCGCCGGTGATGCGGCTGACCGAGCCGCCGCTCATCGAAGCCGGAGAGCCGCTGCCGGAGGGGGCCGATGCCATTCTCGATCCCGCCGCCCTGCGCCGCAGCGGTGCTTTTTATGAGATCAGCGCTGAGACCTTTCCCGGCGACGGCGTCCTGCCTGCCGCCCATCACCTGCCGCCCCATGAGCCTTTGCTGGAGGAGGGTGAGGAGATCGGCCCGGCCGGGCTGCTCCTGCTGGCCATGGCCGGCACCACAGAGGTGCCCTGCCGCATCCCCCGGCTTGCGATCACCGGTGGCGATGCCCCGGCCCGGCAGTCTCTCTGCACGCTTGCGCAAAGTTTTGGCGCGACCCTGACCGATGGCCCCGCCGATATCCATCTGCAGCTTGCGGAAACCGCGCCCTCCGGCGGGGGCTGGCTCTGCCAGGGTCTTGCGCTGAACGGGGTACAGGAGATTGCGGTTGCGCAGAGCGACACCTGCGTGACGATCCGTTTCGCGCCCCGGCCTGAACTGCTGATGCTGGTGGCTGTCGGGGTCTTGCTGCCGCTGCTGGATCACCTGAGCTGCCGTCGGGCGCTCAAGGGTCCGGCCCTGCCGCTTTCACGCAAGATCAGCTCTCCGGTGGGCATGAGTGAGATTGTCCTGCTGCGCCGCGAGGCGCAGACATGGGCGCCGCTGCCCTCGGGGGAACTCAGCCTCGCAGGGCTGAGCCGCGCTGAAGCGCTGCTGCGCCTCCCTGCGGGCGAAGAGGGCTGGCCCGCAGGCCGCACCCTTGCACCGGACCTTTTCGGGCGGAGGCTTTGATGACGCCGCATCTTCAGGATCAGTTTCTCTCGGTCGTCAGCCGGGAGGAGGCCATCGCAAAATTCGATGCGGCGCTTGGGGCTCTCAGCCCGCGGCAGGAGCTGCTGCCGCTTGCGGAAAGCGCAGGCCGGGTGCTGGCCCGCGATCTCAGCGCGCCTGCCGACGTGCCGCCCTTTGACCGCTCCGGCGTGGACGGCTTTGCGCTGCGGGCCGCCGATCTGACAGGGGCCTCTGCCGCGAACCCCGTCATTCTGCGGCTGACCGGCGAAGAGATCGCCTGCGGCACCGCCCCGCGGCTCAGTATCGGCCCCGGAGAGGCGAGCCTGATTGCCACCGGCGGCCCGCTGCCGCGCGGGGCCGATGCGGTTGTTATGGTGGAGCATACCGACCCGCTGCCCGATGGCCGCATCGAAGTCCGCCGCGCCGCCCTGCCCGGGCAGTTCATCGGCCGCGCCGGCAGTGATCTGGCGCGAGGGGAAGTTCTGTTGCGCCGCGCGACACTGATCGGCGCGCGGGAAATCGGCATGATTGCCGCCGCAGGCATCGGCGAAGTGCCGGTCTTTGCACGCCCCAGAGTGGCGGTGCTGTCGACCGGGGATGAACTGGTTGCCCCCGGTCAGGCACTGGCCCCCGCGCAGATCCATGATGCCAATGGCCCGATGATCGCCGCCGCCTGCGCGGAAAACGGGGCAGAGGCCCGCTTCCTCGGGGCCTTCCCCGATCAGGCCGCACCGCTGGAAGCGGCGATGCGCGCGGCGCTGCAGGGTGCGGATATGCTGATCCTCTCGGGCGGGACCTCAAAGGGCGCGGGCGATCTGACCCACCGCCTGGTTGCAGGGCTTGGCGCACCGGGCATTGTGGTCCATGGCGTGGCGCTGAAGCCGGGAAAGCCCCTGTGTCTGGCGGTTTGTAACGGCAAGCCCGTGGTGGTTCTTCCGGGCTTTCCCACTTCGGCCATGTTCACCTTCCACGACATTGTTGCCCCGGTCCTGCGCCGCATGGCGGGCCTGCCTGCGCGGGGCGTGCATGAGGTGACGGCCACCCTGCCCCTGCGCCTGCCCTCTGAGACGGGGCGCACCGAATTTGCCATGGTCGCGCTGAGCGAGGGGCCGGAGGGGCGGGTTGCCTTTGCCACCGGCAAAGGCTCAGGGGCGGTGACCTCATTCGCCCAGGCCGATGGCTTTGTGCAGATCGGCGCGCTGGAGGATCATCTGCCCGAAGGCTCGAAGGTGCAGGTGCAGCTTTTTACGCCCGCGCTCAGGATGCCCGATCTGGTGATCGCGGGCAGCCATTGCACCGGCCTTGATCTGGTGCTGGGGCCACTTGCGGGCGCAGGGCTGCAGATCCGCAGTCTGGCGATCGGCAGCCTTGGCGGGCTGCAGGCGGCTTTGCGCGGCGAATGCGATCTCGCACCGATCCACCTTCTCGACCCCGCAAGCGGCAGCTTCAACACCCCCTTCCTGACCGAGACGCTGGAACTGCTGCCGGGCTGGCAGCGGATGCAGGGGCTGGTCTTTCGCAAGGGCGATCCGCGCTTTGCGGGGGATGACCCGCAGGCCGCGCTGGCGCGGGCGCTGGCCGATCCGGACTGCCTGATGGTCAGCCGCAATCAGGGCGCGGGCACCCGCATTCTGATCGATCAGCTTCTGAAAGGCGCGAAGCCGCAGGGCTGGCTGAACCAGCCGCGCTCTCACACCGCCGTGGCAGCAGCGGTGGTGCAGGAGCGGGCAGACTGGGGCGTGACCATCGCCCCCGTAGCGCAGGACGCAGGACTTGGCTTTCTGCCACTTGCGCCTGAGCATTATGATTTCGCCCTCGTGCGCAGCCGGATGGAGCGCCCTGCCGTCAAAGCCTTCCGCGAGACACTCGCTCTGCCGGAAACCCGACAGGCGCTGGAACGCGCGGGCTTTACACCGGCATGAAAAAAGGGCGGCCCCGGGGCCGCCCTTTTTCTTTACTCAGCAGGGGCCGGGTTGCCGCGATCGCGCAGCGGCCATTGCCGGATCGTCACCGCCAGCAGGATTGCCGCCCCGCAAAGCGAGGAGGTCAACTCCGGCGCGATCAGCAGCAGAGCCCCGATCACCAGCGCCACCCGCTCAATCTTCCACAGGGGCGCCATCAGCCAGTTGGTGATCGCCGCCGAAAGCGACAGGATGCCAAGCGTCGCGCCGAGGAAGGCGAGCAGGAAGTCCTGGATCGTAAAGGCCTCAGTCACGATCAGCAGCGAGGGCGAAAAGACAAAGACGAAGGGCACCATGGCCTTACCCATCGACAGCCGGAACGCGGTATTCCCGGCCTGGAAGCCATTGGCCCCGGCAATGCCCGCCGCCGCATAGGCCGCAAGCGCGACCGGCGGCGTCACATCCGCCAGCACCCCGAAGTAGAAGACGAAGAAGTGGGCCACGATGGGTTCCACATTCATCATCCCCAGAACCGGGGCGGCAACGGCGATCATGATGATATAATTCGCCGTCGTCGGTACGCCGCAGCCCATCAGCACGCAGACCACGGCCGTCAGCATCAGCGTGAAGAGGAGCGACAGGGTGCCGATGGTGAAGATCTCAAAGGGCAGAACACCGAGGGCGCTGTGAACCGACATCGCCCAGCCCTGCGCCACCGAGGTCACCATGAAGGCGATCTTGAAGCCCACGCCGGTCAGAGTGACGACCCCGATCACCACACCCACCAGCGCCGAAGCGGCGGTGACCGAAAGCGATTGCCGCGCACCGGAGATGAAGCCCTCCACCACACCTTCCGCCGCATCGCGCAGCCCCTTCACGCCACCGGCCGCCTGAACGCGCTGGATGATGAAGACAACGATACAGGCCGTAATCGCCCAGAACGCCGACAGGAAGGGCGTGCGGCCCGACATCAGCATCCAGACCAGAAGGATCAGCGGGAAGACCGACATCCAGCCCTCACGCAACACCTTCCAGGCCTTGGGGAGCTCTTCTTCCCGCAGACCGCGGATGCCAAGGCGCTTGGCTTCCAGGTGAACCTGCACCAGGACGCCGAAGAAATGCATGAAGGCCGGGACAATGGCCGCGATCAGAATGGTGCGCAGGGGGATGCCCAAGTATTCCACCATCAGGAAGGCGACCGCCCCCATGACCGGCGGCGTGATCTGCCCGCCGGTCGAAGAGGCGGCCTCAACGGCGGCCGCAAAGTGCTTTTTAAAACCGATGCGGATCATCGCCGGAATGGTCAGTGCGCCGGTCGTCACCGTATTGGCGATGGACGAGCCCGAAATCGTGCCCAGCATCGCCGATGAGATCACCGAGACCTTCGCCGGACCACCCGCAAAGCGCCCGGTCAGCGCGGTCGCGAGATCAATGAAGAGCTGCCCCAGACCGATCTTCTGCGCCATGACGCCAAAGAGCACGAAGTGGAACACATAAGTCGCAATCACCCCGAGCGCGGTGCCATAGATGCCCTGCGACGAGAGGTAGAGGTGGTTGATGATATTGCCCCAGTCCGCGCCCGGATGCACCAGAATCCCCGGCATGGAGCGGCCGAAATAGGCATAGGCTATGAAGAGACAGGCAATGAGCGGCAGCGGCCAGCCCATGGAGCGGCGCACCGACTCCAGCAGCGTGATCAGCAGAATGGTTCCCATGACGATATCGAGCGTCGAGGGGTTGCCGATGCGGAAGGCAAGCTGGTCGTAAATCCACGGCACGTAAAGCGAGGTCACAAGACCCGCGATGGCCAGCGCCCAGTCGTAAAAGGGAATGCCAAGCACTCCGGGTTCATCGGTGTGGTGACGGTTGCGCGCCAGAGCCGCGAAACTGAGGAACACCACGAAGAGCGAGATCCCCATATGCACGCCGCGATGGGTCGTGGCGCGGGGAATACCGAATCCTGCCGTATAAAAATGATAAAGCGACAGCAGAAGCAACAGCACGCCGCTGAGGATCAGAACCGGCTTTGTGACCGTTCGGAACCGCGATTCCGGATCGAATTCTTCTTCGAGCCTGCGGATTTCCTCGTCCGTCAGAACGCGGGTGCTCTCACTCATGGCCTGCCTCTTGATCTGGTCTTAAGGGATAAAGCGCGGCAGGGGAAACCCTGCCGCGCTCTCCGGTCAGCTGTCGGGCAGCTTACTGAAGCTTGCCGGCTTCTTTGTAGAACTTCTCCGCACCCGGGTGGAACGGGATGCCCGCGCCCTGGGTGGCGTTATCGAGGGTGATCTGTTTGCCTTTGGCGTGGCCGGCGGCAAAGAGTTTCTGGGTGGTCTCGTTGTAGAGCGCCTGGGTGATCCCATAGACCAGCTCTTCGCTGACATCCGCGCTGGTCACCAGCTGTGCGCCGACCGAAATGGTCGCCACATCGCCGTCCTGGCCCTTATAGGTGCCGCCCGGAACGGTATCGGTCGCAAAGAAGGTATAGGTCTCGCGCAGTTTATCGACCTCCGGGCCGGTGATCGGCACCAGAGTGATGTCATGCTGCGAGGCAAGCTCTGCAATCGCGCCGGCCGGGAAGCCGCCCACGAAGAAGAAAGCATCCATCGCGCCGTCGCGCATCCGATCAGCCGCCTGATCGGGCTTGAGGTATTCCGCCGTCACATCCGCCTCGGTCATGCCGAATGCCTCAAGGATGATTTTCGCGTCCACAAGCGTGCCCGAGCCCGGCTCATCGAGCGAGACTTTCTTGCCCTTCAGATCCGCAACCCCGTTGATGCCCGCATCTTTGCGCGCCACCAGGTGGATCGATTCCGGGTAAAGGTTGGCGATCAGGCGCAGTTTCTCAACGGCGGGTTTGCCTTCCCAAAGACCGGTGCCGGTCTGCGCCCAATAGGCCACGTCCGACTGGCTGAAGCCCGCTTCCAGCGCGCCGCCGGCGATGGAGTTCACGTTGCCCACCGAGCCGTTCGAGGCCACGGCCGTGGCGATCAGCCCCGGCACGCCGCAGGAGCCGCCCGCGTCGCAGGCGCGCGAGCCGGGCGGGTTCGAGATCGCATTGGCGATCAGACCGCCGATCGGATAATAGGTCCCCGCCGTGCCACCGGTGCCGATGCGGAAGAACTGCATATCCTGAGCCGCAGCCCCCTGCGTCAGGCCTGCCACCAGCATCGCAGCACCGAACAAGGCCTTCGCCGAATTCATAAACATCGCTCGCTCCCCGAGAATTCAATTCCGCAGGAGTATGTGAGAGATATCGGACTGCGTCAATGTTACGCAAACCCCGCCCCTCAGTCCGCCTCAGCGGGCAGCAGCTGAAAGCCGTGGTTTTGAAAAATCCCCGCCGCCGCCTCAGCGCTGAGGTGGTCATAAAAGGTGCGTGCCGAGGGCTTCTCCGCGCTCAGAAGCGCCACCGGATAGCGGATCGGCGGATGCAGCGCTTCGGCGAAAAACCCAAGCGTCTGAACCCCCGGCTCTGCCCGCGCATCGGTCTCATAGACGATCCCGAGCGGCAGTTCTGCGCGGGCGACCAGAGTAAGCGCAGCGCGGACATTGTCTGACTGCGCCACCTGGTCTTTCACATGCTCCCAGAACCCAAGACTTTCCAGCGCGGCACGACCATATTGCCCGGCAGGCACAGCCTCAACCAGGGCCATCGAAAGCCGCGCCCCGCCAAGCCGTTCCATCAAAGGAAACTCCGGCCCGATCTCTCCGCCCGCCCTACCGTCTGCCATACCGGGCGCCCCTGCCGGAGCAACCAGGACCAGACGATTGCCCAGGAGATCCCTGCGCGCGGCCACACCCGCCTGTTCTTCCAGCAGATCCATCCAGTTTTCCGCCGCCGAAACGTAAAGATCCGCCGGAGCCCCCTCAAGGATCTGCCGCGCCAGGGTGTTGGAGCCGGCATAACTGATGACCACGGTCTCTCCGGTAGCGGCCTGGAACTGCTGCGCCACCTCATCCAGCGCCGTCTTCAGAGAGGCCGCGGCAAAGACCACCACATCTGCCGCAGCAGGCGTGGCCGTCAGGGTCATCAGGAGGGGCAGAACAAGGCGCAGCATCACGGGATCCGGGCAGTTGAAAATGTGAAGCCTCTGCCCCGCAACGGGCTCTGTCAATCACCACCCTTGCCGCAGCACCCTGCCGCCCGATCCGCCGGGCCGGGCACCGGGCCCACCCTCGACACCCCGCGCCACGGGCAGTAGTCTGTGCGCCCGAAGATCAGGCAGGCGGATATGGCAGATATTTTCATCGGAACCCTTGGCGGCACCATCGCAATGACCAGGGCTGCGGGGGAAGGCGGGGTCACGCCAAAGCTGACCGCTGCGGATCTGCTGGCTGCTGTGCCGGGGCTGGACCCGGCGCTGAGCGTGCAAAGCGAAAGCGTGCTGCAGGTGGCCTCCGCCTCGATCTCGCTGCGCGATATGGGGCGGGTGCTCGACTGGGCCAACCGCGCGGCCAGTCAGGGCGCGCGGGCGGTGATCCTGACCCAGGGCACGGATTCCATGGAGGAAACGGCCTGGTTTCTCGATCTTTTCTGGGCGCATGACTGCCCCTTGATTGTGACCGGGGCGATGCGGGCGGCGGACGGTGCGGGCCCGGACGGCCCGGCAAACTTGGCTGCTGCTTTGCGCGTGGCTCAGGCTGAAAGCGCCCGCGGGCGCGGCGTGATGGTGGTGATGAATGAAGTCATCCACTCGGCCAAACGTCTGCGCAAAACCGACAGCCTGTCGACCGACACCTTCTCCAGCGGCACCACCGGACCACTGGGCCGGGTGATCGAAGGCGCGCCGGTCTGGTTCCGCCCGGCTGCCCCCAGCGATCCCCTGCCTGCGCCGCAAAGCTTCGATCATGACGTGGCAATCCTCAGCTTCGGCATCGGCCAGAGCGCCGCGCTGCTGCGCCATGCCCTCAGCGCGCCGGAATTCTCGGCGGTGGTTCTGGCGGGCTTTGGCTCGGGCCATCTTCCCGCCGATCTGATGGCCCATATCGACACCTCCACCCGTCCGGTGATCTATTGCAGCCGTTGCAGCGATGGTCCGGCCACCCGCGCCACCTATGGCTATCCGGGCTCAGAAGTTGATCTTCAGGCCCGGGGCGTCTGGCCGGGCGACTGGCTCGGGCCGCTGAAAGCCCGCATCCTGATCTGGGCGATAGAGGCCGCTGGCCTCGCCGATCCGCGTGCCGCCTTTGAAGCCCGCGCCGGTGTATAATCCCATGAAAGCCCCGCTGATTGCCCCCGACCTCAGCCGCGAAGACCTGGCCCGCCCGATCAAAGGCTTTGATCAGACCGGAGCAGAGGTCGAAATCCGGGTGGTCGAAGAACGCCCGCTCTCAATCTGGCTGAACTCGCGTGAGATCGTCACCGCCATGACCATCGGGGATTACCCCGAATATCTGGCACTTGGCTTTCTGCGCAACCAGGGGATGCTGCCCGAGGGGGTTGAGGTCACGGGCGTCGATTACGATGACTTCTCAGAAGCCGTGGTCGTCCGCACCCGCGAAGCCACGGACTTTGAGGAAAAGCTCAAGCGCCGCACCCGCACCTCCGGCTGCGCCATGGGGACGGTCTTCGGCGATATGATGGAGGGGCTGGAGGGGTTGAAGATGCCGCCCGCAGAGCTGCGCACCTCCTGGCTCTATGCGCTCTCCCATCAGATCAACCGCATGCCGAGCCTTTATCTGGAGGCGGGCGCGATCCACGGCACGGTGCTCTGCCAGAAGGATCATCCGCTGGTCTATATGGAGGATGTCGGCCGCCACAATGCCGTCGATAAAGTCGCGGGCTGGATGTACCGCGAAGGGGTCAGCGGGGCGGATAAAATCCTTTATACCACCGGGCGGCTGACCTCTGAGATGGTGATCAAATGCGCCCATATGGGTATCCCGGTGCTGGCCTCCCGCTCAGGCTTTACCGCCTGGGGGGCCAGCCTTGCGCAAAGCCTTGGGATGACGCTGATCGGGCGGCTGCGCGGGCAGCGCTTTGTCTGCCTGTCCGGCGAAGAGCGGCTGATCCGTGATGCTGATCTCTCTTCCGTCAGCGCTGAAGAGAGCCGCAGCCGCAGGAAGGGGGCGCAGGATGAGTAAGCCGCTTGGTGTGATCCTGGCAGGGGGCCTTGCGCGGCGGATGGGCGGCGGAGACAAAGGGCTGCTGGATCTGGGCGGACAGAGCCTTTTGGGCGAAGTGATCGCCCGTATGGCTCCGCAATGCGCGGGACTGGTGCTGAACGCCAATGGCGATGCGGCACGGTTTGCGGGGTTTGGCCTGCCGGTCATCCCCGATGGCATCGACGGCTTCCCCGGCCCGCTGGCGGGCGTTCTGGCGGGAATGGAGCGCGCGGCCGAATTGGGGCAAAGCCACATCCTGACCGCCGCCGCCGATACCCCCTTCCTGCCCCGCGATCTCGGGCCCCGGCTGCGCGACGCGCTGCGCCCGGACCGCCCCATCGCCCTTGCGGCCACCCGGGAAGAGGGGCGGGTGATCCGCCAGCCGGTCTTTGGCCTCTGGCCGGTGGCGCTGCGCTATGATCTGCGCGCCGCGATCGAAGGGGGGCTTTCAAAAATCGTCCTCTGGACCGACCGCCACGGCACCGCGCTTGCCGAGTTCGACACCGGCCCGCCGCACCCCTTCTTCAACGTCAATACGCCCGAAGATCTGGCCGAGGCCCGCGCGATCTGGCACAAAGGACGCACAGAACTCTGAGAGGGCGGTCATGCGGGTATTCGGGATTACGGGGCGCAAAAACGCCGGGAAAACAACGCTGACCGAGAAGCTGGTCGCGGAGTTCACCGCCCGTGGCTACCGCGTCTCGACCGTCAAACACGCCCATCACGCCACCGATGTGGACCAGCCGGGCCGTGACAGCCACCGCCACCGCGAGGCGGGCGCGGTGGAGGTGGTGCTGGCCTCCTCCAGCCGCTGGGCATTGATGCACGAGCTGCGCGGGGACACCCCGCCGGAACTCAGCGATCATCTGCAGGTGATGTCGCGGGTCGATCTGGTTCTGGTTGAGGGCTATAAGCTTGCCCCGCATCCGAAGCTCGAAATCTGGCGGGCGGCTAATGGTGCGGATCTGCTGGCCCCCGATCACCCCACGATTGAGCTTCTGGCCTCAGATCAGGGGGATGGCGGCACGGGGCTTCCGGTTCTTGATCCCAATGATATCAAAGGGATCGCCGATTATATTGAGCGCCGGACCGGCCTCACGGATCTGAAAAAGCGCGGCTCGTCGATGCCCGAAGGGGTGCGCTGGACCCCGGTTGATGAGGTCTTTGAAGCGCTGAAATCCGCGATCCGCCCTATTGAGGGCGCTGAGCGGCTGCCGCTGAGCGAAGCCCCTGGCCGGGTTCTGGCGGAAGATGCCATAGCGCGGCGCAGCCATCCCCCTGCGGCCAATTCCGCCGTCGACGGCTATGGCTATGCCTTTGAGACGGTGGATTTTTCCAAAGGCCCCTTGCCGCTGGCAGAGGGCCGCGCGGCGGCGGGTGAGCCCTACCCCGGCGAGGTGCCCCCCGGCCATCTGCTGCGCATACTGACCGGGGCGCATCTGCCCAAAGGCGTCGATACCGTGGTGCTGCAGGAGCATGTCACCCTGACGGAGGCGGGTCTGAGCGTCAGCAAACCGCAGCGTAAAAAGGGCGCCAACTGCCGCCGCGCCGGTGAGGATATGTCCGCCGGCGATCTGGCTTTGAAAGCCGGATCGGTGCTGCGCGCGCCCGACCTTGGCCTCGCCGCAGCCCTTGGGATTGCCCATGTGATGGTGCGCCCGCGCCTGCGGGTCGGGGTGCTCTCGACGGGCTCAGAGATCATTGCCCACGATCTGGCGGCAGATTTCCCGCTGCAAACCCCCGATGCCAACCGCCCGATGCTTTTGGCGGAACTGCAGCGGCTGGGGTTTGAAGCCGTCGATCTTGGCATTGTCGGCGACGACCGCGCCGCGATCCGCGCGGCCCTGACGGCGGCCACAGAGCGTTGCGATGCAGTGCTGACCTCAGGCGGTGCCTCTCAGGGGGATGAGGATCACACCGCCGCCCTGCTGCGCGAGGAAGCGGACCTTCAGGTCTGGCGCGTGGCGGTCAAACCGGGACGTCCGCTGGCGCTGGCGCATTGGCAGGGCATGCCGGTCTTTGGACTTCCGGGAAACCCGGTCGCAGCCCTTGTCACCGCGCTGATCTTCGCGGTGCCCGCCCTTTATCAGCGGGCGGGTGCGGGCTGGCGCAGACCGCAGGGCTTCCTGGTCCCGGCAGGCTTTGCCCGCGTGAAACAGGCCGGTCGGCGCGAGTATCTGCGTGCGCGGCTGACTGAGGAGGGGGTGGCGGAAGCCTTCGTCTCGGAAGGCTCCGGCCGGGTTTCGGGGCTCTCATGGGCGGAGGGGCTGATTGAGCTGCCCGATGCCTTCTGCGACATCCGCCCCGGTGATCCGGTGCGCTTCCTGCCCTGGCAGGGCTTTGGCCCTTAAGCCTTACTTTGCGGGCGGCGTGACGCGGGCGCCTTCCGTCGCATGGGCCTCATGCGCGGGGATCTGAAACGCCTGACTGATCTGCCAGGTCGCGCCCGCCAGAACGGCGGCGGCGATTGCGCCAAAAACGATTGCCTTCACGTCTTCTCTCCGGGGTAAACTGAAGGCCCTCAGATAAGGCCTTTGTCCCTGAGCGCAAGCCGCAGTTCCCCGGCGATCGCGATAAGTGATTGACCGACCTGGCTTTCCGGCTCAGTTGCGACAATTGGTCGCCCCAGATCCGCCCCACGGCGCAGCGCCATGGTCAGAGGAACCTCACCCAGGAAGGGCACACCGATGCGGCGGGCCTCTTCCCGCGCGCCGCCGTGGCCGAAGATCTCATGCCGTCCGCCGCAGTCCGGGCAGATGAACTGCGACATATTTTCGATGACACCGAGCACCGGCACCTCAAGCTTGCGGAACATCGCAATGCCGCGCCGCGCATCGATCAGCGCCAGATCCTGGGGCGTTGAGACGATCACCGCGCCCGTGAGCGGACTTTGCTGCACCACGGCCAGCTGCGCATCCCCGGTCCCGGGCGGCATGTCGATCAGCAGCACATCAAGCCGCCCCCAGTCGACCTCTGCGATCAGCTGTGTGATGGCCGATTGAATCATCGGCCCGCGCCAGATCATCGCCGTATCGGGATCGACCAGATTGCCCACCGAAAGCGCCTGAAGGCCCCAGGCCTCCAGCGGCCTCAGGCGGCGCCCGTCCGCCGCCAGCTGCGGCTTTGCCGTCAGACCGAGCAGGGTCGGCACCGATGGGCCATAGATATCAGCATCGAGCACGCCTACCTTCAGCCCCAGATGGCGCAGCGCCAGAGCCAGCGAGATGGTCGTCGTGCTTTTGCCCACACCGCCCTTGCCGGAGGCCACGGCGATCACGGCTTTCACGCCTTCAAGCACCTTTGCAGGGGCTTTGGCGGGCTTCAGTTGCGGCGGCGCAGCGGCAGGCTTCGGAGCCTCAGTCCGCTCAGCGGTCAGCATGACGAGAGCCTTTTGCACCCCCGGAAGACGCTCAGCCGCTTTTTCCGCCGCAAGCCGGACCGGCTCAAAGGCTTCGGCCTCTTCTGCTGTGACACGGATCGAAAAACTTACCCGGCCCGGCGCGGGTTCGGTCATTGCGCCAAGGCGGCTACTGTCAGCAAGGCTGCGGCCATCCGGGAGCCTTACAGAAGCCAAAACGGCGCGCAAAGCTGCGCGCCGCCGGTTGAGGTCCATGGGATCGCTCATTCTGCCGGGGTCACCTCACCACCGGGGCCACGGCGCTGCACGGCACCTTTGGCAAGCTCTTCCTCAAGCCAGAGCGAGTGGTGCTGCTCAGCCCAGTTCACATCGACCTGACCGGTGGTCATGGCGTCAAGCGCCCCTTCGGTGCCCACGGTGCCGATGTAGATATGACCAAGGATCATCGCCATCATGCCCGAAGCAATCAGAGCATGGGCAATCTGTGCCAGCTGCCAGTCAGTCGCGCTGTCCAGGAAATAGGGGAACATCAGCAGCAGACCCGAAGCCGCCACCAGGCTGCCGCCCACGACCACACCCCAGAAGACGATCTTCTGACCGGCGTTGAATTTCTTTGCCGGCGGGTGCTTGCCCTTAACGAGCAGGCCGCCACCCTCTTTCAGCCAGCGCAGGTCCAGCTTGTTGGGGATGTTGTGGCGGACCCACATCAGGAAGGTGATGACCACACAGACCATGAAGGGCCAGGCGAGGTAATGGTGCGCCAGCTTGCCCAGATAGGTGAGCGAGCCAAAGGCCTCATAGCCAAGCCAGGGCAGCACGATATAGCGCCCCACGGCCACATTGATGCCCGAGAGGGCCAGAGCGATGAAGCTGATCGCCATGGTCCAGTGCACGGTGCGCTCAAACACGTTGAAGCGCGTGATGGTGCGGCCGGCACGGCCTGCCTCAATCTTCAGACGGCCTTTGACCACGAAGAAGACCAGCAGCGCCAGCAGCGTGCCGACCAGCGCCACGCCCATCACCCGGTCCGAAACCTTCAGGTTAAAGCCCATCCAGTCTTTGTTGGACGGCTTTTGCAGATCCGCCGCATTGTCATCGGGGATCGAGATCCGGCCCGAGATGGTCTCACCCGGCTTCAGGGCGTCAAGAAGCTGTTGCTCCTGCACCGAAGACGCGGTGGGGTTCACCGGCTGTTGCGCCATAACCGGCGCGGAAAACCCGAGAGTCGCACCAAGGACCAGGGCTGCAAGTTTAAAACGAAGCGTCATCCCTTGCCCCCCTCAAGCCGATACGTTGACGGTTTCGCCATAGGCGGTTTTCCAGCCCCAGGCGCCCGAGCCATAGCCACGGGTCACCACGCGCTCACGGTAGATCTCGGCGATGATATCGCCGTCGCCTGCCAGCAGAGATTTGGTCGAGCACATCTCGGCGCAGAGCGGCAGTTTGCCCTCGGCCAGACGGTTCGCGCCGTATTTCTCATATTCGGCGATCGAGAGATCTTCTTCCGGGCCGCCCGAGCAATAGGTGCATTTGTCCATCTTGCCGCGCGAACCGAAGTTCGAGGCCTGCGGATACTGCGGCGCACCGAAGGGGCAGGCATAGAAGCAGTAGCCGCAGCCGATGCAGGTGTCTTTGTTGTGCAGAACCACACCGTCGTTGGTGGTGTAGAAGCAGTTCACCGGGCAGACCTGCGCGCAGGGCGCATCGGTGCAGTGCATGCAGGCCATCGAGACCGAACGCTCACCCGGCAGACCATCATTGATGGTCACCACGCGGCGGCGGTTGATGCCCCACGGCACTTCATGCTCGTTTTTGCAGGCGGTGACGCAGGCGTTGCACTCGATGCAGCGGTCCGCGTCGCAGAGAAATTTCATACGTGCCATGTCGCGCCCCTTATGCTGCCGCTTCGATCCGGCAAAGCGTCGCCTTGCCTTCGTGCATGCCCGTCACCGGATCGTAACCATAGGTGGTCACGGCGTTGACGGATTCCCCCAGCACGATCGGATCGGTGCCCTGAGGATATTTGCCGCGCTGATCTTCGCCCATGAACCAGCCCGCAAAGTGGAAGGGCATGAAGGCCACGCCCGGTGCCACACGGTCGGTTACCAGCGCTTTCACGCGGACTTTCGCGTTGTCCTCCGGGCCGTAGACCCAGATCCAGGAGCCGTCTTTGATGCCCTTGGCCGCCGCATCCTGGGTGTTCACTTCGCAGAACATGTCCTGCTGCAGCTCTGCAAGCCAGGGGTTCGAGCGGGTCTCTTCACCACCCCCCTCGAATTCAACGAGGCGGCCCGAGGTGAGAACCGTCGGGAACTGTTCAAAGAGCTTCTGCTCAACCGCGCGGGCCTGAACGGTGTGACCAATGTTGGGCATACGCAGCTGGCGGCCGTCTTCGCGGGTCGGATAATCCGCCACCAGATCGGGACGGGGGGTATAGATCGGCTCGCGGTGGACCGGCACCGGGTCGGGCAGGTTCCAGGCGACCACACGCGCCTTGCCGTTGCCGAAGGGCACACAGCCATGCTTGATCGCCACGCGCTGAATGCCGCCCGACAGATCGAGGGTCCAGGACACTTTGGCGATGGCCTCAGGATTGTTATTGCCGATCTTTTCAATTACGGCCCGCTCTTCAGCGGTCAGCTCGGAATCCCAGCCCAGCTTCTGCAGCAGGGCCATGGTGAATTCCGGGTAACCATCCTCAATGTCCGAGCCAACCGGCCAGCTGTCTTCCGCCAGCAGCGACACGCCCTCACGCTCAAGCCCGAAGCGCGGACGGAAGGCACCGCCACCCTCTGCGACCGGGATATTGGTGTTGTAAAGCACATGGGTGCCCGGGTGCCGCATCTCCGGCGTGCCCCAGCAGGGCCAGGGCAGACCGTAGTAATCACCACCGACCTCCGGGTCGTCCTTGGGGGCGCGCAGGGTGATGATGTCAAACTTATGCTGATTGCGCATATGCGCTTTCAGACGCTCCGGCGACTGACCGGTGTAGCCGGTCGACCAGCCACCGCGGTTAATCTCGCGCAGGATCGATTCTGCCGTCGGCTCTTTCGAGAATTTGCCGTCGACCATTTCGAAAGTTTTGAACATCTCATCCGCAAAGCCGAGACGCTGCGACAGACGGTAGATCACCGCATAGTCGTTGTCGGATTCAAAGATCGGCTCAACGACCTTCTCGCCCCATTGGATCGAGCGGTTCGACGCGGTCCGGGTGCCTGCCACCTCAAAGTTGGTGCAGATCGGCAGCAGATAGGTGTTGTCGGTGCGGGTGTGCAGCGCGGCAAAAGTGGTCGGATGCGGGTCGGCAACGACCAGCAGATCCAGAGCGTTCATGCCGTTCTGTGCCGCTTTCATCCGCGGGATGGTGTTGGCGCCGTGACCGAAAACGATCATCGCCTTCACGCCGTCCTGCTGATCGACATCCTCGGAATCGAGCATGGTGGCGTCGAACCAGCGGGTCGAGGGGATCCCTGAGACTTCCATGTTCTGCGCCCGGGTCCGCGCTTCGCGGCCCTGTTTCGCAGGCACTTCGTCGAAACGGCTCTCGATATAGCTGAAGGGCACGTCCCAGACCCGGCACCAATGCGCCCAGGCCGCCGGAGCGAGGCCGTAGTAGCAGGGCAGGTTGCCCACATCGAGACCCATATCCGTCGCGCCCTGCACGTTGGTGTGGCCGCGGAAGATATTGGCGCCCATGCCGATGTCACCGACGTTGCCGGTGGCCAGCAGCAGGGTGCAGTAAGCGCGCACGTTGGCGGTGCCAACGGTGTGCTGCGTACCGCCCATACACCAGATGAAGGTCGCAGGCTTCACCGTGGCGAAGGTCTCTGCCACGCGCTTCACAACCTCTTCTTTAAGGCCGGTCACGCGCTCCACTTCCGCCGGGTTCCACTTCATGATTTCGGCTTTCGCCTCATCAAAACCGTAGACGCGCTTGCGGATGAACTCTTTGTCTTCCCAGCCGTTCTGGAAGATGTGCCAGAGCATGCCCCAGATCACCGCGATATCGGTACCCGGACGGATGCGCACAAATTCGGTGGCATGGGCCGCGGTGCGGGTCATGCGCGGATCGAGCACAAAGACATTCGCCCGCTGGGTTTCTTTGCCCGACAGGATGTGCTGCATCGCCACAGGGTGCGCCTCAGCCGCGTTCGACCCCATGAAGATGATGGTCTTGGCGTTGCGGATGTCGTTGTAGCTGTTGGTCTGCGCGCCATAGCCCCAGGTGTTCGCCACACCGGCCACGGTGGTCGAGTGGCAGATCCGGGCCTGGTGGTCGACGTTGTTGGTGCCCCAGAAGGCAGCAAACTTACGGAAGAGGTAAGAGGCCTCGTTGGTAAATTTCGCCGAGCCCAGCATGTAAACCGAGTCTGCGCCCGATTTCTCGCGGATCTCCAGCATCTTCGCGCCGATTTCGTCCAGCGCCTGGTCCCAGGTGATGCGCACCCAGTCACCGCCGACTTTCTTCATCGGATATTTCAGACGGCGGTCGCCATGCACGACTTCCCGCGACGATGCGCCCTTGGCGCAATGCGAGCCGCGGTTGATCGGGCTTTCAAAAGCCGGCTCCTGACCGACCCAGACGCCGTTTTGAACTTCGGCGATCACCGAGCAGCCCACCGAGCAGTGGGTGCACATGTTCTTGCGCCGCTCTGCCGGGGCCGCGTGATCGTGGGGCGTCGCCGCCTCTGCACGCTCAAAGAGACCGCCCGAGAGCGAGGACACGGCTGCAAGGCCGCCCACAGCCACGCCCGAACGGCGCAGGAAGCTGCGGCGGTCGAGCTTGCGCTGACCCATGCCGAGGAAGCTTTGCGCCAGCGCGCCGCCGGTGCCGGAGGCATGAATATTTTTACGTTTGATCAGCATCTTACTTCTTCTCCGGCCAGACGAAGCGATTGACGTGATAGAAGCTCTTCACATGCTCACTGTCAGGCTGATAGCGCGCCTTGGTGCGTGCATCGCCGGTTTCCTTGCCAAAAGCCGGAAGCGCGCCGCCCCCGGCGAGCCCCATAGCTGCGAGCCCGAGTGAGGCGCCGAAAAAGCCGCGCCGTCCGACTTTCGGGCCAGTCCTTTTGCTGTCTGACATTCTCTCCACTCCCCTCAGGCCGCCTCAGTGGCATCTGCGTCCAGCGCAAAGCCCTGAGCTTCGATTTCCATAAACAAACGCCCCACACGGCCCACTGCGGCATAGAATTTTGCCGCCGGTGCCTTTTCGAGATCGTCAAAGAACATCCCCGCCCAGGGGGCGAGGTGGCGATTAAAGAAGAGGGCCTCACCCGGACCCGCCTCTCCCGCCGTCAGGCTGCCGACTGCAAAAGCCGCCATGACCCCGCAGAGCAGCGCAATCCGGTCTTCCGGGTCATGATCCCCCGCCCGCCGCGCAACCCCGAGCGCCGCGAGATCGCCGCGCAGAACGGCCAGCGGGCGCTCATTGAGAAAGCCGGTCATATAGAAGGAGGCATAGGGCAGAAGCTCGCCCCGACCCACGCCGATAAAGAGGTCGAAAAACTCGCGCTCCGCCGCCTCAGGGGTGGTGCCCGCCGCAGCTTTCGCCAGATCGGCCCAGGCAGCACCCAGCACGGACCCCTCATCAGGCGTCAGATCGGACAGCGCCCGAAGCACATCGGCCGGGGGAGCGGCACTGAGCAGCAGGGCGAGAACCTCATAGGTCTCTGCCCGGCTTTCATCAGTCTCATCCCGGGGCTGGGAAGCGAAACGGGTCAAATCTTACCTCTTACCTGGCAAAACGCTGGGTACACTGACAACCGATTGGCGGTCAGCGTAAAAAACTACACTCTTTACAGGTTTATTCAACCAGGAAGCGCGCCACCATGCCGCAGTGAGAGCCTGAGGGCCGGTATCTCTGCGACATTTTGTCCCTCACCCGTCTCGGGGGGCAGGTCTTCGGGCGTTTCCGGGGGAATTTCCGCCTCGGGCTCGGGCGGCTGAGGCGGCTCCGCGCGCTTCAGAAGGTCCAGACTTTTCTGCACGATGTCTTCGCCAAGCGAGGCCGAATAGCCCACCGGACCGGTGCCGGTATTGAAGTCCCAGGCATAGTCGCGCGCCACATCAAGATGGGTCGAAATGACAGGATCGGCCGCCCAGGCCCGGCGCAGCGCGGCATTCTTCAAAGCCTTGGGGACAAAGCTTTGCAGGAAGGGCCGGATATCTGTGGAGGCGGTGATCGTCTCAAGCGGGGGCAGCTCCGCCAGCAGCCGCTCCAGCTCGGCGCCCTCCGGCGCGGGTGCTGCCGCGGGTTCCGGCAGCGATTCGGGCGGCGAATCTGGCGGGGATCCGGTCTCCGGTGCAGGCTCTGCGCGGCGGTTTTCCCGCGCCCGCGCCGACCAGCGCTCAAAGAAGCTGCTCATCGCTGCACCCTCTGGCTGCGCGGCAGACCCGCCGGGGTCAGTTTTGCCACCTCCGCCTCCGTCCGGCGCTGGCCGGGGCGATGGCCGCCCGGCAGAATGCGCGGCGCGCTGAGGCTTGGATCTTCCGCTTCAATGCCCGAGCGGCGCTTTTTGAGAAACCGCTCTTCCTCCGGGAAAAGCGCTGCAAATTCAGCGATATGGGCGATCAAAACCTCAGGCATCGGCAGACGTTCAACGCGAAGGCCGGGGTCGGTGGCCATGGCCTCGCCCTCAAAGGGATCGGCGGTGACCAGATGCAGCTCCGCCTTTTCGGGATCCTCCGCATGCGACAGCGAGACCCAGAGTGAGGGCGGCGACATCGCCAGATTGGCCCGCAGATTGGCAGCATCCCCGGGATGCAGCTGCAACTGATGCACCCCCATGAACCAGGTCTCAACCCCGCTCTCGCTGCGGCTCATCAGACTGCGCGGCGGCAGCGGCGGTGCGGGCATCATCAGCAGCGCCGGTTGCAAAACCCGCGCGCCCCATTTCGTCGCCGGGGGCCAGGAGCGGGCGATAACCGCGACAGGAATGGGGGGATGCGCGCTCATGCGGCCTCTCCTTTGGTGGCGACCAGTGGCAGCCCGTCAACCAGGTTCTGCGGCTTGAACTGCACGACCAGCTCTTTTCCGGTGGCCAGCATCGCCCAGGTCGGGCGGTTTTCAAGCCCCGCGCGCAGCGGGCTTCCTGGCGCAAAATCAATGGTGAAAAGCCCCACAAGCTGCACCGCCGGCGTCTTTCCCTGCCAGAGTGCATTGCCATACTCCGTCCCCTCACGGGTCAGGCCCACAAACCAGGCAAGATCGGCTTTTTCTTCGCGGGTCACCGGCAGAACCGTGACTTCCACCCGGTGCAGATGGCGGATGAAGGCGCGGATCGCCTCTGCCAGTCCCATGCGGGAGGCCGGGTTGCCGCCGAAATTCTGCACCATGGTATGGGCATCAGAGCGGCTCCACCAGGTCCAGGCATTGTGATCGCCCAGAACGTCCAGCCCCTCAACGCCCCCCTCCATCAGAGCGGCGAGCGGATTGGAATGGACCTTCGCTTCCATTTCCTGCTGCAGTTCCAGATCCACCAGATGCAGATGGCCGTCCTTCAGCCAGCCATATTGCGGGCGGAAGAACATCTCGGCGGCGCGCAGCACATGGACATCTTCACAGCCATCAAGCGCATTGCGCAGGATCAGCTGCACCAGTTGCTGCAGAAGCACCGGCGCGGTCGGCACCCGGTTCCGGATCAGCGCCAGATAGCCGCCCTCAACCGTACCGGCTGAGATCAGCGTGTCGCGCAGCGCCAGCACCAGTTCCCAGTTCTCGCGCCCGTCCGGATCAGCCAGCGCCGCTACTTCCGCCGCAGTGACCTTCGCCAGAGGATCAGCCAGGAGCCGAGCATGAAGGGCGCGTTCAGCCTCACAGGCCTCCTCCGGCGGGGCCAGTTCCGGCCGCGCCAGCCAGGCCAGCAGCAATTCCGGCGTGACCTCCAGCCAGCCGTCGCTGCGGCGGCGCGTCAGATGGTGGCCCGAGGCAACCCAGAACTCTCTCATCACGTCTCTCCCGAACGAAGGCCGGCGAAAAGATCGATCCCCTCGCCCTGTTCGTCTTCGTCACTTTGCACAAAATGAAACGGCCTCTCGTGGCCACTGAGGCCAGGAGCCCCATAGGCCGTCTCCTCACGCGGGCGCAGCGAGCGGAACCGCTCACGAAGCTCACCCGCCTCATCTTCTTCGCGGTGAAGCGCAATGATGCGCCCCTCGTCGTGGCCGCGGCAGAGCTCTTCGGCGAAGGCAATCTCTTCCTCTGCGGCCCCTCTCGCGGTCTGCAGATCCGGCGCGCCGAGATGGGCCACAAAGCTTTGCGCCAGTGCCTCAACCGCCGCCACCCGCTCAGAAAAGCTCACCCGCGTGACCACGGCCAGCGTTGAAAAGCCAAAGGACTGCACGCCCAGAAAAGCCGAGCGAAAGGCCACCCGCTCTTTGCGGCTCAGCCCCTCAAAGGGGCGGCCATGCCACAAAAAGCCCCCCGGCACCGCCCATTCCCCCGGCTCGGCGGCGGGCGAGAACAAAATGCCGTCAGAGGCATCAAGCCTGATGGTGCGCAGCAGGCTTACCACTTCGGCCCCCCGCGCTCTGCATCGCGCCAGCGCTCTTCATTCAGCACAGTGGCCAGCGGCGGCAGTTGCAGACGCCCGTCCACAATCTCAGCCCCCTTCAGCGCTTCATGCCCCTCAACCCGGTCGAGAAGGCGGCGCAGAAGCGCATCCACGCCGTCATGCTGCCAGCGATCCACGATCAGCTTCAGCCAGGAGGCAAAGCTTTCGATCATCGCCGAACTCGCGCCGAATTCCTCTTCCTCAAGCGAGGTGGTGAAGGGGTAAAGACCGGGCTCTTCAAGACCCGGGCGCTCAGACAGAATTTCGGCGGCAAAGATCACCCATTCGGGCAAGCCGTCTTCGCCCTGCGGGCCGGCCTGCCAGCGAGCCCCGGCGATGAGGGCGCTGTCATAAAGGATCCGGTCCGGAAATTCGACGCGGACCTGACGCTCTGGCAGACCATGCTGCACCAGGGTCTCACACAGCGCCGCGAGCGCCGCGACATAGCCCAGTTCAGCCTCACGCGCGGTGGAAACCAGCGGCGGCCCCGGCTCCATCACAACGGCAATCGCAAGGATGCCGCCGCTTTCGCGCCACAGAAGGGTGCCCGCCCCCTCATGGGCCTCCGCCGCCGCCAGTGCCAGCAGATCCCCCTCCGGGGCCTCAATGGCCCGGAAAGGGGGCGGCAACAGCAGGCGCGGCAGGTCAGACATAGAGGGTCTCCGAAAACAGGGCCGACAGGGTGACAAACCGGCCACAATCGCCTAGATCAGCACAGGGCCTGCCGGACAAAATAACACTTTCTGCAGGATTTAGCAGAACCCTTGCCCCCGTGCACCCCCCCCTGAGACAGAAGGACAGCCATGACCCGCCACTCCGCCTGCAGCCTGACCTGCAACTGCCTCGGCTCTCTGATGCCTGATGCGGCGGCTCTCAGCCGTGCCGGTTTTGCGCCCATGGGGGGCGTGGCAACCGAGCTTTGCGGTGAAGATCTCAACCTTGTCAGCGATGCGGTCGGCGCTGCCCTGCAGGAGGGGCGGGAACTGGTCATCGGCTGCCGTCGTAAGGAAAGCTTCTTCCGCGATCTGCTGGCGGGTTCTGAGATTGATCTGAACCCCGGCTTTGTCGATGTGCATGCCCATGCCCTCTGGTCTGATGAGGCCGCAGAGGCGGGGCCGAAGCTCGCCGCTCTGCACGCCAAAGCCGCCATCGAGCTGCCCCCCGTCACCACGGTGAGCTACACATCGCAGGGGGTGACGCTGATCCTCGGCCGCGACGACCGCGCTCTGGAGCTGGCACGGGCGCTGCAGGGACAACTTGATGTGACCGTGCTGCTGCAGCCTGGCGCAGAGGCACTGCCGCGCAGCACCGATGCTTTCCCGGTGGCTCAGGGCCTGGTGAAAAAGGCCGAGGGCTGGCTTGGCGGCTTTAAGCTGGTGATCGACGCCTATTCGCTGGCCCACCCTGCCCCGCGCAGCGGCTATGGCTTTGGCGAGGGGCGCGACGGCGCGGTCTCAAACTGCGATCTGGTCATTGATCTGACGGGGGCGGCGCCCCTCTTCAGCGCCCATGATCTGCGCCCGGGCTATCTGCGCGATGACCCCGCACGCCCCGGCGTGGTGGCGGAGCTTGCCCTGAAGGCCGCAGGCCATATCGGAACCTTTGACAAAGAGCGCTTTGTCAGCCTGAACCCCGGTCTTTGCGCCCATTCGCGCAACCGCATCTCAGGCTGCAGCAACTGCGTTGATCTTTGCCCCACCGGGGCGATCACCCCGGGCGGTGATGTGGTCTCGATCGATCCGATGATCTGCGCGGGCTGCGGGCAATGCGTCGCCGCCTGCCCGGGCGGCGCGATCAGCTATGACCTGCCCCCCGTCGGCACCCTGGCCGAGCAGCTTCGCGCCATGCTGACCGCCTATGAGACTGCGGGCGGCACGGCGCAGCCGGTGATCCTTTTTGCTGACAGCAAACACGGCATGGCACTGATTGAGCTTTCGGCCCGCCTTGGGCGCGGTCTTCCGGCCCACGTGCTGCCCTTTGAGGTCAATGAGCTGACCCGTCTTGGGCCCGACACCCTCGCCGCGACCCTGGCCTGGGGGGCTGACGTGGTGCTCTTGGCCCCGGAGCGTCCCGGACATCCGCTCGACGGGCTGCAGGCGACGCTGCGGCTGATCGGTGATCTGACCGGGCCGATGGGCTATGGCGCTGAGCGGCTGGTGCTTTTGCAGACCGACGATCCGGAGGTGCTGGAGAGCCACCTGCGCCAGCCGCGCGGCAGCGCGCGTCCTGCCGCCTCGCGCTTCCTGCCGCCCTCAGACAAGCGCGGCCTGATGACCACCGCGCTGACCGAACTCAACCGTCTGGCCCCCGCAAGCCGGAGCCTGGTGCCGCTTGCCAAGGGCGCGCCCTTTGGCGCGGTGGTGCTGGATACTTCGGCCTGCACGCTCTGCATGGCCTGCGCCGGGGCCTGCCCGGCCGGTGCGCTGATCGACAACCCCGAAACTCCGATGCTGCGCTTCACGGAGAGCGCCTGCCTGCAATGCGGCATCTGCGAAGCCACCTGCCCGGAGAAGGCCATCACGTTGACCCCGCAGGCCGATTTCACCGCCTGGGATCAGCCCAAACGCGTGCTTCACGAGGAAGAGCCCTTCTGCTGCACCGGCTGCGGCAAGGGCTTTGGCACCCGCTCAGGCATTGAGCGGATCATGGCAAAGCTTGAGGGGCACTGGATGTTCACCGGCGCGCGCGGCAATACCGGCATCTCGATGCTGACGCTTTGCGAAGACTGCCGCGTCAAACGCGCGGCCGAGGCCGGATTTGAGGCGCATCACTGAAATGACCCGCCCGCTCCTGGCCGCCCTTCTCTTTGATGACGGCGCCGCCCCCGATCCGATGATCGCGGCGGTGCTGGAATGCCATCCGGGTCTGCGGGTCGCGGGCCTTTTGCAGTCCCCCGTCCGCGAGGGGGATTGCGACTGCCGCGATCTGACGGTGCGCAATCTGCAGACCGGAGAGGTCCATGCCATCACCCAGAACCTTGGCACTCAGTCGCGGGGCTGCCGCCTTGATGGCGGCGCGCTGGCAGAACTTGCGGGCGGTCTGTTGCAGGCGCTGGACGAGGGGCCGGATCTGCTGATCCTCAACCGCTTCGGCAAATCCGAGGCGGAGGGCGGCGGCCTGCGTCAGGTGCTGGAGGCGGCACTCCTGCGCGGCATACCCACCCTCGCTCCGGTCAACCCGCGCCACATCGGTCTCTGGCGCGACTACGCCGGTGATCTGGCAGAAGAGGTGCCCTGTCAGCCGCAGGCTCTGGAGAACTGGATTTCCCGTGCACTGGAGCCGGGCGAAATCTTCCTTTGAGGCTTTGACAAGGCGCTGCCGGCTTTGCACCATGCCCGCTGCATCCGCGAAAGGATGCCGCAGGGATGATAAAAATGACGACGCCGACTGACCCTTTCTCGACACTCGCACTCCATGGGGCCGAAGAAGCCCGCAGCGCCGCAGCGCCGGTCTCGCCCTCCCCCGTGACCGCGACCAGCTTTTTCGCAGACCCCTCTGCCATCGGCTTTTCCGCCAATGACATGGCGAGCAAAGCCCCGCCCTTCTACACCCGCTGGGGCAATCCCACCGTCTCGCTGCTGGAAGAGCGCCTGACCCTGCTGGAGGGCGGTGAAGGCGCGGTCTGCTATGCCTCGGGCATGGGGGCTGTGGCGGGGCTTTTCGCGGCGCGGCTGAAGGCGGGCGATCACCTGGTGCTGTCAGACGTCTGCTACGCAGGCGTGGCGGAACTCGTCAATGACTGGCTGCCGCGCCAGGGCATTGAGGTGAGCTTTACTGACACCTCAGACCCGGCCGCCGTTGCCGCCGTTCTGCGCCCCGGTCAGACCCGGCTGATCCATATTGAAACTCCCGCCAACCCGATCCTGAAACTCACCGATATCGCCGCCATGGCCACGCTCGCCCATGACATCGGGGCCGAGCTGTCCGTGGACAGCACCATCGCCACCCCGATCGCCACCCAGCCGCTGAAGCTCGGGGCGGATTTTGTGGTGCATTCGCTGACGAAATATATCTGCGGCCATGGCGATGCGCTTGGCGGAGCGGTCATCGTGAAAGAACCCGCGCATCTGGCGGCTTTGCGCGCGGGTGTGCTGGTCCATATGGGCGCGCCGCTGGCGCCGCTTTCGGCCTGGCTGATCCTGCGCGGGCTTGAAACCCTGCCGCTTCGAATGGAAAAGCATGAGGCCAATGCCCGCATTCTGGCGGAATTTCTGCAAAACCACAGCGCCGTGCGCTCGGTTCTCTGGCCGGGGCTTGCCGGGGCCCCGCAGGCGGACCTGGCGCAGCGCCAGATGCAGAATTTCTCGGGCCTGCTGAGTTTTTCGCTGCACAAAGACAGCGCCGCCACTGCGCAGCGCATGTTTGAGGAATTCCGCACCATTTCCTATGCGGTCTCGCTGGGCAAAACCAAAAGCCTGATGTTCCACATCGGCACCGAAGATATCCTGCGGTCCTCCTTCCGCCTGAGCGCGGCCAGCGAAGCGGCCTATCGTGACGCCGCCGGAGAAGGCGTCTTCCGCTTCTCTGTGGGCCTCGAGAACCCCGCGGATCTGATCGCCGATCTGGAGCACGTCCTCGGGCACGGCTGAGACGCGCCTTCTCTGATCCGCGCCGGGCCGGAGCCGCTTCCCCTGGCCCGCTGCGCGGATTAGAACACGCCCAGGGACGGAGACAGAAAGTTTAAGCATATGAAGAAACGCAGCGAACTTCCGCAGATTGCGGAGGCCGGAGACGGCAGGGCGCCGCTGGACGGCGACCGGCAGTTTGTTGCAGCGCTCTGGCGCGGAATGGAAGTTCTGCGGGTCTTTGGCCCGCGCGACGACGGATTGAGCAACCAGGAGATTGCCGCACGCACGGGCTTCAGCCCCTCAACGGTGTCGCGGCTGACCTATACGCTGAGTGTCATGGGCCACCTTCGCTATGTGGCGCGGGACGGGCGCTACCGGCTGGGCATGCCGGTGCTGGGTCTGGGGCTGGCCTGCCTTGCGGGCCTCGCCATCCGGCAGATCGCGCATCCTTTGATGCAGGAGCTGGCGGATTTTGCAGGCCCCGGCAACCTCGTGTCGCTTTCGATGCGCGAGGGGCTGTCTATGACCTATATTCATTCGGTGCGGGCAGAAACGCAGATGTCGCTCTCGCTGGATCTGGGCACAAGGATCAACCTCGCCCGCAGCTCGGCAGGACGGGTCTGGCTGGCCGCCTGCCCGGACGACGAGCGCGAAGCGGTGCTTGCACGCATCGCCACTGAGGAAGCGGGCGGGCCCGCCCTTGTGCGCAGCCTGCGCGAGGGGATAGAGTCCGTGCGGACCAAAGGCTATGCGCTGAATATCGGCGGTTGGCGTCCGGGGGTGAACGTGGTGGCTGTGCCGATCGCGCCCCAGGGGTCAGATCAGACGGTTTATGCGCTTGGCTGCGGCGGCCCGTCTTACCGGCTGACGCCGGAGTATCTGGAAGGGGAAATCGCGCCGCGCCTTCTGGATATCACCCGCCGGATCGCCGCAAGCCGGCCCGGCTGACGAAAAAGGCCCGCCCGGATCCGGGCGGGCCTTTTCTTTATCGAGAGAGACCGGCTTATTCGCCAAGGCCCCCCAGGGCCGACAGACGGTCCATATGGAAATCGAAGTCCCCGAAAAGCATCTCGACCATCGTCAGACGCTTGAAGTAATGGCCAGCGGCCAGCTCCATCGTCATGGCGATACCGCCGTGCAGCTGCACCGCTTTCTGACCCACTTCGCGGGCCGAGCGGTTGATCTGCACCTTGGCCGCCGAAAGCCTGCGGGCACGGGCTTCTGCATCCGCTTCAGAGACGCTCATCGAGGCGAAGTAAGACATCGACCGCGCGAGTTCCGTCGCGATCATCATCTCAGCCGCCTGATGCTGCACCGCCTGGAAAGACCCGAGCGTGACGTTGAACTGCACGCGCGTCTTCAGATAGTCCACCGTCTGATCGAGCAGCGCCTGCATTGCGCCCACGGCTTCGGCACAGGCCGCAGCCAGCAGACGGGCCTCGGTCTCAGCGATCAGGGCAGCAGCGTCGCCCGCGATCTGCACCGCCGGGGTGGCGGCGAAGACCACCTCCGCGCCGCGCTGGCCGTCCTGGGTGGGATAGCCGGTGCGGGTCAGACCCGCCGCATCCGATTTCACCAGGAACAGCGCCGGAGCGCCATTCAGCTCGGCAGAGACGATCAGCAGATCTGCTTCCGCCCCATAGCGCACCAGAGATTTTTTACCCGAAAGCACAAAGCCTTCGCCCGCAGCTTCCGCCGTGACCTTCTGACCAGTGGCATCTTTCGCCGCATAGGCCACGGTAACCGCGCCGTCGATGATCTCTTCGATCAGCGACAGCACCGCATCCGAGCCGTCCTGCGACAGCAGCGCCGGGGCGGCGACAAAGGTGTCAAGCACCGGGCCGGTCAGCAGCGCACGGCCTGCACGCTCCATCACCAGCATGGTGTCGGCAGCCGTGCCGCCCAGACCACCGGCCTCTTCGCTGAAAGGCAGCGCGAAAAGACCCATTTCCGCCATGGCCTCCCACAGCGCCGGATCAAAGCCGGGGGCTGCGCGGGTGAATTTCTGGCGGGTTTCAAAGTCGCATTTGTCGGCCAGCAGCCGGGCAAATGCATCATCCAGCATCCGCTGTTCGTCGGTCAGATCGAAGTTCATGCGCGCCTCACAGCCCCAGGATCATCTTGGCGATGATGTTTTTCTGCACTTCATTGGCCCCGCCATAGATCGAGACCTTGCGCATATTGAAATAAAGCGCCGCAGCGGTGTCGGCGAACTCCGGCCCCGGCGTCTGCTGGCGCAGCTCCACTTCAAGATGCGGGAAGGGCCAGCTGTCTTCGCCGATCACATCGAGGAGAAGCTCGGTCGATTTCTGCTGCGTCTCCGAGCCGCGGATCTTCAGCACCGATGAGGCCGGATCGGGCTTGCCGGTATTGCCGCGCGAGGCTTCGGCCGAGAGAACACGCAGGGCGGTCATCTCAAGGGCTTTCAGCTCAATCTCGGTCTGAATGAAGCGGTCGCGGAAGCGCGGATGCTCCATCACCGGTTTGCCGTCGCGCAGGGTCTTTTCGGCCAGCTCTTTCACCAGGCGCATGCGGCCCTTGGAAATGCCGATCCGCGCGATACCCACGCGCTCGTTGCCAAGCAGGAATTTCGCGTAATCCCAGCCTTTGTTCTCTTCACCAACCAGGCCATCGAGCGGGATGCGCACATCGTCGAAGAAGACCTCGTTGACTTCCACACCGCCGTCGATGGTCTGGATCGGACGCACGGTGACGCCCGGAAGCGTCATATCCACCAGGAAGAACGAGATCCCGGCCTGTTTCTTCGCCTCCGGATTGGTGCGGGCCAGAACGAAGATCATATTGCCGTATTGGCCATAGGTGGTCCAGGTCTTCTGCCCGTTGATCACCCATTCATCGCCATCGCGCACCGCGCGGGTTTTCAGCGAGGCAAGGTCAGAGCCTGCCGAGGGTTCGGAGAAACCCTGGCTCCACCAGTCGTCCATATTGGCGATGCGCGGCAGATATTTCTTCTTCTGCTCTTCTGAGCCGAAGGTATAGATCACCGGGCCGACCATGTTCACGCCGAAGGACAACAGGTCCGGCGAGGGCGCAGCCTGGCATTCTTCGATGAAGATATATTGCTGCACTGCCGTCCAGCCCGGACCGCCGTATTCCACCGGCCAGCGCGGCGTCGACCAGCCCTTTTTGTGCAGAATGCGGGCCCATTCCACGATCATATCGCGGGTGGCCACGCGGAACTGCTCCATGTGGCGGCGGGTCGCCTCGGGCAGGTTCTCGCGGATGAAGGCGCGGACTTCCCTACGGAAGGCCTCTTCTTCGGCAGTGAAATTCAGATCCATCTGGCTCTCCGTCAGATCCGGGTTCACCCGCCCCCGCCCGGGGGAGCGGGCAGAGGCAGGTATCGGCTGGCCCCGCGGTCTTACGGGGTAATTCCGCAATGCGGAATGTATTTCCGCAATTTGCGGCCCTTCCTAGCCGTCACCTCCGGTTCTGTCAATTCGTCGCAGCGCCGACTCCGCGTGAAACGCAAAACCCCCGCTCCGGCCAGCGGAGCGGGGGTTTTGACGATCGGGATCGGCAGATCAGCAGGCCGCGATCCAGGTGCGACCGGTGCGGGTGTCGCGGTAGCGGCAGCGCCCGTCATTGGTCTGCCCGAGGTTCGAGGCAACCGCCCCGGCGAGGCCGCCGATGATGGCCCCTTCAACCGGCTTGTCGTCCACGACCTGACCCAGAACGGCCCCGGCGACCGCACCGGTCGCCACCGCACCGGCGGTGTTTTGATTGTAATTTCCCTGCTGCACGCAGCCTGCAAGCCCGAGAAGCCCACACAGGCTCAGCACTCCGAGTTGTTTGCGCATGACCATCCTCCAACGCTTGAACAATGCGTGCGAGGTGCACGCCATGACGGGGAAACCCCTTCGGGAGGGAAATGTTCCATCGCAAAACACCGGCCGGAGCCGATGCGGCGGGCGTCAGCCGGAGACCGGCCCCGTAGTGGCGGGTGTAGGGGCGGGTGGGCTGCCCGCTGTCGAGGGGCGGCGGAGGCGGCAGAGGCAAGAATGAGTATTTAAGAAAAGCCAAAGGGCTGCCCTGGCTCTCCATTCAGGCGGCGCTTTTGGCGAAGCGGGGGCGGCGCGGACCGGGGGGTGTAAGGCAGGGGTTGTAACGAGGGGTTGGAGCGCTCAGCGGTTTGGGGTCACAGGAAGGTGAAGGGGACGGCCGCGATTTCATGCTAAGCTTAAATCGTCGCCGGGCCACATGCGGTTGCCTCTGACAGTTGTCTTGTCCCTGATCTGCAAATGCGCACGGCGACGACATCCCCCCTTGAAGCTGTCTGCAGCCTTTGATCTCTGGCTCTGACGGCGCAGGCTTTGGGGATCTTCATGACACCGGTGGTTTTGATAACGGGCTTTCTTGGCGCGGGGAAAACCACGCTGATCAACCAGTTGCTGCGCGGCGATCACGGGCTGCGGATCGCGGCCATCGTCAATGACTTTGGTGCGATCAATATCGATGCGGCGCTGCTGGCGGATGCGGCAGACAGCGTGATCGGGCTGGAAAACGGCTGCATCTGCTGCGCGCTGCAGGGTGATCTGTTGCGCAGCCTGCGGCTTGTGCTGGAGCGCAGCCCCGATCTGATCGTGATTGAGGCCTCGGGCGGCTCGGATCCGCGGGGGATCCTTGAGGTGCTTTCAGATCCGATCCTGACCGGTTTACTCCGCACCGATGCCGTGGCCGCGCTGGTCGATGCCGAAGATCTGGCCGCGGCGCCGCAGCGGCTGCGCGATCCGCTCTGGCAGGCGCAGGTCCGGGCGGCGGATTTCGCGCTGATCAGCAAAGGCAGCCTCAGCCCGGGGCTTCAGGCGCAGCTGGCAATGTTTCGCAAGCCGTTGATTTCCCTGCAGGACCAGGGGATCCCCCTCGCGCTTTTGCTGGGCGAGAGCGGGGCTTTGCGCAAAGCCCCCGAGCCGGGGCGCGTGACGGCGGATCACCTGGCGAGCCTTGAGTGGGAAAGCCCCCTGCCCCTTGACCCTGAGGGCTTCACCGCAGCGCTGCAGGAGATTGCGCCGCAGCTTCTGCGCGCCAAGGGCTGGCTGCGCTTTGCCCCTGCGCCCGGGGATCTGCATCTTCTGCAGCTTGCAGGGCAACGCGCGAGCCTCAGCCCCGCGCCGCCGCGCAGCGATGTGACTGGCGCAAAGCTGGTGCTGATCGGCCTGCGGGAGAGCTTTGAGCCTGAGGAGTTAGCCCGGGCTCTCGATCAAAGCCGCCGGATCGGCTGACCCGGGCGCAGATCGGGCTGCAGCTCCCCCGAAAGGATCACCGGCACCCCATTGACCAGAAGATGCCTCACCCCCTGGCTGCGGGCATTCATCTGCAGAAAATCGGCCTTTTCGCCAAAGGTTTGCGGATCAAAGACCAGAATATCCCCGTCACATCCGACCTGCATCCGCCCCTTCTTCGCCATATCCGGCACCGCGCCCTGCAGGATCTGCGCCGGGATCAGGGTGCATTTCGAAATCCCCTCCATCAAAGGCAGCAGCGCACGCTCGCGGATGTAGTGGCGGAAGAACCGCGCGAAAGTCCCTGAGGAGCGCGGATGCGAGAAGAGCCGCTCGGGCAAAGGCCAGTCGGCGCCCTCATAGGTTTCGCCCTCCGCATCGATCCAGGGCATGGCATCTGAGGCGATGGCCCCGCCGGGGAAGGTGATCGCGGCATCGAGTTCGGCCAGATGCGGCTCGCCCGGACCGGCCTGAAGAAAATGCGTCAGCACAAGGGCCGAAGGGTCACGTTCGGCATGCGCGAGCACATCCGCGCGGTCTTTCATCCGATAGCCGGTCGCCACAAGCTGCAGACTGTCATAGCGCCGCCCGGTTTTTTCAGGAAACTTCGGATCCGCATAGAAAGAGGCGCCGATGACGGTGGACCCCGTGCCCCAGGGATAGGCCTCAACGGTGATTGGCAGGCCCTGGTCCCGGGCCTTACGGATCAGTCGCGCCGCGCCCTGAATATCGGTCCCGGAGGTGGAATTGAGGTGACAGATATGCATATGCGCGCCCGTGGCCCCGGCATAGCCGATCAGCCGGATATAGGCCTCTGTGGCGGATTTCGGGTCGATATTGGCGTCATAGGCGACATGGGTATAGGTCGCCACGCCCCGATCGGCGGCGAGCTGACAGACCGCCGTCATCTCTTTGACGCCCGAGCCGCTGGCATAGGCATTGGGAATGCCGATCCCGATCGCCCCCTCGTCCAGCCCCTGCGCGATGAGGGCGACGATTGCCTCCACCTCGCGGCTGTCTGCGATGTCATCGCTCCAGCGGCGATCCTTTGCGGCGGCCCCCATCTGGCGCAAAGGCGCGCCCGGAACGAGAGGGACATCGCTCATCACCGCGCGCCGCGCCAGAATCCAGGCCGCCGCCGCACCATAGTTGAGGGTCCGCCCGGTTTCGGCCTGGGCCGCATACCAGGCCCCCACCGGCAGGACCCCGGCCTCCATCTCGAGGGTGGTGGTCACGCCGTCAAAGGCCTGCATCCGGTCTGCGGGCAGCGACTGGCCATGGGCGTGCAGATCAATGAATCCCGGCACCACCAGATGCCCCTCTGCCTCCAGTTCAGCGAGGGCAGAGCCCGCTACCTTGCCGATGGCCACGATTTTTCCACCGCGCAGCGCCACATCTGCCAGGGCGTCAAAACCGGTCTCCGGGTCCATCACCCGTCCGCCCCGGATCACCAGATCGTAAGTCTCGCCGCTCATCACAGGCTCCGCTGCCAAAGAAACTGCCGTGCTGCGGGGGCGGTCAGCCAGCCCGCGTCAACATCGGCCCAAACCTCACTCACGGCCCGGCCAAGGCATCTGCCCCCCTGCCAGACCGGCGTTCCGCAATAAATCGCCGTAATGCCGGGGCGCCCGCGCTGAAAGGCGGGATTGGCCGAGCGGATCGCCGTCACCATGCCTGCGGCATCGAGGTCAATGCGTTCCTCCGCTGCGAGCGTCACGCAAAGACGATCGGGCAAAGCGCCAAAGCCATAGCCCGCCTGTGGCCCGCCAAGCGCCTCAATGCCGATGGCCCCCAGGGCCTCTGCCAGGGCCGGGGCGGTCAGCGCCGGAGCGGCGATGGAGTTCAGAACCACCGCCACAGCCTGCTCTCCGCTTTGCCACAGAAAACTGCCGCAATCGCAGCGCGCCGCGACCCGTGGCGCATTGGCCAGCAGAACCGGCCCCCGGCGCGGCAGCACGATCAGCCCCGCATCGAGCCCCGGCTCTGCGGCGAGTGCGGCCTCAAGCCCGGGCTGGTCGATCTGCCCGCGCCGCATCAGATCAAAGACATGGGTATTCAATGCCACCCCCGCCCGGGTCAGGCCGGAGGGCAGGCGGTGCCCCGTCACCAGCCCCTCCGGACCGCCGGGCAAGAACTGCTCCAGGGGGAGGGGGCGGTCGGGGCCGCTTGAGATCACCGCCGCCAGAGGCGCGCTCTCCCACCCTTCGGGCAGCGTCAGCCCCTGGCTGCCGCCCCGCTGGGTCACAGAACTCAGCAGCCCCCCGCCCTCCTGCGACCATGCGCGAAAGACCGCGAAGCCTCCGATCTCACCAACCCCAAGCATTTCAATGGCCTGCAAGACCCGCAGCGCCGCAGCGCCCGCGCCCGGCCCCCGAATAGCGATCCCCGTTGTCATAGAACTCTCCCCCGGCTGCGCGAAGGTGGCAGCGCCCCCGGGCGGCGTCAAGACGGCCCTGCAACCCTTTCGGCCCAGGCCGCGTTAGCCCTTCACACGAGAGGGGAGGGGCGCATGAAAACCGCGATCATCGGCACCGGCCCGACGGGGCTTTATACCTTCCAGGCCTTGCTGCGGGCAGGCGGTCCGCACCATATCGTGCTTTTTGAAGCCGGCGCGCAGATCGGCATCGGCATGCCCTGGTCGGCAGAAACCACCAGCGCCAGCATGCTCGCCAATATCGCCAGCATCGAAATTCCCGATCTGCCGGAGCGCTATATCGACTGGCTGAAACGACAGCCTGAAACGGTTCTCCGCCCCTTCAGCGTTGATCCCGCCACGGTGGAGGAGCGCGACTTTACCCCCCGGCTGCTGATCGGACAGTATTTTGCCGATCAGATGCAACAGCTTATAACCATCGCACAGGCCGCAGGGGTCACCGTCGACACCTTTGAGACCTGCCGCGTGACCGATATCACCCCGGCGGCTGAGGGATATACCCTCGAAACCGACCGCGCCGGGACGCAGAGCGGCTTTCGCCATGTAGTCCTTGCCACCGGGCATAAATTTGAGCGCGATGACGATCTGACGGACCATTATTTCCCCAATCCCTGGTCCGGGCTGGTCACGGTGGCGGTTCCGGCGGGCCATATCGGCATCATGGGCACCTCGCTCAGCGCGATTGATGCGGCCATGGTGGTTGCAGGCCAGCACGGGCAGTTCACGCGCAACGACGGCCGGCTGATCTGGCAGCCGCGCGGGTCTGAGGCGCTGACCATCACCCTGATGTCCTGGAGCGGCGTTCTGCCTGAGGCGGATTTCTACTGCCCGATCCCCTGGGAGCCGCTGGAGATCATGACGGAGGAGGCAGTCCTTGAAGCCGCAGAGGGGCCAGAGCCTTTCGCGCGTATCTGGGATCTGTTCAAAGCGCAGCTTCAGACCTCTGATCCGGCCTGGTCGGACCGCATTAATCTGGCCAGTCTCACCCCGGAGACCTTTTCGGAGGCCTATTTCCGCCCGCGCGAAGAGGGCGACACCTTTGCCCATGCGCGGCGCAATCTGGCCGAGGCGGAACGCAACCGCGAGGCCCGCCATACCATCCCCTGGCGCTATGCCATTCTGCGGATGCATGAGCAGGTCGAGAAGGCCGTCCCCGCCTTCTCAGAGGCGGAAACCAAACGCTTCAACGCCACGCTGAAATCCGTCTTCACCGACAATTATGCCGCCGTCCCGCCGCTGTCGATTGAGCGGGTGCTGGCACTGCGCGACGCAGGCGTCCTTGAGATTCTTGCCCTCGGCGAGGATTATGAGCTGACCCACCACCGGGGTTACAGTGAGGTCATTGCCAGGGGCAAAACCTATCGCCTCGACACCTTTATCGACGCCCGTGGCCAGTGTCCGCAGACCAGCAAAGACCTGCCCTTCCCCAGCCTCTCCCGCGCGCTGCTGCAGGCCGGACAGGAAGAGCCGCAGCTTTCCGAGAGCTTTGCCTTGCAATCCCTGCCGGGTTATGAGGGGCGACTTTACTTCGGGGCCCTGCCCTTTCTGATGGAAGATCAGCCCTTTGTGCAGGGGCTGACCTCCTGTGCGCGCAACGGCGCGACGATCGCCGAAGCCATCATCCGCGACGCCTGACCCCATGGTTCAGCGGACCGGCCCTCACCCCCAGGGCGCGTGCAAAAGATCGAGCGGGATTTTCAGATAGCGCCGCCCGTTCTCCTCCGGCTCCGGCAGGCGGCCTGCATTGGTATTCACCTGCAGCGCATGAAGGATCAGTTTGGGCATCGGCAGCGTGGCATCCCGCGCCTCGCGCAGAGCGACAAAATCGTCTTCGGTCAGACACTGAGAGATGTGGCTGTTGGTGGCGCGCTGCTCCGCCACGGTGCTTTCATAGCGAAGCTCCCGCCCGCCGGGCTGGTAGTCGTGCCCGGTGAAAAGCCGTGTTTCCTCCGGCAGTGCCAGAATCCGCTGAATAGAGGCCCAGAGCGCCCGGGCCGAGCCGCCGGGAAAATCCGCCCTGGCCGTGCCGCTGTCGGGCATGAAAAGCGTGTCGTGGATGAAGGCCGCATCCCCCGCCACATAGGTCACCGAGGCGAGGGTATGCCCCGGCGAGAGCATCACACGCACCGGAATTTCGCCGATGAAAAATTCGTCACCATCCGCAAAGAGACGATCCCACTGCCGCCCGTCCTCAGGCGCGTCGGTCAGATTGTAAAACCCGTTCCAGAGTTTTTGCACCTCACAGACCTTTTCGCCAATGCCGATCGGCGCACCGGTTTTCGCCCGGAGGTAAGAGGCGGCTGAGAAGTGATCTGCATGGGGGTGGGTGTCGAGGATGCAGACCGGCGTCAGCCCCTCGGCCTCAAGGAATGCGAGAATGCGGTCTGCATTCTCTGTCGAGGTGGCGCCGGATTTCTCGTCGAAATCCAGCACCGGATCGATGATGGCGCAAAGCCGCGTCGCCGGATCACTGACCACATATTGCACTGAGAAGCTGCGCTTGTCGTAAAACGCTTTTACGTCAGGATGATGGCTCATGTCGCTCTCCGCAGGCTGCGCCCCGGGATCACAGCACGGAAGCGCGGCTTTGCGCAAGCAGGCAGCGCCGGATCAATGGAACCTGCGCCGGATCCGCCGCAGCCCCAGCCAGACGAGGAAGACCACCGGCAGGACCAGAACCCCCGTCAAAAGCTCTTTGCCAAGCCCTGCGGGCTTCGCCAGCGGATAGAGCAGATAGGTGCAGAGGTTCACCGCGTAATAGCCGATCGCCACAACGGAAAGCCCCTCAACCGTGTGCTGAAGGCGCAGTTGCAGATCGGCGCGGCGATCCATGCTTTCCAAAAGCGCCTGGTTTTCCGCCGAGCGTTCCACCTCAACCCTGGTCCTCAGCAACTCCGCCGCCCGGGTTGCCCGCTCTGAGAGCGCGCGCAGACGGCTTTCGGCGGATTTTACCGTCCGCATCGCCGGATCAAACCGCCGCGTCATAAACTCGCCAAAGGTCTGACGCCCCGAGAGCCGCTCCTCTCCCATGATCGAGACGCGCTGGTGCAAAATCGCCTCATAGGCTGAGGTCGCGCCGAAGCGAAAGGCCCCGCCGACGGCCAGCCGCTCAAGCTCTGCGGTGATCGACAAAAGCGCATGCAGCGTCTCATCCGGGGACCGGCCGCCTGCCTCCCCCTCCAGCCCCTCAACCAGATCGGTCAGCCGCGGGTCGAGTTCATTCAGCGCCGCCGTCAGCATCCGCGCCTGATGCAGACCCAGCATCGACATCGTGCGATAGGTCTCAAGCTCGCAGAGTCTTTGCACAATCCGGCCAATCCGGCGCGGACCGGTGCCGCGCTTGACGAAAACCGCAAACCGCATGTGCCCGGCGGGATCGATGCGGAAATCCCCCGCGATCACGCCCGACCCTTCTGTGATGCGGCTGGCGGCCAGGCTCTCGGGGACAAACCAGTCCTCAAGCTTCGCCAGAAGTTCACTTTCATCCTCGGGCATCTCTTCGACGCGCAGCAAAAGCGAAATCAGCCTCAGCCCCGGCGCTTTCGCGCGCCAGTCTTTCGGGAAAACATCCGCCTCTGCCGGATCAAAAGGTCGGGGCGAGAGCCCGGGGGTGAAGGCCGAATAGCTCACAAATTCGGTGTGGCTTTCCCATTTCACCTCAGAGCGGCCAAGCGCGCCGGAGTAATGCGTGGCCCCCGGCTCAGGCAGAACGCCGCCCGCGCGGGTGACCAGATCCGACAGATGCGCCAGATCTTCGCTGCGATCGCGCCCCGCCGGGTTGTCGGGTTGCATGAAGGCCACCAGCGCCACCGTTGAAGGCAGCGTCACGGTCGGAAACGGCCGCGCGTGCAATTCATTCACGGTGGCATAGCGAAGCGGGTGATCGGTGACAGGCGACATGGCAACCCCGGTGCAGTTCGTGCTTTTGGCAAATCAAATGCGACCGCACTGCGCCAGTGAATTTCAAAACCCCCGGCGCAGATGCGACCATCTGGCACAGAACGCACTGCCCCGAAGGCCGATGCTTTGCCACAGCTGATCCTATGGCAAATCAGCAAACCCGCAGCGCAAAAGCAATCCCGCAGTCGCATCCCGGACAATGTTTCTTGCAGGATCAGGTGCCTGGCCCCCAAATCCGCCCGCGCGCGCAGCGGGCCAGCGCGCCCCTCAGCGCGGCGGTGGCTGTGGGCGGGGAACCCCCCGCCTGCAGCGCGCGTCCCGTCAGAATGAAGAACGGTGCGAGGGTGCCGCCGGCCGGATCAGACCGGCAGTCCCGCCGACCGACGCTTCATTCTGCGACAGAAGACGATCGATCAGGCGGCGCTGCTCCCGGCTGACGGGCCCGCCGAGCCGCACGGTATCGGGCGGCGCAGTGCCGGCCCCGGCACCACCGCCGGTGGGGCCGATCAGATCGAGAGCCGCCTGCCCCAGGATCTGGCCGCTGACGACGGGCGCGGGCGATGTGATGCCAGCCACGGGCGGCAGGGCGGCGACCGGCGGGTTCACGACGGAGGTGGAGGACTCTGATGTTGTAACCGCCCCCCGACGGCATCTTTGTGCCAAGGTGGGATCGTCACAA
>NZ_SBLC01000002.1 GCF_004054105.1 Falsigemmobacter intermedius
TCTAGCGCTCGGATACACGCGATCTTCACCTCAAACGACACGCCACTTGGGGAATGCAGGTCAATATCTATGGCCCCGTTGAATCTGAGGCTTATTGGAACCGGTGCCGTGCGCTCATTGCCAGACTGCCGACACATATCCGCGCCACTTATCACGGCCCGCTCCGGCCGGATCAGGTCTCAGCGACCTTTGCACGGCATGATCTGTTTGTTTTACCCACTCAGAGTGAGAACTTCGGTCACATTATTTTTGAGGCGCTGCGCGCAGGCACGCCCGTTCTGATCAGTTCCAATACACCCTGGAAATCCTCAGAAGGGGATGGCATCACTGTGCTCCCGCTTGAGGATATGCAGGCCTGGTGCGACCGGATCGACTCTATGGCGGATATGTCTCAGGCGCAGCGATTGTCGATGAGAGAAGATGCCCGGGCAGCAGCCCGAGAGGCCATTGCACTGAGTGACAATGGTCGGGCGACGCTGGCCATGTTTGAGGCCGTCGTCGCGCGCGGCGGCAGTTCTTTTTGATCTGATCCCTATGGTAAATGGTGAGTCACATGTTCAGAGACAGGACGCTTTTGATTACAGGCGGGACCGGATCCTTCGGCAATGCGATCATGCGTCGCTTTCTCAATTCGGATCTGAAAGAAATCCGCATCTTCAGCCGAGATGAGAAAAAACAGGAGGATATGCGGCGAAGATACGGCAATCCGAAACTGAAATTTTTCATCGGCGATGTGCGCGACATTCAGTCTGTCAGGACGGCCGTCCGGGGTGTCGATTACATCTATCACGCCGCCGCGCTCAAGCAGGTGCCCTCCTGTGAATTTCACCCGATGGAAGCCGTTAAGACGAATATCGCAGGCACTGAAAATGTGCTGGAAGAAGCCGTTCAGGCCGGGGTGAAGAAGGTTATCTGCCTGAGCACTGACAAAGCCGTCTATCCCATCAACGCCATGGGGATCAGCAAGGCGATGATGGAAAAGGTTGCTATTGCCAAGTCCCGCTCCGCCGGGGACACAATCATCTGCACAACACGCTATGGCAATGTCATGGCCTCGCGCGGCTCTGTGATCCCTTTGTTTTGTGATCAGATCACCTCCGGTCTTCCCCTGACCATTACCGATGGCGCCATGACGCGGTTTATGATGACCTTGGAGGACGCAGTTGATCTTGTGCTTTACGCCTTTGAGCATGGGAAAGCGGGTGAGATTTTCGTGCAGAAATCCCCTGCGGTGACGATCCGGACCCTGGCCCTTGCCCTGACCAGAGTCTTGGGCAGGCCCGACCATCGGATCAATGTGATCGGCACGCGGCACGGCGAGAAGCTTTTTGAAACGGTTCTGAGCCAGGAGGAACTGGATGCCGCAGAAGATCTCGGCCTCTATTACCGTGTCCCTGCCGATGCCCGGGATATGAATTATGCCAGCTATGTAGATCAGGGGTTGCGGAAAAGATCGAAATCCGCCGGATACAACTCTCACAACGCTCCCCGGCTGAGCGTTGCTGAGATGCAGGACCTTCTGATGAGCCTCAGTTTCATCCGGAAAGCCGCGCGCGGCTCTCACGCTGAGGCGGTGATTTAGTGGTCAGCCCCCTGACTGTGCCGGAGGGTCGCCGGGCGCAGGGGGCTCCGCCATAAAGCGCGGGGCATGATGCCCCACGCCTTCAGCAGTGAACAAAAGCCGCCGCCCTCTCTTGCGACAGAGTAACAGATCTGGCCCTGAGGCACGCTTCACCTTAGGAGTGGGGCGTTCTGTGACGAGATTGAGAGGGCGCCATGTCTGCCGCTTCCCGCATTGCCCTGCGCCTCGACGGGGTTTCGCATGCCTTTTCGGGCACTCAGGTGCTGTCGGATATCTCGCTTGAGATCCCGGCGGGGCAGATCACCTGCCTGCTCGGGCAATCGGGCTGCGGGAAGTCGACGCTCCTGCGGCTGATCTCGGGGATTGAGCGTCCGCAGGCCGGGCGCATCTCGGGGGCCTCGGGGCTCTTGTCAGGCCCGGGCCTTTTTGTGGAGCCGGAGGAGCGCAGCATCGGCTTTATGTTTCAGGACTATGCGCTCTTTCCGCATCTGACTGTCTTTGACAATATCGCCTTCGGTCTGCGCCGCCTGCCGCGTGCAGACCGCGCCACTCGGATTGAAGAGACCGCTGCGCTCATCGGCATCACCCATCTGCTGCCGCGCTATCCGGATGCGCTGTCGGGCGGAGAGCAGCAGCGTGTGGCGCTGGCCCGGGCGCTGGCCCCCCGGCCCCAGCTGATCCTGATGGATGAGCCCTTCTCAAACCTCGATCAGGGGCTGCGCGAGAAGGTCCGAAGCCAGACCCTGGCAATCCTGCGCGACTTTGAGGCGACAGCCATTGTCGTTACCCATGACCCGCAGGAAGCCCTCGCCATGGGGGATCAGATCGTTCTGATGCGCGCGGGCCGGATTGAGCAGAGCGGCACGCCCTTTGACATTTACGACCACCCGGTCTCGCCCTATGCGGCGGAATTTATCGGGCCCTGCAACAGGCTGACCGGCCTCTGGCAGGACGGCCATCTGGAGACGCCGATCGGGCGATTCCCTGCTGCGCTTGATCTGCCCGAGGGCAGTCTGGCGCTTGCCTGCATCAGGCCCCAGGCGCTCACACTGGGGGAAGCGGGCGAGGGCATTCCTGCAAGGGTGCTGTCAAAGACCTTCGTGGGGGAAAGCGAGCAGATTGAACTGCTGGTGCACCCGCTCGGAGAGCCGTTGCGGATGCACAGCCACCGCCGGATCCCGGCCCCTGTCGGCGCGCAGGTGAGCCTGCTGACCAACAATGCCGAGGTGCATATCTTCCCCCGCGAGGAAGAGGACACCACGGCCCCCGCCGCTCTCTCAGGTCACAATTGAGTATACCCGACAAAATCGCTTAACAAACCATCGAAAGCCTGTATGGTCTGCGCCGGACCGGACCTGAGGGTGGAGCGTTTCATGTCACGTAAGATTTCCGTAAAAACCCTGCTGCTGGCAGGCTCTTTTGCTGCGCTGAGTGCAGCAGGCAGCTTTGCGCAGGAACTTAATCTTTACACCTCACGCGAGCCCGGGCTGGTGGCGCCGCTGCTCGAGGCCTTTACGGCGGAGAGCGGTATTCAGGTCAACACCGTCTTTCTGAAAGACGGCCTGGTTGAGCGCGTGGTCTCCGAGGGCGCAAGCTCTCCGGCGGATGTGTTGATGGCCGTGGATGCCGGCAACCTCGTGGATCTGGTCGAGCGCGGGCTGACCCAGCCGGTGACTTCTGAGGCTCTGACCTCCGCCATCCCGGCCAATCTGCGCGATGCGGGCAATGAATGGTTTGCTTTGTCGATGCGGGCGCGGGTGGTTTATGCCGCGAAGGATCTGGGGCTGACGGAGATCAACTATGACGATCTGGCCGACCCGAAGTGGAAAGGCAAAATCTGCATCCGCTCCGGGCAGCATCCCTATAACACCGGGCTGATCGCGGCCTATCTGACCCACAACGGGCCCGAAGCGACGAAGACCTGGCTTGAGGGGCTGAAGGCCAATCTGGCACGCAAAGCCGGGGGCGGTGACCGCGACGGCGCGAAAGACATTCTGGGCGGCATCTGCGATCTGGCCGTGGCCAATTCCTATTACGTGGGCCTCATGCGCTCGGGCAAAAGCGGGGATGAACAGAAGGCCTGGGCTGACGGCATCGATGTGCTGCTCCCCACCTTCAAAGACGGTGGCACCCATGTGAACGTCAGTGGTGCGGCTGTGGCAAAACATGCCCCGAACAAAGAAAACGCCGTCAGACTTCTGGAATTCCTCGTCTCTGATGAGGCGCAGAAGATTTACGGCGAAGCCAATTACGAATATCCGGTGAAGCCGGGTGTGGCGCTCGATCCGATCGTGGCCTCGTTCGGGGAACTGAAGGTCGACAGCCTGCCGCTGGCCGATTTCGTGAAGAACCGCAAAGCGGCAAGTGAACTGGTTGATAATGTCGGATTCGACAACTGAGAACTGCAGGCACCCGAGCGGGGCCACCCGCCCGGCCCGGGTGCTCCGCCAGGTCCTGACACTGCCCCTCCGGCCCGCCGGGGGGGTGTGGTTTTTTGTGATCCTCGGGATTGCCGCGCTGGTCATGGCGCCGGTTCTGGCGCTCCTGTGGCAGGCCTCTCAGGGGTCAGCCATGCTCTGGTCGCATCTGATGGGCTCTGTGCTGCCCCATGCCTTCGGGCAGACGCTGATCCTGATGACGGGGGTCGGGGTTCTGGTTGCCTTTACCGGCACGCTGCTGGCCTGGACGGTGACGGCTTATGACTTTCGCGGGCGCAGGCTTCTGGAATGGGGGCTTTTGCTGCCCCTGGCGGTGCCGACCTATATCGTCGCCTATGCCTATCTCGATCTGCTGCATCCCATTGGCCCGGTTCAGGATTTCCTGCGCCAGATGCTGGGCTACAGCAGCCCGCGCCAGTTCCGCCTGCCCGATCTGCGCTCAATGCCCGGCGCAATTCTGCTGCTGAGCCTTGTGCTCTTTCCCTATGTCTATCTGCCGGTCCGGGCGATGTTCACCACCCAGGCTGCCAATCTTCTTGAGGTCTCGCGCACTCTCGGGCTGTCGCGCCGGGCGGCCTTCTGGCGGGTTGCAGTCCCCTCAGCCAGACCGGCCATTGCCGTCGGGGTCAGCCTTGCCCTGATGGAGGTTCTCAATGACATCGGCGCGTCAGAGTTTCTCGGGGTCCGCTCGCTGACGATCTCGGTCTATACCACCTGGGTCACCCGCTCTGATCTGCCGGGGGCGGCACAGATCGCGCTGGCGATGCTGGTGCTGGTGGTGGCGCTGGTCTCGCTTGAGCGCTGGGCCAGGCGCAATCAGCGCTACAACATCAATGCGCAGCGCGCGCGGATGATGGCGCCCCTGCGGATCCGCGGCCCGCGCGCTGCGGGGCTTTTTGCACTGGCCGCCCTGCCGATGGTCTTTGGCTTCGTGATCCCCGCAGGCTATCTGGCGATTGAGGCCGCAGAGCGGTTTCACAGCGCCGGCCTTTCGGCACAGCTTCTGCGTGAGGCGGGCAATTCCTTTATGATCTCAGCGCTTGCGACGCTTGCCGTCCTGATCTGCGGCGTGATCATTGCCTGTGGCGAGCGGCTGTTTCCCTCGCGCCCGCTGCAGATCGCACAAAGGATCTCGGGGCTGGGCTATGCGATGCCGGGGACGGTTCTCGCCATCGGCATTCTGACGGTCTCTGCCGGATTTGACCGCCGGCTTGATGCGCTGATGCAAAGCTGGTTCGGGCTCTCAACGGGCCTTTTGCTGATCGGCTCGGGCATGGCGCTCGGCTATGCCTATCTGGTGCGGTTCCTGGGGATCGCCTCCGGATCGACCGAGGCGGGACTGACGCGCTTTCCGCGCAGCTATGACCACGCGGCCCGAAGCCTTGGGCGCAGCGCGGCGGGGACGGTGTTCAGCCTGCACCTGCCGCTCTCGCGCTCAGCCATTGCCGCAGGCGGGTTGCTGGTTTTTGTCGATTGCATGAAAGAGCTCTCGGCCACGCTGCTCCTGCGCCCGCTGAATTTTGAGACTCTCGCCACCCATCTTTACGGCGAGGCCGCGCGCGGCACCTATGAAGAGGCCTCGATCGCAGCACTTGCCATTGTGGCGGTAGGGATCCTGCCGGTGATCCTTCTGGCCCGGGTCGGCCGTCAGGGGCGTCAGCGCGCCGCCTGATCCCCCCGCCCCTCGCGCAGGGCCAGCAGCCCCAGCGCCGGACCAAGGCTGAGGATCAGCGCCGTCTGCAGCCCCAGCCCCCCCGCCACCCCGGTGGTCAGCGCGATTGAGACCATGGTGATCGCAAAGCCGATCGCATTCATCATCGACAACGCCGAGCCGACCAGAGCGGGCGGACAGGCCGTGGCGCAGATCGCAGAAAACTGCGGGGAATCGGAGACCACCATCGCCCCCCAGATCAGAAAGACCGCCCCGAACATCCAGATCGGCAGGACACCCCCCGCAAGGCCGATCACCAGGCAGCATGCCCCGGATATCCGCAGCGAAGCCCGAGCCACCTGGTGGCCGGAACTGCGCCGCGCCAGGAGACCGCCGAAGAGACAGCCCGCCGCACCGACAGCGATCACCGCAAAGGAGAAAAGCGACAGATCGCCCTCAGTCCCAAGCCGCATGGCCAGCAGAAGCGGCACCAGCGTCCAGAAGGCGTAAAGTTCCCACATATGTCCGAAATAGCCGAGCGCCGCCGCCCGAAAGGCAGGCACCCGAAAAGCCGCCGCCAGCCCCGACAGCGTCTCCCGCAGCCGCGGTGGCCGCGCAGCGCTGGCAGGGCCGCCCGGCTCTCCGAGGCACAGCACCAGCCCCGCGGCCAGCACCGCAAGACCGGAGGCCCCCAGAACCACGCCCTGCCAGGGCAGACCGCCCGCCGCCGCCCGCATCCCATGCGGCAGCGCCGTGCCCAGCGTCAGCATCGCCACCAGCACCGACAGCCCCCAGCCCGCCTTCTGCGGCGCCCAGCGCACCATGAGCTTCATGCCGATCGGATAGATGCCCGCAAGGCTCAGCCCAACCAGAAAGCGCAGCACCAGCCCCTCGGTCAGCCCCGGTGCCCAAAGCGCGAAGGCCGCATTCAGCGCCGCCCCAAGGCAGGCGCAGAGCGCAAAGATCTGCGAGGCGCGGTAGCGATCCGCCAGCCCGGTCAGGGCCAGACCCAGCGTGCCTGCGATAAAGCCCGCCTGCACCGCCGCCGTCAGCCAGCCGATCCCCGCCGCATCCAGTTGCCACAGGGCTGAGAGGTCCCGGGTGACGGCATTTGAGCTGAACCACAGCGAAGTGCCAAAGAGCTGTGCCAGCGAGATGACGGCCACGGGGCTGCGCCGGAAACTATGCAGGATCATGAAACGGCGCGCTTTCCTCAGAGGGTCTTCCCGCGCAGTGAGGCGCAAAGCCGCGCCGCCGTCAACGCAGGACAGCCGCAATCTTTGCGGCTTTCCCCCGTCAGACCGGTCCTCTGCCACAGAAATCCGCGCCGGGGGGGGGGAATCACGGGCACATAATCTCCCCCCGGTGTCTTCCGATGCAGATCAGACCGCTTTCTTCAGCTGCACCCGGTCGTTTTGCAGCGAGTAAAGGTGGTGCATGGCATCCACCCGCCCCGGCACCAGAGCGATATCATCGCGCATCCAGGGCAGACCGCGCTGCGCGAGCCGCGCCTCAAAGGCCTCAGAGGCCGTGGCCGACCAGAAACAGGCAAGGCCCCCCGGCGCGAGGGCCGCTTCCGTCAGGGCCATGCCATCGATTTCATAAAGCGGGGTATTTTCAGGGCGGATGATGAAATCCGGCCCGTTGTCGGTATCGAGCAAAATCAGATCATAGACCCCTGGCCGCCGGGCCATATGCGCCTGCACATCGCCGATATGCAGATGCGTGCGCGGGTCTTTCAGCGGATGACCTGCAAGATGGCCAAAGACATCGCGGTTCCAGGCCGCGATCTCAGGGATCAGTTCGCAGATATGCACCTCAGCATCGGGCAGCGCCAGATCCAGCACCGCCCGCGCGGTATAGCCAAGCCCCAGCCCGCCGATCAGAATGCGGCGCGGCGCGAAAGCCATCCGCCGCATGGCCCGCAGCGCCAGCTGATCCTCGGACTGATGGTTGAACGAGGACATCAGCTCGATGCCATTGTAGCGGATTTCATAGGTCTCACCGCGCTGGCGCAGATGAATGTCGTCGCCCGTCGCCGTGGCGGCGCGGGACAATGTGGTCCAGAGTGTCATGTCAAATCCCGTGAACGGTCAGGCCCCGGCCTGTGGCAGGCGGAGCAGGAAGGGGTTCGTCGGATTACGGGTTGCCTTTCGCGCTAAACGCTCCGGCAACCCTCAGACATTGTTTGCCCTGAGACCAACCAGAAGGGGAAAGACAGCCGGGAGATTGGAGAAAGAATGCATCTTCTGACCAGTCTGACGCTGAGGCACATCTGTGTGCGCCTCCGTTATGCCCCCCTCCCCCCCGGAAGGCAAGCAAGGCCAGGGCCTTCCTGCGGCAAAGCGCACGCTGAGGACTGTCCTGCCGGCCCGCCGGGCGAATACGTCTGGCCTGTCGGCGTAAAGCCCAAGGCCCCTGCCGATCCCGCGATGAAGGGGCGGTCAGCCAGCCTGAGACGAGGATCCGATGGTCGCCCTCCCATGACACCCTCCCCGCCTCCGCAGGCAGCCGCAGGAGGCTCCCCCGTCCTGCGGGTGGCCTCAGCCGGGTCTGAGGGGCAAAGCCCGGCCCTGAACGGCCCGCCACGGGCGCCGCGACGATTTCGGCCCTGCTCTTTGAGCCTCATTGTCTGTAAAGAAGGCACTCCCGGCCCGGTCAGGCCTGAGCAGCCGGGCGTAACAGTCGCCGCAGCGGCCCGGGAGTATCAGTTTGGACAGAGTCGTCGATTTCATCAATTCAGTGCTCTGGGGCTATGTGCTGGTCTATGGGCTGATCGCGGTCGGGATCTGGTTCTCGATCCGGCTGCGGCTTCAGCAGGTGCTGCGCTTTGGCGAGATGCTGCGCTGCACCCTGGCGCGCCCTGCCCCCGACGGCACCGGAATCTCGCCCTTTCAGGCGCTTTGCACCAGCCTCGCCTCACGGGTGGGCACCGGCAATATCGCCGGGGTGGCCGTGGCCCTGGTGCTCGGCGGCCCGGGGGCGATCTTCTGGATGTGGGTGGTGGCCTTTGTCGGCATGGCGACGGCCTATGCCGAATCCGCTCTCGCTCAGCTTTATAAGGTCCGCGAGCCCGGAGACGCTCAGGCCGTCTATCGCGGCGGTCCGGCCTATTACATTGCCCGTGGCCTTGGCCTGCCCTGGCTTGGCACGCTTTTTTCCATCAGCCTGGTGCTTGCGGTGGGGCTGGTGGTCAATGCGCTGCAGTCGAACTCGATCGCTGAGGCGATGGAGGGCGCTTTCGGGCTGTCACGTCCGGGCACCGGGATTGCCCTGGCGGCACTGACGGCCCTGGTGATCTTTGGCGGCATCCGCAAAATCGCGGCGGTGGCGGAATATGTCGTGCCCTTCATGGCCGGGGTCTATCTGCTGGTCACGCTTTACGTTATGGCGGTGAATATCACCGAGATCCCCGGCGTCTTTGCGCAGATCTTCACTCATGCCTTCGGCCTGCAGGAAGCGGCGGGCGGCGTGGCGGGGGGCATGGCTGCGGCCATGCTGAACGGCGTCAAACGCGGGCTCTTCTCCAATGAGGCGGGCATGGGCTCGGCCCCGAATATTGCCGCCGCTGCAACGCCCAGCCCGCATCACCCCTCGAGCCAGGGCTTTGTGCAGGCCTTTGCGGTCTTTATTGACACCATCGTCGTCTGCACCTGCACGGCGATGATTATTCTGTTGTCGGGCATCTATACCCCCGGCGCAGAGCTGACCGGCACCCAGCTGACCCAGGCCGCCCTGGCCGAGCACATCGGCAGCTTCGGCCCGACCTTCATCGCCATCGCGATCTTCTTTTTCGCCTTTACGACCATCATCGGCTGCTATGCCTATTCTGAGATGGCCATGGCCTATCTGGGGCTGGCCTCGCAACGCTGGCTTGTCGTGCTGCGCTGTCTGGTGCTGGTCATGGTGGCCTGGGGCGCGGTGCAAAGTATTGCGACGGTCTTTAACCTTGCAGATGCCACTCTGGGGCTGATGGCGGTGATCAATCTGATTGCCATTGTGGCCCTGACCGGAACGGTGACGCGGCTGACGAAAGACTACTTCGCCCAGCGCAAAGCCGGACATCAGCCGCGCTTTATCGCGGCCGATCACCCCGGGCTGGGGGCAGGCATTGATCGCGACATCTGGCGCTGAGCGCCGTCACCCCGGCCGGTAAGAGTAAGACGGATAGGGGTAAGAGGGATAAGCGCAAGGGTCAGGGGCCGGCTTCTGCTGCGGGCTCTGCAGATCCTCCGGCTTCAGCGGCGCTCTGCCATCCCAGGACAGGGTCCAGCTGCGGCAGGGCCCTCTTTTGTTGCGCAGCATCTCCCAGTGATGAAGGCTCTGGTCAGGGCCGCCCGGCACAGGTTTGCAGTGCCAGCGTGTCTCGGCCACATTGCTGCCCTGCCCCTCGCGGATCAGCAAAAGTCCGGTGGTCTGACCCGCTTCGGCGGCAAGCTGCAGCCGCCGCGCGGCATTGAGATGCAAAGCCCGGTCCGGCTCAGCAATCACCAGACCGGGTGCCGGATCGCGCAGCACCTCCTCCGTCGCCCAGAGCAGATCCTCAGTGCTGCGTGTCCTGACCAGGCAAAGCCGCCCGGCCAGGCCCTCTGGCAAAGCACTGCACATCAGCCTTTCGCGCTCCTGCTGCAGGGTGATGTAGAAGACCGGGCCGGAATGATGCTGTGCCTGACAAAGCGCAAAGCTGCGCCGTCCGCGCCCCTCCGCTTCATGCACACGCGCGCCCCCCAGTTCAAAGGGAAACATCGCCCGCCGCCCCGCTGCGCTCAGTCACCACCTCTGTTGCGGCAGAACGGCGATCCGCCCTCGCCGGCCACAGCGCCCTTTTCACAGATCGCGCGCAGGCAGAGGGAGTTTTGCTTTGAGAAGAGGGCTGCCACATCACAGAGACCACATGGGAACATAATAAGAACATAACGGAACGAAAGCCCCCCTGACAAGCCGGTGCGGCTTTGCCTTGCGCAAAACCCGGAGCCGTCGGGCACCTGCGACGTTGGCTCTGCAAAGCCGCACCGGCGGCACGAAAAATGGGGTATCGGGTGGCTCTTCCTTTGCGGGACGCACGCAGGCTGGCGGAAATTGTTGCAACCTTCACCCGCTTCGGCGGCGGCTGGCTGCTGGAGCGGGCGGGTCTGGGGGCCGGCCTGTCCAATTCCGGGGGAGACCTGACGCCGGTCAAACTGCGCGAGGCGCTCGAGGCTCTGGGACCGGTCTTCGTTAAACTGGGACAGATCCTGTCGACCCGGCGCGATCTGATTGATGACCTCTGGGCCGATGCGCTGAGCCAGCTGCGCGCCCAGGTCACCGCCCTGCCCTGGAGCGAGATGGAAGCCCGCGCCGAAGCGGCCCTGGGCCGACCCTGGCGCGAGGTCTTTTCTGAGATCCTGCCCGAGCCCATCGGTTCTGCCTCCATCGGACAGGTTTATGCGGCAAAGCTCATCGACGGCACCGATGTGGTCATCAAGATCACCCGCCCCGATCAGGAAGAGCGTATTCAGGCCGATCTGCGCCTGCTGGAATATGCCGCCGCCCGCGCCGCCGCACTCTCTCCCGGCGTGGCGCGCTATCAGCCCGCCGCCATGGTGCGCGAACTGGCCCGCGCCATCCGCGCCGAGTTTGATCTGACCGAAGAGGCTGAAAACACCGAAGAAATGGCCGCCAATTTCGCGGGCTTTCCCAAGGTCCGGGTGCCGAAGGTCTGGAGCGACTATTCCTCCCGCGACCTCATGGTACAGGAACGTATCTTCGGCACCCCGCCCTCAGATACGGCCGCCCTGGCAGCGGCGGGTCTGGACGGCCCGGCCCTGGCGGCCGTGGGTGCAGAGGCCTTCATGCATTCCCTGCTGGTTGAGCGGGTCTTTCATGCCGATCCGCATCCGGGCAATCTTTTTGCCCTGCCGGACAACCATATGGCCTTCATCGACTTTGGCATGGTGGGGCGGCTGACGAGCGCAAGGCAACGCGAGCTGATGTCCTTTCTCAAGGCCATTGTCACCGCAGACCCCCGCGCTTTCGCCAAGCTGCTGCTGCGCTGGAGCGGCGCGGAAAACACTCTCGCGCCCCCGGCCTCGCTGGAGGCCGCAGCCGGGCGCTTTATCGCGCGCCACAGCCGCAAGGGGCTCGATCTCTCGCGGGCGATCACCGACATTATGGAGATGGTGCGCGAAGAAGACCTCGCCCTGCCCCCTGATCTGGTGCTTTTGTTCAAAGCCATGGCGACGGCAGATGGCACGATGAAGCTGCTTGATCCGCAGTTTGACAGCATCTCTGCCGCCAAACCCTTTGTGGCCCGCGACCTTCTGGCCCTCCCCAAACCCGAAGAACTCGCGGCGCGGCTGAGTGACTTTGCCGGCGCCGCCACCGCCTTTGGCGAAGAAGCGCCAGAGCTTTTGCGCGCGGGCCTCACCCGGCTCAGCGAAGGCAAACTGCGCGCCGAAGTCAGCCTGGCCAGCGGCGGCGACATCGCCCGGGCGCTGGAGCAGGCGGCGCGGCGGATTGCCGGGGGCCTCGTGCTGGCGGCGCTTTTGCTGACCATGGGGCCGGTTCTGGCCATGGCCGGGCCGCAGGTGGCGGGGCTTCCGCTCGGATCCTGGGTGGGTATTTTCGGGCTGATCGGCGGAGTGTGGCACATCTCGCGGCGCTGGAAGCTTTAGGCGCGGCTTGAAACTTTGCGAAAAATCCCTATATTTCCCCCTGAGATGAGCGGAAACCGTGGCTCATTCTGACCTGTATCTGCCCGGGACGGTCCGGGCGTTTCAGACCGGAGACACGGCATGTTCCGCCTGCCCGCCACCCAGCGCCGCCTGATCTATGTTGCCCTCTTTGAGAGTCTGGCGATCGTGCTTTCGACGATTCTTCTCAATATGATGAGCAAGGGCGACGGCCATTCCTCGCTGCCCGTGGCGGTGGCAGTCTCAGTCATCGCCGTGGTGTGGAACTTCATCTTTAACACCGGCTTTGAAGCCGCAGAGCGCCGCTTTGGCATCGTAAAGCGCAGCCTGCCTTTGCGTGCGGGCCATGCCATCGGGTTTGAAGGCGGGCTGGTACTCTTTACCGTGCCGCTCTTTATGGTCTGGTATCAGGTGGGCTTTCTGGACGCGCTGATGATGGAAGCGGCCATCCTGATTTTCTTTCTGGTCTTCACCTTCTTCTTTACCCTGGCCTTCGACCGCATTTTCCCGCTGCCGCATCAGCAGATGCAGGACGCCTGAGCCGATGCAGAGGCCCCGGACCACCGGCCCGGGGCTTTTTCTCAGCTGCGGGTGCGGTCTTCGAGTTTGACCAATGTCCAGCAGGGCTGACGCCGGAAGGTATAGGTGATGTCCACCCCAAGACCGCCTTTGGTCTGAAGCTTCACCTGATCCGCATCCACCTCGGTATAGATCATCTTATGGCCCATCCGGACGGCCGCGACATCCGGCAGGATCGGCCAGCCCAGTTCTTCATGGTCATGGGGGCTTTGAACCAGCACCGGGCCGTCTTTGGCCTCCATCTCCATAAACCCGGCATCAAGCGGGTTGACCGTGGCGGAGCGCTGATTTTCAGCCGAGCCGCCGAACCAGGCGACAAACTCCTCAATCTTTTCGAAATCGCAGGCGGTTTTGCCCGGCGTGATGACCGGAGAGGCCCCCGCCACCGACCCCGCCCCTGACGCCAGGGCCAGCACCCCGACTGCCGCAAAAAGCGCTTTCATCCCAAGTCCTTCCACAAAACCCTGTCGGGCAATCCTGCGGCGCGGCCCGGGGCGCTGTCAACGGCAGGTTGCGCCGATCCCGCTGAGCCGGAGGGCACAGCAGATGATTGCCACAGAGCCCCTCGCGGCCTATGTCTGATCCATGGCCCTGCGCATCCGCTCTTATCTGCCCCGCAGCCTTTATGGTCGTGCCGCCCTGATCCTGGTGGCACCGATTGTGATCATCCAGCTTCTGGTCTCGGTCGCCTTCATCCAGCGCCACTATGAAGGCGTGACCGAGCAGATGACCGAGAGCCTCGTCTATGAGCTTCAACTCGTGCGTGAGCTGCATCTCTCAGGCCAGCGCGACAGGGCGCAGCAGGTGGCAGACCGGCTCGGGCTGAAGATGTCCCCCGCCGGCTCTCAGACGCTGGATGAAAGCCCGGCGTTTCTGGATTTCTCGGGCCGTGTCATCCAGCGCATCCTGAAAGAGGGCCTGCCCGATGTGGTGGGCGTTGATGTGAACAGCCGCCACCGCGCGGTGCTTTTGCGCGCAGGCCCGCCCGGCGATCAGATCGACATTCTGATTGAGCGCCGCAGGCTTTCAGCCTCAAACCCGCACCAGCTGCTGGTGCTGATGGTCTTTGCCGGGCTTTTGCTCGGCATCATCGCCTATGTCTTTCTGCGCAATCAGCTGCGCCCGATCAAAAAGCTGGCCGATGCCTCAGAGGCTTTTGGCCGGGGCCAGATTCTGCCCTATCGCCCGCGCGGGGCCGAAGAGGTCCGCGCGGCAGGGGCCGCCTTTTTGCAGATGCGCGCCCGCATTGAGCGCCAGATTGAGCAGCGCACTCTGATGCTCTCAGGCGTCAGCCATGATCTGCGCACCCCCCTGACCCGGCTGCGGCTGGAGCTGTCGATGCTCGACCCCGGCCCGGAAGTGGAGGCCATGGAGGCCGATCTCGCAGAGATGGACCGCATGATCAGCGGCTTTCTTGACTATGCCCGCGGTGATGCGGCGGAGGAGGCCGTCCTGACCAATCCGCTGACGCTTTTGCAGGAAATCACCACCCGCGCCCGGCGCATGGGGCTGAAAGTCGAGCTGCTGCCGCTCTCCGTTGCAGGTGCCGTCCCTGAGGTCTGGCTGCGCCCCGATGCGATCACCCGCGCGGTTGAGAACCTGATGAACAATGCCGCGCGCTACGGCGATCTGATCGAGATTTCACTCAGCTGGACCACCCGCAAGCTGATCATCTCGATCCAGGATGACGGCCCCGGCATTCCGCCCGAGCAGCATGAACTGGCGATGAAGCCCTTTGCCCGCCTCGACCCCTCCCGCAATGCCAATGACGGCTCCAACACCGGGCTGGGTCTGGCCATTGTGGCCGAAATCGCAATCAGCCACGGCGGCGCGCTGCAACTGGGCAAAAGCCTGCGCCTGGGCGGGCTGAGGGCTGATATCACCCTGGCGCGATAAGCAGATTATCCCAGGGTTCCGAGAAATATCCCACATAGTTATCCACAGGTGGATCGGGGATTTCTCCGGGCTGATTGCGGAAACTCAACGCAATGCACCAGGCAGTCCGCGGTGTAATTCGCGCGGAGGCGACCGAGTTATTATCTGAAAAATAAGGGGTTTTCAGGAAAATCCGGCGGCCCTCCTGAGGCAACCTCCGAAAGCGCCTTACCTGCGGGCTCCGACCGCGAGGCAAAAGCCATCGCGCCCGGCGTTTCCCTGCACCGAAGGTTATTCACAGGCAGAGGTGACGGATGGCCGCAGCAAACGGCCTTCCGAAGCCCCCCGCGCCACAGATATCGCGGCGCGAGGGGGAATTGTCTTCAAAGCGGCGCGCAGGCCCTCTCAAGCCAGGCGCGGACCTCTGCACTGACCCTCGGGCCAATCTTTGCAAGAACCTCAGCGTGATAGGCATCAAGCCAGTCGCGCTCAGCCCGGGACAATTCCTCCACAAGGATCAGACGGCGATCAAAGGGCGCCCAGGTCAGGGTCTCAAAGTCATACATCCGGCGCTGCGCATCCCCGCCCGCCAGGGGCGCGGCCTCGCGCACGACGATCAGATTCTCAAGGCGGATGCCATAAGCCCCCTCACGGTAATAACCCGGCTCATTCGAGAGGATCATCCCCGGCAGGAAGGGCACATCCGAGACACGGGACAGCCGCTGCGGCCCCTCATGGACGCAGAGAAAGGCCCCCACGCCATGACCGGTGCCATGGTCATAATCGCAATGCAGCGTCCAGAGCGGTGCACGCGCCAGCGCATCAAGATGGCAGCCTGCCACCCCCGCCGGAAAGCGCGCCCGCGAGACGGCGATCATCCCCTGCAACACGGCCGTAAAAGCCCGCGCGGCCCCCTCGGGCGGTGTCCCGATCGCCATGGTGCGGGTGATATCGGTGGTGCCGTCTTTATACTGCCCGCCGCTGTCGACCAGCATCAGCGAGTTCGGCTCAAGCCGGCGGTTGCTGTCCTCAGAGACCCGGTAATGGATCACTGCGCCATTGGGGCCTGCGCCTGAGATGGTCTCAAAGCTCAGATCATGGAGCTGATTGGTGGCGCGGCGGAAGCCTTCGAGCGCCGTCACCACACCGATTTCGGTCTCAACCGCGCCGCCGCAGACCGCTTCGGCCCGGCCGTCAAACCAGCAGAGGAACTCAGCAATGGCCGCGCCGTCGCGCAGATGCGCCTCACGGGTTGCGGCAATCTCAGCGGCGTTTTTGCAGGCTTTGGGAAGGCGGCAGGGATCATCGCCCCAGACGAAAGACACACCCGCATGGCTCAGCAGATCCTGAACCGCCCAGGGCGCGGTGCCGCGATCGACCCGCACCGGACCTTTCAGCTGCGTCAGCGCGACCGCGAAATCTTCCTCGGGCGCAAGGCGCACCTCTGCGCCAAGGCTCTGCAGCAAAGCGTCAGAAAACTTGGCGGCATGGGCAAAAAGATCGACCGAGCCATCCGCATGAAGCAGCGCAAAGCTTTGCACCAGCGGGTTGCGCGGCAGATCCGCGCCGCGAATGTTCAAAAGCCAGCAGATGCTGTCGGGCAGCGTCAGAACGGCCGTCGCCTGCCCCGCGGCCGCAAGAGCGGCCCCCAGACGCGCTCGCTTGGCGGCTGAGCTTTCGCCCGCCAGTTCCTCAGGATGGGCGAAGGCCGGACGGATCGCCGGCCCGGGCTGATCGTGCCAGACCGCATCGACGAAGTTCTCCGTCGGCTGCAGCCGGACGGGATGGCCCTGAAGCGCCTTTTCGATGGCCGCGATCTCGGCTGCGGTATGCAGCCAGGGATCGAAAGCGACCACGCCTTCGCTCAGATGATCGCGCAGCCAGTCTCCCGCGCTGACCTCGGGCCAGTCCACCGGGGTGAAGACCGGGGCCACCTGCTGGCGCACCTGCAGCCGGTAACGACCATCCACAAAGACCCCCGCAATCCCGGGCAGCACGATACAAAAGCCCGCCGAACCGCTGAAGCCCGTCAGCCAGGCCAGACGCGCATCACGGGGGGCGACATATTCCCCCTGCCAGGCATCCGCACGCGGCACCAGAAAGCCCTGAACTCCGGCATCCGCAAGCGCCCGGCGCAGCGCGATCAGACGCGGCGGGCCCTGCTCGGGAGAGTTCTCGGCGGTAAAAGTTTGAAACATAACGGCCTCATCGAGGAACGGGAATCTGTTCTGCAGGGTTACACCCACAGGATGTCAGGGCAATGCAGCGAAGATGCGGCCCCCTGCATCCGGGCTAAAAGCGGAGGCGACGATGATCAACAGAATTCTGGGCTTTCTCAGCAGCGCCCCCCCGCCGCGCCCCCTGCCGGAGGTTGATGCGGCGCATCTGATCGGGGCGATGATGCTGCGGCTGGCGCGGGCGGATAACCGGATGAACCTGCCTGAACTTCAGGCGATCGACCGGCTGTTCATCCGCCGCCTTGGCATGAAGGCGGTCGAGGCCGCAAAGATGCGCGCCGATTGCGAGCGTCTTGAAGAGGTGCTGCCGCCGACCGAAGAACTTGGTGCGCTTCTGGCCGCGAAAATTCCGCCGGAGCAGCGCTTTGCCCTGCGCGAAGGACTGATCGAGGTGGCGGAGGCCGATGGCCGGATCGACGCCCGCGAGTCGGAGATGATCGAAAAGATCCGCAATCTGCTACAGCGGGCTCCGGATGAGATCGCCGCGCATAATCTGGCGTGATTGATCACTACGTGAAGGTTTAAAAGGAAAAAATCAAAGCCGCGCCCTTTCGCAAAGGCGCGGCTTTTCCTGTCTGCGACCTCAGCGCCAGCCGGCGGCTTTATTTGACAAAATACGGTCGCGTTTGCGGGGATCAGACTCAAAAAGCCCCGCGAGTTGTTCCGTCATGGCCCCGGCCAGCTGCTCGACATCCGTGATCGTTACAGCATGCTGGTAATAGCGCGTCACGTCATGGCCGATGCCAATGGCGATCAGCTCGACCTGGCGGCGCTTTTCGACCATGGCGATCACATCGCGCAGGTGCTTTTCCAGGAAGCTGGCCGCATTGACCGAAAGCGTGCTGTCATCAACCGGCGCGCCGTCAGAAATCACCATCAGAATCTTACGCTGCTCGCGCCGCGCCATGATGCGGCGGTGCGCCCATTCCAGCGCCTCACCGTCGATGTTTTCCTTCAGCAGACCCTCTTTCATCATCAGGCCCAGGTTATCGCGGGTCCGGCGCATCGGCGCATCGGCCGATTTATAGATGATATGGCGCAGATCATTCAGCCTCCCCGGAGCCTGCGGTCGCCCGTCAGCCAGCCATTTCTCACGGCTTTGGCCGCCCTTCCAGGCCCGCGTCGTGAAGCCGAGGATCTCAACCTTCACCGAGCAGCGCTCCAGCGTGCGGGCCAGAACATCGGCACAGATGGCCGCGATGGAAATCGGCCTGCCCCGCATCGAGCCGGAGTTATCCAGAAGCAGCGTCACCACGGTGTCGCGGAATTCGGTGTCTTTTTCCCATTTGAACGACAGCGGCGTCGTCGGGTTTGCCACCACCCGCGCAAGGCGGCCCGCATCCAGAATCCCTTCCTCGAGGTCAAAGAGCCAGGAGCGGTTCTGTTGTGCCTGCAGCCGACGCTGCAGCTTATTGGCCAGCCGCGAAACCGCCCCTTTCAGCGGCTCAAGCTGCTGGTCCAGATAGGCGCGCAGACGCTCAAGCTCAGCCGGTTCAGCCAGGTCTTCAGCGCGGATCTCTTCGTCAAAAGCCGTTGAAAAAACTTTATAATTCGGATCTGCATCCGAATGGGCGGCGGGTGCAGGCGGCTCGGGCGGAGCGTCAGGAGAGGGCATTTCGGCCTCTTCGAGCTCTTCCATCTCGTCGCTGTCCTCAGACGAGGCCTGAGCCTCTGCCTGCTCCTGCTGCTCCTCCTGGGACTGCTCGGTATCGGCCTCGGAATCCTGCTCGTCGTCTTCCTCGGTGCCGGTGCTTTCCGGATCGTCCTGATCCTCTTCCTCGGCCTCCTCGGGGGCATCGTCGCTCTGATCCTGCTGGTCCGGGTCGTCGCCCAGCTGATCGCCATAGCCCAGTTCAGTGATCACCTGACGGGCAAAGCGCGCGAAAGCCGCCTGATCGGAAAGCACATCGCCCACATCCGCGAGCGTGCCGCCCGCCTGGGCCTCGATGAACCCACGCCAGAGATCGGTCACATTGCGCGCGCCGGGCGGCAGTTCGCGCCCGGTCGCCATCTGGCGCACCAGATAGCCCGCGGCCACGGCCAGGGGCACATCCTCAGAGCGGGTGATCTGGCTGTAGCCCTTGCGCTCCGCCTCATGGGCGATTTTCGCATCAATGTTCACCGCAGTGCCGGGCATGGCGCGGGCACCGATCGCTTCGCAGCGCGCAGATTCCATCGCCTCATAGATATCGCGGGCCATCTGACCCTGCGGCAGATAGCGCGCAGCGGTGCCTTCATCATGATAGCGGCGGCGCAGCGCCAGGGCGTCGGCGGTCCCGCGCGCCAGCATCACCTCATCGCGGGTCATGCGCCGCGAGATCTGCGGCAGGCGCATGGTGTCATTGCTGAGGCCCGCCGGATCGACGGAATAGGTCACCGTCAGATCCGCATCATCCGCCATCACGCGCGTCGCTTCCGCCAGCGCCTTTTTGAACGGATCGGCCGGATTATCACTGGGTTTCAAGGCGCTGTTCCTTCCCGACTAAACCCGCCCCTGGCAGGCGGGCCGCTTTGCCCTGACCATGCCACCGCAACAGCGGCACTGCAAGCAAAGCGCCAGTGAATTAAGGCCGCCCTGCCCCACAGGCCGGGCGATTGCGCAAAGATGCACAGCCTGCCGGGCTGCAATGCAGATTGCTTTTAATTCCGGCGGAGCCATGCTCGGTGCCAGTGGTTTGCCTCTTATCATAGTTAAAGGATCTAACATGACGAAGCTTCGCATTGCGCTTGTGATCGGCACGACCCGCGCCACCCGTTTTGCCGATATCCCGGCAGACTGGCTGTTGGAGCAGCTGAAAGATCACCCTGAGCTGTCGGTGGAAAAGGTCGATCTGCGCGATTTCAATCTGCCGCTTTTCGATGAGCCGGCCTCAAACCTCTGGATGCCCTCGTCGGATCCGGCGGCCATCGCCTGGCAGAAAAAGATCGGCGAATTTGACGGCTATATTTTCACCGTGGCCGAATACAACCGCTCGATCTCAGGTGCGCTGAAAAACGCGCTCGATCAGGCCTATAACGAGTGGAACAAAAAACCCATGAGCGCGATCGCCTATGGCGGCACCGGCGCGGCCCGCGCGCTGGAGCATCTGCGCAATATGGCGGTTGAACTGCAGATGGTGCCGACCCGCAACGCCGTTCATATCGCCGCGGGCGACTTCTTTAAGGTGCATCCCGGCATGGGGGGCAGCGGCAATATGGCGGATATCGAAGAGAACCTCAAAGGCTCGGTCAAAGCCATGGCGGAGGATCTGGTCTGGTGGGGCAAGGCCACCAAAGCGGCCCGCGGCTGAACCAGTGCTTTGAATTGCAAAGCGGTCCTCCGCGGCCGCTTTTTTATGATCCGCCCCACGACTGATCTGCAAAATTGTTATTTTATGCATCTCCCACAAATATGGGCATAGAAAATCCGCCCTGAGGCGGTGACAGCGACATCGCGGCGATGTCGCCTGTTCTGAAGAAAAAGGCCGGCGTTTCCGCCGGCCTTTTCGTTATTGCATCGCCATCGAGGCTGCGCTTTCCGGAAGTTCCTCGCCAAAACAGCGCTGATAGAACTCCGCCACGGTCTGACGCTCCAGCTCATCGCATTTGTTGAGGAAGGTCAGGCGGAAGGCATAGCCCACGTTGCGGAAGATCTCGGCGTTTTGTGCCCAGGCCAGAACGGTCCGCGGGCTCATCACGGTCGAGAGGTTCCCGGCCATGAAGGCCTTGCGGGTCAGATCGGCCACGGTGACCATCTGATTGATTTTCTTACGCCCGCTCTCGGTGTTGTAATGGGGGTTCTTCGCCAGAACGATGGCAGCTTCTGCATCATGGCTGAGGTAGTTCAGCGTGGCCACCAGCGACCAGCGGTCCATCTGGGCCTGGTTGATCTGCTGGGTGCCGTGGTAAAGCCCGGTGGTATCGCCCAGACCCACGGTGTTCGCGGTTGCAAACAGACGGAAGTAAGGGTTCGGCGTGATGACTTCGTTCTGATCAAGAAGCGTCAGTTTGCCGTCGGTCTCCAGAACGCGCTGGATCACGAACATCACGTCTGCGCGGCCCGCATCATATTCGTCAAAGACGATGGCGCAGGGGTTGCGCAGAGCCCAGGGCAGGATGCCTTCGTGGAATTCCGTGACCTGAACGCCGTCTTTCAGTTTGATGGCGTCCTTGCCGATCAGATCGATCCGGCTGATGTGGCTGTCGAGGTTGACCCGCACACAGGGCCAGTTCAGACGCGCGGCCACCTGCTCAATATGCGAGGATTTACCGGTGCCGTGATAGCCCTGGATCATCACGCGGCGGTTATAGGCAAAGCCGGCCAGGATCGCGAGCGTGGTATCGGGATCGAATTTATAGGTCGGATCGATCACCGGAACGCGGTCAGAGGCCTCTGCAAAAGCCTTTACCTTCATATCCGTGTCGATGCCGAATACCTCGCGTACCGAGATTTCTTCGGTCGGTTTCAGTCCCGTCTCTGCCATAGGATCCGCCATTTGTTCCGCTCACGCGCGACTGACGCGCCGTTCGCAGACAGTTGTGGAACATATAACCGGGGGCTGCAAGGCCCGAGGGCCCGGATCAGAAGCGGCGGTGACGAACCGCCTGGAAAAGCACCACCGCCAGATAAATCAGGCAGACCAGCGTCATGAAAAGCCAGAACCGCGTCACCATCAGCCCGACGCAGATCGCAACGCCGATCAGCAGGAAGCGTGCCTTATCCCGGGCGATCTTCAGCCCTTTGGCCGAGGGCGTGGGAATGCGCGAGATCATCAGGAAGCCCACAAAGCCGAGCCACAGCCCGACCATCAGCGGCATCTCCCGAAAATTGACAAGGCCTGCAAAAGTGGCAAAGACCGGCAGCAGCCCCAGACCCGCACCCGCCGGGGCCGGAACGCCCAGGAAGTGGCGCGGTGCGTCGGGCTGGTCGCGCATGGTGTTGAACCGCGCCAGCCGCAGACAGCAGCAGATCGCGAAGGTCAGCGCCAGCACCCAGCCCAGACCTTGGTCCGGGAAAAGCGCAAAGCGGTAGGTCAGAAGCGCCGGGGCCACACCAAAGCAGACGAAATCCGACAGGCTGTCGAGTTCCGCGCCCATTTCTGAGGTGGCGCGCAGACGCCGCGCCACCAGGCCGTCAAGTCCGTCAATGGCTGCGGCAAAGACGATCAGGGCCGCCGCATAGATGTAAAGCCCGTCAAAGGTGAGCCGCATGGCCGTCAGGCCACAGCACAGCCCCAAAATGGTGATCAGATTGGGAACAAGGTGCACGAAAGGCAGGTTCTCACGCATACGACGGGCCATGGTTTATACCTTTGCGGTCACGATGGGGGTCTGCGGGCCGTTCATCCGGGCCAGAACGCTTTCGCCCGACACCATTTTCTGCCCCACGGCAACCAGCGGCTCCACACCATCGGGCAGATAGACGTCGACCCGCGAGCCAAAGCGGATCAGGCCGAAGCGCTCACCGGTGGCAAGCGGCGTGCCGTTATCGACAAAGCACAAAATGCGCCGCGCCACGAGGCCCGCGATCTGCACCACGCCGACTTCCCGGCCATCGGGGGTGGTGACGACCATGGAATTGCGCTCATTGTCGAGCGAGGCTTTGTCGAGCGAGGCGTTGAGGAATTTGCCCTCGGTATAGACGATATGCTTGACGGTGCCGGCAACCGGGGTGCGGTTCACATGGCAGTCAAAGACATCCATGAAAACCGAGATGCGGGTCAGCTCGCGGGCCTCCATGTGCAGCTCCGGCGGCACCGCCACGCGCTCAATCATCGAGACCACGCCATCGGCGGGGCTGACGACGATGCCCGCTTCCTGGGGCACGGTCCGGATCGGGTCACGGAAGAAGGCCAGACACCAGACGGTCGCAATCAGCCCGATCCAGCCGAGCGGCTGCCAGACAAAGAAAAAGACCAGCGTCACCGCGGCAAAGATCGCCACGAATTTGCGCCCTTCGGGGTGCAGGCGCACCTTCATCCGATCAAATGCTGAGCCACCACCGGCCATGTGTCATCCTTTCAGGTTAAGATTGCGTTCAATAGCGGCGGAACGCCCTCAGGATCAAGCGCGGCTGTCGCCGCAGAGGGGATTTTTGCGTCTCTCCGCCACTTTAAGGGGGCATTTCCCTCTGATCGGCCCTGTTCCCTTCTGTCACCGGGGAAAACGATTGCACGAGGGGCGGCGGAACCCGGCGCATTGATCTGCGTAATTTTCATGCAGCCGCGCCTGGCGCAGAGCGGGAGAGAGAGATTTGATGCTTTTTAAGGCAATCTCTGCGCAGAGTGCAGGCAGCGTCCTGCGCAGCCTTGCGAGGCCGGGGCCCGCGTTCAAGAGTGATCCGACCGGCAGCCTTTCAGGGCAGCACCCCTGCCCGAAGCGAATGGGGAAATTGTGACCGATTATTTTAACGAGATGTTTCACGCGGGTCAGGTGCGCGCGCCCTATGGGCGGCTGCAGGACTGGATGGCGGCCATGCCTGCTGAACTGCGCCAGATGAAACAGGCCGAGGCGGAAGAGCTTTTCCGCCGCATCGGCATCACCTTCGCCGTCTATGGTGAGGGCGGCGATCCGGACCGGCTGATCCCCTTTGACATGTTCCCGCGGGTCTTTACCGCCCAGGAATGGGCACGGCTTGACCGTGGCATCCGGCAGCGGGCGCGGGCGCTCAATGCCTTTCTCGCCGATGTCTACGGGCGCGGTGAGATCGTGCGCGCGGGCCGCATTCCGGCGGATCTGGTTTACAAAAACGCGGCCTATGAGAAATCCGTGGCGGGCTTCGTGCCGCCCAAGGGGGTCTATTCGCATATCGTCGGCATCGATCTGGTGCGCACGGGGCCGGAAGATTTTTATGTGCTGGAGGACAATTGCCGCACGCCGTCCGGGGTCAGCTATATGCTGGAGAACCGCGAGATCATGATGCGGATGTTCCCGGATATCTTCCGCGAGAACCGGATTGAACCGGTGGACCGCTACCCCGATCTTCTGCGCCGCACGCTGGCTTCCGTTGCGCCCGCGAAATGTAACCGCGATCCCAATATCGTCATTCTGACCCCGGGCCATTTTAACTCGGCCTATTATGAGCACAGCTTTCTGGCAGATCTGATGGGGGTTGAGCTGGTTGAGGGGCAGGATCTCTTTGTTGAGGGCGAATTTGTCTGGATGCGCACCACGGAAGGCCCGCGGCGCGTCGATGTGATTTACCGCCGGATTGATGATGATTTCATCGATCCTTTGTGTTTCCGACCAGATTCCATGCTGGGGGTGCCGGGGCTGATGGATGTCTACCGCTCGGGCGGGGTGTCGATCTGCTCTGCCCCCGGCGCGGGGGTGGCCGATGACAAGGCGGTCTATACCTATGTGCCCGAGATGATCCGGTTTTACTTAGGCGAAGAGCCGATTTTGCAGAACGTTCCGACCTGGCAGTGCGCGAAGGGCGATGATCTGAAATATGTGCTGGAGAACCTGGGCGAGCTGGTGGTGAAAGAGGTTCACGGCTCGGGCGGCTATGGCATGCTGGTGGGGCCGAAATCGACCCGCGATCAGATTGAAAGCTTCCGCGCGCGCGTCGCGGCCAATCCCGGAAATTACATCGCTCAGCCGACGCTTGCGCTGTCGGCCTCACCGACTTTCGTGGAGGAAGGTGTCGCGCCGCGGCATGTGGATCTGCGGCCCTATTGTCTGGTGGGTGAGCGGATTGAACTGGTGCCGGGGGGGCTGACGCGGGTGGCGCTCACAGAGGGGTCTTTGGTGGTGAACTCGTCTCAGGGGGGCGGGGTAAAAGACACCTGGGTGCTGGCAGAATGAGGGGCCGGCTGCATGTGGCAGGTGCCGGGGACGCTGTCCCCGGACCCCTGGAGTATTTTGAAAAAACCAAAGATGCAGTCTGTCTGAGGGGGGATCTGCCATGCTGAGCCGGACGGCGGATAATCTTTACTGGCTGGCGCGCTATATGGAGCGTGCCGATACGGCAGCACGGGCGCTGGAGGTGGGGGCGCGGATTGCGCTGATGCCGAGTGCGGGACATGGCTACCGCAATGAATGGGACGCGCTGTTGCAGGCCAGTGGCACGGCGGAAATTTTCCGGCGGAAATATGGCGATGCCGTGCAGCGCAATCTCGAGAGCCATTTTTTCTTTGATGTGGATAATCCCTCTTCCGTGGCGGCCTGTATCACAAGGGCGCGGGAGAACGGGCGGATTGTGCGCACCGCGCTGACGGCCCAGGTCTGGGATGCGCTGAATTCGGCCTTTCAGGAGTTGCGCCAGCTGGAGCGGGCGCCGAGGTCCGATCTGTCGCTCTTTCGTCTGACGGAATGGACGCTGAAGCAGGCGGCTTTGGTGCGCGGGGCGATTGATGCGACGCTTCTGCGCAATGACGGCAGCCAGTTTCTGAATATCGGCTATCATCTGGAGCGGGCGGATAACACCGCGCGGCTTTTGGATGTGAAATATTATGTGCTGCTGCCGAAAGCGGACTTCGTAGGCTCGGGTCTTGATAATTACCAGTGGTCAACGCTTTTGCGCGCCATGTCGGTGCACCGGGCCTTTCATTGGGCTTACGGCGGCGAGATCACGGCGCCGAAGATCGCCGATTTTCTGATCCTGAACAATCAATGCCCCCGGGCGCTGATCACCTGTGCCGAGGGGCTGCATCAGAATCTTGCCAAGCTTGCGAAATTCTATCATCGCGAGAGTGCGGCCCAGGATGCGGCGAGCGCTTTGCTGCACCGGCTGCAGCAGACTTCGGTGGAGGAGATTTTTGATGAGGGGATGCATGAGTTTCTGACCCGCTTTATCCGTGAAGTGGCAGAGATCGGGCGGATTGTTCATGAGGTTTATCTGAGCGGAGACAACCGATGAAGCTGACGGTGGAACATGTCACCCGCTACTCCTGGGACAGGCCGGTGCGCGGCGTGGTGCAGAGCCATCGGTTGACGCCTGCGCTCTTTGACGGCCAGAGGGTTCTGGACTGGGAGGTGAGCGTCTCGGACGGCATCCGGGGTGGTCGGTTTCGGGACGGATCGGGCACGCAGATCCAGTCCTGGTCGGTGCAGGGTCCGGTCTCGGAGGTGGTGGTGACGGTGCGCGGCCGGGTGGAGACCGAAGATCTGGCCGGGGTGTTGCGGGGCCATCGGGAGAGCCTGTCGCCTTTGGTCTGGCTGCGCGAGACGGCGCCGACGCGGGCGGATGTGGCTTTGCATAAGCTTGCCCATAGTGTCGAGGCGCCCGATGCGCTGACGCTTGCCCATGGTCTGGCGGGGGCTGTGGCAGAGGCCATTGCCTATCAGCCCGGGGTCACCAGCGCGCGCACCACGGCGGCAGAGGCTCTGGCGCTGGGGGCCGGGGTTTGCCAGGACCATGCCCATGCGCTGATCTCGGTTGCGCGGCTGCGCGATCTTCCGGCGCGCTACGTCAACGGCTATCTGCACGCCACCGAAGATGGCAGCCCCCATGAGGCCATGCATGCCTGGGCGGAAATCTGGATCGAGACCCTGGGCTGGGTAGGCTTTGATGCGGCCAACCGCTGCTGTCCGGATGACCGCTATATCCGCCTTGGCTGCGGGTTTGATGCGCCCGATGCCGCGCCGATCCGCGGGACTGCGCGCGGAACCGGTACCGAGGGGATGGATGTCCGCGTTCAGGTTGGCGCTGCCCAACAATAAGGCATCCGCCCGATTTTCATGCCCTGAAAGCCGGCTGCGACCGCGCAGCCGGTTTTCCCGCCCCTGTCGGGGGCGTAGGCTGGGCCTCTGCGAATCGGGAAACTCGTGATGACCTACTGCGTTGGACTGCTTTTGAAGGCCGGGATGGTCTTGCTGTCGGACACCCGCACCAATGCGGGGCTCGATAATATTGCCACCTATCGCAAGATGTTCACCTTTGAGGAGGCGGGCGAGCGGGTGATCACCATTATGACCGCCGGATCGCTTTCGGTCAGCCAGACCACGCTGTCGCGGCTGCGCGATGCGATCCGTGCCACCGATTCCGATGGTGAGACCTCAATCATGAAGGCGCCGACCATGCTGAAGGTCGCCGAGATCGTCGGAAATATGCTGGCAAGCGTGCGGATGGATGTGGAAGAAAAGCTGCATTCCATGCGTCAGAGCGCCTCGGCCAGCATGATCGTCGCCGGGCAGCGCAGGGGCGGTAACCCGCGGATGTTCCTGATCTATCCGGAGGGGAATTTCATCGAGGCCACCGATGACACGCCGTTTCTGCAGATCGGTGAGCATAAATACGGCAAGCCGATCCTTGACCGGGTGGTGAATATGGAAACCTCGCTGGAGGATGCCCAGAAGGCGGTGCTTTTGTCGATGGATTCGACCCTGCGCTCGAACCTGTCCGTCGGCATGCCGCTCGATCTGCAGGTTATTGCCCGCGATGCGTGTGAGGTGACCATGAGCCGCCGGATTGAGGCTGGCGATGCCGATTTCCGGGCCATGTCCGAGGCCTGGTCGGTGGCGCTGCGCGACGGATTCCAGCAGATCTCGCTTTAAAAAGGCTCGCCTGAACGCCGGTTTCGCGCCAGTCTGTTGCGATGAGCGGCAGGCTGGCGTTTTTCTTTGCGCTGATCTTTCCCCAGGGCGCCCTGCCCTGCGAAACTGCTTTGCTCCTGGCCATGGATGTCTCGGGCTCGGTCGATGCCTCGGAATATCATTTGCAGACTGCGGGGCTGGCGGCGGCGCTGCGCGACGATGCTTTGCGCGATCTGATGCTGCACCGCCGGGTGGCGGTCAGTGTGATGCAATGGTCCGGCCCGGGCCAGCAGCGCGTCATGATCGACTGGACTGCGGCTGAGAGCGCCGCAGCCATCGCAGATCTCGCCACCAAAGCAGCCGCCATGCCCCGCGCCTTTGAAGGGGGTGGCACGGCGATCGGCGAGGCTCTTTTTGCCGCGGCAGCGCAGATCGAGCGGGCCCCGCCCTGTCGCTATCAGGTGGTCGATGTGTCCGGCGACGGAGATGAGAACGCAGGCTCTCATCTGAGCCTCGCGCGGCAGAGGCTGGAGCGGAGCGGCGTGCAGATCAACGGCCTTGCGATTGAGCAGATCGGACGGGCGGTCTCGGGCTATTACCGGGCGCGGGTGATCACCCGGGACGGATTTGTTGAGACTGCCGCGGGGCATACGGATTTTGCCCGTGCCATGCGGCGCAAGCTTTTGCGCGAACTGACGAAGCCTGCAACCTGAGGGCCGCAACCTGAGGCAGGGGCGAAAAATCCCCGCTCCCTCTTCCATCGTCCGGCAAATCCCCTATGCTGTTGAACCGTGACGACATGAGGGATCTATGGTGCGCAGCATTGAATATGGAAATCTGATGCATCAGGCGATGCGCGGACTGATCCGCCAGGTCCTGACGGATGTGCGCCAGCATGGTCTGCCCGGTGAGCATCACTTCTTCATCACCTTTGACACCACCCATCCGGATGTGCAGCTCGCAGACTGGCTGCGTGCGCGCTATCCCGATGAGATGACCATCGTCATTCAGCACTGGTTTGAGAACCTGGAGGTGGATGAAGAGGGCTTCACCATCACGCTGAACTTCGGCAACCAGCCTGAGCCCATGCGCATTCCCTTTGATGCGCTGCGCACCTTCGTGGACCCTTCGGTTGAATTTGGCCTGCGCTTTGAAGCGCATGAGGATGAATTCGACGAGGAAGAGGAAAGCGAAGAGGACGGCGATGATGAGCCGACCCCGCCGCCTGCCGCCCCCTCTCCGGGTGGCGCTGAGGTGGTTCAGCTGAACCGCTTCCGGAAAAACTGAGCGTGACAGAGGCCCGGGTTTCCCCCGGGCTTTATGTTAGCGCCGGTATCCCGCCGCATACCAATTGCCATCGCAGCCCCCCGGCGCTATGGCAGTTCCCGAGTATTCGCAGGAGGAACGCATGACCGCGACCCGCACCGAAACCGACAGCTTCGGCCCGCTCGAAGTCCCCGCAGACAAATACTGGGGCGCACAGACCCAGCGGTCGATCATTAACTTCCCGATCGGCTGGGAACGTCAGCCGGTTCCGGTGATCCGTGCGCTTGGCGTCATCAAGAAAGCCACTGCGCTGGTCAACAAAGCCCAGGGCGATCTGGATGCCACGCTGGCCGATGCCATTGTGGCGGCTGCTGACGAAGTGATCGCCGGCAAATTCGACGACAACTTCCCGCTGGTCGTCTGGCAGACCGGTTCGGGCACCCAGTCGAATATGAACGCCAACGAGGTCATCTCGAACCGCGCGATCGAAATTCTGGGCGGCGAAAAAGGCTCGAAAAAGCCGGTTCACCCGAATGACCACGTAAACATGGGTCAGTCGTCGAACGACACCTTCCCGACCGCGATGCATGTCGCCATCGGCACCCACACCCGTGACGTGCTGCTGCCGGGTCTTGAGAAGCTTTCGAAAGCGCTCTGGGCGAAGTCGGAAGAGTTCAAAGACATCATCAAGATCGGCCGCACCCATACTCAGGATGCAACGCCCCTGACCCTTGGTCAGGAGTTCTCGGGCTATGCGACGCAAGTTGACCGCGGCATCGAGCGCGTGAAACTGGCGCTGCCGCATATCTATGAGCTGGCTCAGGGCGGCACCGCCGTCGGCACCGGTCTGAACACCCGCGTGGGCTTTGACGCCCGTGTGGCGGCGGAGATCGCGAAAGAGACCGGCCTGCCCTTCATCACCGCGCCCAACAAATTCGAAGCTCTGGCGGCTCATGACGCCATGGTCTTCTTCTCGGGTGCGCTGAAAACTGTGGCCGGTTCGCTCTTCAAGATCGCCAACGACCTGCGTCTGCTGGGTTCGGGCCCGCGTTCGGGTCTGGGTGAGCTGATCCTGCCGGAAAACGAGCCGGGCTCGTCGATCATGCCGGGTAAAGTGAACCCGACCCAGGCCGAAGCGCTGACCATGGTCTGCGCCCATGTCATGGGCAATGACGCAGCCGTCGGCTTTGCCGGCTCGCAGGGCCACTTTGAGCTGAACGTCTACAACCCGATGATGTCCTACAACGTCATCCAGTCGATCCAGCTTCTGGGTGATGCGGCCTCGTCCTTCACCGACAACATGGTTGTGGGCACTCAGGCCAACACCACCCGCATCGAAAAGCTGATGAAAGAATCGCTGATGCTGGTGACGGCTCTGGCGCCGACCATCGGTTACGATGCTGCGACCAAAGTGGCCAAGACCGCCCATAAAAACGGCACCACCCTGCGCGAAGAGGCAATCAACCTCGGCTATGTCGATGGCGAGACCTTTGACCGCGTCGTGCGTCCGGAAGACATGATCAGCCCGAAAGGCTGAGATTTCCATGGCAGAGGTGATCAACCTTCGGCAGTTCAAAAAGCAGGCGGCCCGTCGGGCCGCCCGCGCTGAAGCGGATGCCAATGCCGTGAAATTCGGCCGCACCATGGCCATGAAAAAACGCGAGGCGGAAGACGCCTCGCGTGCGAAAGCCGCGCTCGACGGCCATAAGCTCGAAGATTAAGCCACGCCGCTGAAAAACCGCTCTGCCGGGATGGTCGCGGCCAGCCTGCCCGCCGCGGTCCAGTCGCGCTCCCAGGGCGCGTCAGAGGCGATCAGAACCACACCGTCCCCCGGCCTTTTGTCCAGCACGGCACGAAGACGCGCCGCGACGCTGCCAAAGCCCTCCATCGGAAGAGGGGCCGTGCCTGCGCCGTCCAGCACATCGCCATTGGCCTGCAGCAGCTGATCCGCCGCCATGCTCTGCGCCAGGGCCAGCCGCTCTGCCCCTGTCACCGCCATCAGCCGCGCATGCTCTCGTGCAGGGACGCGCAGCGCCTTTTCCAGCCGCAGAGCGTTTGAGGAGAACAGAAAGGCAATGATATCGCGCCCCGTGGTCGCCCGCACCCCGGCATAGGTTTTGTAATCGAGCCCGAGATCCTGCGCGCGCTTCACCCGCATCCGCACAACTTCCACCGGCAGCACCGGCAAAAGCCGCGCCCGCGCCGCCGTCCAGCAGTGCCTGCGCCATTCAAAGCCCGCCATTTCCGGCCCGCCGTTATGTCCGATCCCCGCCATGCTGCCGATCCCCGCTGCCCTGTCATTTGCGCCCTTGCCCCGGCACTGCGGGACTGGCACCCATAGACAAAGGAGAGTGCCATGTCCGACCGCCCTGTCAAACGATCCCTGACGCTTCACGGCCACCGCACCAGCGTTTCGCTGGAAACGCCCTTTTGGGAGGCACTTCAGGAGATCGCCGCAGAGCGGAAAATCTCACTCGCGAAACTTGCAGCTGAAATTGATGACACACGCGGGACGGGTGCCGGACTGGCCACGGCTTTGCGGATTTTTATTCTGGAGCACTATCGCGCCCTCGCGGCCCAAGCTGCGGAAAAGGCTGAATAAACCCGTCTGATTATGTCGCATTTCGGGAACAATGCGCAAAGCCCGTTCTGCGTTGCAATAATTTCGCCACTGCGTCACAGTAGCAGGATGTAAGGGATGGGTTCCAGGCGGACAAAAGAGCCGCGGGGCAGTGGTGATCGGAGAGGCAGGTCACATGAGTTTCAGATTCTCGGGCCCTGCGGGCCTGCTGGGGATTTTGCTGGCTTTTGCCACGCTTGCAGCTCCGGCCGTTGTTAAGGCAGACAGCATCCGCGTGATGCGCGGTGCATCCTCCTCGGCGCTTCAGGTGCCGATGAACCGGGCTGTTGTTGTGGAAAGCGACGCCCCTTTTGCCGAACTTTCGATCGCCAACCCGGGGATTGCGGATATCTCCACGCTCTCGGATCGCTCGATCTATGTGCTGGGCAAAACGCCCGGACGCACGAGCCTGACGCTTCTGACCGCCGAGGGACGGCTGATCTCCAATGTTGAGGTCCATGTCACCCCCGATATCGCCGAGTTCAAAGAGCGCCTGCGCCAGATCCTGCCCTCTGAGAAGATCGAAGTGCGCACCGCCAATGACGGCATCGTGCTCTCGGGCACGGTAACTTCGACCGCGCGGCTCGACCGCGCCCTTGATCTGGCAGAGCGTTACGCACCTGGCCGGGTGTCCAACCTGATGAACGTCGGCGGCACGCAGCAAGTCATGCTGAAGGTGCGCTTTGCAGAGATGCAGCGCTCGGTCTCAAAATCGCTCTCCGCGCAGCTGGGGGCCAATGGCACCATCGGCGGCGGCAGCGGCACCACCAGCGTCAATGGCGCGGGCGGAGCGCTTGCAGGCGGCGGCATCGGCACCCTGGGCCTTGGCTTCACAGCAGGCTCGATGCAGTTCTCGGTGATGCTTGAGGCGCTGGAAAACAAAGGCGTTGTCCGCACCCTGGCAGAGCCGAACCTGACCGCGCTTTCGGGCCAGCAGGCGAAATTCCTGGCGGGTGGGGAATATCCGATCCCGGTGCGCAATGATGACGGTGTGGACGTTCAGTATAAACCCTTTGGGGTTGAGCTGAACTTCACGCCCCGCGTCGTCGACGGGGATGTGATCAACCTTGAGATCAACGCGGCTGTCTCCTCGATCGACAGTTCGGTTGCGGTTCAGACCTCCGGGATCACCGTCAACGGCTTCAAACGGCGTGAGACCTCAACCACGGTTGAGATGCGGGACGGCGAAAGCTTTGCGATTGCAGGTCTGCTGCAGGATGACTTCCGCAACCTGAAGGGCCAGGTGCCCTGGCTTGGGGATATCCCGATCCTTGGCGCGCTCTTCCGCTCGGCCGATTACATGCGCCAGCAATCCGAACTGGTCATCATCGTCACCCCCCATCTCGTCAGCCCGACGCGTGGCGAGGCGCTGGCCCTGCCCACCGACCGGGTGCGGCTGCCCACCGAGAATGAATTTTTCCTTCACGGCAAAAACGTCGGCGGCGTGCGCGCCACCGGGGCTGCCGGAGAGATCGCACGACAGGACTTCAGCTCGCCCTATGGCTATGTGATGGAGTAAGGGCATGACCGTGAGATCTCTCTCCAAAGCCCTTCCCCTCGTTATGGCTCTCTCACTTGCGGCCTGCGGTCACTCTGAGCTTGGCTCAGAGCTGCCGGCGGCTGACTTTGGCAATGCGACGATGAACAACGGGCTGATCCAGTCGGGTGAGCTGAACTACGTCATGGCGCTTGGCACCCGCTTTGCCCAGGAAGTGCCGAGCACCATCACCTTCGCCTTCAATTCGGCTGAGCTTGACGGCGCGGCACGTGCGGTTCTGGCCCGCCAGGCGCATTGGATCCGGCAGTTCCCCGAGGTGCGCTTCAAGGTCTACGGCCATACCGATGCGGTCGGGTCGGGCGCTTACAACTATCGGCTGGGCCTGCGCCGGGCTCAGGCTGTGGTCGCCTTCCTGGCCAGCCAGGGCGTCAGCCGTGAGCGGCTGGAGGCCGTCGTCAGCCACGGCAAAACGCAGCCCGTGATCCCGGTTCCCGGCCCGGAGCGCGCGAATCGCCGCACGGTGACCGAGGTCACCGGCTTTGTGGCCCGCCACCCGACCGTGCTGAACGGCAAATATGCCGAGGTAATCTTCCGCGATTACGTCCGTTCAGCCGGGGGCGCGACGACGACTCCGGCCACCAGTGTTTCCGGTGGATAAACAGTCACCGCCTGAATATGGCCACATTTGACCCTGAAAAGAGGCGCGACAGGTCAGTTTGTCGCGCCCCTTTGCGTCTAAAATACCGAACATTTAGGTTTTTTTAGCCAAATTCTCGCCACCATTGCAGGCGAGTTTTGCAACATGAGCAGCGGGACACAGTGAGTCGTCCCGACACGACTGTGGAGCGGGAGCGGACCCAATCAGCCCCGCCTCAGGTACGAGGACCGATGTGATGGCAAGTGTGGCACAACTTTATCCCGAACCGGCACCGATCGTGGCCTGCACTGTCTCACGCAATGTGCAGAATTTTGATCTTCTGATTGAGGATATGGAGGCCGCCTTAGGCGAACGCTGGGGCGATCTGTCCTTCCGCGAGGCGCTGGCCTTCTTCGATCAGCCCAATGCCGAACATCTCGAATTCGTCGCCCTCGCCGTCGACGGGGAGGATGAGGAGACCTTGTCTGAGATCGCCGCCGTGATCACTGCGGCGCAGAAACACGGCATCAAGGTGATCCTCGTGGCCGATCAGGTCGGCCCGGCCGGGCTGCACCAGCTTCTTCGCATGGGCGCGGAAGATTTCGTGCCCTACCCGTTGCCCGAAGGCGCGCTCGATGAGGCGATTGAACGGATCCGCCGCCCCGCCGCGCCACCCGCCGAACTCGCAGCCCCTCAGGTTGCGCCCTCTCCCGAAGCTCCGGCGTTTCGCGCCGGGGGCGATCGTGACGGCGTGGTGCTGCCGGTCCATGGCCTTGCAGGCGGCGTGGGGGGCACCACCTTCGCCGTCAATCTGGCCTGGGAGCTGGCGAACCTGTCGAAAACCAATCCGCCGCGCGTGGCGCTGATTGATCTCGATCTGCAGTTCGGTTCGGTGGCGACCAGCCTTGATCTGCCGCGCCGCGATCAGATCTTTGACGTGCTCTCGGATGTCTCCTCGATCGACAGCGACAGCTTTGTGCAGTCGATGCTGACCTTCAATGACCGGCTGCATGTCTTCACCTCGCCCCCCGATATGCTGCCGCTGGACTTCATCACATCAGAAGATGTGGCAAAGCTCATCACCATGGCGCGGGCGAATTTCGACTATGTCGTGATCGATCTGCCGAAAACCATCGTGCAATGGACCGAGACGGTGCTGAACCAGGCCCATGTCTATTTCGTGCTGATCGAACTCGACATGCGCTCGGCGCAAAATGCGCTGCGCCTGGTGCGCGCGCTGAAGGCCGAAAACCTGCCCTGGGAAAAGCTGCGCTTCGCGCTGAACCGTGCGCCTGGCTTTACCGATCTTTCGGGCAAATCCCGCGCCCGCCGTCTGGCCGAAAGCCTGGCCATTGATATCGAAATCATGCTGCCCGATGGCACGCGTCAGGTGACCCAGGCCAATGACCACGGTGTGCCCCTGGCGGTCAGCGCGGCCAAGAACCCGCTGCGCAAAGAAATTCAGAAAATCGCCCGGCAGATCAGCGAAACCAACGCGGCTGCCGAAGCCGCCCGCCTCTGAGGGGTCTGCCGATGTTTTCACGCTACCGCAAAGCCGCCGCTGACCGCAAAGCCGAAAGCCCGGCGCAAAGCCCGCAGACGCCGGCGCCGGCAACCGCTGCGGCCCCCGCCCCGGCGGAGCCTCAGCGCGCTCCCGTTCTGCCCGGCGGCATGCTGAAATCCTCGCCGCGCCCTGCGGTTCAGCCCGCCCAGATCGCCGCCGCCGACAAAGAGCGCAAGCGCAAGGACCGCCTTGGCGAGCTGAAGTCAGAGCTGCACAAACGCCTGCTGGAGCAGCTGAACCTCGGCGCGCTGGAACATGCCTCTGAGGCCGATCTGCGCGCCGAAATCGCCAGCATCTCGACCGAGGTGCTGAGCGAGATGTCGGTCGTTCTCAGCAAGGAAGACCGCTCTCAGCTCTTCCAGGAGCTTTATGACGAGGTCATGGGCCTTGGCCCGATTGAGCCGCTGCTGAAAGACGACAGCGTCAACGACATCCTGATAAACGGGCCGCATCAGGTCTTTGTTGAGCGCGCAGGCAAGCTGCAACTCTCTGATATTACGTTCAAAGATGAAAAGCACCTGCTGCGGATCATCGATAAGATCGTCTCGGCGGTAGGCCGCCGGGTGGACGAGTCGAACCCCTATGTTGACGCCCGCCTGCTGGACGGCTAGCGTTTCAACGCCATGATCCCGCCGGTGGCGGTGGATGGCTCGCTGGTCTCGATCCGGAAGTTTAAAAAGGAAAAGCTGAAGGTCGAAGACCTGGTGCGCTTTGGTGCCTTCACCGAAGAAATGGCCGCTTATCTTGAGGCCGCGGTCTCAACGCGGCTCAATATCATCGTCTCGGGCGGGACCGGTTCGGGGAAAACCACGACGCTGAACGCCCTGTCCTCGTTTATCGCCGATGATGAGCGCATTCTGACGATTGAAGACACCGCCGAACTTCAGCTGCAACAGACCCACGTCGGCCGAATGGAAAGCCGCCCGCCAAACGTTGAAGGCAAAGGCGCGGTGACGCAGCGCGACTGTCTGCGCAACGCCCTGCGGATGCGTCCCGACCGCATCATCGTCGGCGAGACCCGTGGCGAAGAGGTCATCGACATGCTGCAGGCCATGAACACCGGCCACGACGGCTCGATGACCACGATCCACGCCAACAACGCCCGCGATGCGGTCAGCCGTCTGGAAAACATGGTTGCCATGTCGGGGATTGAAATGCCGCTCAAGGCGATGCGCAGCCAGATTGCCAGCGCTGTGAACCTGATCGTACAGGCCTCTCGTCTGCAGGATGGCTCGCGGCGGATGACCTCGATCACCGAGATCACCGGCATGGAAGGCGAAGTGATTTCCATGCAGGAAATCTTCCGCTATGAGCGCCGGGGCACCTCTCCCGACGGCAAAATCATCGGGCGCTTCAATGCCACCGGCGTGCGTTCGGCCTATTCTGAGCGTTTCAAGCAGTGGGGCTACGATCTGCCCGCCGCGATCTATGAGCCGCTGCCGTGAGGAGCCTGTAAACAATGGAATTTTCCAGCGCCCCGCTGATCTATGGCCTTGTTGCCCTTGCCGTCTTTGTCTTGGTTGAAGGGCTTTATCTGACGATCTTTGGCAAGTCGATCAGCCTGGACCGCAAGGTCAACCGCCGTCTCGCCCTTCTCGAGAAGGGCGGCTCGCGCGAGCAGGTGCTGGAACAGCTGCGCAAGGAGATGAACCAGCATCTCAAGGCGCGTGGCATTCCGCTTTATTCCATGCTGGCGGCCAAGGCGCAGAAGGCCAATATTGCCTTTTCGCCCGGCGCGCTGGTGCTGATCATGTTTGGCATGACGGCGGTTGCCTATGTTGGCCTGACGATCGGCACTGAGGCTGAGACGGCAGTGCGCATCGGTGTTGCCTTTCTGATCGGCTTTGGCGGCATTTATATCTGGGTGGCGCGTAAAGCCTCAAAACGGATCGCTTTATTTGAAGAACAGCTCCCGGATGCGGTTGAGCTGATGGTGCGCTCGCTGCGCGTGGGCCATCCCTTCAACTCTTCGGTTCAGATCGTTGCCAAAGAGATCCCCGACCCGCTTGGCACCGAATTTGGCCTGATCGCCGATGAGGCAACCTATGGACGGGATGTCTCGGAAAGCCTGCGGGCCCTGGCTGAGCGGCTGGATCTTCAGGATCTGCGCTTTCTGGCCGTGGCGGTGTCGATCCAGCAGCAGTCGGGCGGCAACCTGGCCGAAGTGCTTGACGGGCTGTCGAAAGTGATCCGCTCGCGCTTCAAGCTTTTTCGCCGTGTGCGCGCGATTACGGCTGAGGCGAAATGGTCGGGGATGTTCCTCTCGGGCTTTCCCATCGTGGCCATGGTGATGATTCAGATCGTCAAGCCCGACTATTACGACGATGTGAAAGACACGCCGATTTTCATTCCCGTAGCGATGGTGGTGGCGCTCTTTCTGGTCGTCAACGTGATCTATATGAAAATTATGGTCAATATTAAGGTCTGACGCCATGGATGCGCCCTCCTCACTGATGGCTGCGCTTCAGGGCGCATTCGGACCTGCGGGGCCGGTTCTGCTGGCGGGCCTTCTGGGTCTTGCGCTGATTGCCATTGCCCTGCCCGGCATGCTGAAACGGCGCGAAGATCCGCTCGACAAACTGAAGCGCGAAAGCAGCACCCGCGCGCCGCGCACGGACCAGAGCAAGGCGCTGCGCACCTCAGATTACAGTGACAAGCTGCAGCGTTTCGCCCAGTTCCTCGAGCCTGCCAAGGCAGAGGAGATGTCGGCCGCGCGGCTGAAGATGATGCAGGCGGGCTATCGTGGCCGCAATGCCGTGCGCAGCTATCACGCGGCGCAATTCGTGCTGGGTCTGTCGCTTCTTGTCATCGGGGTTCTGTGGGTTCTTCTGACCTCTGAGGGCGAGATGGACACCCAGGAGTTGCTGCTCAAGGGGATGCTGCCGGGGGTTCTGGGCTATTACGCCCCGGTTTATTGGGTGCAGCGCCGGATTCAGATGCGCCGCGAGGAGATGATCAACGGCTTTCCCGACAGTCTCGACATGATGCTTGTCTGCGTTGAGGCGGGGCAATCGCTCGATCAGTCGATCATCCGCGTCGCCAAAGAGATCCGCGCCGGATATCCGGCCCTGGGCGAAGAATTTGAAATCGTGGCCCAGGAAATCAAGGCCGGCAAAGAGCGTGCGCAGGTGATGCGCGATCTGGGTGAGCGTTCGGGCGTCCCCGATATCGCCTCTTTCGTCACCACCATGGTGCAATCGGCGACCTTCGGGACATCCATCGCTGAGGCACTGCGGATCTATGCCGCCGAGATGCGCGACAAGCGCGTCATGCGTGCCGAAGAAAAGGCCAACGTTCTGCCGACCAAGCTCACCCTTGGCACCATGCTCTTTACCGTGCCGCCTTTGATGATCATTCTGATCGGGCCGTCGATCTATGGCATTGTGACCACGCTTGGCTCTCTCAGGTGATTTCTTGATCCGTAAGACCTTTCTGCCGCTCCTCGCCCTCAGCCTTGCTCTTTCGGGATGCGGGCTGATCGGGAGCAGCCCCACAGACAGCGCGCCGGGCCTTGATACCAAAGGCCGGGCCGTCGACGGTCTGACGGTCGGGCACCGCCTTCAGGAAGCCGGTGAGCATGAACTGGCGCTGCGGGCATATTACCGCGCAGCCGCCCGGCAAGGGGCAACGGCGGATGTGCTTTCGGCCATCGGCTCGGCCAATCTTTCGCTCGGACGGCTGGGCCAGGCGGAGCAGATCCTGCGCCGCGCCCTGGAGCAGGAACCGGATTTTGTCCCGGCCCTCAACAACCTCGGCGTCGTTTTGATGGAGAAGGGTGAAACCGGAGAGGCTGCCCGCAATTTCCAGAAAGCCTTTGCCCTCGACAGTGGCAAAACGGACGCCATCCGCGAAAACCTGCGCTTGGCCCTCGCCCGATCGGACTCAGGCAGCTATTCTGCCGGCGAAGAGGCAGAGGGCTTCGCGCTGCTGCGGCAGGGACAGGGGAATTATCTCCTCGTCACCCGATAAAACCGATGCGCGCAGCCCGGTGAGCAGGATAAGGGACGCAAAATGCGCCAGTCGTCAGTGGTGATCGCGCTCTGCGTGGCAGGGCTCGCGCTTTCAGGATGTGGCCGGGGCGGCAATGATGTGGACCGCGCGCTCAAAGATATGACGGCGGTGGATGAGAACAATCTCTCCGATGTCATGCTGAGCGTCGCGGATCCGAAAGAGGCGGTCAGCTATTTCACCCGCGCCCTTGCTGAAAACCCCGGTCGCGTCGACATCCGCCGCAATCTGGCAAAGGCGCATCTGCGTGCAGGTCAGGCGGATCAGGCGGCGAAACTCTTTGAAGCGCTGGCCAATTCCCCCGATGGCCAAGCCGATGACCGGGTGAGCCTGGCTGAAGCCCATATCCGCGCCAATGACTGGAAGCGCGCGGAAGCGGTGCTCAACACCATCCCCCCCACCCATGAAACTTTCCAGCGCTACCGCCTGGAGGCCATGGTCGCGGATGCCAATAAAAACTGGAAGAAAGCCGACAGTTTCTATGAGATTGCCTCCGGCCTGACGGATCGCCCGGCGGGGGTTCTGAACAACTGGGGTTACTCAAAATTGACGCGTGGCGATTACAAGGGGGCGGAAAAGCTCTTTGTGGATGCGCTGCGCTATGACCCGAAGCTCTTTACCGCGAAAAACAACCTCGTCATGGCGCGCGGCGCACAGCGCAAATATGACCTGCCGGTGGTTGAGATGACCCAGACCGAGCGGGCGGAGCTGCTGCACACCATGGCGCTGACGGCGATTAAAGCGGGCGATGTGCGCACCGGGCGCGGGCTTTTGCAGGAAGCGGTTGAGACCCATCCTCAGCATTTCGACGCCGCCGCCCGCGCTCTGCGCGCCCTCGAAGGAAACGTCAAACAATGACCTTCGACACCACCGCCGCTCAGGCCCTGTGGTTTTTGCCCTTCGTCACCCCGGTCGCGCTTTATGTCGCCTGGAGCGACATGGCCGCGATGCGTATTCCGAACAAAGCGGTGCTGGCCCTTCTGGTGGTCTATGCCGTCGTCGGGCTGATCGCCCTGCCCTTCGTCGATTACGCATGGCGCTGGACGCATTTCGCAGTGGTGCTGGTCGCAGGCTTTGTGCTGACCATGATCGGGGCCATGGGCGGGGGGGATGCGAAATTCGGGGCTGCCATGGCGCCTTTTCTGGCGCTCGGGGATCTGCAGATCTTTCTGCTGATCTTTTCGGCCTCGCTGCTCGCGGCCTTTGCCGCGCATCGGCTGGCGCGTGCGATCCCGGCGCTGCGCGGCCTCGCACCCCACTGGGAGTCCTGGAGCAATCCGAAATTCCCCATGGGGCTCGCGCTCTCAGCCTCGCTTCTGATCTATCTGGCGCTTGCCGCTGCCCGATAAGCGGCAAAAAATAAGGGCCCTTCGGGGCCCTTATTTCGTCTCTTTACGGGTGATCATCGCCTGAAGTTCTGAGAGCGACAGCGCCGTTTCGCCGCGGTGGATCATCGCATGGCAGTTCGGGCAGACCGGCACCAGATCGCGCGGCGGCTCCACCCCGCTCTGATGGTGGAAATGCATGAAACCTTCGCCGCGCGGCCCATAGGTTTTGCCAAAATCGATGCCACAGCCCTGACAGACCAGCCGCCCCTCGGCCGCCGCCCGCCAGGCTTTTTCCGAGGCTGCACGCGCCACCGGATCGCGCTCGCGCATATTGCGGGTGATCTGGCGCTCTGCCCCTTCCAGGGCTGCGGGCAGCTGATCCACGCTTTCGGGGCTTTCGGCCAGATCAGCCGCGCCCTGATCGGGGCCGGGGACGGTAAAGCCTGCGCGGCGCAGACGGTCGCGGGCAAAGGCCGCGCTGAAGCCGCCGCCATGGCTGGCCTCAACCGCCACGCCCCAGACCGCCTTTACGGGGATCAGTTCCGGCGCTTCCGGGTGGCGGACAAACCAGTGCCGCTCCCCCTGAAAGCCCTCGGGCACGCCCTCTTTCAGGATGCGGTCCATAGCCTCGCGCAGCTTTGCAGCGTCAGGCTCGGGCGGGCGCGGCTTCAGACCGTCTTCGCCATCGGGCGCAAGCCAGAAGACCAGATCCTCTTCGCGCTCAGCCTCCAGCCGGATGCGGCGGCGGCTGCATTGGGCCGAGAGCGCGCTGAGGATCAGATCAAAGCCCTCCTCGCCATGGCCAATGCGCATCCAGCCCGCCTCGATCAGTTCTTCCGGCAGGGTCGGTGCGGCGCTTTCTTCTTCCGCCTCAGCCTCAACATCGCCGCCGCGTGCCAGAAGCATCGACCAGCCCAGAGGCTCAATCAGCAGGCCATTGGCATCGGCGAGGCAGGCAAATTCCACCGCCCCCGCCAGATGCGCATTATAGCCCCGCACATCGCGGCGCCCGAATGCCCGGTGCTCTCGAATGCCCCGGGCAAGGTCGATCATATTCACGCTTCCATCGCCTCCAGCTCGTCGATGAAGCCCGCAATCATGCTCAGGCCCTTATCCCAGAAAGCCGGGTCCGAGAGATCAAGGCCGAAGGGGGCGAGCAGTTCTTTGTGGTGCTTCGAGCCACCGGCTTTCAGCATCTCAAAGTACTTATCCTCAAAGCCCGGCAGACCGTCGGCATAGGCTGCATAAAGCGCATTCACCAGGCCATCGCCGAAGGCATAGGCATAGACGTAGAAGGGCGAATGCACGAAATGCGGTACATAGGACCAGAAGGTCTCATAGCCGTCCATAAAGACGAAAGCATCGCCAAGGCTTTCGGCCTGGACCGACATCCAGAGCGCATTGATGCCATCGGGCGTCAGTTCGCCATCAGCACGGGCCGCGTGGAGTTTGCACTCAAAGTCATAAAAGGCGATCTGGCGGACCACCGTGTTGATCATATCCTCAACCTTGCCCGCGAGCAGGGTCTTGCGTTCCGCCGGGGTTTTGGCGGCATCAAGGAGCTTGCGGAAGGTCAGCATCTCGCCAAAGACCGAGGCGGTCTCAGCCAGCGTCAGCGGGGTTGAAGACAGCATCTCGCCCTGCCCGGCCGCCAGCACCTGGTGGACGCCATGGCCCAGTTCATGGGCCAGCGTCATCACATCGCGCGGTTTGCCAAGGTAGTTCAGCATGACATAGGGGTGCACGGTGGTGACCGTCGGATGCGCAAAAGCGCCCGGCGCTTTCCCGGCTTTCACGCCTGCATCAATCCAGCCCTTCTTGAAGAAAGGCTCGGCGATTTCGGCCATGCGCGGATCAAACGCCGCATAGGCCTCCATCACCGTCTTTTCCGCCTCTTCCCAGGAGACTACTTTCGGGGTCTCGCTCGGCAGAGGCGCGTTGCGGTCCCAGACCTGCAGCTTATCAAGCCCCATCCATTTCGCCTTCAGGCGGTAATACCGGTGCGAGAGTTTGGGATAGGCCGCGACCACCGCATTGCGCAGCGCCTCAACCACTTCGGGCTCAACGTGGTTTGAGAGGTGGCGCGCATGCTGCGGCGTGGGCATTTTGCGCCAGCGGTCGTCGATTTCTTTCTCTTTCGCCAGCGTGTTGTGAATACGGGCGAAGAGTTTGATGTTTTTGTCGAACACCGCCGCCAGAGCCTTTGCCGCCGCTTCGCGTTTGCTGCGGTCGGGGTCGGTCAGAAGGTTCAGCGTGGCTTCAAGGTTCAGCTCATCTTCTTCAAACGGCAGTTTGAAGGTGAGGCCCACCATGGTCTCATCAAAAAGCTTGTTCCAGGCCGAAGCGCCCACGACCGAGGCGTCATGCAGAAACTTCTCCAGCTCATCCGAGAGCTGGTGCGGGCGCATGGCGCGCATGCGGTCAAAGACCGGCTTATAGCGGGCCAGATCGGCATTTTCCGCCAGACGGGCGGCCAGCGCCTCATCTTCCAGGCGGTTGAATTCCAGCGAGAAGAACACCAGCGGCGTGGTGGCATCGGTAATGCGCTCCTGCACGGCCGAGATGAACTGCGCGCGCTCCGAATCCATGGTGTTCTGATAGTAACGCAGCCCCGCAAAGGACATCAGACGGCCTGCGATGACATCAATCTCTTCATAGCGCTGCACGCAGGCCAGCAGGCCCGCCGCATCAAGCGTGTGAAGTTTGCCCTCATAGTCCGCAGCAAAGGCCGCAGCCTCTTCGTCGAGCCAGTCGAGATCGCGGATCAGTTCCGGCGCATCTTCCGAGGTGTAGAGATCGCTCAGGTCCCATTCAGGCAGATTGCCGAAGCCGCCGCCCCCCTTCGCTCCGGTCGTGGCATCAAAGACGGGGCGCGGGAAAGAACGGATCATGGAAGCCTCTCAAGCGTTGCACCCCGAATACATAAGAGGACCGCCCCCGGGGTGCAACGGCGGGCTCTGCCGGTTCGCCGGAACGGCGGTTTACTGAACAACGACCTCATCGGCGCGCAGATAGCCCAACACGACCCGCGCCCGCTCATCCAGCAGGTCGAGATCAAGGTGGGTATCCGAAAGCCGTTCGGTCAGGTTCTGCATCCGCGCCAGCTCTGCCTCAAGTTCGGCCTTGCGAACCTCAAGTTTTGCGATGTCGGCGGAAATCTGAACCCTGCGGAAGATCCCGTGATCCCCCTGCATCGCTGCGAAGGCGAAGTAACCCGAAATGGCCACAGCACACATTAACCAGAGTGCTGTGGCCACGGGTGGGCTGGAATGAGTGCCTGTCATGGTCTGCCTCACAGGGGTCTTTTCGCCCCTTGTGCTGATGTTATGGCACAGGTGATTCGCAATGTGAATCCCCCTGATTCGCCGCTGGGTAGTTTTTTTCGCCTATTTGCAGAATCACACCCGTGGAGGATGCTTTTCTGCGGGAGGACTGTTCATGTTTTACGCAGGAAGAAGCCGCCAGACCACTCACGAGGTGTTCAACCAGCCCGAAGCCTGCGCCCGTGACCTCTGGGCCACAGACGCGCCCCTGCGGCACTGGGTCAGCGTCATCGGCGCCGATGCCGCGCATCTGACTGATTTTGGGGCAAAAGCCGGATCCGCAGAGATGCGGGAGGCCGGGTTTGAGGCCAATCGCCACCCGCCTGAACTGCGGCTTTTTGATCGCGGCGGCCGCAGGCTCGATGAGGTGGCTTTTCATCCCGCTTATCACAGGCTGATGGATCTGGGCCTCTCCGCCGGCATCGCGGCCCTTCCCTGGGAGGGTGCGGCCATGGGCCACAGCACCCATGCCGCCATGCTTTATATGCTGAGCCAGGTTGAACCGGGCGTCTGTTGTCCGATGACGATGACCTATGCCGCCCCGGCAGCGCTCTCGGCCACACCCGCGATTGCCGCCGGTTGGGTGCCAAAGCTGACCACTCGCGGCTATGATCCCACCCCCGGCCCCGTCGCGCAGAAACGCGCCGCCACCATGGGCATGGCAATGACCGAGAAACAGGGCGGATCGGATGTGCGCACCAATACCACCCGCGCACTGCGGGATGGCGATGACTGGCGCCTGACGGGGCATAAGTGGTTCTGCTCTGCCCCGATGTGCGACGGTTTTCTGACCTTGGCGCAGACCGATGGGGGGCTCAGCTGCTTTCTGGTCCCGCGCCACACCCCGGATGGGGCGCGCAATGCCCTGCAGATCCAGCGGTTGAAGGACAAACTCGGCAACCGCGCCAATGCAAGCTCCGAGATCGAATATCACAACGCCTGGGCCCAGATGGTCGGCGCGGAAGGCGCGGGCGTGAAGACCATCATTGAGATGGTGCAGCACACCCGGCTTGATACGGCTGTAGCCCCTGCGGGGCTGATGCAGGCCGCGCTGTCTGAGGCCTTCTGGTGGGTTGAGGGGCGATCGGCCTTTCAGCGCCGGCTGATTGACCAGCCGCTGATGCGCTCGGTCCTTGCCGATCTCTCGCTTGAGGCTGAGGGGGCGCTCGCACTCTCAATGCGGGTGGCGCGGGCCTTTGACACCCCCGCTGAGCGGGCTTTCGCGCGGATCGCTGTGGCGGTGGCGAAATTCTGGTCCAACAAACGCGCCCCTTGGCTGATTGTTGAGGCGATGGAATGCCTGGGCGGCATGGGCTACGTCGAAGAGACACCCCTGCCGCTTCTCTACCGCGAAGCGCCGCTGAACGGGATCTGGGAGGGTTCGGGCAATGTGATCTGCCTCGACATCCTGCGGGCGCTGGCACGGGAGCCCGACAGCGCCGGGGCCCTGCGGGCAGAGCTTCTCGCCGCAAAAGGCGCGGACCGCCGCTATGACGCCGCCCTTAAGGCGCATCTTGAGCGCTGGCCCGCCCTGCCCCCGGAGGCTGAGGCCCGCTGGTTTGCCGAGCGGCTGGCGGTTCTTCTTGCAGGCTCAATCCTGCTGCGCGAGGGGGACAGCGCCACCGCCGACGGCTGGATCGCCACCCGGATTGAGGGCACGCGCGGCCATGTCCCGGGGGCTGTCAGCGGGCTTGACAGCGACGCAATCCTGCGCCGCAGACAAAGCGCGTAAACACGGCACGAAACCCGCATCCGTCCGGCCCCGCGCCGGGCGGAACGGGGACATCCTGCCGCAGGCAGGATCGAAACATTCACCCGCGTGAACGGGCTGCAGGCGAAAGGCGTTCTTAGTTTCAGGCCCCGATTGCCCGTTTTTGCACGGACCGTTAGCCTCTCGCCATACAGTGGCGGAGGAAACAGCCCATGACCCGGACCCCCGGTTTTGAAACCCTGCAAATTCACGCCGGCGCAAAGCCCGATCCGGCCACCGGCGCGCGCCAGGTGCCGATCTATCAGACCACAGCCTATGTGTTCCGCGATGCCGATCATGCCGCGAAGCTCTTTAACCTTCAGGAGGTGGGCTATATCTACTCGCGCCTGACCAACCCGACCGTTTCGGCCCTGGCCGAGCGGATCACCGCGCTGGAAGGCGGTATGGGCGGGATCTGCTGCTCCTCGGGTCACGCGGCCCAGATCATGGCGCTTTTCCCGCTGATGGGACCGGGCACCAATGTGGTTGCCTCAAACCGCCTTTATGGCGGCACGATCACCCAGCTGACGCAGACCATCAAACGCTTCGGCTGGTCGGCGAAATTCGTGGACTTCGACGATCCCGCCGCCATGGAAGCGGCCGTGGATGAGAACACCCGCGCTTTCTTCTGCGAGTCCATCGCCAACCCGGCGGGCTATCTGATCGACATCGCCGCCGCCGCAAAGGTCGCCGATAAGGTCGGGCTGCCGCTCATTGTCGATAACACCTCCGCCACCCCCTATCTGTGCAATCCGATCAAACATGGCGCGACCCTGGTGGTGCATTCGACCACCAAATATCTGACCGGCAATGGCACGGTGACCGGCGGCGCGGTGATTGATTCCGGCAAATTTGACTGGGGCAAATCAGGCAAATTCCCCTCGCTTGCAGCCCCCGAGCCCGCCTATCACGGGTTGAACTTCTATGAAGCGCTCGGCGGCATGGCCTTTACCTTCCACTCCATCGCCGTGGGCCTGCGCGATCTGGGCATGACGATGAACCCGCAGGCGGCGCATTACACGCTGATGGGCATTGAGACGCTGTCGCTGCGGATGGAGCGTCACGTTGAGAACGCCCGCAAAGTCGCCGCTTGGCTGGAGGCCGATCCGCGCATCGAAAAAGTCACCTATGGCGGTCTTGAAAGCGCCCCCTGCTTTGAACGCACCAAGACCATCTACACCAAAGGTGCAGGGGCGCTGTTCACCTTCGCGGTGAAGGGCGGCTATGAGGCCTGCGTGAAACTGGTGGAAAGCCTGGAGCTTTTCTCCCATGTCGCCAACCTTGGCGATACCCGCAGCCTGATTATCCACCCCGCCTCAACCACCCACCGCCAGCTCACGGAAGAGCAGCAGGTGGCCGCAGGGGCCGCGCCGAATATGGTGCGCGTCTCGATCGGGATTGAGACGGCGGAAGATATCATCGCCGATCTGGACCAGGCGCTGAGCAAAGCAACCGCCTGATTTCCGGCGAAGTTCTGAACGGGCCTCCCTTCTCTGCGAGGGGAGGCCTTTTCAGTGCCAAGTCCGGGAAGTTTCGGGAAAAAATCACGAGAGAGCACAAATTCTTTGCGCCCCCCTCTTGCACCACCCGGCAGGGACGGCTATTCACCCCCTCACCGAAAGGACGCTGCAGTAGCTCAGTGGTAGAGCACTCCCTTGGTAAGGGAGAGGTCGAGAGTTCAATCCTCTCCTGCAGCACCATCCCTTCGCCTTTAGTGCTGCAGTAGCTCAGTGGCAGAGCACTCCCTTGGTAAGGGAGAGGTCGAGAGTTCAATCCTCTCTTGCAGCACCATAATCTCCCCTTAAAACACCAAAGACAGCGCCTGATTTCAGAGCGGACGTCACACGGGCTGCCCGTTGGTTTCAGACCTGTGAGAAACCATCCTCCAGGATGACACGCAGACTCTGCGCAGAAAAACCATCTGGCCTTTCGGGGCGCGACGGCCCCGCCTGAAGCGCCATGAGGGACTGCTCAGAGACGCCGGAGCCGTTTGGGGTAATAGGTCCAGGCCAGGAAGCGGCTTTCCTTCTGCCCCTGCGCCATATCGACAACCCGCGTCTCTGCCACAGCCGCTTTGTCCAGCACACGCGACAAAGGTCTGAGGTTGTCCTTCTTCGAGATCAGGCAGGTAAACCACAGACACTGCTCGGAAAATTCGGCGCTTTGCTCAATCATGCGGGCCACGAAGCCCACCTCACCACCCGGGCACCAAAGCTCGGCATTCTGGCCGCCAAAGTTCAGCGCCCCGCTGTTGCCCCGGCCCAGATTGCGCCACTTGCGACGGCTGCCGCTTTCGGCCGCCTCCGGCGAGGCGTGGAAGGGCGGGTTGCACAGGGTCACATGAAACAGATCGTCACGCCGGATCACACCCCGGAAGATGTCTTCGGGGTTGCTCTGCAGCCTCAGGTCAATCGACAGATCATTCTGCCGACAGATCTCCCGCGCGGAAGCGATTGAGACCGGATCGATGTCAACGGCGGTGAAGCGCCAGCCATATTCATGCTGCCCGGTCAGCGGATAGACCAGGCTCGCGCCGGTCCCGATGTCGAGCGCGGAGATCTGCGCCCCCCGCGGGGGGCGGCCCCCGTTTTCCCCGGCCAGAAGGTCGGCGAGGTAATGGATATAATCAACGCGCCCCGGGATCGGCGGGCACAGATATCCGGGCGGTATCTCCCAGAACTCAAGATCGTAATGGGCGCGCAGCAGAGCGCCGTTTAGACTGCGCACGGCCTGGGCATCGGCGAAATCAATCGTTCTCTGCCCCCGTGGGTTCAGGGTGACATAGGCCGCCAAATCGGGAGATTTCGCCATAAGACGATCAAAATCATAGCCCTCGCGGTGTTGGTTGCGGGGGTGGAGCATGGGTTTGACAGCCATGGGAAACCTGAATGTTACGTGGCACCTGGCGCGCCGGACAGGAGGCGGAACTTAAAGCCTCAGAGCGGGCGGCGGAATAGCTGAAACCGGAAAGAGGGGCGGTATGATGCAGCAGCCCCGCCCGGCTTTTCTTCCGGCGGACTAAGATAGAGCCGGATGCGGCGGCCCTCAGCGCCGACCATTCTGCGAGGCATGTCGCAGCCAGGCGACCGGATGTGCGAAAGCCCGCCACAGTCCACTGCGGCGGGCTTTGACAAATGCCGCGCGATCAGCCGCCGGTCTGGCGTTGCAGGGCGCGCAGCTGGTCGCTGTTCAGATAGCCGCTCTCCGTGCTGCCCTGACTGCGCTGCCAGGCCCGCAGAGCCTGACGGGTGCGCCGGTCAAAAGTGCCCGCCGTGCTCTGGGTGTCGTGTCCCAGTAGCGTCAGGCGCAGCTGAACTTCCCGCCGCTCGCTGACGGAAAGGCCAAGGGCGCGTTCCGCCGCCTCGTCGGCACCGCTGGTGACAGGGGGCGGCGTCGCTCCGGGGCGGCGCAGATCGCCGTATTGCCGCGAGAGCAGCGCCACATCCTGAGCGGTGACATAGCCGGTCTCCGAGAGCCGGTTCGCCCGCTGCCACGAGCGGATCGCGATGCGGGTGTTGTTGCCCCAGGCCCCGTCGGCCCCGCGGGTGTCATGGCCAAGCGCGGTCAGCTGTTGCTGAATCTCAAGCCGCTGGCTGCGCGTCAGCCCCAGAGCGGCCTCCTGCGCGGCCGGTGTGGTGACCGAAGGGGGCGGCGTCACGGGGGCGCGGCCAAGGTCACGGTACTGACTTGCGATCAACGCCAGATCCTGAGCGCTGACATAGCCGGTCTCGGCAAAGCGGTTGGCGCGCTGCCAGGAGCGGATGGCGGACCGGGTGTTATTGCCCCAGGCACCATCGGCGCCATAGGTGTTAAAGCCAAGCGCCGTCAGCTGCTGCTGCACCTCAACCCGGCGCGCCGCACTCAGCCCGAGCGCGGCTTCAGCGCTGGCTGCCGCATTCACGGAAGGCACCGGCTGCGGCGGCAGCGGCTGCACAGAGCCGGGGCGCAGCGCATTGATCGCGGCGATGGCATCCTGACGGAAAGCGCCCTGCGGGAAGCTGCTGAGATAATTTTCATAGGCCGCAATGCTGTTGCGCCCCTGGGCCTGCACGAAGGCATTCCGGTCAAGCTCCTGGGTGATCATCGCGCGGGCAACCCCGCCGATCCCGTCCTGAGCCGCAGCGCCCATGGGGGCGGAAAGCCCGGCCAGGATCAGCAGCGGCAAAGTGACCTTTTTCATCTCGCTCTCCTTCTTGGCGGATGCAGGAACAGGCCGTCATCCGGCCCGCCCACTCAAGGCAAAACGCCCTGCTCTGCAAACGGTTGCAGCCTCGCAGGCCGTTGCAGCGCTCAGGCGAATTTACGCCGGGTGAGAAAATCGATGAAGGCTTTCAGCGCCGCCGTAGCGTGGCGCGCATCCGCATAGACCAGCTGGATGACCACGTCCTGGATCGGGTGATCGACCAGCACCTGCACCAGACGCCCTGCCGCCAGATCCTCAGCGATCAGGCTTTCAGGCAGCACCGAAATCCCCTGCCCGCTGAGAGCGGCCGCGCGCAGCATTTCCCAGTTATTGGCCTGGAGAACGGCGTTGACGCGCTGCCAGGTGACCTCTCCCTTGCGCATCAGCGGCCAGACAGTGGTCTCTGAGATGAGAGAGTGATGCAGGCAGCGCCGCTCGGCCAGATCCTCAGGCGCTGCGGGCGCACCGGCCTCAGCCAGATAGGCAGGAGAGGCCACCATCATGGCAGAGACCGTATGAAGCCTGCGCGCAAATAGCGTCGAATCCGGCAGACGCCCGCCCATGATGGCCGCATCAAGCCCGTCCTGATGCAGATCAGACCGCCCCTCGGTCAGCACCAGATCGAGCGTCACCTCCGGAAACTCGAGCATGAAGTCGGACACGACGGGCTGAAGCGTGCTCATCATATAGATCTTCGGCACACCGATGCGCAGACGACCCGCCACTTTCGATGAGGCCTCACGTATATCTTCATTGGCGCAGCGCAGATCCTCCAGGATGCGGCGCACGCGGTCATAATACCGCTGGCCCAGATCCGTCATCCGCAGGGAACGGGTCGAGCGCTGCAAAAGCCGCGTGCCAAGATCGGCTTCCAGATCGGCGATATATTTGCTCGCCTGGCTGCGGGAAATGCCCATGCGACGCGCGGCCGCCGCAAAGCTGCCCTCTTCGACCACGTGAACGTAGGTCTGTAAAATATTCGTATCCAAAACCGGCCCTGGCACAAAACTGTCACATCAGAGCGGCTGAAATAGGCAGATCCCCCCCTTCGGGCAAGCAGGGCCGGGGCGGAAAAGACCAGAGGTCTGATCACGAATGCTAATGGCGGGAATTTATACGTCAAGACCCTGTCTGACAGGTTTGCGGGCGCCCTCAGCGGGCGCCCGTGTTGTTTCCGGCCAGGGCCGGAGAGGGCCTCAGCGCGCCGAGGTCACCGGGGCGCCGGCCGAGGTTTCAACGACGGTCACGGCAACGGTATCGCTGTTCACGAAGTCACGGGCAATGGCCACATCGGTCGCCGGAACCTGAACGACTTCGCCGATCAGCTGCGAGGGGCCGCTGTTATCATTTGCGTTGTAATCAGCCGCCGAAGCACCGGTGGCAGCAAGAACGGCAAGGGTCACGATCGAAGCGATTTTTTTCATTTTCTTCATCCATTCAAAGGGAAAGGCGTGGATGCCTTTCGATGATGGAGAGGTAAGCCTGCGCTCTGAAAAGGATTAGATGTCATTCATCGCGCTCTGTGTTCGACAGGATCGGACAATCACGGAGGCGTGACAGCACAAAGCCCGGACCTTCCGGACCGGGCTTTGTGCTTGAAACTACAGGCGGATCAGATCTGCGCGGGACGGCTGCGCGGGACCGCAACCTGACCGGGCTCTTCGGTAACAATGGGCGGGCGCGGCGCACCCAGAGCCGCGCGCGACAGCTCTTTGACCCAGGCGAGGAGCACCAGCGCCAGAAGACCGCCAAGGATCACCACATCCTCCACAATCGTCAGGGTCGGGTCGAAGTAATGCAGCGCCGCACGGGCGGCAAAGGAGAGAACCGTCCCCACCGCAAAGACCGGCAGCGCCTGACGCCCCATGACCACCAGGGGCCAGGCCCAGCGAGAGGCCGAGAAGGCCCGCACATGGGTGCTCACGCTGATCAGATAGGCCAGCGACAGAACATGCAGAAGCCGCGGCAGCTGCAGATAGCCCTTGTTGAAATCGACCAGCAGATAGGGCACCCCGGCTTCGCGCAGGGTCTTCATCACCACGTAGAAGCCCTGATCGACCAGCGGCACCTGTTTGACCAGAAAGGCCAGCGAGGCATAAACCGCCGCCGCAAGGATCAGCCCGCGTCTGACCGGCACAAAGCGACGCTTCCCGCGCAGCGCAAGTCCGGTGAGCACGCCGAGCACAAAGATCAGCTGCCAGGAAAAGGGATTCAGAAACCAGCCGCCCTGGTTGGGATAATTCGGCAGGTTCTGCCAGGTGATCCCTGCCGCCGCCCAGACGGCAAGCGAGCCGATCAGCAGCCAGCCCGGCCGCCGCTGCCCCGCCCAGATCAGCAAAGGCGCCACCAGCATCAGCAGGATATAAAGCGGCAGAATATTCACATAGCCGAACTGATGCAGCAAAAGCGGCAGCCCGATCAGCACGCCAACAGGGTCTTCGACAAAGCGGTTGAAGTTGTCCCGTGAGATCAGTTCAGGCACTTCGCCAAAGCGCAGCATCGCCGCCACAAGGCCCAGCACCGTGACCGAAATCACGATATGGACCATGTAAAGAACCCAGGCGCGATGCCAGGGTCCGGCAATCCCGGCCCACCAGCGCTTCGCCTCAAAGTGTTTGGCATAGGCCAGGGCCGCCGAAACGCCCGCCAGCAGAACAAAAGCTTCGGCCGCATCCGAGAAGCCGAAGTTCTTCGAGGTCAGCACCTCATAGTGATTGCCCGGCACGTGGTTGATGAAAATCATCGCAAGCGCGAGGCCCCGGATCATATCGATCCGGCCATCACGGGGCGGTGCAGAGACCGCTGGAGGGGAGCTTATGTGTTTCACACTTCGGCATCTGCCGCCTCTCTTCGGTAAAGGCAAGTGAGGTAACAGATTTATGTAAAAATGTGGCGAACTCCCGCCCGTCGTCGTCCCACCATGCGCGAAGGCCTGCGCGTGCGAAACTCAGGGTGGAACCACCCGGGCAATCAGCGGGTTATTGCGCCCAGCACCATCCGTCTGGCCGTCCCGGGGAGGTGCGCGGCAACAAAAAGCCCCGGCTGCGGCATAGCCGCAACCGGGGCTTTAAAAGGGTCAGCGTTCAGGCGCGCAGGTAGCGCACCAGATGCCCGCCGCCGATGTCGATCAGCTCTGACGCCTCCGGCGGCTCAAAGACATTCGGCGGCACCGAGCCGTCGCCCATGTGACGGTAACCCGCAGGCGCAGGCGGCAGCACTTTGACCAGCGCCTCGGTGTCTTCCTTCAGGAAGGTATCCGGGTCCGGAATCGCGGCAATCAGACGGCGGGTATAGGGGTGCTGCGGGTTCTCAAAGATCGCCTGCCAGGGCCCCTGCTCAACGATCTGACCGAAGAACATCACGACCACACGGTCGGACATATGCTCAACCACGCTCAGGTCGTGCGAGATCATCACGTAAGACAGCTGGAATTTTTCCTGCAGATCGAGCAGCAGGTTGATGATCTGCGCCCGGATCGACACATCAAGCGCCGAGACCGGCTCATCGAGCACCACGATCTCCGGCTCAAGGATCAGCGCACGGGCAATGCCGATGCGCTGGCGCTGACCGCCTGAGAACTCATGCGGATAGCGTTTACCCTGCTCGGGCGTGAGCCCCACGTTTTTCAGCATGGCGCTGATGCGGCGTTCAATCTCGGCCTTGTCTTTGACGCCATGGAGCCTGAGCGGCTGTTCAAGCGACTGCCAGACGGTCTGACGCGGATTGAGTGAGGCATAGGGGTCCTGAAACACCATCTGCGCCGCGCGCGCCCGCGCCATGCGGCCCGGGGCCTGGGGTCCGGTCATCGGTTTGCCGTGAAAGCGGATGCTGCCCTCAGTCGGCTCCTGCAGCCCCATGATCGCCAGAGCCGTGGTGGATTTGCCGCAGCCCGATTCCCCCACGACCGAGAGGCACTCGCCCCGTGCCAGATCAAAGCTCAAGCCGTTGACGGCATGCAGATAGCGTTTGCCGCCCCCCAGCAGGCCCCCCGAAGTGATCGGGAAACGCACATGCAGGTCTTTGACTTCAAGGATCGGTGCCGTCATTGCGCCGCCCCTCCTTCCGTAATGCGGGGCGCGATATAGCGCTCCTGCGTCAGCACCGAGCGGTCCGCGATGATGCTGTCGATATCCACCAGACGGTTGCGGCTGTCTGCGGTGCGCGAGCCCAGACGCGGCAGCGCCCCCAGAAGCCCCTTGGTGTAGGTATGCTGCGGGTTTGAGAAGAGCGCACGGGTGTCGTTTTCTTCCACCAGAACGCCCGAATACATCACCCCCACCCGCTGACAGACCGAGGCAATCACGCCAAGGTCGTGGCTGATGAACAAAACCGCCGTGCCGCGCTCGGCGCAAAGCTCGCGGATCAGTTTCAGCACTTCGGCCTGAACGGTCACATCGAGTGCCGTGGTCGGCTCATCGGCGATCAGCAGATCGGGGTTGCAGGCCAGCGCCATGGCGATCATCACCCGCTGGCGCAGACCACCCGACATCTGATGCGGATAGTTCCCGGCACGACGCTCCGGGCTGGGAACTTTGACCGCAGCCAGGGCTTCGACGGCCAGTTTCTGCCCTTCAGCCCAGGACTTGCCCTGATGCAGCACGAACATCTCTGCAATCTGGCGGCCCACCGTCTGCAGCGGGTTCAGTGCCGTCATCGGCTCCTGAAAAATCATGGCAATGCGGTTGCCCCGCAGATTGCGCATGGTCTTTTTCGAGGCCGTCAGAAGATCCTCACCCCGGTAAAGGATCTGCCCGCCCGTGGCTTTCAGCGGCTTTTTCAAAAGCCCCATGATCGCCAGAGAGGTGACGGATTTACCCGAGCCGGATTCGCCGACCAGACCGAAAGTCTCGCCCGGCATGATCTGCAGCGAGACCCCTTTCAGGATCGGCACGGCCTTGCCACCCTTCAGCGGCACATCGACCTTCAGGTCTTTAATCTCGATCAGCGGAGCACTCATAGTTTGCGCGTCCTCATATGCGGGTCGAGGCTGTCACGCAGTCCGTCGCCAAGAAGGTTAAAGCCGAGCACGGCAAGGAAGATCGCAAGGCCGGGGAAAATCGCGGCCCAGGGCGCAAGCTGCATCATCTCACGCGCATCCGTCAGCATGGACCCCCAGGAGGGGAACGGCGGCTGAATGCCAAGCCCGAGGAAGGACAGCGAGGCCTCTGCGAGAACCGCACCGCCCATGCCAAGGGTCGCCATCACAAGGATCGGCCCCAGCATATTGGGCAGGATCTGGGTGAACATGATCCGCAGATCAGAATAGCCCAGGGTCTGCGCGGCCTGAATATAGCCCTGCGACTTCAGCGAAAGGGTTGAGGAGCGGGCAATGCGGCAGGTCCAGGACCAGTTCGTAAAGCCAAGCGCGATCAGAAGCGACGGAAGCCCCGGCCCCAGCACCGCCATCACGGCCAGCGCGAAGATCAGCGAGGGAATGGCGAGCATAACGTTGGTCAGGCCGTTCACAAGGTCATCCCACCAGCCGCCCCAATAGCCTGCGGTCATGCCCAGCGTGACACCGATCACCGAGTTGATGATCTGCGAGACGATCCCCACGGTCAGCGAAATCTGCGCGCCGTAAAGGATACGGGTGTAGATGTCGCGGCCCTGACTGTCGGTCCCGAACCAGAATTCCCCATCCGGCGGCAGTTCCGAGTTCATCAGGTTGGCGTCAAGCACCGGATCAAAGGGCGCAAGCCAGGGCGCGAAAAGCCCGGCGAAGATCACCAGGACGGTCAGAAAACCGCCAAACCAGAGGTTAAATCCAAGGCGCATAAGCGTCACTCCTGCTTGATGCGCGGATCGATCGCTGCATAGAGCAGATCGACGGCAGTATTGATGACAAGAAACCACAGCACGATCACCAGGATCGCGCCCTGCACGACGGGGATGTCCCGGATCGCCACCGAATCGACCAGCAGCGAGCCGATGCCCGGCCAGGCAAAAAGCTTTTCAATCACAACCGCCTGCCCGATCAGCGAGCCGAACTGCAGACCCACGGTGGTCACGATCAGCACCAGGGCGTTGCGCGCCACATGGCGGCGCACCACGGCGCTCTCGCTCATACCCTTGGCATGAGCAGTGCGGATGAAGTCTGAGTTGATGACATCAAGAACCCCGGCCCGGGTCGTGCGTGCCAGCAGCGCCAGCGGCGTCACGCCCAGTGCCATTGCGGGCAGAATCAGGTTGCGGATCGAGCCGTCACCATAGCCAAAGCTCGGCAGCCAGTTCAGCTGAAGCGCAAAAAGCATCATCAGCAGCAGGCCCAGCCAGAACTGCGGCAGCGACAGCCCCGAGACCGCGCCGATCATCGTCACACTGTCAAAAAGCGAGCCCGGACGCAGCGCCGCCATAAAGCCCAGCGGCACACCGATCACCACGGCAAAGACCATGGCCGCAATGGCCAGCTTCAGCGAGGGCCACATCCGCTCGCCGAGCATATCCAGCACCGGCAGGCGGGTGCGGAAGGAAGTGCCAAGGTCAAAGCGTGCAAGATCCCAGATATAGGTGGTAAAGCGCTCCAGCAGCGGACGATCCAGCCCGAACTCGCGGTTCAGACGCTCAATCAGCTGCGGATCGGCATTGGTGCGGCCATCGGAAAACAGCGCCGTGGCGAAACTTCCGGGCACCACCGAGAAGATCACAAAGATCAGCAGCGCCACGACAAAAAGTGTCGGGATCATCTGCAGGATCCGTCGGAGGGTAAATTTAAGCATGGTCCGGTCCCCTGTCCGGCCCCGGAGCGGAAGCGCTGCGGGGATCAGGTCTCAGTCAGCTCTGCGCTTCTGGTCTGGCGCAGATGCCGGTCAGTGAGGGGCGGGGATTTCTCCCCGCCCGAAAGATCAGCGCGCAGATTACTTGCGCGAGGCCGGTGCGCTGTCGTCGATCCAGATCGAATCGTAGTCCTGCAGCGCCAGTTCGGTCGCATTGGGCGCGAGGCCATGGACCCAGGGCTGATAGGCCATGACAGCTTTGTTGTAGTTGAAGAACCAGACCGGAGCTTCTTCCTGCAGCAGGTTGTTGGCCTGCTTCAGAAGCTCCATCTGCTTGGCTTCATCGGTCTCAGCACGAGCGGCTTCATAAAGCTTGTCGAATTCAGCATTCGAGAACTTCGTGTAGTTACAGGCCGCCTGTGCGGTCTGCGACCAGAAGCAGCGCAGCGAGGTCAGCGGGTCCGGACCGGTCAGGTTCGACCACATATAGGCCTGGAAGTCACCCGACTGAACGGTCGAGCCGAGGGCCGCCGATTCAATCGGCTTCGGCTTCACGGTGATGCCAACCTGCTTCAGCATCGGCAGGATGGCTTCGATGATCGGGACGCCCCAGGATTCGTTCGGGGTTGCGGTCACTTCAAATTCAAAGCCGTTCTCATAGCCTGCTTCTTTCAGCAGGGCTTTGGCCTTCTCCGGGTCATAGGCATAGGGCTGCGCGCTCTCATCATAAGCCGGCGAGCCTTTGGGCAGCCAGGAGACGGCACGAACGGCTTTGCCCTTCACCAGACGCTCAATGATGAGGTCCGAGTTGATGGCATGGTTGATCGCCTGACGCACGCGCTTGTCTGCCAGGGCAGGCACCGCTTCGGTGTTGAAGCCCACGTTGCGGGTGAAGGTTTCCGCGACCTCAAGGATATGGTCTTTCAGCGCGGCATCCTGCTGATAGGCCTGATACTGCACCGGGCCGAGAACCGAGACATCCACCTCTTTGTTGCGGAAGGCCACGTCACGGGCCGAGCCTTCCGGCATGACGATGATGTTCACGCGGTCGAGGTAGGGTTTGCCCTCTTCGTAGTATTTGTCAAAGCGCTCGACCACGACCTGGCTGCCCGGCACATGCTCTTTGAACTGGAAAGCACCAAGGCCGACCGGTTTGATCGCCTGCTGATCGAGCGGGTAATCCGACGGATAGATCGAGGTGGTCGATTCCATCAGGTTGAAGCCCGGGTTGCCTGCGGCGTTCAGGGTCACTTCCAGGGTGTGATCGTCGATCTTTTTCAGACCTTCGATCTCAGTGGCTTCGCCTTTGCCGAATTCAGCCACACCTTTGATGATGTTGATATAGCTCGCACCCGGCAGCGCGTTTTTGGCATCGGCCAGACGCTTATAGGTGAAGATCACGTCATCGGCGGTCAGCGGCTTGCCGTGGTGGAAAACGGCGTTCTTTTTCAGATGGAAGGTATAGACCGAGCCGTCTTCCGAGACGTCAACCTTTTCAGCCAGTTCCGGAACCGGCTTGTTGTTGTTCGAATCCCACGAGTAAAGCGAGCGGTGGATCGCATAGGTGACGAAATGCTCCTGGATATTCGGGCTGCCGTGGATATCCAGCGTCGAGAAAGCCGAGCCATAGGGCGCGGTGAAATTAAAAGTGCCGCCCTTGCGCGGGGTCTCGGCAAATGCAGTCGCCGCAGTGCCCAGAGCAAGCAGGGCTGCGAGAGAAAGTGAACGCATCATTCTGTGGTGCTCCCATGTGAAAATCAGATGTCCGGGTTGGTCCCGGTTATTCCCCGGCCCCCCGGCCTGTTCGCCTGAACAGGCCCGGGGGCTTTCTCTCAGCGTGCGTCGTAAACAACGCGCCCTTCAAGCAGCGTCAGCACGCATTTCGTATCGTTGAGGATAACTTCCGGAGTGTCCTCCAGCAGGTTGCCCGAAAAAACGGCGATATCTGCAAGCTGACCGGGGACCAGACGGCCCTTCACCCCTTCGGCCTTCTGCGAATAAGCGCCATATTCCGTCAGCACCTGCAGCGCGGTGTCGCGGGCAAGGACTTCGGTCTCATCCATCACCGTGCCCTTCCAGGTCTTACGGGTGATCAGCGCGTAGAGATTCGGGAAAGGGTTGGGCAGGCAGACCGGGCTGTCCGAGCCGGTCGAGGGGTTCATCCCCATCCGCTCCCAGGTGCCGATCGGGAAGGCTTTCAGCCCGCGCTCTTCGCCCAGCACGCTGACATAGGCGTCGCCGAAGTCATAGATGAAGGCCTGCTGCGGGGCGGGCAGAATGCCTGCGGCCTTCATTCGGTCGTTCTGATCGCCCCTGGGGAAGCCGCAATGCTCAATCCGGTGACGACGGTCGGCATCCGGGGTCTTTTCCAGCGCTTTTTCATAGGCCGTGATCAGCTGCTCAATCGCTTTGTCGCCGATGGCATGGCAGGCCAGCGCATAGCCTTTGTCATGCAGATCCTGCACGCGCTCGTAAACATAGTCATCGGGCAGCATCTGCACGCCGAAGTTATCGGGCTGGCCCTGATAGGCTTCGGACATCCAGGCGGTGCGACCACCGGCCGAGCCGTCGAGGAAGAGCTTGACCGCGCCCACGCGCAGAAGATCATCCCCTGCCCCGCTCACCAGACCCATGCGGTAGCAGTCTTCGACAATGCTTTTCGACGGATCGCCCAGCAGGGTCAGCCAGACCCGCACCGGCAGACGGCCTGCGAGTTTCGCAAACTCATAGGCGCGCATCTCTTCCAGACCCGCGATCTGACCCACAGCCGCATCCATGCAACTGGTGATGCCCAGCGACAAAAGGTAATTGCCGCCCGCCTCAATCGCACCGATCAGCTGTTCGGTCGTTGGCGTCGGCACAACGGAATAGACCAGATCCATGGCGTTTTCCGCCAGAAGCCCGTTCAGACGCCCGTTCGAGCGGCCAATGACGCCGCCATCGGGATCGGGGGTCTCATCGGTGATGCCGCCCAGTTCCAGCGCCTTAGAGTTGGCGATGGTGATATGGCCGCAGGCACGGGTGACCAGAACCGGATGATCGGGGGCCGCAAGGTCCAGATCATCGCGGGTCGGATGGGCGCCGGTCGGATATTTCGTCTGATCATAGCCACGCGCCCGGATCCACTGACCCTTCGGCGTGGTTTTCGCGCGCTCAGCAATCGCTTTGATGAGATCTTCAACGGTCGGCGCAAAGGCGGGGGTCGCATTGACCATGCCCATGACAAAGCCGGTGCCCAGCAGATGCAGATGGTTGTCGATCAGACCGGGGCTCGCAAAGCGGCCCTCAAGATCGATCACCTCGGTGGCAGCGCCCTTCAGGGCCATGATCTCATCCGGGCTGCCGGTGGCCAGCACCCGCCCCTGCCAGACCGCCAGGGCCTCGCAATAGCCTTCCGCTTTGCCGCGCCAGATGCGGCCATTGTGAAGGATCAGATCTGCAACTGCTGTCATTCTCGTCTCAGGCTCCGGTCAGGCGCAGTGTTCGAAAGCCCCACGGGCTTCCCTCTCCGATGCGCATCCGCCTGATCTCTGCGCGCCGGACTGAAGTCTGAAAAACAGGCTGACAGTTCGCAGCGCGGCTCTGACAGCAGCGGACCCGCTTTCGCAGCCCCTGCCGTGCCCCCCGCACCCTCGCACCTCAGCCTCTCCCCAAGCCTCACTGTGCGAATTTGCCTCACTGTGCGCCAGTGCGCAATGGGCACAATCTCATGCCCGCACCGCATAACCCTTCGAAAAACAAAAAAAATCGCGGCACCCCATCCAGGTGCCGCGAAAATCATCCCAGGAAACGCCAAATCTTTATGCAAATTCAGGGCTTCCGCCCTTCGCATAAATTTTCAGCCTTTGATAAAGCGCAGCGCCCGAAGGATTTCGAAGAAATCATCCGCCGCATAGGTGATGGTGCGGGGCCCTGCGGTTTTCACGCCCGGATACCAGCTCGACTGATAGGCCGTGACCGGATTGGTGAACTCAATCTTCACCTCAAAGGGGCCTTTGACGTCGGGCATGCGGGTTTTGTTGTCCTGGCGCAGAGCGCGCTCAACGCCCTCGCGGATCAGCTTTTGCGCCCGCTGCGGCGCGATCGAGTTTGAGCCATTGCCATAGCCCTTCAGCGTCTCAACCGTGACGATACCCGGCACTTCGCCCGCCACTTCCGCGCAGATCCCCTCATCGCCCGAAAGGAAAACCGAAGGCACCCCGTAGCGCGCCGCACAAAGCGCGTTGATGGTGAATTCTGAAGCGGGTTTGCCGTTCAGATACATGCAGGAGATCTTCTGGTTCGAAGTATGCGCCAGCGGGTTATCTTCGGTGCCTGCCCGCGAGTGATGCCCGGTAAAGACCGCCGCATCAAAGGTCTCGTCGATGCCGAACATCATCTGATCGGGATGCCCCGACCAGGAGCGCACCACCCGCACATAATCGGGCAGACGACCGACAAGGATGTTGCGGCCGCTGTCATGGGCATCCTTGACCACCACTTCGGTGGCCCCTGCCGCGCGGGCGCCTTCGCAGGCGGCCAGAACTTCCAGCGTCATCAGCTCGCGGAACTCCTCCCAGCCGCGTTCGCCGCGGATGGTTTCTTCCCAGTCGACGATCCCGGCGGTGCCTTCGATATCGGCGCAGATAAAGACTTTCATTGCTGGTTTTCCTTCAGCCAGTCGGCGAGTGAGGGGTAATAGCGGCTGTGGCCCCGGGTGCCCGGTGCGTGGCAAAGCGCGTTCAGCACGGCCTCCTGAGTGGCCTCAGCCGCCGCGCGGAAGGCCAGATCGATCAGATCATCCGAGAGGCGGCGCTGCGGCGCAAAGGGCGTGGCGGGATCGTGCTCCACCCGGTCTGCGGTGGTAAACATCACCGTCAGATCTCCCGAGCCATGACCGTAAAACGCCCCGAGCCGCGCCAGACCTGCGCCCGCGCGCTTCGCAACCCGCTGCAGCTGACGATCGGCCATCGGCAGATCGGTGCCCAGGATCACGATGACCGAGCCCTGCTCACGCTCTGCCAGGTCTTTGGGATGCGGGCGGCGGCCATCGGGCAGCATCAACTGCCCCGCGGGTCCAAAATTCGCCAGCACCAACGCGCCGAGGGTGAACCTCTCCTCACCGATCTCCAGCAGGCGCGAGGCGGAACCGATCCCGGCCTTAAAGCCGAAAGCCGTCATGCCGGTGCCTGCGCCCACCGCCCCTTGCGCAAAAGCGCCCGGCGCAGCCGCCTTCAGCGCTTCCGCCGCATGGTCCTGCGTCACGCCCAGCGCGCGGATATCGCTGATGGAGCCGTCATTGCATTCACAGACCAGCGCATTGACCGTCCCGGTCGTGCGGCCGATATCGTCGTTTTCCGCCAGCGCCCGGCGCACCAGGGCCTCGGTGCAGGTGCCGACGTTGAGGGTGTTGGTCAGCAGGATCGGCGTCTCGATGGTGCCAAGTTCCGCCAGCTGCATAAGACCCGCGGATTTGCCAAAACCGTTGATGACATCCACCGCCCCGCGCAGCTTGCTGCGAAAGAGATTGCCCTCTGCCGGAATGATCGCGGTGACCCCGGTGGCAAGGCCATCGCCCTGCAAAGTGACATGGCCGAGTTTTACCCCCGCCACATCGGTCAGCGCGTTCAGCGGCCCGGTCGGCAGATGCCCCTCAAAGCGGAGGCCGAGATCGCGGGCGGAGGCCTGATTGGTGCTCATATCGTCTCTCCCTCAGGCTTTGCGCCAGATCAGATTGCGCGCGAGCCAGACGCTCAGGCGAATGGCCTCCGGCGCGCCCTTCGCGTCGCGGATCAGCTTCATCGTCCAGTCCCCCGGCGCAGGCGCATCCAGCGAGCGGCGGGTGATCAGCTGCCAGTGATCTTTTGCGGCAGGCCGGATCAACTCCGGCCGCCCGATTCCCAGCGGACCTTTAAAGACCGCATAGCCCATGCCGCCCTGGGTGGTGATCTCCATCTCAGAGCCGATCTCTTCGCAGATCCAGCGCCCGGCCAGATCCTCGGGCGAGGTGTTGAGATCGCGCGGCAGCAGCGTCAGACGGGCGGCGTAGTTTTCCAAGCCCCCCGCCATGACCAGATCGGCCCCGTCGCGGGCAACCTTCACAAGACCGCCCCCCAGACTGCCATCCGCCTGTCCGGCCAGATCATCAGCTCCGGTGCCGAAATGCAGCCGCGCCCGGGTCCCCTGCGGCTCAAGACGCGCGATCAGACCGGTCTCTTCGCAATACCACTGACCCGCCATCTCTGCGGCCACAGGCTGCGCCTCAGCAGGTGTCACACCCAGCGCGGCGCGGGCGATGGCATGGGCGGCACCATGGGCATCGCCATGATGGTTCAGCAAAACCACAACCGAGAAGCGGCTCTCGCGCCCCGCCATGCGGAAGGCCCGGAACCCGCGCAGCGCGCCGCCGTGACCGGTGAAAAGATCGCCTGCGACCTGATGATGCTGCAGACCAAAGCCGTAATGCGCGGGCGTGCCGTCGCGGAACTGCTGCGGGGTAGCGGCGCGGTTATAAAGCGAGGCCGGATCATCGCGGGTGGCATCAATCCAGGCCTCATAGCTGCACATGTCGCGCAGCGAAGCCGCCATGCCCGCATCGCCCATCCACCAGACACCGTTTTCCGCCGGAAGATAGCCGGTCTCTTCGGTCCCCTCATAGCCTGCCAGACCATCGGGCGGGCTGCGGGTGTCAGAGGCGAGAAAAGCCCCCTCCATCCCCGCCGGCACCAGCACATGGCGCGAGAGGAGGTCGGCGAAATTCTCCCCCGTCTTTGCCTCAATCAGATCGGCGATCAGGCGGAAGTTGCCGTTGTTATAGCTGTAGCGCGTGCCGGGTGCGAAATGGCTGCTCTGCAGGTATGCGAAGGTTCTGGTCGCATCCTCAGGGGCAAAGAACTGCTCGGCTTTCGCCCCCATCAGCACGGTCTGCGCCCAGTAATCGCGCAGGCCCGACTGATTGTTCGCCAGGTCGCGGACTTTCGGCAGCTCGCCTTTGAAATTCGGCAGATGGGCGGGCAGCAGATCGTCCAGCGCCTCGGGACTGTCGCAGGCGGCCAGCATCACCATGCAGGTGAACTGCTTGGAGATCGAGCAGAGCGGGATCCGCGTCGCAGCCGTCATCGGCTGGCCCGTCTCAAGGTTGGCATACCCCCAGACCCGCTCGGCCACCACCCGGCCTTCATGCAGAATAGCGGCAGCGCCCCCCGGTCCGCGCAGGCTTTGCGGCAGGGCATTCAGCGCGGCCTCTGCCGCACTCAGGGAAAGTCTCGTCACGTCGGGTCTCCGGCTCATGCGGGGCTAACATGCCGAAGTGCAACCGAAAGGGGAAGAGCTTGACGCAGCCCCGGAGGCCGGTCATCTGAACGCCATGCAGACGCTTGACAACATCATCTCCGACCGCGGCTCGCGCTATGCCGTCAGCTTCGGCCCCTGCAGGGATGCGGCTGAGGCCAAAGCCTTTCTGAGCACGCTGAAAAAGGACCGCAAATTCGCCAAAGCCACCCATAACACCTGGGCGGCCTGGACCGATGAAGGGCCCTTGCGCAATGATGACGGCGAACGCGGCGCGGCAGCGATCATCCTGCGGATGCTCGAGCGCGAGGGGGTCCGCGATCAGATCTTCGTCGTCACCCGCTGGTATGGCGGCAAGCACCTGGGCGGTGACCGTTTCCGCCACGTCCAGGAGGCCGTGCGCCAGGGCCTTGCGGCGCTGCGGGCTGCGCAATGAGCCGGTGCAGGCCCCCTCTCCGCGGCATCCGCAGAGTAGCGAATTTCCGCAGTTCAGATGCCGGGCATCCCGGAGCACGAAGGTCCGCCTGTGTCAGCCTGGCCAGAGCGAGCGCCCCCAAACAGGGCGTCAGCTCTCTGTCGGTCCGAGCACCTCGCAAGCCAGATCACATTGCCGCCAGGGCACAGAGACAGTGTCATCATAAAGTACATCCCGCGCTTCCGACAGAAGCGCCAGATAGCGTTTATACTCCTGCGCCCCGTTGAAATACTGACCCCGCTTAGCTTCCCGTCTGGCGCGGTCAAAGAATTCCGAATGATATTTAAAATGGGCGAAAAGCAGCGGCCCGGGCGCGGGATTAATCTCCGTTGCGTAATGCAGCCCCACGGAGAGCCGCATCCAGGGCTGGTAGCGCAGCAGAGCGATTTTCTCGGCCACAAAATATCCCGGGGGCGAGCCGGGCAGAATTCGGTGCCGCAGCGCAGAGGTCGGCGCACTGCCCCTTCCGAAATTCCCGCTGAGCGTCGGGGTCTGCCGGAAGGCGCAGCGGTCGGCGAACGCTATTTGAGAAAACGGTTCAGACTGGCTGAGATCGGCATCCTGAAGCCGCCCTTTCGGATAAAGATCCAGCATCCCGATCCGGAACGCGTCATATCCGCTAAGGTCCCCGCGTTTCAGAAAATCCACAATGCCGGTCTGTTCATAGCCCGGATAAAGCAGCATCTCATCCGCATCGGCCACTAGGCTCCACTTCCCGGGCCGAAGCTGCGCCATCAGTGCGATTTTCCACTCTGTCCCCTGAGCCGTCGACCTGTAGGGTGCCTCGGCCGAGAAAACGAGCGTATCGGGCTGGTCCAGCAGGAACTCGAGCGTGCCGTCATCGGACATATTATCTGCGAAAATGAAGCTGCTGACGCCCAGGCTGCGGTAGTGGTTCAGAAAATGGCCAAGGATGAACTTTTCATTGCGCACAGTGGCAATAACCGAGATTTCGGCTGTCAGCGCCGCCTGCACCCGATCATCAGGGCTCACCTGAATCAGATGGGGGGAAGAGGTCTCCAACCCGACACTCCGATTGGCAGGCCAGATCATTGAAGGCCTGAGCCGCCCGCTGCGGAAGTCCCCGCGTATCCGGTGAAATCCGTCAAAGACGTCCAGATGCGCAACCTTTGTCACAGACATCTCTGAGGGGAAGAAACCCGGGCTCCATCTGACGACCGGCACACCATCCGGATGAACCCGGCGCATCTGGATTGTCGCACAATCGGTCTGCTGCGGAGTAATTCCGGCAAGCGCCAGCAGATCGCCGGCGAGTTTATCTTCCGAATAAGAGACACTGCAGAGCCGCTGTCCCTGATACGTCCCGACCTGCGCCGTAACGGCGAAACAACTCCGGCGGCTGAGTGCGTAGGCGGAGCCGCCATCCGCATAGGCCGAGGGCTCCGGCGATTTATCCAGCTCCATGCGTGCACGCAGGCTTGCGCTGCGGCCCATATGCCAGGCGGGGGGTTTATCGCCCGGATTCCTGCGGATGATACGGCCGTGATAGTCATGAAACCGGTGTGACAGGCTGAAGAAGTAACTTTCAACGTCAAGATAGCAGTCATCATCGATCTTCAGGATGTGACTGAAGGGCGTATTCCGGGCCGCCCATTGCAGCATGGACAGGGTCTTGCGCGGCAGAAACTCATAGCTGTCGTCGACATTCAGGCGGAGAATATCCCCCTCAGTGCTGTCATCTCCCTCTCCCGTCACCACCAGCCAGGGGATGCCAAGGGCATCGAGATCCTTTGCCCAGGTCTCGCGTATCCTTGCCACCCGGCTGTCCAGATTCGCTTTGCAGGAATAAATCAACACCAGGGTGTCAAAGAGCGCCGGTGACTGCAGCCATTTCTTCCTCGATTCCGCCGAACAGTCTCCTTCCTGCTTCGTTCCTGTCCTGACAATCTGACGCAGCCTGGAGAGGATCGCTCTGCAAGCCGGCTCTCCCTGCGCCGTCGGTGCGCACTCTGCAAGTCGGCGTGCCACGGCGAGCAGGACCGGATCATCTGCCGACAGGGGCGGATTTTCAGCCAGAAAAGCACTGATCAGCGCCTCCAGAGCTTTCCGCAGCGCCTGATGGCCGACGCGCAGCGCATCGCAATAGATCAGCAGGGCCATCCGCAACCGCAGCCCGGGACTTTGAGCCTCCGGCAAAGACAGCAAACGGCTGCGGAATTCCGCAAGCATGCCCCTCCCCTCATCCGGGTCATCCCCGGAGGATTTCAGGAGCTGCAGGCTCAGCCGCGTCAGGGCGATCCGCTGATCATGGCTTTCTGATCGGTGCTCATGGCAGCAAAGACCGGCGAGGGCCTCTTTCGCCGGAAGGCGCAGTGCCTCTGGCAGGGGCGGCGCGTTCGGGAAAGCGGCAGCGCGAAGGAGATCGCCGGCGAAATCCGGAGAAAGGCTGTCTCCCGCCGGACCGTGTTCGTCTGCCACCCCAAGGGCTGCAGCGCCGAAAACCTCCACCCGCATCCGCGACAGCCCGAAGGCGCCTGTCCGCTCAAAAGCGCGGAAAGCCTGGCGCAGAGCCATAAGATCCCTCCTGTCCCCACGCGCGCGCGCCAAGGCCGAGTCCTGCAGCACGGCAAAGGCGGCCTGCCCCTCTGCAAGAACCGCAGAGCGGGGGAGGATGTCCACGGGCATCTGCGACAGCTTCTGCCAGAAGGTCGGCGAAAAAGCGTGGCAACGCAGCACAGAGGCTTCGATCCTGTGGCGCAGGCCGCCGTGGAATGCCGTCGCAGCCGCCAGCAGTTCTGCCGCTGCGGCGATCATACGCACACAGGCGCCCCGCCCCCAGTAGGGCTCCGACATCTTCTCAGCCAGAGCGAGGAAAGCGTAAATGACGCCTTCTTTCTGGTGCATCTTCAGCGCCGGCTGAGTGCTTTTCAGCACCGCATGCAGCGTCCAGGCAATCGCGGAAGTGTTCAGCCAGTCGTTCGTGCGCGTGGCGAGTGACTGCAGCACCTCAGCGGCGGCGTCATATTTCTGCGCAATGACAAGCCAGGGCAGCATTGCGCTGGCGGTCCAGCCATCCCCCCTGCGCACGCCGGCCTGTACGTCCGTTCCCGTGCATGTCGCAAGTTCGGCAAGTGCCTCAAAGCGGTCTGTGGCACAAAAATGCTCTGTCAAAGCCACCAGTTGCCCCCGCCGCACGTTTTCAGCCAAGTCCGCAAAAGAGGAGCCCAGATCGCGCAGGACGGCTGGATGCTCTTCGGGCGCTGTCGCGCCAAGCCGTGCAAGAAGCGCCTCACGCCATTCTGCACCGAGGGCCTGATCAACAGAATCTGCTTTCGGCTGCACGTCCTCCGGCTCGGGCACCGCATCCGGAAGAGGAAGTTCCATAAATTCTTCCAGCTTGTAAGCCAGGGTCGCACAGCGGATAAACCCGGCGGCTTCCGGCGACAGGTCCGGCCAAAGCCTGGCGTATTTCACGTGCTCCAGCGCCGTAAGCGCCTCAAAACGTGCCTGCAGCGGGTCGGGGCAGCGCCGCACGAAAGCTTCGATTGCGGCCAGCATATCGCTGCGGTGTAAGTCCAGCCCCGGGAGGTCGGCCCCAGTCCCCGCCTGCGGCAGATTCAGCCTCAGACAGTCTGCCATGCCGGGCAACGTCCAGAGAAACCCTGGGAAAACAACCTGTAGACCGGAGAGGCCGGGACGGTCCTCTGAAGCAGGCAGAAGCGCGGCAGGAAGGCTGACGTCGCTGCCCGCCACCCCCAGGCAGGGCGCGGAGGGCAGCGCTCCGGGTGGCAGATCGAGACCATAGATCATCAGATCTTCACCGAGCTTCAGCTCCGGCGCAATCAGCGGCGGCGGCTTGCCACCGTTCATGGTCAGACTGTCGAGGGAGATATCGGGTGAAAGCTCCAGCCCGATAATGCCGTCCTGATCCGCAGGCAGACCCGGCAGACCGGTCACGCGCCGGCCGTTAATCTGCAAAGAGCCCCCGTCCGGTCCGAGTTGCAGCGACACCTCCATTGGCGATGCCGCATCCACAAGGAGCGGCGCAGCACGGGGGGCGGTCCAGACGCCGTTATGCAGCGAACTGATCAGCGCCACCTTCTCCGCAGCCCGTAGGGAGACATGAAGCGGGATGTCTGCCTCACCCAGGCGGCGGAAGTTCAGCTGATGCCACTTCTGTTGCGGCGGCGTGAGAGAAAAGCCGAGGACGACGGGCTCAGCCGCAGGACAGGGGAGCAGTTTCACGGTAACCTCACACTCTTGACTGGGACGGCCGGCCGGAGAGCCGGCTGCGGGACAGATGCTCAATTCAATCAAAGGTTGAATCGATCACATCCTTTGTCAAGAAATTCGAAAGAGGTCAGGGCGGGCTCCCGGAGGTGTCAGATCTCAGGGGCAGCAGGCAGCCGGCTGCAGCGTGGCGCATGGCGCGGGTCAGCGGCCTGAGAAGCCCGGCGGCCTGCCGCGTGTATTGCCAGTAGAGCGGCACATCGAGAGCCTGACCGGGGATCAGTTCACAAAGCCGCCCCGCGCGGAGGTGATCGCGCACCAGCACCTCCGGGTTCATGCCCCAGCCCAGCCCCGCCAGCGCCCCGTCGATAAACCCCTGGGACGAGGCAAGGCGATGGGTGCGGTAGGCCAGCGCCTGCCCGGTGACCTGCTCAACCCAATCCGACTGCAGGCGATCTTTTTCAGAAAACGTAATCCCCGGGGCGCGGGACAGCGTTTGCACCGTCACCCCCGCGCCGAACCACCGCGACACGAAAGCCGGACTGGCGGTGGCCACGTAGCGCAAAGCGCCCAGCGCCTCGGTCTCGCAGCCCTGCAGGGGCCCGGGATGCGAGGTCACGGCCCCCGCCACATCCCCGCGCTTCAGCCAGTCCTGAGAAAAGCTCTGATCGTCGATCTCAAGATCAAACAGAACCCCCTCAACCTCTGCCAGCGCGGGGATCACCCAGGTGGCCAGGCTGTCGGCATTGACCGCCAGACGCAGCGTGACCGGCCCCTGGCCCTCCAGATCCAGATCCCGCGCCAGACCCGCCTCCAGAAGCGACAGTTCTTCAAAATGCCGGATCAGCCGCAGCCCGGTGGCGGTGGCCTGCGCGGGGCTGCCACGACGGATCAGCAGACAGCCGATCCGCTCCTCCAGCGCCTTCAGCCGCAGTGAGACCGCAGGCGGCGTAACCCCCAGCTGTGCCGCCGCCGCCTCAAAACTGCCACGGCGGTGAATGGCGGCAAGGGCTGCAAGCTGGCCGGGATCGATCATAAGCAAACCTTATCTGGCGAAAGGATCTTTAATTTGCCTTATCCTGCACCTTCCGTCAGGAGAAAGGCAACGAAAGGATTTCCCATGCTTCAGGCCCTTCTGGCGGGTTTCGCCACCAGCTTCGGATTGATCGCCGCCATCGGCGCGCAAAATGCCTTCGTGCTGCGCCAGGGGCTGCGGCGCGAACATGTCGGGCCTGTGGTCGCCATCTGTGCCCTCTCGGATGCGGTGCTGATTGCGGCCGGGGTCGGCGGCTTTGGCGCTTTGGTGCGCGCGACACCCTGGCTTGGGCCGCTGATGATGTGGATGGGGGCGGCGTTTCTGTTTTATTACGGCGCCTTGCGCTTTCGGGCCGCGCTGCGCGGCGGGGCGGCCCTGATGCCCGCAGAGGGGCAGTCGGTGCCGCTTGGCCGGACCATTCTGACCTGCCTGCTCTTCACCTGGGCGAACCCGCATGTTTACCTCGATACCGTGGTGCTGCTGGGGGGCATCTCCGCGCAATATGAACCGCATCAATGGGCCTTTGGCCTGGCCGGGGCTGCGGCCTCGCTGACCTTCTTTTCCCTGCTCGGCTTTGGCGCAAGGCTGATGGCACCGCTTTTTGCAAAGCCGAAAGCCTGGGTGGTGCTGGAGACGCTGGTGGGCTGCACCATGTGGCTGATCGCAGGCTCGCTGCTGCTGCGCGGGCTGTGAGGCCAAAGAGGCAGCGGGCGGGGAATTGACCGCCCCGCCGCTTCGGGGCAAAAGGCCTTATGCTGATATATAAGATCTTCCGCCGCCCTGAATATGAGGCTTTCGCCAGCGCCGGACGCACCTCCGGCGCGCCGGTTGATCTGGCCGATGGCTATATTCATTTCTCCACCGCCGCCCAGGCCCGCGAAACGGCTGCAAAGCACTTCCGCGGTGAGGATGATCTGATCCTGCTCGCGCTTGAGGCCGATACCTTAGGCGAGGCGCTGAAATGGGAGCCTTCGCGCGGCGGCGCGCTCTTTCCCCATCTCTACCGCGATCTGACCAGCGAAGATGTTCTCTGGCAGGCGCCTTTGCCGCTCTCGGATGAGGGGCATGTCTTCCCGGAAGGTGTATTGTGAAGCAAATGATCGAAACCCTCGGGCTGAAGGCGCTGCATAAGCTCGACCCCGAGCAGGCCCATCACCTCTCGATCCGTGCCCTGAAAACCGGTCTGGTGCCGATGTCGGGGCTGATCACCTCGGCGCGGCTGAAGACCACGCTGGCGGGGCTTGAGCTGCCCAACCCCGTGGGTCTGGCGGCCGGTTACGACAAAAACGCCGAAGTCGTGGGCCCGCTGAGCCGCGCAGGCTTTGGCTTTGTCGAAGTGGGAGCGGCCACCCCGCGCGCGCAGCCCGGCAATCCGAAACCGCGTCTCTTCCGGCTGACAGAAGACCGCGCGGTCATCAACCGCTTTGGCTTCAACAATGAAGGCGCTGATGTGATCGCCGCGCGTCTGCGGGCGCGCACGCTGGGGGCTGTTCCGGTTGGCCTGAACCTTGGCGCCAACAAAGACAGCGCCGATCGTGCGGGCGATTTCGCCCAGGTGCTGCGGATCTGCGGGCCGTTCATTGATTTTGCCACCGTGAACGTCTCTTCTCCCAATACCGAAAAGCTGCGCGATCTTCAGGGCGCAGCCGCGCTCTCGGCGCTCCTTGCCGGTGTGATGGAGGCCCGCGCAGGCCTCAGCCGCCGCATTCCGGTTTTCCTGAAAATCGCCCCCGATCTCAACAGCGATGAGATCGCCGAGATCGGCGAAGTGGCTCTGGCCTCGGGGCTGGATGCGGTGATCACCACCAATACCACTCTCTCGCGCGAGGGCCTGAGCTCTGCGCACAAAGGCGAGACAGGCGGTCTGTCGGGCGCGCCGCTCTTTGAGAAATCGACCCGCGTGCTGGCGCAGCTTTCCAAAGCCACAGAGGGGAAAATCCCGCTGATCGGCGTGGGCGGCATCGCAACCCCCGAGCAGGCGATCGCGAAGCTTCAGGCCGGCGCCAGCGCGGTGCAGGTCTATTCAGCGCTGGTCTACCAGGGGCTGTCGCTGGTGCCGCGCATCGTTCAGGGCATTGAGAGCCACCTTCAGGCCACGGGCCTTGCCAATGTCCAGGCCCTGACCGGCACGGGCCGCGATCAGTGGCTCTGACGCTCTGGCATAACCCGCGCTGCTCCACCTCGCGCCGCGCGGTGGAGGTTTTGCAGGCGGCAGGGGCGGAGTTTGACATCCGCCTCTACCTCCAGGACGCGCCCTCGCGGGCCGAGCTGACCGCGCTTGGCCTGCCCGCAGCGCAGCTTCTGCGCCGCAAAGACGCGCCGGAGGCTGCCACCTTCAGCGCAGATCAGATCTTCGATCTGCTGGCCGCCGATCCGCGCCTGATTGAGCGCCCGATCCTGATCGCCCCCGCAGGCGCTGCCGTCGGCCGCCCGCCGGAAGCCCTGCTGGCGCTGCTGTAAACACCTCTCCCGGATCTCTCCGCTGCAGCCGCCTGCCCGCCGAGGCCACCTTCAGAGCCCCTGCAGGGCCATGGCCGTCCCACCACCGCGCTGCTGCCCGCAACACCTGGCCACGCAAAAGGCCGCAGCTTTCGCCACGGCCTGAGGGTCACCCCGAAACGGGTGGGGCGCGGGGAGGGTGGTAAACCCTCCCCGCACTTCGCTGTCTTATGCGTTGAAGAGGAAGTGCAGAACGTCGCCGTCCTTCACCTCATAGGTCTTGCCTTCCAGACGGAATTTGCCGTTCTCACGCGCGCCCGCCTCGCCGTTTCCGGCGATGTAATCGTCATAGGCGATCGTTTCGGCGCGGATGAATCCGCGCTCAAAATCGCCGTGGATCACGCCTGCGGCGCCCGGTGCAAGGGTGCCTTTGGTGATCGTCCAGGCGCGGGCCTCTTTCGGGCCGACGGTGAAATAGGTCTGAAGGCCCAGAAGCGCATAGCCCGCACGGATCAGGCGGTCCAGACCGGCTTCTTCCAGCCCCATCTCGCCCAGGAATTCCGCCGCATCTTCCGCCGGCATCTGCGCGAGTTCTTCCTCAATACGCGCCGAGATCACCACGGTGCCTGCGCCCTGCTTTGCGGCCATTTCGGCCACGCGCGCGGACTGGCTGTTGCCGGTTGCGGCTTTCTCTTCCTCGACGTTGCACACAAAAAGAACCGGCTTGGCGGTCAGAAGCTGCAGCATATCCCAGGCCTTGCGGTCCTCGTCAGAGACCTCAACGGTGCGGGCGGGCCGGCCGTCTTCCAGCGCCTTCTGAGCAGCGGCGAGCAGACGGTCCTGATCGGCGGCCTCTTTGTCCCCGCCGCGCAGCTTGCGCACGAGGTTGGCACGGCGGCGCTCAATGCTGTCGAGATCAGCCAGCATCAGCTCGGTCTCGATGGTCTCAGCATCGGCCACCGGATCAATGCGGCCTTCGACATGGGTGATGTCGCCGTCTTCAAAGCAGCGCAGCACATGGGCGATCGCATCGCATTCACGAATATTGGCCAGGAACTGGTTGCCCAGGCCCTCACCACGCGAGGCACCGCGCACGAGGCCTGCGATATCCACAAAGGTCATGCGTGCCGGCAGGATCTGCTTTGAGCCCGCAATCGCTGCCAGTTTATCAAGGCGCGAATCCGGCACCGAGACTTCCCCCACGTTCGGCTCAATCGTGCAGAAGGGGAAGTTCGCAGCCTGAGCCGCAGCCGTGCGCGTCAGCGCGTTGAAAAGTGTGGATTTGCCAACATTCGGCAGACCCACGATGCCCATTTTAAAACCCATGGTTCCCTCCGGAGGCTGGTGTCGGTGCTGCTTCTAGGGCCTGACCCCATTGGGATCAAGCGGCCAGACCCTGCGCGTCGCTGCGACAGCTGCGACAGGGGTGCCCTGCAGTCGCGGGGCAGCCTGACATTTTGACGCGCCGCTTGCCTTTTCCGCCCCGCTGCCCCATCACCGGAACGGAATTACCGGAGGCCTGACCCGTGACCCGTATTGATCAGACATTCGCCCGCCTGCGTGCCGAAGGGCGCAAGGCTTTTGTCACCTATATCATGGGCGGCGATCCGACCTTTGAGACCTCGCTTGAGGTGATGAAGGGCCTTCCCGCAGCGGGGGTCGATATTATCGAACTCGGCATGTGCTTCACCGATCCCATGGCGGACGGGCCGACGATTCAGGCTGCGGGCCAGCGCGCGCTCGATCACGGCATGAACACTGACCGTGTTTTTGAAATGGTCCGCGCCTTCCGGACTGCTGATGACAGCACGCCGATCGTTCTGATGGGCTATTACAATCCCGTCTATGCCCGCGGCGTCGACCGCTTCCTTGCTGAGGCCAAAGAGGCCGGGATCGACGGCCTGATCATCGTCGACCTGCCGCCCGAGGAAGACAGCGAGCTTTGCCTGCCCGCGCAGGCTGCGGGGCTGAACTTCATCCGCCTTGCCACGCCCACCACCGATGCTGCGCGCCTGCCGCAGGTGCTGCAAAACACCTCCGGCTTTGTCTATTACGTCTCGATCAACGGGATCACCGGCTCGGCAGCGCCGACGGCGGACAGCGTTGGCCCGGAAGTGGCGCGCATCAAAGCGGCCACCGATCTGCCGGTCGTCGTGGGCTTTGGGATCTCCACCCCTGAGGCGGCAGAGGTCATGGCGGGCGTCGGTGACGGCTGCGTGGTCGGCTCTGCCATCGTGAAGCTGATCGGCGAGGGCCGCCCCGCGGCCGAAGTTCTTGCCCGTGTCGCAGAGCTTGCCGAAGGGGCACACCGCGGCTGAAGCCGTGATTGCAATCCTGCTCAGCCCCGTCCGGTCGCCCGGGCGGGGCTTTCTCGTCTTCAGCCTTTCTTAACGCCCGGATGTGACACTGAGCGACAAAGAGACAGGAGACTGACGTGCGAAGGATAGCTGCTCCCGGTATCGTGGGAGAAACCGTCACAGAAGCCGGTGAGCTGATCATCGTGCGCTGGACCTGGACCGGCGGCGCAAGGTCCGAGGCGGTCACCCTGCCCTTCCCCCGCCTTGTCGCGATCCAGAGCGGCGCCTTTACCCTGCCCCCCCCTGAAGGGGAGCGCCACCTTTGCGCCAGCGACAGTGTCAGCATCCCGAAAGGCGCGCCGCATCAACTCTACTGCCACAGCGCCGGTGTGACCCTGGATGAGGTGGTCGCTCTGCCCCCGCCGCTCTCTGCCCCGCTGCCGGACATGCCGCGCAAACCCCGCCGCCGCCGCAGGGCGGAGCATCGGCGCTCCTCCTCCTGAAGCGGCGCAATACCCGGCCTTTTGGACGGGTTCAGCCCGTCTTTCTCAGGCATTCACGCAGATCAGTGGTGTAGTGTCACCCCCGCCGGCCAGCCCCCCGCTCTGCGGTCCTTCTGTCCAGGCAGGAAAACTCCCGCGCCGCGCCCGTCTTACCCAAGGCAGGACTGCGAATGTGAAAGCCCCCCGCATGGGGTCCCTCGCTGTCATGCGACACAGAAGGCCACTCAGCTGCGGTGGCGGCGGGGTTGTCGGGGTCCCCGTCCAGTTGTCACGGGGCACGACTTTGCGGCCCCTGCGCGGGTCCGGCGCCCCGGCGGCAGTTCTTCCATGGTGATGCAGTTTCACACCGGGCAAACGTTGAGCAAAGATTGCAGGCCACGCATACGGCGTCATTCACCTCCAAGACCCGACCCGGCTTCATCGCAATCGCCTGATGTCTGGTGTCTTCACAGGCGACATAACAGCGGCCGCATTTGATGCAGTCCTCCTGGCTGATCCGCGCCCTGGTCACGTAGGTCAGGCTCAGCTGCTGCCATTCGACAAACTTCGGAACCGCGCGACCCACCAGATCCGACAGCGACATTTCCCTTTCATCAAGGTATTGCGACAGGCCCGAGATCATATTCTGCATCACCTTGAAGCCATAGGTCATGGCCGCGGTGCAGACCTGCACATTGCCCGCACCGATGCCGGAAACTCTGCCGCATCGCGCCAGGTGGTGACCCCGCCGATGCCCGGGATCCGCAGATCGCAGGGGTCTTCCTGGCGGGCAATCTCACCCACCATATTCAGCGCCATGGGCTTCACCGCCGGGCCGCAGAGGCCGCAAAGGCCGCCATAGCTGCCCTTGCTGTCGATCATCGGGGGAGAAGTTATCGAGATCGACATTGGCAATCGATTTCACGGTGTTAATCAGGCTGACCGCATCGGCCCCGCCGCGATGGGCCGCTCAACGTTATATTTCTTATCCGTCGGCGGCGCCGGGGCCAGCCAGAAGGGATTGGGGGATTTGATCCCGATGAAATTCGGTGGATGTATGGCGCCCGCTCAGCGGCCTGTCAGCTGTTCCCAGATCCACCAGGCCGCATTGCCGCCGAGCTCTCCTGATTTCGGCACGAAAAAGGCCCAGGCGATGCAGCCGATGATATTGACCACCAGAAAGAGCGGCAGCTTCATCCGCGCGATCCCGGCCATCAGGAAGACCACCGCGCGCAGCGGGCCGAAGAAATGCCCGATCAGCACGGTGATGATGCCGTATTTTGCGAAGACTTCTGAGGCTTTGGTGACCAGATGCGGATAGCGGTTCATTGGCCACCAGCCCATGATCGTCGGACCAAACCGCCATCCCAGCAGATAAGAGATGGTCGAGCCGAGGATCGCGCCGATGGCCCCGCCGATCCAGATCGGCGTGAAGTCGAGCGCACCGGTTGCCACCACAGCCCCGACACCGATCAGAATCGCGGTCGAAGGGATCAGAATGGAGGCAAGCGCCAAGGTCTCGGCGAAGGCGAAGAAGAAGGCAATCGGGCCGGCCCAGTCGCGGTTGTCGCGCACGAACTGGATGGCAGTCTCGACAAGGGCTTCCAAGGGCGGGTCTCCGGGTAAAACACAGGGGCCGCGCCGGAGCGCCGCCTCTGTCCTCTACAAATCCGAAAGCCCTGCCGCAAGTCATAGGGATCAGGCGCCGGTCAGTTCGGCGTGAATGGCCTCAGCGGCGTCACGCCCTTCGGCGACAGCGGTGACGTTCAGATCTTCGCCGCCTGCGACGCAATCGCCCCCTGCCCGGAGCCGCGCCATGGGACGCGGTGCCATTTTCACGTCTTCGGCCCGGATGCCCGGAAACACAGCGTCATATTGCGCCTGAAAGTCAGCAAGGGTGACGTCTTCCCCGAGAGTCTGACCGGTGCGGATCTCAATCCCGCCAATCTGCAAAAGCCGGTCGACCTCAGCCCGGGCAAAGCCATGCGTCGCTTTGTAAGCGGCGATGCCGTAATCACTCAGGCCCCCCGCCTACGCGCGGCGCTCAAAGATCACAACATCGTGGCCTCTCATCGCCAGGCGATGCGCGGGGGCGCGGGCATGGGGTGGGGCTTCTCCATCGGCACGGCGGTCGCATAGCGCTGAAGCCGCCCGATCTCGACGGCTTTGCCGTCGGCCACCTCGCGCAGGATGCCTCTTCGCACAGCGTCCCGTTGGGGCAGACCCGGGCGCAGATACCGCCGAGGATAGTATGATCCCAGATCGTTTTTGCCGCCGCTTCCGGGATTCCGGTGGCAATCTGGCGAGTAAAAAGCGGAATATCGAGCGTGGTCGGACAGGCCGTCATGCAGGGCGCATCCTGGCAGAAATAGCAGCGATCCGCCGCCAGACGCGCCTCACGCGCGTCAAACGGCGGATCGATGTCGTCGAAATTCGTCGCGATCTGATCGGCGGGCAGACGCCCCGGAACGATACCGGGGGGGGGCTGGCCGAGAGACAAGCGGGGCTCTCTCAGGCGGTCTTCTCAATGTCACTCGACAGACTCAGGCTGCAACGGGGCCTTATTTTATCAGGGGGTAAATTTTATAAAGTCCCGCTTTTCAGCCCGATCGCCCCCGGGGCAGCCGCTTCTGCCCGAAGCAAAGGCATTGCAGCGCTTTTCCTTGCGGCCCTGAGAGCGTATATAGTCCCGCAGGCCCGGTTGACGGGCAGAAGAATGAACCGGGGCGCGAGCCCCCGACTGGCTCCCCCGCGCGCAGGCGCGACGCCGGTCTGGCGCGGAACCTGATCGAGGACGGCATGAGCAAAAACAACCACGAAGCCGATGTGGCTTTCATCCAGGCACTCGCAGAGCTGCTGAACCGCAACGAGCTGACCGAGCTTTCGGTGAAGCGCGAATATGGCGAAGACGACAGCCTTGACGTGCGCGTCGTGAAGCAGTCGACCGTCGTGCAGGCCGCACCGGTGACCTATGCCGCCGCTCCGGCCGCAGCAGCCCCCGCCGCAGCAGCCGCTGCCGCTCCGGCCACTGCTGCGATCCCGGAAGATCCGGCACAGCATCCGGGCGCGGTCACCTCGCCCATGGTCGGCACCGCCTATCTGGCCGCAGAGCCGGGTGCCGCGCCCTTCGTTTCGGTCGGCGCGCAGGTCTCGGAAGGCCAGACCCTGCTGATCATCGAAGCGATGAAAACCATGAACCACATCCCGGCGCCGAAATCGGGCACCGTGAAGCGCATCGTGGTCGCAGACGGCACGCCGGTTGAATTCGGCGCACCGCTGATGATCATCGAGTGAGGTCAAAGGCATGTTCGACAAGATCCTGATCGCCAACCGGGGGGAGATCGCGCTGCGCGTGATCCGCGCCGCCCGTGAAATGGGGATCAAATCGGTCGCCGTGCATTCGACCGCAGATTCGGACGCCATGCATGTGCGCATGGCCGACGAGTCGGTCTGCATCGGCCCGCCGTCCTCAACCGACAGCTATCTGAAAAAGTCGGCCATCATCTCGGCCTGCGAGATCACCGGCGCACAGGCTGTGCACCCGGGCTATGGCTTCCTGTCGGAAAACGCCTCTTTTGCGCAGGCGCTGGAAGATCACGGCCTCGTCTTTATCGGCCCGACCGCGGATCACATCCGCATCATGGGCGATAAAATCACCGCCAAAGAGACCGCGAAAGAACTGGGTATCCCGGTTGTTCCCGGCTCGGCTGGTGGGGTTGCGGATTTTGAAACGGCGCTGAAAGTCGCGGAAGAGATCGGCTATCCGGTCATCATCAAAGCAACCGCCGGTGGTGGTGGCCGGGGCATGAAAGTGGCCCGCGACGCATCCGAGCTGGAGGTGTCCTTCCGCACCGCGCGTTCGGAAGCCAAGGCCGCTTTCGGCAACGACGAAGTCTATATCGAGAAATATCTTCAAAAGCCGCGCCACATTGAGGTGCAGGTTTTCGGCGATGGCAAAGGCAATGCGGTTCATCTTGGTGAGCGCGACTGCTCGCTGCAGCGCCGTCACCAGAAGGTCTTTGAAGAGGCCCCCGGCCCCTCGATCACCCCGAAACTCCGCTCGGAGATCGGTGAGGTCTGTGCCGCAGCGATGCGCAAGCTGAAGTATATCGGCGCGGGCACCATCGAGTTCCTTTACGAAGACGGTAAGTTCTATTTCATCGAAATGAACACCCGCCTTCAGGTGGAGCATCCGGTGACGGAAGCGATCTTCGGTGTCGACCTCGTGCGCGAACAGATCCGCGTGGCCGCAGGCCTGCCGCTGTCCTTCACCCAGGATGAGCTGGAAATCAACGGTCACGCCATTGAAGTCCGGATCAACGCTGAGCGTCTGCCGAACTTCGCGCCCTGCCCCGGCACCGTGACCCAGTATCACGCCCCCGGCGGTCTGGGTGTGCGGATGGACTCGGCGCTTTATGACGGCTACCGCATCCCGCCCTACTACGACAGCCTGATCGGCAAGCTGATCGTGCATGGCCGCGACCGTCCCGAAGCTCTGGCCCGTCTGCGCCGCGCACTGGGCGAGCTGATCGTGGACGGCGTCGACACCACGGTGCCGCTGTTTAACGCGCTGCTGGCAGAGCCGGACATTCAGAACGGCGAATACTCCATCCACTGGCTTGAAAAGTGGCTGGACAAGCAATTCGGCTAAGCCCCGAGCTGCTGCTTCGTGCCTATGCCATGGGGATCTTCCCCATGGCAGAAGGCCGCGATGATCCGGAAATTCACTGGATCGACCCGCGACGACGCGGGATTTTCCCTCTCGATCAGTTTCATATCTCCCGCTCACTGGCCCGCCGCATCCGACGGGGCGGCTATGAAGCGGTGGTCAACGAAGATTTCCGTGAGACCGTCCGCGCCTGCGCTGCGCGTGAAGAGACCTGGATCAATGAGGAGATCTTTGATCTTTACGGCCAGCTTCACGACATGGGCTTCGCCCACAGCCAGGAAATCCGCATCAATGGCGACCTGGTCGGCGGCGTTTACGGCGTGGTGCTGGGCGGGGCCTTCTTCGGCGAGAGCATGTTTTCGCGCGTGACCGACGGCTCAAAACTGGCGCTGGCGCATCTGATGGCGCGGCTGCGCGCCGGGGGATTCACGCTTTTTGACACCCAGTTTCTGACCCCGCATCTCGCCTCGCTCGGCGCGATTGAAATTCCCCGCGCAGACTACCGCAAACGGCTTGCCGCCGCTCTGGAGGGTGAGGCAGATTTCTTCCGCAGCCCGGGCGAGTGGCCTGTTCGCCGCGACGGGCCATGAGACCGCCTGATGGGCGGCCTCAAGCAGATGCTGACCCGGGGCGCACTCCGGCTGGCGCATTATGGCTTTGACCGGACGCCCGGCTGCGGGCTGAACTCCCCGGAGGGATCTCAGCAGAGGCATCCGGGGCGGAGCGGCCGCCCCGGGACTGAGCCTCAGTCGAGCTTTTTCATATAGGTCCAGGTCGGCACACGGGCGTTGCGCGCCACACTGAAGGTCTCGGCATCGCCCAGATAGTCAAAACCGGCCTGGGTCAGAACCCGGGCAGAGCCGGGGTTGTCCTGATGCACCGCCGCACAGATCGTGCGGTCATTGAGCGGATTGGCCGCGATCAGCGCCTTCACCGCCTCAGAGGCGATGCCGGTGTTCCAGAAGGCCGGCGCGACCCAATAGCCAATCTCAGACTGACCACGGATCACATGCTTGAGGCTGATCACACCGATCACTTCCGGCCAGCCTGAGCGGGTGCCGTCAATGATCCAGGCATCTTCTTCACGACCGGGTTTTGAGACGCGCTCAACCCAGGCCTCAATGGCGCCAGGCGGCAGGGGATGCGGGATAGAGGAGGTCATCCGCGCAACGCGGGCATCGCCGGCATGAAAGGCAAGAAGGCCGGCATCCGATTTGCGCACGGCGCGCAGTTCAAAGCGCTCAGCTATGATGGCGGGGACCTGATCGGCCAGATGTTCCATCTTCATCGCTTTCCTCCCTGAAAAGCGTGAGGGTGTCTTTAAGCCCCGTCCCGGCCGCCCGACCGGATCTGCGGGGCCAAATTCACGGTTTCCCCGAAAAGGGTCGGGGGACCGGCGTTTCCGCCGATCCCCCGTTTACATTCCGAATGTAAAGGTTCGGCTTATTCTGCAGCTTCTGCGGTCTGGACGACCGAAATGAAGGTGCGGCCTTTCAGGCCTTTGCGGAACTCAACGCGGCCATCGGTGGTCGCGAAGATGGTGTGGTCGCGGCCCATGCCAACGTTCTCGCCCGGGAACCATTTGGTGCCGCGCTGACGAACGATGATGTTACCGGCGACGCAGACCTGGCCACCGTAGAGTTTTACGCCAAGGCGGCGACCAGCTGAGTCGCGGCCGTTGCGGGAGGAACCGCCAGCTTTTTTATGTGCCATGGGAGGTTACTCCTTATTTCGATTCGTGTGCTGCACGACGCGCGTCGGCAGTACCGGTTGCTGCAGCAACGCCCGAAGCTTCTGCGCCCGAAGCGAGAATGTCGGTGACGCGGACCAGGGTCAGCTTCTGACGGTGGCCTTTGGTGCGCTGCGACGAGTGCTTACGACGACGCTTGACGAAGTTGATGACTTTGTCAGCTTTGATCTGGTCGATAACTTCAGCCTGAACAGCTGCACCGGCAACCAGCGGAGCGCCAACGGTCAGGGTCTCGCCGCCAACCATCAGGATCTCGTTGAACTGGATCTTGTCACCAGCCGAAGCTGCAAGCTTTTCAACGCGCAGGACGTCACCGGCCTGAACTTTGTATTGCTTGCCGCCAGTCTTGAGGACCGCAAACATGGTCTTTCCTTCCTACAGTTTCCGCGTCCTGCGGCCCCGGAGTTTCCCCCGATGTTGATGCCTTCGGACTGCGCGCCCCGGAACGGGTGGACCCCGGCGGAGCGTCAAAAAAGAACTCCGGCCCCGAGTCGCCCCGGTCCGGATGGACGCTTCTCGCAATAACGCCCCCCCTAAGTCAAGCCTTATGGCAGCCCGGAGAGGCGGTTTCGCCTTTTAAAATAAGGCTCAGATGTCGCGGCCGGTCAGCATCCCGGCCGCCGCCGTGCCAAGGTCGCGCGAGACCACCGCAAAGACCTTATCAAAGGTCGCAAAAAGCGCGCGGTTGAGAAGCTGCCCCTCAGGGGATTGGGAAAATTCAACATAGGCTGTCAGCTCAGCATCGCTCAGCGGACGGTAAGCCATGGCGAGGTAAGGCAAAAGCCAGGAGGCGGTCTCCTCACGGATCGCATCCTCCTGCGACCACAGATCCGCCATCATATCAGGATCAGGCACATCTTCGTCAAAAGCCCCTGCCGCGCGCATGCCCTGATAGAAGGCCAGATTGGCATTCATGCCGCCCGCAACGTTCTGCTCGATCAGATCATTGGTCTCGATCAGCCGCTCAATCAAAACAACGCGACCAGGAAGATCGACGCCGAAGTTGCCCCAGGCCCGCTCTGCCGCCGCTTTGACCTGATCGTCGAGATAGGCGCGACGGGCCTGCACCTCAAGATCGCTGATCCTCTGGCCTGTGGGGCTGTCGAAAAAGGCCCGCATCTTCGCCACCGCTTCCGGCTGGTCTTCAAGACGCGCTTCCAGATCGGCTTCCGCCATCTCCTGCATCACAGCCGGGGCATGGATCCGGGTGACCTCACGGGTCCAGCGCGCCCCGCCCTCTCCGGGAAAGAGATCCGCTTCAAGGCCTTCGCCAAAGCGCAGCCCCTCATCGCTCAGCACTTCAAAAAGTTCGGTGAAGCGCAGTGAGGCCGCCAGCTCGCGCACCGGACCCGCAAGCCCGGGGCCGGACATCAGCAAAACCAGCAGGACCGGCGAGAAGAGGCGCGCAAACATTCAGGGAAACTCCGACAGGGTCCGTCACTTTAGCCTGCCCTGCGCCCCGCGCGAAGGCCAGTGAAAAAAATGTGTGTTTTTCCCGACTTTTCCCCCTTGCGGCCAGGCACAGCCCTCAGTAGAAACCGCCCCAGACGACCCCCAGATGTTCACGGAGAGGTGGCGGAGTGGTCGATCGCGCCGGTCTCGAAAACCGGAGTGCCTGCAAGGGTACCGTGGGTTCGAATCCCACCCTCTCCGCCACATCCCTCTGATGTGGCATTTTTCCCCCCGGACTAAATCGACAGGCTCTCAAAGCGCGCTTTGATATGTTCTGGCCCTCCTGCGGATCTCGCATCAAGGCAGACCCGCGGTGCGCAGCCTGATGCCGGCCCTTTTCCACAAGCCTCTGACCTTAAAGTCTTTCCTGTAATCCCCCGGCTCCCTAACGCTGAGAACAGCCGCGCGAAAAACTTCGCTGCGATGCGCGTTTCCCCTCTTGCGGCCCTCTGCGGCCCCGGCTAAACACCGCCTCAGACGACCCCCAGATGTTCACGGAGAGGTGGCGGAGTGGTCGATCGCGCCGGTCTCGAAAACCGGAGTGCCTGCAAGGGTACCGTGGGTTCGAATCCCACCCTCTCCGCCACATCCCCACGGGATGCGGCACTCCGGCTCAGGCCGGATTTTTTATTTTCCATCACAGACTTGCGGGCAAAGTCCGATCTGCGGCATTCAGGTCTGCGGCTGCGTCTTTGCGCAAACCCCTGCGACAGGTGAGGTGAGCATGCGTGCTCTCGGGCAAAAAACCCTGATTTCAGCGGCAGATCTGCTGCGCTTTTCAGCCTGCGCCCATGCCCGCCGGCTTGATCTGCAGCACGCGCCTCAGCCTGCCTCCGCCGCACTTGTGCAGGCGGCAGCAGCGACGCTTGAGGCCATGCGCCGGGGCGATGACCTCATCAGCCCTGCGGTTTTTCTGACAGGAGACACTCTCGCGCAGGCCGATTTTCTGCGCCGCGTTCCCCGCCCGTCAAAGCGCGGCACGCAAAGCTATGAGCCCGGTCTGATCACCACCGAAGCGCCCGGCCCCGCCGGGGTCATTGCCCTCGCCCTTTGTGCCGATCTGATGGCGGACGTCCAGGGAGAGGTGCCGCAGGCGGCGCATTTCGGGCCGGACAGTCAGACGACCACCCCGCTGCCGCTGCGCGATTACATTCACTACACCCGCAGTCTTCATGCCCGGCTGAAAGCCTTCAGCGCAGACCCTCCGCAGACCCGCCCGCAGCCCTGCGCGGGGTGTGGCGACTGCCGCTGGCAGCCGCAGTGCCGGGCGCGCTGGCAGGCTGAGGACAGTCTTTATCAGCTCGCCGGGCTAAAACGCGGCCAGGCAAAAGCGCTGATCGCTGCGGGGGTAGAAACCCTCACCGCGCTGTCAGACCTGAGCGCCCCGCCCCGGGGGCTGACGGAGGGCACCACCGCCCGCCTTGCGGCGCGGGCACGGCTGCATCTTTCAGGGGATAAGGGGGCCACCCGCTTTGAGCCGCGCCCCGCCAGCCCCGGTCAGGGCTTTGATCTTCTGCCTGCGCCGCAGGAGGGGGATGTTTTTTACGCGCTCAGCGGCGAAAACCATGCTCTCGGCAGCGGTGAGACCCTCATGCTTTACGGGCCGGGCGCGGCGGAGCTCACCCGCCTGCCCGACGATCTGAAACGCCATTTTGAGCGCTTCCCCACCGCGCAGATCTGCCATTTCGGCCCTGAGCCCTCAAACGCGCTGAAGCGGCTGACGACCACCCTGGGCTCCGGCGAAGCCTTCCTCGACCGGCTGCTGCGCGAGCGGCGTCTGACCGATCTTGCCGCCGTGCTGCGGGGGGCTTTCCTCTGCGCAAAGCCCCCTGCCCGGATCGCGGATCTGGCGGAATTTCTCGGCCTGCCGCCCCTCACAACCGAGCCTTCGGCTGATCTGGCCTGCCGGCTGACCGAAGACCTCCGCGCCTGGCTTTTGCAAAATCGCCCCGAGCGTCCCTGGCCGCAACCCGCCCCCCAGGCCGCCGAAAAGGAAAGCCTGGAGGACAGCGAAAGCGCGGAACTGCGCGCCCTCCTGGCTGCCTCAGATCTGAGTGCAGAGCGTCAGGCGATGCTCTTTGATCTGGGGATGTTTCACCGCCGCGAAGTGAAGCCCGCGCAATGGGCGGTCTTTTCCTCTCTCAGCAAAGAGGAGGAGGAACTTCTTGAGGATCTCGATGCGCTTGGCGGTCTGATCGCAGTCAGCCCGGTTGAGCCGGTGAAACGCTCGTTCCGGCGCAGCTACCGCTTTCCGCCGCAGGAGACGAAACTGCGGGCGGGCAAGCGCGTCACCCTGCCGGTCGAAGACGGCCCGCCTGCTTCGGTCACCATCGAGGAAATGGACCGCCGCGCCGGGCACATTACGCTCAAAGCCGGGCCGGGCAAGGCCGCGCTGCTGGGCGAGCGGCTGAACCTGCACCCCGACTGGCCGCTCGACACCAAAGTCCTCGCAGCGGCGCTGCGCGATGTCATTGAGGATCAATGCGGCCCCCGTCAGTACCGCGCGGTGGAGGATCTGCTCTCCCGCAGCCCCCCGCGGCTGAGCAGCGGCCCGCTGAGCGCAATGGACGATCCGGTCAGCGCCGTTGTGGCGGCGACCAGCGCTCTCGATCACAGCCTTTTGCCGATCCAGGGACCGCCCGGCACCGGGAAAACCTATGTCACCGCCCGCGCGATCCTTGCGCTGCTGCGCCAGGGGGCGCGGGTGGGCGTGACGTCGAACAGCCATGAGGCCATCCGCAATGTGCTGACCGGCTGCCTTGCGGCCGCAGAGAGCGATGATCTGCCCTTCACCCTTGATCTTGTGCACAAAACCTCCGGCCCGGAGGATGGCTACCCCGAAGACAGCCCCGTGCGGCGCACCACCAGCAACGAAGAAGCGGCGGGCGGGCGGCATATCGTCGGTGCCACGGCCTGGTTCTTCTGCCGGGATGAGAATATCCAGGCCTTTGACTGGCTCTTTGTCGATGAGGCCGGACAGGTGGGCCTCGCCAATATGACCGCCATGGGGCGCGCGGCTAAAAACATCGTTCTGGTGGGTGATCCGCAGCAGCTGCCTCAGGTGGTTCAGGGCCTGCATCCGGAACCGGCGGGACGCTCCTGCCTGGAGTGGGTGATCGGCGGCGATGGCACGGTGACGCCAGATCGCGGGATCTTTTTGTCGGTGTCGCGGCGGATGCACCCGGAGGTCTGCAGCTATATCTCAGATCAGATCTATGCCGGGCGGCTGACGAGCCATCCGGAGACCGCATTGCAGGGCGTGACGGGCTGTCGCTATCCGGCAGCAGGCGCCTTCTTTGTGCCCCTCGATCATGAAGGCAACAGCCAGACCGCCCCGGAAGAGGCCGCAGCCATCCGCGAAGCGGTGAGCGAACTGCTCAAGGGCTGCTGGCAGGGCAAAACCGGTGCGCCCCGTCCCATGAGGCCACAGGATATCATTGTGGTCGCGCCCTATAATGCCCAGGTCAATGCGCTGCGCGAGATCATGCCGCCGGGGATCCGGGTCGGCACGGTTGACACCTTTCAGGGCCAGGAGGCCCCGGTCTGCCTCGTGTCGATGACGGCCTCATCGGCGGAAGAAAGCGCGCGGGGGATGGAGTTTCTGCTCTCGCTCAACCGGATCAATGTGGCGGTCTCACGGGCCAAAGCCCTGGCGCTGGTCTTTGGCGCGCGCCGCCTGCGCGAGGCGGCCTGCAGCAGCATCAACGAAATCCGCCTCGTGAACACCCTCTGCGCGCTGCCGGTCTGCTCCTGATCGGCCCTGCGGGAGCCGCAATGGTGACAGAGCCTCACCGGGACTGATGACGGGGGGCTCATGCCCAGCGGCTTACTCCAAAGCGTGACCCGACCTCCCTTCGGCTCTCCCCTGGTGAGCAATGTCACCCGGGGCGGGCCGAAAGGCTAATACCGCAGACAAGCGCGCGCCAAAGCAGATCGCAGCCGGACCGATCACCGGCCGGGCGGGCAATGGCGCTTTCGCGTGGTGCCCGGCGCGGATCTGCCGCAGCAAAAACGATAAGGGCCAGCCTGCCCGCGCAGCGCTGGCCCCTCCTGCGGGCAGAGATCTGTCCGCGGCCGCCTGAGCCCCGTCTTAAAGGACGTAGCGTCCCAGATCGGCCGACCGCGCCAGCTCACCCAGCTGCGCTTCGACATAAGCCGCATCGATCACCACAGCCTCGCCGCCGCGATCGGGAGCCGCGAAGGACAGCTCTTCAAAGACCCGCTCCATCACAGTGTAAAGCCGCCGTGCACCGATGTTTTCCACCGTGCGGTTCACCTCTGCCGCAATGCGGGCCAGCGCGTCGATGCCATCTTCTGCAAAGGTGACAGTGACACCCTCAGTCGCCATCAGCGCGGTGTACTGACGGGTCAGCGCATTGTCGGTCTCCGTCAGGATGCGGCGGAAATCGCCCTCCGTCAGCGCCTTCAGCTCCACCCGGATCGGCAGACGGCCCTGAAGCTCCGGCAGCAGGTCCGAGGGTTTGGCCACATGGAAGGCCCCCGAGCAGATGAAGAGGATATGATCGGTCTTCACCGCACCGAGCTTGGTTGAAACCGTCGTGCCCTCAATCAGCGGCAGCAGATCGCGCTGCACGCCTTCGCGGCTGACATCCGCGCCCCGGGTCTCGGCCCGCGCAGCAACCTTGTCGATCTCATCAATGAAGACGATGCCCGATTCCTGCACGGCTTCGAGGGCTGCGGCCTTGACCGCATCATCATCGAGCAGCTTGTCCGCCTCTTCCGAGATCAGAACCTCATAGCTTTCCGCCACGGTCATCCGCTTGCGGGTTTTGCGCCCGCCAAAGGCTTTACCCAGCAGATCCTGCAGACCCTGCATCTGATCCATGCCGCCGCCGGGCAGACCCGGCATCATCTGCAGCGCGGGCGCCGCTTCCGAGACCTCAATCTCAATCATGGTCTCATCAAGCTCACCGCGCTTGAGTTTGGCGCGGAACATCTCGCGGGTCTGCTCGCGGGCATCGGCACCGGCGATGGCGGCGACGACGCGGTCTTCCGCCGCCTGATGGGCGCGGGCCTTCACCTCTTCGCGCATACGGGCGCGGGTGTCATGCATGGCCACATCCGCCAGATCGCGGATGATGCTGTCGACGTCACGGCCGACATAGCCCACTTCGGTGAACTTCGTGGCCTCCACCTTCAGGAAGGGGGCCTGAGCGAGCTTGGCCAGACGGCGCGAAATCTCGGTTTTACCCACACCGGTCGGGCCGATCATCAGGATGTTTTTCGGCTGCACCTCTTCGCGCAGACCACCCTCAAGCTGGCGGCGACGCCAGCGGTTGCGCAAAGCCACGGCGACTGCGCGTTTCGCATCGGACTGGCCGATGATGAAACGGTCAAGCTCGGAGACGATTTCGCGTGGGGTCAGATCAGTCATATCCGTTGTCCATAGGGAGGAAGGCGGGTCTTGCCGGGAAACTCCGGCAGCGCCCGCAAAAGCGCCCCGCGCAGCCGGTCCCACTGCGCGCCAAGGAACACGAGGCCAAGGCCCAGTCCCAGGATCACCAGCATCGGGCTGTCAAACAGGGCAAAGACGATCCCGACGGCATAGGCCGCGCCGGAAACAAGGAAAGAACGCCGGTCAATCACCAGAGCCACCAGCGCCAGCAGGCACAGGATCGCCAGCAAAGGCAGGCTGTGGTCATAGCTCAGCAGCCGCAGCGCCAGCGGGTTGATGATCGCAGGAGCGGCAAGAACATGCAGCCAGAAACCGGTCGCCGCCCGGGTCGAGATCCGCCGCGGATCGCTGAGATCAAAGCGCATGGCCAGCGCAAAGCAGCCCAGACCAAAGCCCATCGACAAAAGCGCAGGAAGTCCCGAGGAGGAGAAATGCAGCAGCGCAAAGGCGTCATCCGGCACCATGTTGCGATGCGCCAGCCAGGTCCAGACCGTGGTGAAGACCGCCCCGCCGATCAAAAGCGCATCAAAGGGCACGCGGAAGATGCGGTAATGCACCATCATCCCCACAGCCGCCGTGGCGAAGGTCAGCGGCTTGAGCAGGCCGAAAGGCAGATCCAGCGCCTCGCCCAGAATACCGCCAAGCGTCAGAAAGCTCAGGCCAAACATCACCGCCAGCGCGATGGAGGGGGCCACCATCCGCCGCGTCAGAGTGAAATAGCGCTGCACGCCGTAAAGTCCCGCCAACGTCAGCGCCACCCCCGCCAGCGAGGACAAAGTGCCCGGCAGGCCCTCTGCCGTCAGAATGGCCGCCAGAACCCCGGTCCAGCCCGCAAAAAGGATGCTCAGCCCGATGACGATGAAGATCTCATTGAAACCGCGAAAAAGCTGAAAGGGCTCTTCCGAGGGGGCAAGGCCCGCAGCTTCCTGCATCCGCTGGTCCGCCAGCGCCGTCAGCCCCGTGGCCTGAGCCTCAGAGATCAGGCCGGAGCGGACCGCGGTCTTGAGATCCTCAGAGGTGATCATGGGGCGGGCACGCGCTCAACGGTCAGATTGCCGTTGGTATAGACGCAGATCGAAGCCGCGATGGCCATGGCTTTGCGCGCCACATCTTCGGCAGAAAGATCGGTCTCCATCAGACCGCGCGCCGCCGCCAGGGCGAAGTTGCCGCCCGAGCCGATGGCCGCCACGTCATGTTCCGGCTCCAGCACATCGCCCGCACCGGTGATGACGTAAAGCCCCGCCCCGTCGGTCACGATCAGCATGGCCTCAAGATTGCGGAGGTATTTATCCATCCGCCAGTCTTTCGCCAGATCCACGCAGGCGCGCAGAAGCTGGCCCGGCGCGGCTTCAAGCTTGCGCTCAAGACGTTCAAGAAGCGTGAAGGCATCCGCAGTCGATCCGGCAAAGCCCACCACCACATCACGGCCGCCCGGCGAAAGCCTCCGCACTTTGCGTGCGGTGCCCTTAATCACCGTCTGACCAAGGCTCACCTGGCCATCGCCTGCGATCACCACTTCACCGCCCCGGCGCACACCAAGAATCGTCGTCCCGTGCCAGCCGGGGAATTTATCGTCAGCCATCGTGCCGCGCTCCGTCATAGTCCTGATCCGATATGGCGGCAGGACCGCTGAGGCGCAAGACCGGCGGGATTAATCGGCTGCGAGCGCCAGCGGCAAAATCGTGGTGGATTTAATCTCTTCCATGCTCAGAAGCGCGGTGACGTTGTAAATCCGAACCTCAGAGATCAGCGCCTGATAGAAGGTGTCATAGGCGCGGGCGTTTTTCACCCGGACCTTCAGGATATAATCGATATCCCCCGCAAGGCGATGCGCCTCCAGCACTTCGGGGCGGCTTTGCAGAACCTGCAAAAACTTACCCTGCCAGCCCGCATCATGCTCTGACGTCCGCACCAGGACGAAGAAACAGGCCTCAAGCCCGAGCGCCTCGGCATCCAGCAGCGCCGTGGTGCGCAGGATGACGCCACTTTCTTTCATCCGCCGGATACGGTTCCAGACCGGCGTTTTGGAGCTGCTGACCCGCCGCGCGATCTCATCAAGAGAGAGCGAGGCATCTTCCTGGAGTGCAGCAAGGATTTTCCGATCCATCTCATCCAGACGGGCAGCCATACCATAGATCTCCTGATGACCGGGACAGAAGGGCCCCATTTGCCTATATATCCGGGAATTTATCCCAAAGCTCAAGGGCGGAACCGCAGATCAGAGGGGCGATCTTCCTGCTGCCTGCCCCGTGACGATCCGCCACCCCTGCCCGCAGTGCGCCGCGGCCGCATCACCCTCTCGCGCGGCTTTCCCTTTGCCTGAGTTTTCGTTAAGGGAAAAGCCGTTCTGAGTGCGGCCCGCAGATCGGGTCGCGACCTCGCTGTTGCGGTGCCTGACACCCTGAACCGGACCCGAGACGCATGACCGATACGCCCGCCTCTACCCGCCCTGCCACGCTGCTGCCCGACGCGCAAACCGTGACGGAGGTGAAACACTGGACCGACCGTCTGTTTTCCTTCCGCGTGACGCGGCCGCAAAGCCTGCGCTTCCGCTCGGGCGAATTTGTGATGATCGGCCTGATGGGCGAGAACGGCCGCCCGCTGCTGCGCGCCTATTCCATCGCCTCACCGGCCTGGGATGATGAGCTTGAGTTCTATTCGATCAAAGTGCCGGATGGTCCGCTGACCTCAAAGCTGCAGCACATTCAGCCCGGCGATCAGATCATTCTGCGGCCCAAACCCGTGGGCACCCTGGTGCATGACGCGCTGCTTCCGGGCAAACGGCTGTGGCTTCTGGCCACAGGCACCGGCTTTGCGCCCTTCGCCTCGCTGCTGCGCGAGCCGGAGACCTGGGAGAAATACGACCAGGTCGTCATGATGCACACCTGCCGTGAGGTGGCGGAACTGGCTTACGGTCAGGAACTGGTGGCAAAGCTGCGCGAAGATGAGCTGATCGGCGAGCTGATCGGGGACAAGCTCTTCTATTACCCCACCACCACCCGCGAAGACTTCAGCCACATGGGCCGCGTCACCGACAACCTGACCTCCGGCAAAGTCTTCCGCGACCTTGGCCTCGAAGAGGGCCTGACGGCAGAGCGCGACCGCGCCATGATCTGCGGCAGCCTGGCCTTTAACGTCGATGTCAAAGCGATCCTTGAGGCGGCCGGTCTGCGCGAGGGGGCCAATTCGGACCCCGGGCATTTTGTGGTCGAAAAGGCCTTCGTCGGCGACGGCATCTGAGCCTGCCACAGCGCGAGAGACCAAAGGGCCGGGACTTCCCGGCCTTTTTTCATGCGGCGCGAAATTGCGCAGTTCCGCGCTGAAGGCGCTGGCGCAAATCCGGCGCTCTCTGATCCGCGTCCGGCCTTATCGGGCGGTCGGCAGGGCGACGGGGGAGCAAAATCCCTGCGGGATCATCAGGCTCAGCGCTTCAGGCCATGGCCACAGACCACCGGCAGAGAAGATATTTCCAAAACGCCGCCAAAGGCTTGACAGGAAAATCCAGGTTTGCGATCTGCTCCCTCCCGGCAAAAGGCCGCCTTCTGCCCCCCGCGATGCCGCGTCAGAATCACCCGCTGTGACACTCTGCCGCTGACCCGCGCATGAGCGAAAAAACCGCCCGGAAATGGGGCAAAACCGGCGGCGCAGAATTGAGCAATTGTCGGAAGTTCAGCCGCCTTCCGATCCGCCCCATTCTTCGATTGCCGCTATTTACGCCGCTTTGCATATTTTTTATGCAACAGACAGGATTCCCCTTCCGGGTTCTGACTGCGCAACGCCCTTCCCTTGTTCCCGCCCTCCGAACATGGTCAGGAGGTCACAGGAGAGGGCAACGAAGGAGATCCGGGCCATGAAGAAGATCGAAGCGATCATCAAACCCTTCAAGCTCGATGAAGTCAAAGAGGCGCTCCAGGACGTTGGCATCCAGGGCCTCAGCGTGATCGAAGTCAAAGGCTTCGGACGCCAGAAAGGTCACACCGAACTTTACCGTGGCGCAGAATATGTCGTCGACTTTCTGCCCAAGGTGAAAATCGAAGTCATCCTCCCGGATGACATGGTGGATGCCGCCGTGGAAGCGATCATCTCCGCTGCCCGCACGGATAAAATCGGCGATGGCAAGATTTTCGTCTCGCCCGTCGAACAGGTCATCCGCATCCGCACCGGCGAAACCGGCGAGGACGCGATTTAATTCCGGGCCAAGGCCCGAACCCGAAACCGAAAACGGAAGGAACCAGGTATGAGCAAGGTTCAGGACGTCCTTAAGCTTCTCAAGGACGAAGATGTCGCTTACGTCGACGTGCGCTTCACCGACCCGAAAGGCAAACTCCAGCACGTGACGCTGGATGTGGACCTGGTCGACGAAGACTTCTTTGAAGAAGGCTTCATGTTCGACGGCTCCTCGATTGCCGGCTGGAAGTCGATCGATCAGTCCGACATGAAACTGATGCCCGATGCAGGCTCGGCCTATATCGACCCCTTCTACGCGGAAAAAACCCTCTGCGTGCACTGCGACGTGGTGGAACCGGACACCGGTGAATCCTATGACCGCTGCCCGCGCCAGATCGCGAAGAAAGCAGAAGCCTACCTGAAGTCGACCGGTATCGGTGATGCCGCTTACTTCGGCCCGGAAGCTGAATTCTTCATTTTCGACGACGTCCGTTACTCGGTCTCGCCGCAGAAAGTCTCCTACTCGATCGACGCTGCAGGCGCTGCCTGGAACACCGATGCAGAGTTTGAATCGGGCAACCTCGCACATCGTGCAGGCTTCAAGGGCGGCTATTTCCCGGTCAACCCGATCGACGAAGCGCAGGACCTGCGTTCGGAAATGCTCTCGACCATGAAGCGCATGGGCATGAAGGTCGACAAGCACCACCACGAAGTGGCGACCTGCCAGCACGAACTCGGCCTGATCTTCGGTGGTCTGGTTGAGCAGGCTGACAACATCCAGAAATACAAATACGTGATCCACAACGTGGCCCACGCCTACGGCAAAACCGTGACCTTCATGCCGAAACCCATGAAGGGCGACAACGGCTCGGGCATGCACGTGAACATGTCGATCTGGAAAGACGGCAAGCCGCTGTTCTCGGGCGACAAATACGCTGACCTCAGCCAGGAAGCTCTGTGGTTCATCGGTGGTATCCTGAAGCACGCGAAAGCGCTGAACGCGATCACCAACCCCTCGACCAACTCCTACAAGCGTCTGATCCCGGGCTTTGAAGCTCCGGTTCTGCGCGCCTTCTCGGCACGCAACCGCTCGGGCTGCGTTCGTATTCCGTGGACCGAATCGCCGAAAGCCAAGCGCGTTGAAGCCCGCTTCCCCGATCCTTCGGCAAACCCCTACCTGGCGTTTGCAGCGCTCATGATGGCCGGCCTTGACGGCATCAAGAACAAGATCGATCCGGGCCCGGCTTCGGACAAAGACCTCTACGATCTGCCGCCGGAAGAACTGGCAGCAATCCCGACCGTCTGCGGCTCGCTGCGTGAAGCGCTTGAAGAGCTGAGCAAAGACATGGACTTCCTGCTGGCGGGCGACGTCTTCACCCGCGACCAGCTGGAATCCTACATCGCGCTGAAGTGGGAAGAAGTGTATGCCTATGAGCACACCCCCCACCCGGTCGAGTACCAGATGTACTACTCCTGCTGATCCCTTCGGGACCGGCGAAAGGGCGCCCTTCGGGGCGCCCTTTTTCTTTGCAAAGGCGCAGGGGGTGGTCGCAGGCAGACCGTGCACCTACCTTTGAAGAGACCTCAAGGGAGAGCTCCATGACCGCTGCCCCGCAAAGCCCCGCCGCCGCCCGCTGGCCTGCTCAGACACCCGGCGCGATCCAGCTTTATTCCTACCCCACGCCCAATGGCGTCAAAGTCTCGCTGATGCTGGAGGAGAGCGGCCTGGCCTATGACGCCCATCTGGTCGATTTTGCCAAAGGCGATCAGAAAACGCCGGAATTTCTGGCGGTAAACCCCAATGGCAAAATCCCGGCGATCTTTGATCCGCAAGGGCCGGAGGGCCGGCCGGTGACGCTGTTCGAAAGCGGTGCGATTCTTCTTTATCTGGCGGAGAAATCAGGAAAATTCCTGCCCGCCGATAAGAAATGGCAGATCACCCAATGGCTGATGTTCCAGATGGCGGGCATCGGGCCGATGTTCGGGCAGTTCGGCTTTTTCCATCACTACGCCGGAAAAGCTGTCGAAGCCCCCCTCCCGCGGGAGCGGTACCGCGCAGAGGCGGCGCGACTGCTGCAGGTCCTGGATCAGGCGCTCGAAGGCCAGAACTGGATCGCGGGGGAGTATTCCATCGCGGATATGGCCATCGGCCCCTGGCTGCATGGCATGATGCATCACTACAAAGGCGCAGAGGCCGTGGGCTGGTCGGATCTGAAAAATGTCCCCGCCTATTTCGACCGCTTCATGGCGCGTCCCGCCGTTCAGCGCGCTCTGAACATCCCCGCCGTTCCTTAAGCGGCGGTTTGCGGCGGGGCCTTCCCCGCTGCATCACGACTGGACAAGTCGGGATTATGAGAGCAGTCTGGCAGCGCAGAGCCGGGGGGAAATGATGCGTAAGTTCATGGTGGTGCTCGACGACAGCCGCGAATGCCTGAATGCAATGCGCTATGCCACGCTGCGCGCGTCGCATACCGATGCGGCCGTGGTGATCCTGTCAGTTATCCCGCCCGAGGAATTTCAGCACTGGATGGGCGTCGCGGATCTGATGCGGGCCGAGGCGCGGGAGCGGATCGAGGCGCATTTTGAGGTTTTCGCCAAGTGGATGCGCTCAAAGCACAATGTCCACCCGACCCTTGTGATCCGTGAGGGTGAAGTGGCCGCAGAGGTTCTGGCGCAGCTTCGCGAAGATCCGGAGATCGGTGTGCTGGTCCTGGGCGCGGGCTCCGATAAATCCGGCCCCGGTCCGCTGGTGACGCTGCTTTCCAAAGGATCGGCCAATCTGCCCTGCCCGGTCACCATCGTGCCGGGCGAGATGTCGAAAGAACGCCTTGAGGCGATTACCTGACCCTCAGGTCCGGAAGCGGTTGAAGGCGGCAGAGGCCAGCCAGCCCGCCGCAATGGCCAGCGCCAGCGACAGGATGCCATAGATCAGCGGCTGATCGAGGGCGAGGCGGTGCAAAAACCGCTCAATCCCCTGTTTATGCACGTCAATCAGCTGCTCTTCCTCAGCAATGACCCGGCCCTCGCGCAGCAGAAAGACCCGCGTGCGGAAGATACCCTCCGTCAGATTGGCGGGCAGGACGACATCGGCGCGGATCAGCACATCACGCTCCAGCACCACACCGCCGTCCTGACGGCTGAAAGCCCCGCTCTGGGTGCGAAGCCGCATCAGGGCCTCTGTGAAAAGCCCGGTGTCTTCCGCCTGATGGGCCACGCCGATCGTGCGCACCATCTGCGGCAGCGTGATGCGGTGGCGCAGATCATCGGTCGCCGAAAGGATCTCTTCCAGCGGACGGGTAGAGGCGACGGCGTAATAGACCGGGGCCGAAGTCACCTCCACCGCATCGGTGTTGACCCAGATCCCGAAGACCCGCTCTTTGCGGCGCACCGTGACCGGACCCGACGGGCCTTCGATGGTGACGATGACATCGAGCGGGCCCTCAGGCGCAGGCGCATCACGCGCGACCGCACCAAAGACCACGATCTCTGAGCCGTCAAAGTTGACGGTAATACCGACGCGACTTTGCGACAGCCCCGTCACCACCTCTTCGGTGGCCGCAGCGGGTGTGCAAAGCGCAAAAAGGCTGAGGAGCAATCCGCGCAGAAGCTTCATGGCAGCCGCCCCGGTGTCAGGACATAAAGCTCTCCTGGCGTGACCAGCAGATCCAGCGCGATCTTCACCGACATCGCCAGCACCAAAAGCGCCAGCAGCAGCCGCAGGCGTTCTGCCTTGAGTTTCAGCCCGATCCGCGTGCCGATCTGTGCGCCGATCACACCGCCCACGATCAGCATGACCGCCAGCAGAATATCGACCGAATAGGCCGTCACCGCATGCATCAGCGTGGTGAAAGCCGTGACAAAGATGATCTGAAACAGCGAGGTGCCCACGACCACTTTCGTCGGCATCCCCAGCAGATAGATCATCGCCGGCACCATAATGAAGCCGCCGCCAACCCCCATGATCGCCGCCAGAAACCCGACCGCCGCGCCCACCAGAACGGGGGGGATCGCGCTGATATAAAGCCCTGAGGCGCGGAATTTCATCTTCAGCGGCAGACGGTGCACCATGCGGTGCTGATGTGCGCGGCGCGGCGCGGTGCCGGTCTGGGCGCGGCGGATGGCGCGCAGGCTTTCCTGCAGCATCATCAGGCCGATGAGGCCCAGAAACAGCACATAGGAAAGCTGCACCATCAGCTCAACCTGGCCCATCCGGCGCAGGATCGAAAAGACCCAGATCCCAAGCGCTGAGCCGACCATACCCCCGCCCAGAAGCACCAGCCCCATGCGAAAATCGACCGTGCGCCGCTTCACATGCGCCAGCACGCCCGAAACCGAAGAGGCCACCACCTGGTTTGCCCCGGTCGCCACCGCCACGCCGGGCGGCACGCCGATCAGCATCAGCAAAGGGGTGATCAGAAAGCCGCCGCCGACGCCGAACATGCCCGACAGCACCCCCACCACTCCGCCAAGCCCGAGCAGAGTCAATGCATTGACCGAGACCTCAGCGATGGGAAGATAAAGCTGCATGAAGACCTGACGCGCAAAGAGGCGGTTTAACCCTCACAGTCGCACCCCGGGGCGGCATTGTCAAAGCGACGTCAAAGCCCCGGGGCGTGCCAGGGTCTCAGGGGGTCAGGACAGTGGTCGGGTCATCACCACGGCATCGACGGGCACGCCCTCAGGACTGCGGTAATAGCCTTTGCGCCGCCCCGCCGTCTGCCAGCCCTCTGCCTCATAAAGTGCGCGGGCAGCGGGGTTGTCGGCCGCAACCTCCAGATAAGCGGTCACAGCCCCAAGATCGGCGCAGCCCCTGTAGAAAGCCGCCATCAGGCGACGGCCCAGGCCCTGGCGACGGGCTGCGGGGTCAACGGCGATGGTCAGAAGCTCTGCCTCATCAAGGGTCACCCGGCCCAGCACGAAGCCACCTGGCAGAGCCCGCAGCACCGCGCCGGGGGCGGCTGCCAGATCGCGCAGTTCCGCCTCACTCCAGGGGCGGGGATGGGTGAAAGAGCCTGCGTGGATCGCCGCGAGGGTCGCAAAATCAGGCATCGAGAATAGCCGGCGGCGGATCGGACGGCGGGGCGGCATCTGCCGGGCGCACATAAAGCGGCGCCGGACGCGGCAGAGCCTTACCCGTGGCCAGACGGCGCAGGGCGATGCGGTTCATGACCTGCGGCAGATCAAACCCCTCAATCGCGCTCCAATGCGGCTGGTCGCACAGAGAAAGCCCAAGGCCCGCCGCAACCTCAGCGGCAGCATATCCGCAGACCTCTGCCCCCGACTGCGGGAGAGCGTCATCTCTCTCTCCAGGGGTCAGCAGATGCGGTGCCGCCACCGCAACACCGTCCCGGATATGCTGAAGATAGACACGGCCCTGTGGCGCGGGCAGTGAAACCAGCAGATCGCCGTCCCCGGCCCCCTCTGCCTGGATCTCAAACTGCGAGACGCCCACCACCGGGATTTTCAGCGCAAGGCCAAGGCCCCGGGCCGCCGCCACGGCGATCCGGATCCCGGTGAAATTGCCCGGACCCGTGCCGACCGCCAGCGCAGAAAGGTCTTGATAGCCAAGGCCCGCTGCGGCCAGAAGCCCGCTCAGCAGGGGCATCAGCCGCTCTGCCTGGCCTTTGGCCATCTCCTCGCGCAACAAAGGGCGCCCCGAGAGGCCCGCCATAATCCACGGCCCCGAAGTGTCAAAAGCCAGAACCGGCCCTTTCGGGGCCGGCTCGCAGGACTGCGCCGGGGCGCTTTGCAGATCAGACGTCATCTCAGGCAGCGACCGGGCGAACCTCGGTGACTTCCGGGATGTAATGGCGCAGCAGGTTCTCGATGCCCATCTTCAGAGTGAGCGTCGAAGAGGGGCAACCCGCGCAGGCGCCCTTCATGTGCAGATAGACGACGCCGCGATCAAAACCGTGGAAGGTGATGTCGCCGCCGTCCTGGGCCACAGCCGGACGCACACGGGTGTCGAGCAGATCTTTGATCTGACGCACGATCTCACCGTCTTCGCCCTCATGCGCCATGTGGGCGGCAGCTGCCTCACCCTCGATGACCGGAGCGCCGGACTGGAAATGCTCCATGATGGCGCCGAGGATCGCGGGCTTCACATGCTCCCAGGCGACATCCGCGGCTTTGGTCACCGTGACGAAATCATGGCCAAGGAAAACCCCGGTCACACCACCGGTCGCAAAGATCCGGCGCGCGAGCGGCGATTTCTGCGCCGCCTCCAGCGAGGGGAAATCAGCGGTGCCAAGATCCATGACCTCACGGCCAGGCAGGAACTTCAGCGTTGCGGGGTTCGGGGTGGTTTCGGTCTGAATGAACATGGCGGTCCCTCCGGGGCGTTAGACTGGATATGCGACCGGGGGGCGGGCCTGTCAAGGCAAGCCCCCCGGGGGCGTTGCGCCTCAGGTGGCCATGGGCCAGATCAGCCGCGTGGGCGTGACGATCAGATCAAGCGGCTGATCGGTCGGCTCAACAGGCACCAGATCGGCCTCCTGGGCGTCAAAGGCAAAGCCGATCGCGGTGACTTTGCCCCTGGCCCGCAAAGCCTCAAGGGTGCGGTCGTAAAAGCCCCCGCCATAGCCCAGGCGATAGCCCCGCGCGTCAAAGGCCAGCATCGGCACGATCAGCACCTGCGGCACCAGCTCCGGCGCGCTCTGCGGCGGCTCATGCGTGCCGAATGCGCCGGGAACCAGCGCCTCGCCGGGCTTCCAGGCCCGAAAGATCAGCGGCGCGGCTTTGCGCGCAACCACGGGAAGACAGCAGTCCCCCGAATGCGCCGCCATGGCCAGCGCCGGATCGGCTTCGCTGCGCATGGCGAGATAGCCCGCGAGCACCTGCCCCTGAAAATCGCCCAGAGCGGCAGAGAGCCGCAGATTGGCCGCCGTCAGGTTTTCGCGCTCAAAAGCCTCCGCCCGCAGATCGGCGGCGCGGCGGCGCAGATCGGCCTTAAACTGCGCTGCCGACACCGCGCGCTCCCTTAACCAAATTCACACCTCTTTTGCAGATGATCCCTCTGCCGGCTCCGTTCAGGGCCTTATTCGGGGGCTATTATGCAAAGCGGACACAATCATCTGCAAGAGCTTCGCCACAGTCTGGATCTGGCACGGGCGCGGGCTATGGCCGCAGGGCAACGGGCTGAGGCGGCAAGGCGCGGTTTCGCCGCAGCCCTCCCCGGCGCGGAGACCCCGCTGACCCCATCGGCGCGCAGCCTCGCCGCACCCGCCATCGCGCTGCTGCGCGAGAGATACCGCCGCGATCACATCCGCCACTGCGCCGCGCTTTCCGATCTGGCAGAGGCGCAGATGGCTGTGTCTGACGCCACCCGAGCCGGGGATCCGCCCGATTAAACCCGATTAAAGCAGCACCAGCGTGGCCAGCCCAAGGAAGCTGAAAAAGCCGATCACATCGGTCAGCGTCATCACAAAGGTGCCGGAAGCCAGCGCCGGATCGAGTTTCAGACGGTTCAGCACCAGAGGGACCACCACCCCGGCCAGGGCCGCCACCGCAAGGTTGATGATCATGGCCGAGCCGATGACCGCACCCAGCCAGATATCCCTGCCATAAAAGGCCCAGGCCATCATCCCCATGCAGAGCGCGAAGATCAGCCCGCTGATCAGGCCCACGGTCAGTTCCCGCCAGACCACCCGCGTCGCGTTTGACGAGGTCAGATCCCGCGTCGCAAGCGCGCGCACCGCCACCGTCAGACTTTGCGTCCCCGCGATTCCGCCCATAGAGGCCACGATGGGCATCAGCGCCGCCAGCGCCACAATGGCCGCGATCGTGCCGTCAAAGAGCGAAATCACCAGGGCCGAGACATTGGCCGTCAGAAGGTTGATCCCAAGCCAGGGCAGACGCTGCTTCAGCGTCTCACCGACACCGTCCGAGATCGAGCTTTCCTCGCCCACACCCGCCATGCGCAGCATGTCTTCTTCATGCTCTTCGTCGAGCACGTTGAGCGCGTCATCAATCGTGATCGCCCCCGCCAGCCGCCCGGCCGCATCAACGACCGGCAACGAGATCAGGTGATACTGCTTAAAGAGATAAGCGACATCCGCCTCGGGCATCTCGCCCTCAACGGTCCGGAAGCTGTCCTCCGCCAGATCCGCGAGCCGCGCATTGCGCCGCGCCGACAGCATCCGCCCAAGGGTCACATAGCCCTGAGGCCGCATCCGCGGATCCACCAGGATCACATGATAGAACTGATCGGGCAGCCCGTCATGTTCGCGCAGGTAATCAATGGCTTCGCCCACGGTCCAATGCAGGGGCGCCGTCACCACTTCGCGCTGCATCAGACGGCCGGCGGAATATTCCGGATAGGCCATCGACTGCTCAACCGCGGCGCGGTCATCCGCCTCAAGCGCCTCAAGGATCAGCTCCTGAGCGGGCTCTTCCAGGTCTTCAAGGATGTCGACCACATCGTCGGTATCAAGCTCGCGCACCGCCCCCGCCAGAACCGCGGGTTCCAGCTGTCCGATGACCTCCTCGCGCAGGCTTTCATCCAGCTCGGAAAGCACCTCGCCGTCGATCTCACCGCCCCAGAGCGCCAGCAGATCGCTTCGCTCCTGCGGGCGGATCTGTTCAAGAACGTCCGCGATATCGGCGGGGTGCAGCGGCTCGAGCAGTGCGGTCAGCTGTGCCGCATCCCCGGCTTCGACCGCTGCGCGGATCTGGTCGATCAGTATCCGCTCTGCGCCGCCCCGTGTGGTGTCATTTTCCGTACTCATCACACATCTCCTGGTCGGCGGCCATTCGGGGGGACCATACCCAAAGGCTGTTTGCGCGAACAGAGCCCCCTCGTCAATTTTCTCCCGCGCTGGTAATGTTGAACGCAGAAATCAGGTAAGGGGTTCAATATGGCCGAAATTCTGACCGGGCAGGTGTTACAGTTCACCGCCGACCCCTTTCTGGCGGGTCCGGATGCGGCCCGGGTGGAAACCGATGGCGCACTTCTGATTGAAGGCGGCGTGATCCGCGCCGTGGGTCCGCGCGCGCAGATCCTGGCGGAACACCCCGGCGTTCCGGTGACCAGCTACGGCAACCACCTGATTTCTGCGGGCTTTGTCGACAGCCATGTGCATTACCCGCAGACCGCGATCATCGCCTCCTGGGGCAAGCGGCTGATCGACTGGCTGAACGATTACACCTTCCCCGAAGAGACCCGCTTCGCCGATCAGGCCTATGCCGATGAGATTGCGAACCGCTATCTCGATCTGGTGCTGGCGCGGGGCACGACCACGGTCTGCTCTTATGCGACGATCCACCCCGAAAGCGTGGATGCGATTTTCAGCGCGGCACAAAAGCGCGGCATGCGGATTGCGGCGGGCAAAACCTGTATGGATGTGAACGCGCCCGACGGGCTGCGCGACACGGCGCAGTCCGCCCATGACGACAGCGCAAAGCTTCTCAACAAATGGCATCAGCTCGACCGGCTGAGCTATGTGATCACCCCGCGCTTTGCCCCGACCTCAACGCCCGAACAGCTTGAGGCGCTCGGCTCGCTCTGGGCGGCCAATCCCTCCTGCCTCATGCAGACGCATCTCTCTGAGCAGACCGATGAGATCGAATGGGTGAAAACGCTCTACCCAGAGGCGCGGGATTATCTTGATATCTATGAGCGCTTTGGCCTTGTCGGGCCGGGCGCCCTCTTTGGTCATTCGATCTGGCTCGAAGAGCGCGAGAAGGCCAAACTTCTCGATATGGACTGCAGCCTGATCCATTGCCCGACGTCGAACACCTTTATCGGCTCGGGGCTTTTTGATCTGAGCGGGCTGAAAGCGGCAGGCCACCGCGTCGGCCTGGCCACCGACATCGGCGGCGGGTCGAACTTCTCGATGCTGCGCACCATGGCCTCGGCCTATGAGGTCGCGCAGCTGCGCCGCCACTCGATCCACCCGGCACAGCTTTGGTGGCTGGCCACCCAGGGCTCGGCCCGCGCGATGCGGATGGATGACCGTATCGGCAATATCGCCCCCGGCATGGAGGCCGATCTGGTGGTGATCGATCTGGCCTCGACCCCCGCCATCGCCCAGGCGACCGCGCGGGCTGAGACGATCTGGCAGTCGGTTTTCCCAACGCAGATCATGGGCGATGACCGCGCTGTGGTTGCGACCTATGTGAACGGAGCGCGCCTTGTCTGATCATCCGTCATCTGATTACCGGTCATCAGATCCCACGGGCGGCGCTCATGCAGCGCGTCTGACCATGCTGCTCTGCTGGATCGCGGTCGTGCTCGACGGCTTTGATCTGGTGGTGCTCGGCGCGCTGATCCCGCCCCTCACCGGCGGCGCTTCGCCCTTTATGAGCACGGCAGAGGCCACCGCTGTCTCGACCCTCAGCCTTGTGGGGATGACCCTCGGGGCCATCAGCACCGGCACGCTGACGGCGCGTCTGGGCCGTCGCCGGGTGATGCTGGCCACAGTGTTTTCCTTCTCGCTTTTCACCCTTGCCTGCGCCTTTGCGCAAAGCTGGATCAGCCTTGCGGCTTTCCGCTTTCTGGCCGGGATGGGGCTGGGCGCCTGCCTTCCGACCGCGATGTCGCTGGTGACAAGCGCCGCAAAGGGCCGCTCGGGTGCGGCCACCACCACGCTGATGACGGGCTATCACGTCGGCGCAGTCAGCACCGCGCTGCTGGCGCTGATCTTCCTGCCGGAACCCGGCTGGCGGGCGATGTTCGTGGCTGGCGCGGTGCCGGGCTTTGTGCTGACCCTGGCGCTTTATCTGTGGCTGCCGCAGGACAGCCTGTTGCATGAGGGCCCGAAAGCGGCCCCCCGCACCGGTGCGGCGGAACTGCTCAGCCCGGCGCGGCGGGTGCAGACCCTGGCCATCTGCGTGACCTCATTCATGGGGCTGATCCTGGTTTACGGGCTGAACACCTGGCTGCCGCAGCTGATGATCTCGGCGGGCTATGATCTGGCGGGCGGGCTGTGGCTTCTTTTGCTGATGAACGCCGGGGCCATCGTCGGCCTGCTGGTCTCCGGGCGGATCGGGGACCGGATCGGGCTGAAGGCGGCGACCGTTTTGTGGTTCGCTCTGGGCGGGCTGCTGCTGGCGTCTTTGTCGGTGAAAATGGCGCCCTGGCTGCTGAATCCGGTGGTTTTCCTGACGGGGAGCATCGTCTTTTCCGCGCAGGTTCTCGTCTATGCCTATACCGCTGCAGCCCATCCGGATGGTCTGCGCGCGGCAGCCCTGGGCTGGGCGGCAGGCATCGGTCGTATCGGCGCGATCATGGGTCCGCTGATCGGCGGCACGCTGGTCACCTTTGGCATCGGCCACCCCTGGGGCTTTTACGTCTTCGCGGCTGTGGGCGCGCTCGCCGCAACGGCAGCACTTCTGTGGCGCCCCGCACCAAAGGGTTGAGACCGGAACTCGCGGCTCCCTGAGCGGGTTATCCCCCTGCTCAGGGGCCTCACAGCGCCGGACCCGTCCGGCGCGTCACATTTTCTGCCGATGTCCCCGGGCGCGAGTGCTTGATCCGGTAACATTTTTATAAAGGCAGCTGATATGACGCGAGCCCCCTATGAGACTCGGACCGGCCATGCCGGTGAAACCCAGCAGATCGGGGGAGAGCCCCTGACCAGCAATCACGGTATCCCCTTTTCGGACAATCAGAACAGCCTCAAAGCCGGAGCCCGCGGGCCAACGCTTCTTGAAGATTTCCTGCTGCGCGAGAAGATCTTTCACTTTGACCATGAGCGCATCCCTGAGCGGATCGTTCATGCCCGCGGCTCGGTCGCCCATGGCGAATTTGAATGCACCGATCCGATCCCGGACCTCAGCCGCGCAAAGCTTTTCTCAAAAAAGGGTAAAAAGACCCCGCTGATCGCGCGGTTTTCCACCGTTGCCGGCGGTGCAGGCTCGGTCGATACGCCGCGCGACGTGCGCGGCTTTGCGGTGAAATTCTACACCGAAGAGGGCAACTGGGATCTGGTGGGCAATAACATCCCCGTCTTCTTCATTCAGGATGCGATCAAATTCCCCGATCTGATCCATGCCGTGAAGATGGAGGCCGATCGCGGCTATCCGCAGGCGGCCTCTGCCCATGACACCTTCTGGGATTTCGTCTCCCTGATGCCCGAGACCATGCACACGCTGATCTGGGCCATGTCAGACCGCGCCATTCCGCGCAGCCTGCGGATGATGGAGGGCTTTGGCGTTCACACCTTTAAGCTGGTGAACGACCAGGGGGTTGAGCATTTCGTGAAATTCCACTGGCGCCCGCGTCTTGGCACGCAAAGCCTGGTCTGGGACGAAAGCGCGAAGCTGCAGGGCGCGGATAATGACTTCCACCGCCGTGATCTTTTTGAAGCGATCGCCGCGGGCGACTTCCCCGAGTGGGATCTGGCAGTCCAGGTCTTTGACCAGGAGCTCGCGGACAGCCTGCCCTATGATGTGCTCGATGCCACCAAAATCATCCCCGAAGAGGTGGTGCCGCTGCGGGTGATCGGGAAAATGACCCTCAACCGCAATCCCGACAACCATTTCGCCGAGAATGAGCAGCTGGCCTTCCTGCCCTCGAATGTGGTGCCGGGGATCGATTTCTCGGATGATCCGCTGCTGCACGGGCGGCTCTTTTCCTATCTCGACACGCAGAAATCGCGGCTTGGCACGACGAATTTTCACCAGATCCCGGTGAATGCGCCGAAGTGCCCCTATGCCAATATGATGCGCGACGGCATGATGCAGACCCATGTCCATAAGGGCCGCGCCAATTATGAGCCGAATTCGCTCGATCAGGCGGGGGAAGATCCGGGGCCGCGCGCACAGACCAGCGGCTTTGCCACCGCCCGTCAGCAGGTCAGCGGCGAGAAGACCCGCGACCGCTCGGAGACCTTTGGTGACACCTACAGCCAGCCTCGGATGTATTGGAACTCGCTGACCCCGAATGAGCAGGCTCATACCGCTTCGGCCTATGTCTTTGAGCTTTCCAAGGTCAGCCTGCCCCATGTGGTTGAGCGCACGCTGAGCCATCTCTCGGCCATCCACCCCGATCTCGGCAAGCGCGTGGCCGATGGCCTCGGGGTGCCGCCCGCCAAACCGGCCGAGACGAAGTTCCCGGCCCGCAATCTGGGCACCTCTGACGCGCTGTCGATTCAGAAGAAATGGCCCGCCACGCTGAAGGGGCGCAAAGTGGGGCTTTTGTTTGCCGAAGGCTCTGACAAAGCGTCTATCGACAAGCTGAAGGCTGAGATTGAGGCAGAGGGTGGCACCGTCTTCACCGTGGCCCCCAAAGTCGGACCGCTGAAACTGAAGGGTGGCGAGATGAAGGCCGATGGTCAGCTTGCAGGCAGCCCCTCGGTGCTTTTTGACGCCATCGCGATGATTATGATGCCCGATCAGGCCGATAAGCTGATGAAGGATGCCGCCTGCATCGCCTGGGTCTCAGACGCCTGGGCGCATCTGAAGGCGATTGGCCATTGCCCCGGCAGCAAGCGCATTCTCGACAAAGCGGGGATTGAGCCCGATGAGGGCGTCGGCCCCAATGAGGGCCTGGCGGAACGGGCAAAGCTTCGCTACTGGGACCGCGAGCCGAAACTGCGCGATCTGGCATAACGAAAAAGGCCCCCCGATCCGGGGGGCCTTTCTTCTTCAGACCTTTTCAGGCGCTTTGGTTTTCACCAGCGAGACGATCACACCGGCGGCCAGGATCGAGAAGGTAATCCCCAGCGACCACATCGGCGGAAACTTCTCCCATCCCATCAGATCGGCGATGAAGAGTTTTGATCCGATGAATATCAGCAGAACTGAGAGCGCATATTTCAGATAGGCAAAGCGGTGCAGGATCGCCGAGAGCGCGAAGTAAAGGGCGCGCAGACCAAGAATCGCAAAGATATTCGAGGAATAGACGATGAAAGGATCAGTGGTGATCGTAAACACCGCCGGAACCGAGTCGACCGCGAAGATCAGATCGGCAAATTCAATCATCACCAGCGCCAGCAGCAGGGGCGTGGCATGGGTCACAACCTTACCCGCAGCATCCGGCAGCTTCACCAGAAAGCGGTTGCCATGCAGCTCTTCCGTCACCCGCAGCTTTGACTTCGCAAAACGCAGGATCGGATTTTTGCTCAGATCCGGCTCTTCGTCGTCTTTGGCAAAGAGCATCTTAATGCCGGTAAAGATCAGGAAGAGCGCGAAGATATAGAGCACCCAGTGATAATTCGCGACAATCCCCGCCCCAAGGCCGATCATAATGCCGCGCAGCACGATCACACCAAGGATGCCCCAGAACAGCACCCGGTGCTGGTATTTCCGCGGGATCGCAAAGAAGCTGAAGATCAGCGCGATGACGAAGATATTGTCGAGCGCGAGGGTTTTCTCGATCACAAAGGCCGTCAGATAGGCCGCCGTCGCCTCAGGCGTCATCTGCCACCAGACGAAGCCCGAGAAGGCAAGACCAATCGAGATATAAAAGGCCGACATCTTCAGGCTCGCGCCGATTTCGATCTCGCGGTCTTCTTTGTTGAAGACACCCAGATCCAGCGCCAGCAGCGTCAGAACCGCGCCCATGAACACCAGCCACATCCAGACCGGCGTTCCCATAAAAATGCTGGTTAAGAAGTCCAAAGCTTACCCCTGTTTACACCATTTATCCGGTGTCAGGTCGGGATCGCAGGGATCGGCCCGACTCCGGCTTTGCCAGAGTGGTCCGACATCACAGCCGATCGGCTGCCAGAGGGGCCCGGTCCACTCCTGCCAGATGGGAAGGCTGCGAAAAGGTTCAAGGGGCGGGCCGCGAAAAAATCGCAAAGGAGTTCCGGATGGAGGTCGTTTTAAAGACCGGGCGGCTGAGCTGAATTTTCCTCTTGCACCCGCCTGCGCGGCAGCCTAAACACCCCCTCACAGAGAGCGGGCGTAGCTCAGGGGTAGAGCATAACCTTGCCAAGGTTAGGGTCGGGCGTTCGAATCGCCTCGCCCGCTCCAGTTTAAAAAAGCCATCCTTCGGGATGGCTTTTTTAATTTCCGCCCACCCTGTTCCTTCTGTCAGAAAAATCGCCAAGCCCGCGTTATCGGTGCATTTTTCCTCTTGCACCCACCCGCGTCGCCGCCTAAATACCGCCTCACAGAGAGCGGGCGTAGCTCAGGGGTAGAGCATAACCTTGCCAAGGTTAGGGTCGGGCGTTCGAATCGCCTCGCCCGCTCCAGTTTAAAAAAGCCATCCTTCGGGATGGCTTTTTTAATTTCCGCCCACCCTGTTCCTTCTGTCAGAAAAATCGCCAAGCCCGCGTTATCGGTGCATTTTTCCTCTTGCACCCACCCGCGTCGCCGCCTAAATACCGCCTCACAGAGAGCGGGCGTAGCTCAGGGGTAGAGCATAACCTTGCCAAGGTTAGGGTCGGGCGTTCGAATCGCCTCGCCCGCTCCAGTTTAAAAAAGCCATCCTTCGGGATGGCTTTTTTAATTTCCGCCCACCCTGTTCCTCCTGTCAGAAAAATCGCCAAGTCCGTGTTATCGGTGCATTTTTCCTCTTGCACGCTCCCGCGCGCAGGCCTAAATACCCCCTCACAGAGAGCGGGCGTAGCTCAGGGGTAGAGCATAACCTTGCCAAGGTTAGGGTCGGGCGTTCGAATCGCCTCGCCCGCTCCAGTTTAAAAAAGCCATCCTTCGGGATGGCTTTTTTAATTTCCGCCCACCCTGTTCCTCCTGTCAGAAAAATCGCCAAGTCCGTGTTATCGGTGCATTTTTCCTCTTGCACGCTCCCGCGCGCAGGCCTAAATACCCCCTCACAGAGAGCGGGCGTAGCTCAGGGGTAGAGCATAACCTTGCCAAGGTTAGGGTCGGGCGTTCGAATCGCCTCGCCCGCTCCAGTTTAAAAAAGCCATCCTTCGGGATGGCTTTTTTAATTTCCGGGAACGCCCTGCCCCGCCTGGCGTTATCGCCCCATCAGGGGGGCAAGCGTGGCACTGAATACCGCAGATCTGCTGGAGCCGCACCCGGAGGGGATCTACTGCCCTGCGGGGGATTTCTGGATCGATCCGATGCGACCCAAGCCCCGCGCGCTGATCACCCATGGTCATGCCGATCACGCCCGTGCGGGCCACGGCGCGGTGCTGGCCTCTCGCGAAACCCTTGAGATTATGGCGATCCGCTATGACGAAGATTTCACCCAACACCGCCAGGTGGCTGAGGGTGAGATCAGGATCGGCGGGGTCAATGTCAGCTTTCATCCGGCGGGCCATATTCTCGGCTCCTGCCAGATCCGCATCCGGCCCGACAAAGGCCCTGTGATCGTGGCATCGGGGGATTATTCGCGCCGCGCCAATCCGGTCTGCGCCCCCTTTGAGCCGCTCGACTGCGATATCTTCATCACCGAGGCGACCTTCGGCCTGCCGGTCTTCCGCCATCCCGACCCGCTGGGAGAGGCTGCGAAGCTCTTGAAAAGCATGGCGGATTTTCCGGACCGGCCACATATCATCGGGGGCTACGCTTTGGGCAAAACCCAGCGGCTGATCGCCCTGCTGCGCCAGGCGGGCTATGAGGCCCCGATCGGGCTGCACGGCGCGCTGATGCGGCTCAGCCGTTATCACCAGGAAAAGGGCATTCCGCTTGGCGATCTGGTCGCCGCAGCTGACGCGCCGCAACTGATTATCGCGCCGCCTTCAGCGCTTGGCTCGCCCTGGGCGCAAAGATTTCCCGACCCGGTGCTGGGCTATGCCTCAGGCTGGATGGGGGTGCGCTCGCGGGCCAAGGCGCGACGGGTGGAACTGCCGCTGGTGATCTCGGATCACGTCGACTGGCCGGAGGTCACTGCCACGCTGAGGGAGATTGCCCCTGAGGAGGTCTGGATCACCCATGGTGCCGAAGATGGCCTTTTGCGCTGGTGCGCGTTGCAGGGTATGACGGCGCGGCCGCTGCACCTTGAAGGCTATGGAGACAGCGACAATGAGCCTGCGGAGCCGGAGGCATGAGGTCCTTTGCCGCCCTGCTCGAACGTCTGGCCTTCACGCCGGGGCGCAATGCCAGCCTGACCCTGATGCGCAATTATCTCACCGCCACGCCCGATCCGGACCGCGGCTGGGCGCTTGCCGTTCTGACCGGTGGCCTGGAGTTGCGGCACCTGCGTCCGCAGCTTCTGCGCCGTCTGGCGGCCGAGCGTGTGGATGAGCAGCTCTTCGCGATTTCTTATGAATTTGTCGGCGATCTGGCGGAAACGATTGCGCTCCTTTGGCCCGAACCGGCGGAATATCACGATGTGCATCTGTCTCAGGCGGTGGCTCTGCTGGCCGCAGATGACCGTGCGGGCAGCAATCTGGTCGCCCTGCTCAACCAACTGCCCAAAGAAGAGCGCTTTGCGCTTCTGAAACTCGCCACCGGCAATCTGCGGGTCGGCGTCTCAGGGCGCCTGGCGCGCACCGCACTGGCGGGCATCGGCACGCGCAGCCTGTCAGAGATCGAAGAGATCTGGCACGGCCTGGCCCCGCCCTACCCCGGGCTTTTCGACTGGCTGGCCGGGGGACCGCTGCCTGAGGTCTCGGCCACGGCCCGGTTCCGGCCGGTCATGCTGTCGACCCCGGTCACGGAAGAGACGCTGCCGGGATTTGATCCGGCAGATTATGCCGCCGAATGGAAATGGGACGGCATCCGGGTGCAGCTGGTCTGCGAGGAGGGACAGCGCCGGATCTATGCCCGCTCGGGCGATGAAATCTCCGGCAGCTTTCCCGATCTGCTCGAGGGGCTGGACTTTGAAGGCGCGGTGGACGGGGAACTTCTTGTGGCGCGGGGCGGCGTGATCGCTCCCTTTGCGGATCTGCAAAAGCGGCTTGGCCGCAAGACGGTCAGCCGCGCCACCATGGCCGAATTCCCGGCCCATCTCAGGCTCTATGATCTGCTGCAACTGGGCCGCGAAGATCTGCGCCCGCTGCCGTTTCGGGAACGTCGTCAGCGGCTTGAGGCGCTGCCCCCCCTCAGCCCGCGGGTCGATCTGTCACCGCTGCTGCCCTTTGAGGACTGGCAGGCGCTGGCCGCTCTGCGCGCCGATCCCCCGGAGGTGGTGATTGAGCGGGTCATGCTGAAGGCCTGGGACAGCCCCTATCTTGGCGGGCGGCCGCGCGGCCCCTGGCTGAAGTGGAAGCGCGCGCCGATGCAGATTGATGCGGTGCTGCTTTACGCCCAGGCGGGTCATGGCAAACGCGCGGGCTATTACAGTGATCTGACCTTCGGCCTCTGGCATCAGGGGGCGCTGGTGCCGGTGGGCAAGGCTTATTCCGGCTTTACCGATGAGGAACTCAAGCGCCTTGACCGCTTCATCCGCAAAGAGACCCGCGACCGTTTTGGCCCGGTGCGGCAGGTCACGCCCAGCCTGGTGCTTGAGGTGGCTTTTGAGGGGGTGAACCGCTCTGCCCGGCATAAATCGGGGGTGGCGCTGCGCTTTCCCCGCGTCTCGCGCATCCGCTGGGACAAACCCGCCGCCGAGGCCGATCAGCTGAGCGCGCTTGAGGCTTTGTTGTGAGCGCACTTCCCCCCCGGTTTCAGGCCTGGTTTGAGGCACGGGGCTGGCAGCCCCATCCGCATCAGATCGCGCTTTTGCAGGCCAAGGGTGACAGCCTGCTGATCGCGCCCACAGGGGGCGGCAAGACCCTGGCGGGCTTTCTGCCGACGCTGATTGAACTGGCGGAAAGTGATTTCAAGGGCTTACACACGATCTATGTCTCGCCGCTGAAGGCGCTGACGGCGGATATCGCGCGCAACCTTGCCAGCCCGATCGCGGAAATCGGCCTCCGGATCCGGGTTGAGGACCGCACCGGTGACACCCCGGCCTCAAAGCGCAGCCGCCAGCGGGTGGACCCGCCGCAGATCCTGCTGACCACGCCGGAAAGCCTGGCGCTGATGCTGTCATGGCCGCAGGCGGCGAAGATCTTTGCGGGCCTCAGGCGGGTGCTGCTGGATGAGTTACACACCATGGAGGAAAGCCGGCGCGGCGATCTTTTGATGCTGGGTCTGGCGCGTCTGCGCAGCCTGTCGCCGGGGCTGCAGGTCACCGGGCTGTCGGCCACGGTGGATGATCCGGAGCGGCTTGCGGCTTATATGGGAGGGGCCGAGGTGCTGCGTGCGGGCGGCGGGCTCGCCCCCGACCTCGGGCTTCTGCCCACCACCGCGCCGCCGCCCTGGGCCGGGGCGGGCGGGCGCTATGCGGCTGCGGATGTGATCCGGGCGGTCTCAGAGGCGAAATCGACGCTGATCTTTCACCACTCCCGCGCCCAGGCAGAGCTTTTTTTTCAGGCGCTGTGGCTGGCCAATTCAGAGGGGTTGCCCATCGCGCTGCATCACGGCTCGCTCTCGCGCGAGGCGCGGGGCAAGGTTGAGGCGGCCATGGCGACGGGGGCTTTGCGCGCTGTGGTCGCCACCTCAAGCCTTGATCTGGGGATCGACTGGGGGGATGTGGATCTGGTGATCCAGGTCGGCTCTCCGCGCAAAATCCGCCAGTTGGTTCAACGGATTGGCCGATCCAATCACCGCTACGACAGCCCGTCGAAGGCACGTCTTCTGCCGGTGAACCGCTTTGATGTGATCGAATGCCTGGCCGCCATTGAGGCCGTGCGCAGCGGCGATCTGGACGGGCCTGAACACCACCCCGGCGCGCCGGAGGTGCTGTGCCAGCATATCCTGAACACGGCCTGCGCCGGGCCGTTTGCAGCTGATGCGCTGTTTGCGGAGGTGCGCAGCGCCGGTCCCTACGGCGCGCTGAGCCGAGCGGAATTTGATGACTGCCTGCAGTTTGCCGCCACGGGGGGCTATGCGCTGAAGGCCTATGACCGCTGGCAGCGGCTGATGGAGCGCGACGGATTGTGGCGGCTGCGTGATCCCAGGGCCGCGCGGGTGATCCGTATGAACATCGGCACCATCGTGCAGCGAGAAATGGTCCGCGTGCGGCGGCGTGGCGGTGGTGAGGGCGGATTGATCGGAGAGATCGAAGAGCGTTTCGCCGCCACCCTGCGCCCGGGTGACAGCTTTCTGCTCGGCGGTCAGGTCCTGCGGGTGGACCGCTTCAAAGAACTGACCCTGGAAGTGACCCCCCGCCCGAAGGGAGAGCCGAAGATCCCGGCCTTCAACGGCGATGCGCCCGGTGCCTCGCCGGAACTCTCGGCCCGCGTTGCGCGGCTGGTGAGGGCGGGCGGCACGGGTCTGCCCGCCCCGGTGCAGGACTGGCTGGCGCTGCAGGCCGAACGCTCGCGCCTGCCGCGCGAGGGGCGGCTTTTGTGCGAGATCTTCCCCCATCAGGGGGCTCACAACCTGGCACTCTATCCCTTTGCCGGAAAGCGGGCGCATCAGACCCTCGGTCTGATCCTGAGCCACCATATGGAACTGGCGGGTCTGGCCCCTTTGGGCTTTATCGCAACAGATCACGCGCTTCTGATCCGCTCGGCCCTGCCCGTCACCGATCCGGATGCGCTTTTTGACCCTGCGGCAGCGGCAGAGGGCTTTGAGGACTGGCGGGCGGGCACCTCGCTTCTCAAGCGGGTCTTTCGCGATGTGGCCACCGTGGCGGGGCTTTTGCACCGCCAGCTTCCCGGTGCGCGGAAAACCGGGCGGCAGGCCAGCTTTTCATCTGACATCATCTTTGAAGTGCTGCGCCGCCATGAGCCTGACCACCTGCTGCTGCGCGCCACGGAAGCGGAATTGCGCCACAGCCTGCTCGATCTGGACCGCCTGGGCGATCTTGCGCAAAGCCTGCCGCAGCTTGATCCGGTCTTCACCGATCGCGTCACGCCACTGGCGGCCCCGCTGCTGCTGGAGATGGGCCGGGTGCGCCTGGCCGGAGCCGGACAGGAACGCGCCGCCGCCCGCATGGCCGAGGCGCTGATGGATCAATCCGGTCTCTCCAGCCTGCGCGAGCCTGAACCCGCGCCTTTAAATCCCGGCGGCGGAGCGCTGGGGCCGGGGATTGCCCGATGAGCGATTTTTCCTTTCGCTTCCATGGCCTGCGGCTGGTTGCACGGCCCTCCGGCGCGCTCTGGCAGCCCGAGACCCGCTGTCTGACGGTGAGTGATCTGCATCTGGGACGCTCGACCCGGATGGCGCGGCTGCGCCACCAGCTGCTGCCGCCCTATGAGACCTCCGAGACGCTGCGGCGTCTGGGCGCCGAGATTGCGGCGCTGAACCCGCTGCGGGTCATCAGCCTTGGCGACAGTTTTGATGATGCTGCGGCCATGACGGAACTCTCGCCCCCCGATCTGGAGGCGTTACAGCGCCTGATCGCGGGGCGGGACTGGGTCTGGATCAGCGGCAACCACGACCCGAGCCCGCAAAACCCGCCCTTTGGCGGTGGCTTTGCGCAAAGCCACCGTGACAGCCCCGACAGTCCGATCCTGCGCCACATCCGCGCGGAGCCGGGACCGGATATTTCAGGGCATCTGCATCCGGTGGTGCCTTTGGGCGGGCGGCGCTGGCGGGCTTTTCTGGTCAGCCGCAACCATCTGATTCTGCCCGCTTTTGGCACCTATACCGGCGGGCTGGAGATCTCGGACCCGGCCTTTGACGGCTGGCTGCGACCCGGCCATGCGCTTTTATGCGCCAGCCGGATCATGGAAGTACCGCTGCCCTGAGGCTCAGTGATGGGCGTGACCGCCCTTCCCCTTCGCCTCACCTGCGGGCTTTTTGACGGCTTCAACGGCGAATTCCACCTCAAGACGGCCCGCTTTATCAAAGATCAGCACGCCGGGCAGACGGCTGCCCGCTTCAAGGCCCGATTTCAGCCCCATGAACATGACGTGATACCCGCCGCGCTCAAAGGCCACCGTCTCACCGGCGGGAAGGTCAATCGCCTCAACATGCACCATTTTCGCCGAACCATCGCTGCCGTGCTCGGTGATATGCACCTCAGCGCGTTCGGCAAAATCCACCTCAACGCCGATCAGACGATCCGCCTCAGTGCCGGTATTGGTGACAGCGAAAAAGCCACCCGCCGTCATGGCGCGGGTCATGGGCTGCGGGATCGCCGGATGGGCGACGGAAAGGTCACCGATTTTATAGTCATGCGCAAAGGCCGGAACGGCAAAGGAAACGGCCAGCAGAAGGCCACGGGTCAGATTGGAAAACATTGACTTCATCCATAGGGGCTGCGCGCGGCGCGGGGCGCACGCGATTTCAGGGAAAGATCAGACCAGTCGTTTCCCTGAGGGCGGATCGCGGATCGCCCCCGGCCCTGACATACGCGGCTGCACCGGCGTGACGGCAACCCGCGTCGCAAGCGCGCCAAGAAGCCTCGGCAGGGGGGCGGCCCCGGCCTGCGCCGGACCCGCCAGATCCCAGGCCGTCTGCGGCAGGCAGGCGTGGCAGGGCGCGGCGCTGCCGTCTTCCATGCCGCACAGATCGTCAGGCGTGGCCCCCATCATGATCGCTTCCGCGATCTGCGCCTCCATCAGCGAGGGCGCAATATGGCGCGGCCCCGCCATAAGCGCCAGGAACAGCGCCGGAAGGGCAAGCAGCGGCAAAAACCGCAGAAGGCGCAGTGCGGGCGTCATAGCCTCTGTCTGCGCCGGTCGGCGTTCAAAAGCAAGAGGCGGCTCCATCGCGCCGGGGTGCCAGGGGACAGTGGCGGCCCTTTACGGCCCCATCACCTGCGCCGCGACCCGGGGAGAGGCTGCCATATCTTCGAGCGTCAGGGATTCGATGATCAGAAGATAAGACCAGAAAACTTCGGCAAAGACCTTGCGGATGCGGCAGGCGGCTTCATCGGCGCAGTCTTCGCAGCGCTGATAATAATTGCGCGACAGGCAGGGCAGCGGCGCGATGGGCCCGTCAATCAGGCGCAGAAGTTCGGTAATCTGAATCTCAACCGGGCGCTTGAGCAGCAGATAGCCCCCCGACCGGCCCCGGATGGAGGTGATAATCCCGGCATTTCGCACCTCAAGCAGGATATGCTCAAGAAAGCGTTTCGGCGTGGCCGAACGGCGGGCGATTTCTTCGATGGTCAGAGGCTCCGGGCGCTCGCGCGCGGCCTCATCGGCCAGCACCAGCAGCGCCTTCAGTGCATATTTCATCTTCTGCGTAATCATCGCGCCGCCCGTGCTCTGCGTGCCCCTTTCCGGTCACGCCTCCCCGTTCCGAATGCCCGCTTTCCCCCCGGCTGACCAGCCCCTTTGGCAAAAAGGGTGAAGCGGTGACCGCCGGGCCGCAGGCCCGGCGGCGCCAGGATCAGACCCCGGCGCGCAAAGCGCGGGCGATGACGATGTTCTGCACCTCTCCGGTGCCGTCCATACATTCCGTGACCCGCACGCCGTTGAGCTGGCGCGGCAGATGGTTCTCGCGCTTGAGCGCATTGGCCCCCATGGCACGCATGGCCTGGCTGATCCCCTCAAAGGCGGTGCGGCAGGCGTATTTCTTGGCATGAGCCGTAAGTGCGGCAACCGGGCTTCCTGCCTCAAAGGGACGGGCGGCCTGAAAGGTCAGCGCGCGGCTGGCCTCAAGCCCGGTGGCCACCTCTGCGAGAGTGAAGGCCATGGCCTGATGATCGATCACCGCACGGCCAAAGGTCTGCCGCTCTGCCGCATAGCCAAGCGCGACATCCAAAGCCCCCGCCAGCGCGCCGTTGCACATCGCGGCCACACCAAGGCGGGCGACATCAATGCCATACATCGCCGCGCGAAAGGCCGTTCCGGTGGCGAAGGCGACATCGGCCTCTGTCAGCTCAATGCCGTCGAAGGCCGCGTCGGTGGTGCCCATGGCCATATTGCCGGTCAGATCCAGCGCGTCTGAGGTCGATAGCCCCGCCATATCGCGGCGCAGGATCACGGCATTGATCCCCTTTGCCCCGCTGCCCGGCGCCGTCTGGCAGAAGGTCGCAAAGACATCGGCCCAGCGGCCGTTGGTCACCCAGGCCTTCGCCCCGCTCACACGGTAGCCGCCCTCAACCGGGGTGGCCGCGCAGGTGATGGCGGTGGCATCGGTTCCGGTCTGCGGCTCGGTCAGAAGGAAGGCCCCGATGCTTTCACCGCTCATCAGCCCGGGCAAAGTGCGATCGCGCAGCGCCGCATTGGGGCTGAGAGAGGTTGCGATGGTCACCGCCGTATGCACCGCCAGCGCGCAGGTGAAGCCCACATCCCGCCGCGCCAGCTCCTCATAACAGCGCAGCAGCGTTGCCACGCTCTCGCCATGCCCGCCGAGGTCCTTCGGCACCAGAATGGGCGCGACCAGCGGGATGATCCGGCGCAAAGCCGCCTCCGGCGAGGCCATCCCGCGATCCCAGGCCTCTGCGTTCAGGCGCAGCTCCCTTTCGGCGAAATCCCGTGCGTCCTGCACGCGGTCTTCATTCACCACCCCCTCCGGATGGCACAGCAACTGATAGCTCATATCCCCTCCCTGCCCCTCGCAGTGGGGTCAGTTTCACTGAGGCGGCAGAGGGATGCAATCAGCCCTTAGGCGGTTCCCCCAGCGGAAGATCCTCGCTTAAGACCCCTTCAAGCACCAGAAGCTGCCGCTTGACCGCAAGCCCCCCGGCAAAGCCGGTCAGGCTGCCATTGCCGCCGATCACCCGATGGCAGGGCACCAGAATCGGCAAAGGGTTCCGCCCGTTCGCCGCCCCCACCGCCCGCGACGCGCCCGGAGTGCCCAGATCGCGGGCCAGATCGCTGTAGCTGCGGGTCTGCCCCCAGGGGATCTGGCGCAAAAGCCCCCAGACCCGGTGCTGAAAGTCGGTGCCCTGCGGGGCGAGGGGCAGATCAAAGCTGCGCAGGTCGCCTGCGAAATAAGCGCGAAGCTGCGCTTTCAGCCCCGTAAAACGCGAAGGATCCTCGCGCCAGCCGGGCTGCGGGCCACGGGCGGTTTTGCCGCTGGCGAATTGCAGCTCGCAAAGCCCCTCTTCGGTTGCCGCCGCCAGAAGTGCTCCGACGGGTGTTTCAATGCGCGTCCAGTGAACCTGCATAGCCGGGCCTTTCGCAGAACTCTGCCCGCAGACTGTCAAAGCCCGCGCCCCCGCGCAATCGGGCTTGTCCTGCCCGGCCCGCTCAGGATCTATGAGGCCATGCGACAGGCACTCTATCTTGGCTCACGGCTGGCCCTCTTTGGCGCGACCCTCGGGGCGGCGCTCTGGGGCTGGTCGCAACAGCCCTTCACCGCCGCTCTTGTTGAGCGCAGCGCCGAAAGCGCCGCCCGCGCCATCGAGGCGCAGTTTCGGCGCAGCTTCACCCCCGAGGCCGCAGCAGACCGCATCCGGACGGCGCTTGAGACCGGGGATGACTTCCGCGCCCTCTGGCTGGCGGACCTGGCCGATGAGGAAGCACTGCCCCTGCCCCCCGATCTGAACCTTGAGATCGAGGCGCTGCGGGCCTCACGCGAGGGGGTGATGGCGGGCGCGATGGATTGCGCCGCCTGCGCCTGGGACATCCGCAGCTGTGCCAGCCTCTCGGAGATCGCCTTCTGCGCCGTGCCCGTTGAGATGACGCCTCTGGGCGATCTCAATGCGCTGCGCCGTCAGGGCACGGCGGCGCTGGCCGGTGAAGAGGTGGACAGACTGGAAACCGGGCTGGCGCTGGTCGGGCTTGCCGCCACCTCAGCCATTCTGGTGACGGGGGGCGGCTCTGCGCTGGTAAAGGCGGGGGCCACGGCTTTGCGGGGGGCAAAGCGGCTGGACAGTCTGACGCCCGGGGTGGCACGGATAATCGGCAGCCTTGGCGATCTGCCGATCCGCTGGCCGGCGGTGCTGCGCGGCGCGCCGCTGGAGGAGATCACCGATGCGGCGCGGCTGACACGGGTGACCGATATGGCCAAAGACATCGGCCGCATCGCGGCCAATACCTCTGCGTCCGAGACGCTGCTGGTGCTGCGCCACATCGACAGCGCGGAGGATGCCGCACGGCTGGCGCGGGTGTCGGATGTGGCGAAGGCAAAAACCGCCTCCCGTCTGGAAGTGCTTGGGAAATCGCGGATCTTTCGCGCAACTCTGCGGCTGTCGGATACCGCTGTTGCGGCTTTTGCCGCGCTTTGGGCCGGGATCACCGGGCTTTTCAGCCTGATTGCGGGCTGGCTGATGCAGGGTGTTCTGCGTCTGCTGAAGCCCCCGCCACAGCGGCGCGGCTGGCGGTAAAGAAAAAGCCCGCAGGCGGACTGCGGGCTTTAGCGGATTATTCGGCAGCTTCTTCGGCGGCTTTCGCAGCCTCAATTTCAGCGGCCTTTTTCTCAACCTGTTCGACGATGTGATCGATCATCTGATCGTTCGAGAGCTTGTGGCTTTGACGGCCCGCCAGATAGACCATGCCGGACCCTGCCCCGCCGCCGGTGAAGCCGATATCGGTCATCAGCGCCTCGCCGGGGCCGTTCACCACGCAACCGATGATCGAGAGGCTCATCGAGGTGGTGACATGGGCCAGACGCTCTTCGAGCATCGAGACGGTCTTGATCACATCAAACCCCTGCCGCGCGCAGGAGGGGCAGGAGATGATCGTCACGCCGCGGTGGCGCAGGCCGAGCGATTTCAGGATCTCAAAGCCGACCTTCACCTCTTCGACCGGATCGGCCGAGAGCGAGACGCGGATCGTATCGCCGATCCCCATCCAGAGCAGATTGCCCAGACCGATCGCCGATTTCACGGTGCCCGACACGAGGCCCCCGGCCTCGGTGATCCCGAGGTGGATGGGCGCATCCGTTGCATCTGCGAGCTGCTGATAGGCCGCCGCTGCCATGAAGACATCCGAGGCTTTGACCGAGATTTTATACTCGAGAAAGTCGTTGTCTTCGAGCAGACGGATATGCTCAAGCCCGGATTCAACCATCGCATTCGGGCAGGGCTCGCCATATTTATCAAGAAGATGCTTTTCGAGCGACCCGGCGTTTACGCCGATCCGGATCGAGCAGCCATGATCCTTGGCCGCCTGAACCACCTCACGCACGCGGGCGGCATCGCCGATATTGCCGGGGTTGATCCGCAGACAGGCGGCACCGGCCTCTGCGGCTTCAATGGCGCGTTTGTAGTGGAAGTGGATATCCGCCACGATCGGCACCGGGCTTTCGGCGCAGATTTCACGCAGAGCCTTGGTTGAGGCCACATCGGGGGTCGAGACCCGCACGATATCCGCGCCCGCAATCGCTGCGCGCTGGATCTGCTCAATCGTCGCCTTCACGTCAGAGGTGATGGTATTTGTCATCGTCTGGACGGAAATCGGCGCATCGCCTCCGACCAGAACTTTACCCACCCGGATCTGACGGGATTTGCGGCGCTCAATATTGCGCCAGGGGCGGACGGGGTTGAGAGACATCGGCGGCTCCGTTGCAGGCTGCGCCTGAGACATAGCCCCCTGCGCCCTGGCAGACAAGGCCGCAGCCGGTCACAGCAAAGCTATCCTCAGCCCCACCGGGCCTTACTGCGCGGGTTCCTCACCCTCACCGCTGGTCAGATAACGTTCCTGCACCAGTTCAACCACGCGGGCCACCTCCGGCTCGGCGGTCAGATCGACTTCAGCGAAGCTGCCCTCAAGCTTTTCGGGCGAGAGTGCGAGATTGCTGACCACCTGAGCCCCGGCGGCGGCAGGGCCATAGGCCTTGCCCTTCACCATGAAATAGACCGCACCGGAATTGCCCGCCCGCAGGGTCGGCGGCGCATCAGACTGCGGCACGACATAGCTTTTGCCGGCGTCAAGAATCTGCTCAAACAACACGGTGCCATCCGCCGCTTTCACGCGCATCCAGGCGGGCTTGACGGCGATGATTTCAACCGCAGGGGCGGCTTCGGCCAGAACGCGAACCGGCGTGGCCTCTGCCTCAGCCACCGGGGCCTCCGGTGCGGCGGTCTGCGCCTCTGCCAGACGCTCCGTGATGATCGCGGCGATGGGCCCGTCACGCGAGACAAGCTGCGGCACGTCCAGCGCCTGAGGGCGATAGAGCCGGCCGAGCGCCTCTGCCGTGGGGGCTTCGGTAACAGGATCCGAATCAGCCACCTGCAGCATCGCGCCGGGCGCCACGTCGCGCAGCGGATCGACCGAGACCACGACCTGGGGGGCCTGCTCGACCGGGGCCACATGGACGCGCTGCACTTCGTGCAGCACCGACCAGCCGCCGTAGCCAATGCCGCCGATCAGCGCCAGAAGCACCAGAACCGAGCCCGCAGCGCCCGGCTCAATCCGGCTGGTCCAGCTGGGACCACGCGGCACAAAAAGCGCATCGGGATGGCCAAGCGCCTCAAGACCCGTCGGACGGGGCCGGGCCTGACGCGGACGCGCCGCCGGGCTGCTTCCACCTAAGGTTTTGGGAATGGGGCTGAAATTCGCCTCAGCGCAGAACTGACGATAGGCCGCATCGGGATCCATCCCCAGATAACGGGCATAAGAGCGCACATAGCCTGCCACAAAACCGGGGGTCTCAAAGACCGAGACATCGGCGTTTTCAATGGCGGCAATAACGGTGGCTTTAATCTTCAGTTCACGTTGAACATCGAGCAGCGATTTCCCCAATGTAGCGCGCTCTCCGCGCATCAGGTCGCCCAGCCGAAGGTCATAGGCATCAAAGCCCTTCGGCTGCTGCTCAGGTTGCGAAGAAGGTTTCACCTTCCGCCAGATCATACGGCCTGCCCCATCCGGTAGTCGGCCGCCCGCGATCATAGTGTCGCCGCGAGTCGGCTTTCGTGAATATGTGAGGCTTTTCTAACACAGCCCTGGAAAGACTGCACTCGAAGAATTGATCTCAGGCCGAAGCTTCGGCGCGATTCAGCGCACAATGTGCCCAGAGGGAATCCATGGCACGAATCAGAGAATCGATCTCTTTGGGGCCATGCACCGGCGAGGGCGTGAAGCGCAGACGCTCGGTCCCGCGGGGCACCGTCGGATAGTTAATCGGCTGGACGTAAACGCCAAAACGCTCCAGCAGCATATCCGAGAGCATCTTGCAGTGCACCGGATCGCCGACGTGAACCGGCACGATATGGCTGCCGTGGTCGATGATCGGCAGACCCAGACCGCGCAGACGCATCTTCAGAATCTTCGCCTGAGTCTGATGCTCTTCACGAAGCTTCACGCCGCCGTCACCTTTCAGGAAGGCAATCGAAGCCGCAGCCCCTGCTGCCACGACCGGCGGCAGCGAGGTGGTGAAGATAAAGCCCGGCGCATAAGAGCGGATCGCATCCACCATTTTCGCCGAAGCCGCGATATAGCCACCGAAGACGCCGAAGGCTTTGCCGAGCGTCGCGTTGATCATATCAACGCGGTGCATCTGGTTGTCGCGCTCCGCCACACCGGCACCGCGCGGGCCATACATGCCAACGGCATGCACTTCGTCGAGATAGGTCAGCGCGTTAAACTCTTCCGCCAGATCGCAGACCTCTTTGATCGGGCCGAAATCGCCATCCATCGAATAGACCGACTCAAAGGCGATCAGCTTCGGTGCGGCCGGATCATCGGCCTCCAGAAGCTGGCGCAGATGTGCGAGGTCATTGTGACGCCAGATACGCTTTTCACCGCCACCGCGGCGAACGCCCTCGATCATCGACGCATGGTTCAGCGCGTCGGAATAAATGATCAGCCCCGGGAACAGCACCCGCAGGGTCGAAAGCGTCGCGTCATTGGCAATATAGGCCGAAGAGAAGACCAGCGCCGCTTCTTTGCGGTGCAGATCGGCGATCTCTACCTCAAGGCGCTTGTGATAAACCGTGGTGCCCGAGATGTTGCGCGTGCCTCCCGAGCCTGCGCCGGTAGCATCAAGCGCCTCATGCATGGCATCCAGGACCACCGGATGCTGGCCCATGCCAAGGTAGTCGTTGCCACACCAGACGGTTACATCCTGCTCAGACCCATCGGGACGGCGCCATACGGCGTGCGGATAGTGACCCTTCCGGCGCTCCAGATCGATGAAAGTGCGATAGCGGCCCTCTTCGTGCAGACGGTTGAGGGCGGTATCGAGAGCGCTGTTGTAGTCCATCTATCGACTCCGTGGCTTCCTGCTACACGGACTCAATGCCGTGATCGCCGGGCTTCGGCCTTGACCTTAATCAAATTCATTCATTCGGGACCTGGACATATTGCCACCCCGCCCTTCCCGCTAGTCCGCTTTGACCTGGGGGTCAACCAGGCCCTTAGGATGAAGGTGCCACTTCCAGCACCAGAAGACAGTCTTTTTTGCCCTTGCGGGCGGCATTACAGTCTTTCAGCACCGCAGCCCGGGCGGCATCGCGGCTCTCCAGATCCGAAAGCGCAATCGCCGAAGGCACGGGCTGACCGCCACGGATAAAGCCGTCATCGGGCGAGACCGCCATAGCCGAGTAGCGACCCGGCTTGGTCACGAACAACGCCAGCGCCTGCTCATTGGTTGCCACAAGGTCCAGCGTCGCCTTTTCCTCTGCATTCAGAAAGGCATGATCATAGACCGTCACCGCCTGCGCGCCGAGGCGATAGGTCTTGCCGCGCACTTCCTGCGCCTGCAGAGGGGAAAGGGTCATCAGGCCAAGCGCCAGGGCAGCAACAAAAGGTTTCATCTCGGCGAAGCTCCGGGAAAAGAAAACAGACTGCAATCTTAACGTCTTCGCCGCCGCATGGACAGCCCCCGCGCGGGGGGCTAGCCTGCCCTCATCCAAGACCCCCGAAGGAGGCTGAGATGACCCTCGCACCCGTCCTCGACCGGATTGACGCCGATCTGCCCCAGGCCCTTGAGCGGCTGAAAGATCTGCTGCGCATCCCCTCAATTTCCACTGACCCCGCCTTTAAGGCCGACTGCGACCGCACCGCCGACTGGCTGGTGGCTGATCTCGCCTCCATGGGCTTTGAAGCCTCCAAACGCCCGACCCCGGGGCATCCGATGGTGGTGGCGAAATACAAAGGCCCCGAGGGCGCGCCGCATCTGCTGTTTTACGGCCATTATGACGTGCAGCCGGTCGATCCGCTGGAGCTGTGGGACAACGACCCCTTTGATCCGCAGATCGAAGACCTGGGCGATAAAAAAGTGATCCGTGGTCGCGGCACGGCCGATGACAAAGGCCAGCTCATGACCTTTGTCGAGGCGTTCCGCGCCTGGATCGCAGAACACGGAAGCCTTCCCCTGAGCGTGACGGTCTTTCTCGAAGGTGAAGAAGAATCAGGCTCTCCCTCGCTGATCCCCTTCCTGCAGGAGAATGCAGACGAGCTGAAAGCCGATCTGGCGGTGATCTGCGACACCGGGCTTTATGATGGCCGCGTACCCTCAATCACCACCATGCTGCGCGGCCTTCTGGGCGAAGAGCTGACGATCAAAGCCGCCAGCCGCGATCTGCACTCGGGCTCTTACGGGGGGGCCGCCATCAACCCGATCCGGGTGCTGGCCGATATCATCGACAGCCTGCACGACGATCAGGGCCGCATCACCATTGAGGGCTTTTACGACGATGTGCCCGAACTGCCCGAAGAACTTCGCCAGCAATGGCAGGGGCTTGGGTTTGATCACTCGCGTTTCTTAGGCGATGTCGGCCTCTCACGCCCGGCGGGAGAGCAGGACCGCACACCGCTCGAGATGATCTGGTCGCGCCCGACCTGCGAGGTGAACGGCATCTGGGGCGGCTATACCGGCGCGGGCTTCAAAACCGTTCTGCCGGCGGAAGCCCATGCCAAGATCAGCTTCCGGCTGGTCGGTCAGCAGGACCCGCTGAAACTGCGCGAGGCCTTCCGCGCCCATGTCCGCGCCCGTCTGCCCGAGGATGTCGAGGTGGAATTCCACGGCCACGGCAACAGCCCGGCTTCCGTGATGACCATCACCGACCCCGCCTTTGAGAAATCGCTTCAGGCGCTGACGGAAGAATGGCAGATCCCCGCCGCCTATACCGGCGCAGGCGGCTCGATCCCGATCGCGGGCTACTTCAAAACCTACCTCGGCATGGATGCCATGCTGATCGGCTTTGGCCGCGACGACGACCAGATCCACTCGCCGAATGAGAAATATGACCTCGAGAGCTTCCACAAAGGCACCCGCTCCTGGGCGCGGATCCTCGACAAGCTCGCCACGAAATAAGAAAAAGCCCCGCGTAAGCGGGGCTTTTTTCATTCTGCGGCGTGATCCGGCAGCACCGGAGCCTCCGGCACCAGCACTGCCGGATCCTGATGGCTCAAGGCCTCTTCGGCCTCTTCCTCCCCCTGCACCGCCGCAAGGGTCGCTTCCGACAAGCGCGAAGGCGCCCGCTTCTTTAACTCAAAGCCCATCATCGAGCGGAAGCTCTGTGCGGACCGGCGCTCCCGCGCATCGGCCCGGAGCGTACCCTCAATCACAAAGCGCCGCTGGGATTTCGCATCCTGAACATTATAGAGGTCGGGATTTACATGGAGAGCCTGGCCGATCAACTGGTATTCCGCATCCGCGATCGTTTTATAAACCACCGTGCCGTTACCACTGGCCGGCTTCACCTGCCGCCCCGCATCTGTCACCATGGGAAACAGATAGATAAAGGGCCGCGCCCGCTCATATTCCTGCAGGATCGCTGAATATTTTCCGGGCTTATCCGTCTGCTGAAACAGCCGCCGGTACAGCGGCTGACGACTCGCACGGCCGACATAATAGGGCCAGGTGCGCGGGCTGCCAGAGGGGGAAAGTCCGAAGACGTAAAGACCGACAGCACTGAAGATATCGCGAAGTCCGACCGCTTCGGCATCCGCCTCCGCCTGGGCAAAAACGTCATCCCGCGCGGCCAGGCAGTTAAGCGTCCGCCGCCCGTCTGCATCTCGGAAAGTCTGAAAAAAATACGGGCCCAGACAGCGAAACCGATAACCGGTCATAGTCACTTCCATTCCTGCTTAATACGCAACAATAATGAACCTGAGATTGCATTTATTCAATGAAAATCAATCAAAAGGAGATCCACCTGTGAGGATCATTCCGACGACCGCCTCTCCCGCTTCGGTGCCGAGCGCTCGTGCAGCCGCACGGCCACATAGCCTACCGCCACCAGAAAGACGGGCATGATGACAAATCCGCTCATCTCAACCCTCCAGGGACGCGTCCTGCCAGATAATTCAGGGCAAAACAGGCGATACACCAACCCAAAGCTGCGATGAACATCAGCCAGACCGAGAGGTTCTCCCGCAGATTGAGATATTATAGATATATCCCGCCAGCGGCGTGGCGATTCCCACAGTGAAACAGGCCGTTGATGCCCGATCAAGCGCATTGGCCAGAAGCTTTGTCCGCTCGTTGTGAATCATAACGCCTCCCCGCCTCAGCCTGCCCCGCACAGCGGCCTGCGGAAATGCAAAAAGCCGCCCCTGCGGACGGCTTTCGCTCAAAATCTGCAAGCCTCAGCTTACTTGATTTTGCCTTCTTTGTACTCGACGTGCTTACGCACAACCGGGTCGTACTTGTTGACCGTCATTTTCTCAGTCATCGTACGTGCGTTTTTCTTGGTCACATAGAAGTGGCCGGTGCCCGCCGAAGAGTTGAGGCGGATTTTGATCGTGGTCGGCTTCGCCATGGTCGTGTCTCCTTCAAGCGGTCAGCCGCCGCTCAAGGCGCGCGATACCCGCAAATTCTGAACCCTGCGTTTGCCCTTTCGACAGGACAGAGTCAAGCGGGCTCTGTGGATAAATCAGGCTTTCGGTGCGGCTTTTCCCAAAGAAAGATGGATGCCGGCCACGGTTGCGGCATCCAGTCCCATGCCACGCGCCAGCGCAGCCAGAAACTGAGTCTCTGCCGGACCATCGGTGCGCACGGTCATGGCAGCTGCCGAATAAACCTGCGCCTTCACCGCATCCGAGGCATCCCGCGCCAGCGCGAGGGCATCCACCGGCGCAGACATCTGCTCCTCCACAAAGGCGCGCTCTTCGGCCGAGGCCTCTTTCAGGTGATCCATGATCACCGCGCGTTCCTCATGGTCGATCACGCCATCGGCACGCGCCGCCTGAATCATCGCACGGATCATCAGACGGGCATTGGCCTCTGCTGTCTCCGTCGCGACTGAAGTGCCGGTGATCTGATCGATCATCCCCGTCACCCCCGAGGCCGCCGCAGCCCCCATCCCCGTCAATGTGCCGACGATGCCTCCGGCCCCCGCCCCCAGGCGACCCAGAACCTGTTCAGCCTGCTCAGCCAGACCGGCGGTCTGCGGGTTTTTCTTCAGAGCATCCTGAACCGCGCCCAGGCCCCCGGCCTGTTTGACTTTGCCGTAGCCTTTGACGGCTGCGACCCCCAGAGCCAGCGTGGCAAGCGTGCGGACGAAACTCATAACGGCAATCCTCTCAAAAGATCCGGCGCGACCGGGTTGCAATCGCCTGATAACCGGCAAGGCCCGTCACAGGTTCCCTCTCACGCCAGACGGAGCGGATGCGCGAAACCTGTCATCTGCCGTCCGATCATCATGCCCCCCCCCGCAGCAACGCCCTGGCAGATGCGGTCCGCCGGATGGCATCGCATGCACAAATAAACAGGCCGCCTCGCAGCCATGGGCCTCGGTGAACAGGAATTTGCGCGGAAGGCCTGTAAGCCGGATTCTGTCCAAGGGGTTGCCCCCTCTGGATGACCATTCCTCTTGTCCCGCCATTACTGACGGGCTTTAGCTGCCAACCCGGACCTCTCGGGCTGAAGTGTCCCTGCGGCGGTCTCGGTTGCCCGACCCTGGCCCGCGCGAGGTCCCTATTCGGCATTGCTCCGGGTGGGGCTTGCCGTGCCGTCCCGGTTACCCGGTCCGCGGTGGGCTCTTACCCCACCGTTTCACCCTTACCCTGCACGCAGGGCGGTCTCGTTCTCTGTGGCGCTTTCCCTGGGGTTACCCCCGCCGGGCGTTACCCGGCACCCTTACTTCATGGAGTCCGGACTTTCCTCGCATGACGCAGTTTCCCTTGTGGGGACCCGACACCACACGCGGTCATCCGGCCTTCCGCGCGAGAGGGGGCATACGCGCCCCGCGCCGCGAGGTCAACCACAGCCCCGCCTGCCCTTTGGCTTTTTCAAAATACTCCCGGGCGGGGTCCGGGGAGGGCAGGCAGCCCTCCCCGGCGCTCTCCCCCGAAAGGCCGGTCCGCCCTGAAAGAGAGCCGCCCCTCAGACGGCAGGCTTCAACAGCTGATCCATCATGGCTGAGGGCTGCGCACAGCCCGCCTCCCCCACGACCCGCGCGGGAACCCCGGCCACCGTGGTGCAGGGCGGCACATCCGCCAGCACCACCGATCCTGCCGCAACGCGGGAGCAATGCCCGACCGAAATATTCCCCAGCACGCTCGCGCCCGCCCCCAGAAGCACGCCATCCGCAATCTTCGGATGGCGATCGCCGTCGGACTTTCCGGTGCCGCCAAGGGTCACCGAATGCAGCATCGAGACGTTATCTCCCACCACGGCCGTCTCACCGATCACGATGGAATGGGCGTGATCGATCATAATCCCGCGCCCCACCCGGGCCGCCGGATGGATATCAACGCCAAAGACCTCAGAGACACGCATCTGCACAAAATAGGCCAGATCCACCCGCCCCTGCTGCCAGAGCCAATGCGCCACGCGGTAGCACTGCAGCGCCTGAAATCCCTTAAAAAACATCAGCGGTTCCAGGAACCGGTGGCAGGCCGGATCGCGCTCGTAAACCGCCACCAGATCGGCCCGCGCCGCCTGAGCGAGTTCGCGATCGGCGGCATGGGCCTCATCCGCCACCTCACGCAGGATCTGCTCGCTCATCTCGCCCGAGGCCAGTTTCAGCGCAAAGCGATAAGCCAGGGCCCCCTGAAAACTGCCGTGATGCAAAATCCCGCCATGGATCAGCCCGCCCAGCCGCGGCTCCTGCCGGACAGCCTCCCGCGCCTCGTCACAAAGGCGATCCCAGACCGGGTCAAGAGTGGCAAGACGGACCTTGGTCTCAGGCATGGCAGACTCCTTTGGATGGCTCTGTCTAACAGATCCCGCCCGAGGAAAGAAACCGCCCTCCCGCGGGATGCGGCAATCTTTCTTCTGCGGATACCCTAGAAAAGCCTTTCCCTGATGTAAAACAAGGTGCTTTGGCGAAAATTTTCCCTATATCGACAGGATCAGGCGACTTTCCTCTCCGCGCCCCGCCAGATCGGAGAGCTGCGCCACGCCGAAGCTCCAGGGCGCGCTCAGCGCCAGCCCGTCAGCCATGGCATCGCTCAGATCAAAAACCGCAGCCTCAGTGCGGACCTCATAGCGCAGGCCGCCCGCGTCCTGAATGCGGATCTCATAGGCCTCGCGCTGCTCGCCCAGCGGGATCTCCCCCTCCCAGGCGTCCGCCCCGATCCGGCCACGGCGGATCCAGGTAAAGCGCCGCCCCTCCGGCCCGCGCGTCATCCGCAGGTGCACCGGCGCAGGCGGCTTCAGCCCGATCCCCTCAAAGCGCTGCAGGCTGTGGCGGGCCACGGCGCTGCCATAGCCCGCCGCCAGCGGCGCGAAACGGTAATGCCGCAGCGCAGCCGCCCCCCCGGCGAGAGGCTCACCTGCTCCACCGCCTGGTTCAGCAGCACCACCACAGAGCCCTCGGGCCAGACTTCAGGCATCCGCGCCTCACTGCCCGCCTGCCCGCGCAAAAGCTGCGAGATCTGCCACTCGCCGCCGCCCAGCGGCTCGGCATGAACGAATTGCAAAACTTCCCAGCCGCCCGATGAGCCATCCCCGATGGCCAGCGCATTGGCCCCATTGAGAACCCGCGCGACGCTTTGCGAACTCAGCTCCCCCCGCGTCAGCCGCAACCGCAGCCCCGACCCGCGCTGCCACAGACCCGAGGCCGCCCGCCCCAGCGGTGTCAGCGTCACCCCCATCGTGGCAGGAACCCTCACGACATGGCGCAGACCGTAGCCCTCATCGTGATCGCTGTCCCACAGACCGGCCGGGCCGCTCCAGGGGCTGGCAGTCACCGCCACATGCGGCAGATGCGGCTCCTCATCCCCCCGCAAAAGCGGCAGATCCAGAAAGACACCCCAGACCGGAAGCTCCGGCAGCGCCGCCGGCAGCCGCCGCAAAGGCTCGGCGAAATCAGAGGGCAGATAGAGACCGGGATCCACCCGCACCGCCTCAACCGAGAGGGCCCCTGCATAGTCGGCCCGGTCAATGCGAAACCGCCCGGCCCCGCCAAAACCGATCACATCCCCCGGCCCCAGATGCAGCATTGACGGCGGCAGCGTCAGGCGCAGCAGATCCTGCGACACCTCCGCTTCCGACAGCCAGCGCTCTGCCACCGCCCGCGCCTCTGCCCGCGTCAGGGCGAGGGGCACTTCATAAAAGGCCCCGCCCGCCAGGGACCGGTCCGGCCGGGTCGCCGTCTCAGAGGCCATGGCGAAATCGCTGTCGCCGCCAAGGTAGCTCAGACGCATCTCAGCGGGCAGATCGGCATCGGGCTGTCGCACCAATTCCGGCCCTGCGCCGGTTTCCGGATCAAGGGCGATGATCTCCGGCGCGATCTCCTCCGTCAGCCGCCCGTCGCGGGGCAAAAAGACCAGACCGCCCTCCCGCTCCACGGCATCAAAGCCATAGATGAGCATCAGATCCTGCAGCGCCGCCCGCCCGCTTGCGCCCTCACTCAGCACAAAGCCCTGAACCACCTGATAAAGCCGCGAGACATCCGCCGCCACGCCCGCCCCCGCGCAGATCTCAGCCACGACAGCGGCCAGCGGCTGATGCGAGGCGCGCCCGTTCAGCCAGTGGCCGCGCGCATAGTTGTCACCATCGCTCCAGATATCACTGCGGCCCGGAAACCAGGGCCAGGGCCGCGCGTCCCAGGCCCAGACAAAGGCCCGCGACAGATCCACCATCCGCCCCGGATAGGCGCTGGCCAGCGGATTATGCGCCGGATTTCCCCAATGCGCCGCCATGGCCCGCAGATAAGCGGTCTGCATCGCCTCCTCACGCCGCCCGCCGGAAAACCGCGGCAATGCGGATTCTGAGGATTTGGGATCGAGAAAAAGGTTCGGCTGATTGCCGCCGCGATCAATCGCGGCCACGCCAAGTTCGGTGAACCAGAAGGGCTTTGAGCCCGGCACCCAGGGCGTGGGATCTGCGTTGCGCAGCCCGCCCGGTCGATCGAAATGGCGATTTTCCCACCAGGATTTCAGATCCTTACAGCGCCAGATCCAGGGCTCCCCCTCGCCATCGGTGATCGGGCTGCGCCGCCCGGCTGCGGCATCCGCTTCGCTGGCGTAATACCAGTCAAACCCTTCGCCCCCCGCCACATTCGCCGCCAGATAGGCCGGGTTCAGCGCCGAGCCCCAATGCGCATCGGCATGATCCTCCCCATCGCGCCAGTCCGAGAGCGGCATATAATTGTCGATACCGATGAAATCGCACTCCGGATCTGCCCAAAGGGGATCGAGGTGGAAATATCGCCCGCCATCGGGCGCGGTGTAGCCGCTGTATTCCGACCAGTCCGCCGCATAGGACAGCTTACAGCTGGCCCCCAGGATGGCGCGCACCTCCCCCAGAAGCACCCGCAGCGCCGCAACCATGGGAAAGCTGCCGCCCGCGCCGCGGATCTGCGTCAGCCCGCGCAGCTCAGAGCCGATGCAGAAGGCTTCAACCCCGCCCGCCGTCTGGCACAGACAGGCATAATGCAGCACAAAGCGGCGATAACCGCGATCCGCCGGATCTCCGGTGTAAATTACCCGCCCGCCGCTGATGGTGAAATCTGAGGGCTGCGCAGCGCCCATAAAGGCCGCGACCTCTGCCTCAGCCGCGCCGGTGCCGTCAGGACTGCCCTCGCGTCCCGGCGCAACCGACAGCGTGATGCGTCCGCGCCATGGCATCACCGGCTGGTCCGGCGCCCCGCTCCAGGGATCGCTCAGACCATTACCCTCCTGCTGCTCCATCAGGAGGAAGGGATAAAACATCACCGCCTGACCACGGGCGCGCAGCGCCGCAATCGCCTCGCGCACCGAGCGGTCCGAGGGTGTGCCGCCATAGACCGGACGGCCGTCTTTCAGCGCGATCCGCGCGGCTGTGCGGCGGTTGCGCCCCCCCGCCTCCCAGGGGGCACCTGCGCCATCCCAGGCATTCTGCTCGACTTTCGGCTCAATCCCGCAGTGCCCGCAGCGCAGATCCGAGCCGAACCAGCTGACCACCAGCGAGACCGCCCGACACTGCGGCAACTCCTCGCCCAGCTGCTCCAGCGAAACGGTCAGATCGCTGCGCCCGCCGGGGCTGTGCACATTGGCGGTGCCCGAACTGCCATAGCCATAGTCGTAATGCACCGGCGTGGTGGAAAGCGCATATTCTCCGCAGCCTGGAATCAGCGCCACAGCCCGCGTCAGATCTTGCACGCCCTCAGGCCCCGCTGCGGCCCTGCGCACCACCTCAAAAGAGAACTGCGGCACGCGGTTGCCAAAGGGCGCAAGATCGAGGTCTTCGATCACCACATAGGCCAGCCCGCGAAAGGCCGGAACGGCCCCTGCCCCCTCAACCGCCTCAATCTTCGGATCCGGCATCTGCGTCTCAGACCCGGTATAAACCCTCAGCGCAATGCGGTCCGGACCGATCTCTTCGCCATCTGCCCAGACCCGGCCCACGCGTAAAATCTCACCCTCGCACAGCCCCAGCGCCAGTGAGACACGATAGCTGTAGCTGTCGATCCGTGTCTGCGTCCGGCCACCGCCCCCCTTGCCGCCGCGCTGCACTTCGGTGCTGACGATCTCTTCAAAGGGCGAGGACCAGATCACATGCCCCCCCAGACGGACGCGCCCCCAGATGCGCGCCATGCTCCGGCCCTCGCCCGCCCCCGTCAGCCGGAAGCGCTCCACCCGCCCGCGCTCGACCAGCTGAGAGCCGCGCCCCGCCAGCCGCGTGTCGATCACGCGGCCCAGAACAGCCCCCGCGGCGCGCCCGATCACCGCGCCCGAAAGCCCCAGCACCGTTCCTCCAAAGCCCGAGCCGATCGCCGCCCCCGCGGCCGAGAGTACCAGCGTCGCCATTCCCGTTCCTTTCGGTAAATCCAGTCAGATCAGGCGGTAACGCCCGGTAATGCGCCGCGCCCAGGGCGCGGTCAGCGCCGATTCCACCACGCCGTGTCCGCTGTAGGCATGGATAAAACTGCCCTGCGGCCCGGCTGAGGCGCGAAAGCCAAGATGCTTGGCGATCGATCCCTCAAACATCCGAAACAAGAGCACCTCCCCCGGCAGCTCCGGGGCTTCGGGCGGCAGCGGGGTCAGATAAAGCTCCGCCGCCTCCCGCAGCACTTCGCGCCGGCCCGCTTCGGCCCAGTCGGCGCTATAGGGCGGCACAGCGCAGGGCTCCGGCCCCCGCAGGCTCCGCCAGACACCGCGCAAAAGCCCAAGACAGTCGCAGCCCACGCCGCGCTTTGACGCCTGATGCAGATAGGGCGTGCCCAGCCAGAGCCGCAGTTCCGCCAGAACCACATCGCCGCTCATATCCGCCGCCCCGGCACCGCCGTCAGCCAGTCCTCAGAGGGCAGATGCGGAAAGCCACGGTAATTCACATGATTGGCGAATTTTGCCCGGCATGTTGCAATCTGGCGGTCACAGCCCGCCGTCAGCTCCAGCAGATCGCCAGGTGAAATGTCTGCCGCCAGACGATCCCACAATTCCACTTCCCGCCCGCTGCCTGACTGACGGTCATTGCGGATCATCCCCGACAGCCCTTCGCCCGCCCCGCTGAGCACCCTCAGCCGCCCGCGCTCAAACCAGCGGTCCTCATAGCCCTGCAGCGGAAAGACGAAGATCCGCCCCTCGCGGATGTCTCCGGCAGGCAGTTCCAGACGGTACGCCGGAGTATTCAGATCCACACGACACAGGGCATCTCCCAAAACAGCCGTGCAACTGCGCTGATAGATGCGGTCCCGAACCTGCGCCAGAGCTTCACTCAACCCGCGCAGTTCTGCCCGAAAAGCCCCGTCGGCACGGGAAATCTCTCCCAAACTTCCCGCGAAAAGCACCTGCCGCTCTGCCACATCGCGCCAGTTAACCAGCAAAACCTCAACCTCTGCGCCGTCATAGCGGCCCGCCCGCAGATCGCTTTCGCACAGCGCCGCCGACTGCAGCGCCCCCAGCGCCTCGCTGTTATCCGCCGAAAGCCCCGTCGTGCGGCTCAGCGCCCGCGCGGTCATCCCCGAAGCCGCCTCATAGCGGCAGCCATCGAACTCCAGATCGCGGTCATGATCGGTGAAGCCCAGCACCCGCCCGTCGCGCCGCGTGATCCGCCAGCAGCGCGACAGCGTGGTGCAGCCCCCCTCCAGATGCGCCCTCAGCCCGCTCATAACCGGATCTCCACCACCGGCACCATCGGCAGATCGCCCGCCTGGAACGAGGCCACCGAGACCTGAATCACATCGGTGTCAAAGCGCACCGGCACGTCAAATTCAAAGCCCGCCCGCACCTCCGCCCCTTCCGGCACGGGATCGGCAAAGGTGAGGACACCGCGCTCGTAATCCGCTTCCCAGTCGATCCCCTCGCGCAGCGGCTTTGCGGCCAGCGCGACCTGCAGACTGCCGCGCACCGGCTTGGCAATCGCGCGCCAATGGGCCTGCCCCCCCGAGGCATAGACCTTGCGCAGGGCAAAATCGCGCGCCGCCCCGTCGCCCTGCCCCAAAAGCTGATCGAGCGGCGTCACACTCGCAGAAGGCGCACAGGATTTGAAATCCGCCCAGTCCTTCCAGCGAAAGCCGTAAAGCTGCCCCGCCCGCGCTTCAAAAAACGCCACCAGCTCCGCCACATCATCCAGCGAGCGCAGTCCCAGCCCCGCATCATAGCGGCGGCGTGACTGCGCCCAGGGCGAATTGCGCTCCTCATAGCCATTGGCAAGCGTGACAATTTCCGCCCGCCGCTCCGGCCCGCCGACCGACCCGAAGCTGAGATCGGCGGGAAATCTGACCTCGTGAAAATTCCGCTGCTCTGACATGGCACCTATCCGTTGCGCTGCCCCAGCGCGAGCATCCGCCCCATGCGGGCGGCAAGCTGGCTCTGAGAGCGTTGAAAAGACGGCAGATCGGGCGTGCTGACATTCATCACCACCTGCACCGGACGCGCTCCGCCACCGCCGGCCTGAACGCCCAGCCGCCCGTCCGGGCCACGCGCCAGCGGCAAAATCGCCTCAGGGCCGGCCTCCCCCATCAGCCCGGTCACGCCACCGCGCATGGGAAAGCGCACCGGCCCGCTGACGATGCCGCCTTCGGCAAAGGGCATCACCCGCCCCTGGCTGAAAGGGGCCCCGTCGGCAAAGGGCATGATCCCCGACATCACGCCGTTGAGCATGGCCCCCAGCCCCTGCCCCGCCGCCTGAGTGACCGGACGCATGGCGGTGTTATAGACCGCCTGCGAAACCGCACTCCCCAGACCGCGCAGCACATCGCTGAGTTTGGCCCCGTCAAAAACCAGCCCCTCAAAGGCCCGCCTGAGCCCGGAGCCCAGCCCTGCGGACAATTGCGCCGCCTCACGGCCGCTGAAGACCATGCCCTCATTGAGCCGCTTGAGATCCCCCTCAAAGCCCGCCGTCGCGCCACGCGCTTCACCCAGCGCGATCTCCAGCCGCCCGAGTTCCTCACTCAGGCTCTCCCGGTCCTGCATCGCCTCTCTCCTTTGTGTCGGGATAATCCGCCATCAGCGCCGCAAGCCCCGCCCGAGTCAGCGCCGAAGGCCCGGCCCCGCGGCCCAGCATCAGGCGCAGCTCCAGCGGCGTCAGCCGCCAGAACTCCTCAGGCCGCAGACCGGCGCCGCCCTGGGCAAGCGGCGCAAGCCCCGCGCGCAAAAGCCCCGCCCAGTCAAAACGCGCCCCGCTCATCAGCCCCCTCCGGCAGGCTGAAAGCACGCGCCAGCAAAAGCCCCGCGACGCGCAAAGCCTCGCGCAGCCCGCCTTTAATTTCCGCCGCGCCAAGATCATCTGCCGAGCCGCGCCAGCCGCCCCCGCGCAGCCCCGCCAGCAGAACCGCCAGCACATCCCCCGCGCCAAAGCGGCCCTCTTCAAACCGCGCGATGAGCGCAATCAGCCCCTCGCCCCGGTCCAGCCCCTGGAGGCTGCCCAGCGTCAGACGGCAGGCGATCTCCTCCCCATTGACGACCAGCGTCACCTCTCCGGCAAAGGGATTGGCCATCAGAGCGCCGTGAAACTCAAAGCCCCCGCCGAGGCGAGCGCGATCTGCCAGGTGGCCTCTCCGTTGTGAGTGCCGGAATATTCCAGCGAGGTGATCAGAAACCGCCCCGCAATCAGCCCGAAATCCGGGATCACCACCTGAAAATCCGGGGTCTCTCCCGCAAAGAAGATCCCGCGCACACGCTCATCCGTGGCCGCATCGCGAAAAACACCCGAGCCGGAGACCGAGGCCGATTTCACCCCCGCCCCGCCCAGAAGCTCGCGCCAGCCGCCCTCTGAGGCAAGGCTCGTCACATCCACGCTTTCCGCGTTAAAGCTGATCCGCGTGGCGCGAAGCCCCGCCACGGTCTCAAACTGACCGTCATCTGACAGATCCACCTTCAGCAACAGATCTTTGCCGTTCTGCACCGCCATTCTTGCCCCCTATGCCGTGACCGGGTCCAGCCGGACCCGAAATGTCAGATCAATGCGCCGGAGCGCGCCGCCCTGCTGGCGGCTGGCTCTGGCGCGGTGAAACCAGACACCGCAGACCCGATGTCCCGCCACGCTCAGACCGCCCGCGCCCAGCGCCTCCGCGATTTCGCCCGCGATGGTCTTAGGCGTATGAAAGCCCGCCGCCCGGCTCAGAACCGAAAGCTCCAGCCGGTGTTCTGCGCCAGCGCCGCTGACGTCAGAGGCATCGCGCACCTCTTCCGCGCCGATCAGCACCCAGGTCTCCGGCGCAGCCCCCGCCGGCAGGGCATCTGCAATCAGAACATCCTCAAGTCCCGGCCAGGCGGTCAGACAGCCGTAAACCCCCGCCTGCAGGGCAGCCCCTGCCTGATAACTCACAGCGGCACCTCCTCTTTGACATGCGAGATGAGATAGCGCGCATCGCCGTCTGCCTCGGCGACAGCCAGGACCTGCCAGACCCGCCCGCCCTCACGAAAGCGCTGCCCCGGCGCGGGGCGCTGCGGACTGCCGGGCAGAGCCGCGCGGGTCAGAATGCGGGCAAGGATTTCCCCCCGCGCTGCCCCCTCTCCCGGCTCCAGCCGCCCGCTTCCCGGCGTGATCTCTGCCCAGAGATATCCCAGCCCCTCCCAGACCTTCGTCAGCCCCCCCGCCCCGTCCGGGGCAAGCTGCAACTCCTCCAGGGCCAGACGGCGGCTCAGCCGCGGCGCCCTCATCTGCGGCCCCCGAAGCTGCGCACCACCCGCCACGGCTCCAGAAGCGCTGCCACGCCAAAGGGCATGGCGCTGACCGGGGCCAGACCTTCATGCCGGTGATCGTGATAAAGTGCCGCCAGCATCAGAACCGCCTGGCGCAGATCCGGCGGCAGCTGCGCAAAACTGCCAAAGCCCGCCGTCAGCGTGATCTCAACCCGCCCGCCTTTGGGCAGCACCGGCAGCGTCAGATGCTGCCCCTCAAGCCGGGGACGGGTGGGCATCGGCCACCAGCCGCCAGCGCGCGCCATCCAGCACCGACGAGGCCCCGCCCGCATCAAACAGCTTCACCTCGGTGATGGCGCTGACCGGCGCGATCGGCAGCACCTGGGCCTCAGCGTCACTCCAGCCCGGCAGATCCAGGATAAAACTGCGCGAAATCAGCGCCTTATCCAACCGCCGCTCTACAGCCGCCAGCGCCGCTCGCAGCCAGCCGCGCAGCACGGCATCCTGCCCCCCCTCATCGGCAAATCCGCTGCCCAGCCGCAACTGGTCTTTCAGCGCCGCCAGCGGCAGATCGCCGTCGGCCACTGGCGCAACCTCTCTCAGCCGCATATCGGCCCCTCCCCCTTTGATCCGCTGATCCGCGCGACCGACAGCAAGGGCCCCACCCGTGGCACCCATGCTGAACCGACCCTCCCTGCCGGCCGCGCGCCCCTCGCCGCCCCCCTTAAGAGGCTGCGAATTTCATCAGCTTGATGGCGCCGAAATCGCTCACATCCCCACCGACACGGCGGCTGGCGTAAAAGAGGACATGCGGCTTGGCCGAGAAGGGATCGCGCAGCACCCGCAGATCCGGGCGCTCTGCAATCGTATAGCCCGCGTGGAAATCCCCGAAGGCGATCGAATAGGAATTGGCCGCGATATCGGGCATGTCCTCGGCGATCAGCACCGGATAGCCCATCAGCCGCGCAGGCTCTCCGGCGGCCAGACTGTCAGACCACAGGAACCGCCCGTCGCTGTCCTTCATCTTGCGCACGGCCCCGGCGGTCTTTGAGTTCATCACGAAGGTCGCATTGGCGCGGTAAGCGGCGTTCAGCGCATAGACCAGATCGACAATCGCATTGGCCGGTGCGGTCGCGTTGAAATCCCCTGCCGTGCCGGTCGCCACATAGCCCAGCTTGCCCCATTCCCAGCTGGCCTGCGCCACTTTGGTATGCGCCAGAAACCCCTTCGGCTTGCCCGAGCCGTCACCGCTGACAAAGGCCAGCGCTTCCGCCCGCGAAAAGCGCTCAGCAATACGGTCGGCAAGCCAGGTCTCGAGATCAAAGGCGCTGTCATCAAGCAGCCGCTGGCTGGCCTTGGGCATTGCGGTCAGCTCGTGCAGCGGAATGGCGATGCGCTCAATCGAGGCCGTGCCCGTGGCGGTAATCTCAGAGGCTTCCGTGACCCAGCCCGAACCCACATCCCCGGTATCAACCAGCACCTCAAAGCTGCCCGCCTCTATCTGCACCACATTGGCCACACGGCGCAGCGACGACGTCGCCCGCAGCACCGAGCGGATGGTGTCAGAGGTCTGCGGATCGACCAGATAACCGCCCTCGGCATTGACGGCGGCGTTCAGCCCCTTGCCCTCCAGCACCAGCCCGCGCAGCCCCTCATCATCGCCGCCGCGCAGATAGGCATCAAAGGCCTTGCGGCCTGAGACAGGATCGGGCGCTGCGGCGCCACGGCGGATTTGCGTTCTGCCTGCATCATTCGGGTATCCGTCCTTTTCAGAATGTCTTTGACATCGGCCTGAAAGCCTTTGAGTTCAGTCACAAAACCATTGAGCGCAGAGGCAAACTCTGCACTTTCGCCTGCACCGGTCGCGGTCATGGCGGCTCCTTCCTGAGGGTTAAGTTAAACGGTCTGCTGCCCGCCAAGCTGCTGACGGGCACCGGCCAGAAGCCCCGTCAGCCGTGCCAGATAAGGGATCAGATCCCCGGTCTTGGCCTCAATTCGGGCCTCACGCTGCATAGGAAAGGTCACCAGCGAGATCTCCCACAGATCGACCTCTGCCAGCAGGCGGCGGCCTTCGGAATCGCGCGAAGATTTCACCGTGCGGTAGCCGATCGACAGCCCGTCCAGCGCCCCCGCCGCGATCAGCGCCCGGGCCTCGCGCGCCCGTGCCACCTCCGGCAGCAGACGGCCTGAGACGCGCAGCCCGCGGGCATCCTCCGCGATCTCCTCTCAGATCCCCACGGGCTGCGCCGGATCGTGCTGCCAGAGCATCTTCACGCGACCGCCCGACCGCTCCATGGCGGCAAGCGAGGCCGCGTAGGCCCCCGGCAGCACAATATCGCCGCCCTGATCGGCCCGGCCGAAAAGTGAGGCATAGCCGCTGATGCGCCCCTCCTCACCAACGGCCAGCCCGCCGCCCCCGGTCATGAACTTGCGTTCAAGCCGCAGATCATCCCCATCCATACCGTGATCCTCCCTCATGGCAGCGCGGCCCGCAAAAGGGTCTCTGCGCCCTGGGCCAAAAGAAAAGCCGCCACCCCGCAAACCCCCAGCCAGATGCGTTTTTCCAGACGCTCCAGCGCGGCATCAATCTGCAAAAGCCGCCGCTCCAGGGCGCTCCAGCGCTCCTGCAAAACCCGCTCATTGGCCTCTATGCGCGCACTGGCGGCATCAAAACTGTCGTAAAGAAACCGCGAGCCCGCCATCTCAGCCCCCGTCCGGCAAAGGCGGCAGACCAAGGGCCGCACGCTTTTCCGCCAGCGTCAGAAACTCCGCCGCCGAGACCCGCTCCCATTGCGCATCCCGCTCCGCAGAGAGTGCCGGAACCTGATCCAGATCGGGCCGCAGGCTGACCACCTCCCCACTGTGCGAGGACAAAAACTGCGCCAGTTCCGTCAGCACCCGCGTCGCCAGCGGCAGAACCGTCAGCCGGAAGAAGGCGCGGTTCGCCTCCTGATAATTGGCGTAGGTTGCATCCCCCGGGATGCCCAGCAACATCGGCGGCACCCCGAAGGCCATGGCGATATCGCGCGCCGCCGCCTCGCGGGTCTGGTGAAATTCCATATCTGAGGGCGAAAACCCCATCGGCTTCCAGTCCAGCCCGCCTTCCAGCAGCATGGGCCGCCCGGCGTTACGCGCCCCCATGTGATGCGATTCGATCTCGCCCGTCAGACGGTCATATTGCTCTGCCGTCAGCACCCCGTTGCCATCCGCCCCGCGATAGATGATCGCGCCTGAGGGCCGCGCCGCATTGTCCAGCAGCGCCTTGGACCAGCGACTTGCCGCGCCATGCACATCCATGGCCACCGCTGCCGCACCAAGTGCAGAGTATCCGTAATGATCATCCAGAGGATGAAATGCGCGGATGTGGCAGACAGGCTTCACATCAGCGCTCAGATCAAAGCGATGGCTGCGGCCGCCGACATTATAATCGCAGGCCACCGGCCAGCCATCCTCTCCGGGCACCAGCGACATTCGCTCCGGGCGCAGCGCGTAAAGTTCCCGCACCTCGCCACTGTGCGGATCGCAGACCGCCTCCACCCAGGCATTCCCGCTCAACAGCAAATGACCGCAGACCGCCTCCAGAAATTCAGCGCGGCCCTGAAAGGCATTGGGCCGATCCAGAAGAGCGAGGATCGGATGGGTTTCATAGCGCTGCCCCTCATCCTGAAGGATCAGGGGCAGATTTCCGGCCGATTCTGCAATCATACGTATTGCTCGAAAGACAACAGGATTGCTCATATAGCCGTTACGAATCAAAGATCCCGTGTCCCGCGGGCTCCAGACCACCCTGCCACTTCCCGCCGCCCGCGCCGCCACCCGCCCTGCGGCTGAGGCTTTGACCTCAGGGCATGCGGTATCGGGCGGAGCCTTCCGCCTGCGAAATCCAAACATGGATCACCTCCTTTGAGTAAGTTCAGAGCCCGCGAATGCCAGGACGCCCCTGCCCCGTGCCGGGACGGATCATCAGCTCATGCAGAGCCCAGACCAGCGCATCCACCCGATCCGGCGAGCCGCGCCCCTGAAAACCCTGCAGGCTCATACGGCACATCTGATCTTCCAGGCCCTGCAGCCCGCGCAGATGCTGCACCCGGCCCTGTTCGTAAAGCGCGGCCACCGGCTCTGCCCGGGCAACCTTGCCCCGGCTGGCCCGGACCGCCCTGACCATGATCGACCCGTCAAGCGAGCGGATGAGATCCGTCACAAGATCGCCGCCCTGATTAACCTCTGCCACCAGGGCATCGGCATTGTGGCGCCTGAAAGCCGCAATGGCCGCCTGCGCCCAGCCCTCAGGGCTGGCCCCCGCAACGCTGGCATCCTCCAGCACCACGGCCCGCCAGGACTGCGGCGGCCCCTGCATCACCACGCCCGCCACCACGATCCCGCATTCGTCCGACGACCGCCCACCGGTCACCGGCGGATCCACGGCCACCACCACCCGGTCAAAGGCCGGTGCGGCATCAATCCGCGCGGCCTCCAGCCCCGCAGAGGTCCAGAGCGCACCTTCCGCATCCTCGAGGAGTTCGCCGTCAAGCTCCTGCCGCCCGAGCCGTGTGCCGGCATAACGCGCCCGCACTTCGGCCAGGAAAGACCCCGCCAGATGGGCGCGGTTTGCCTCGGTAGGCGCATGGGTGAGCACGGTTGAGGGGTTTCGCAGCACCGCCTTCAGCACCGCGACATTCTGCGGCGTGGTTGTCACCACCTGCTGCGGCAGATCCCCCAGGCGCAGCGCAAACTGCACCATATCCCAGGCCTGCTCGCCCTTTTTCCACTTCGCCAGCTCGTCTGACCAGGCGGCATCGAACTGCGGACCGCGCAGGCTCTCCGGCTCATGCGCGGAAAATACTTCCGCCACCGCGCCGTTCGGCCACTCCAGACGCCGCCGCCCGGCCTGCCATTCCGGCCTGCGGTCGGGCGGAGAGCAGGCGAGAATCCCGCTCTCGCCAAAGATCATCACCTCGCGCACCTGGTCGAGCGTCTCGCCCACCAGCGCCACACGCCGCGCGCGGCCCTTATCACCCGGCCGCGCCCCTTCCACCTGGGCGCGCACCCATTCGGCCCCGGCGCGGGTCTTCCCCGCACCACGGCCACCCATAATCACCCAGGTCCGCCAGTCCCCCTCAGGGGGCAACTGATGCGGCAGGGCCCAGAACTCAAAAACCCAAGGGAGCGCCGCCAGCGCAGTATCGCTCAGGCCGTTTAAAAATTCGTCAATCATCTCCGGCGTGGCGGAGGCGAGCCAGGCGGCGCCCGATTTCATCGCGCGCTGCGCCAAGATCGAGGGCCCCGGCGCAAAGTCCGCCGGACTGCTCGCGGGCAAGTTTTTCGACATTCTGCCGCTCCGTAACCAGAAGTTTCAGGGCCTGAGAGACGTCTTTGGTATAGGTAGCCAGCTCCTTCGCGCTCTCAGCGGGCGTTTCTGCGCGGATCTCTTCGAGGAGACGGCGCAAAATGGTGCTGGCCAGATCGAACAGTTCAAGCGCCTCCGCCGCCTCGCGGCGGGGATCCGGAGGCGGTGTCACCGGCATATGCAATGTCATCAGATGGCATCCTGCGGCTTGAGAAACCGCACGGGTCGGAAACGGAAAAAGCGGCGAGGGGCGTTACCCCGGCCGCTTCAACTATTCATCCAGCATGCACTTTTTATGCCATGGACCGGGCGCAGGGTCAAAGGGAATACACGTAAATGTTGAATCAAACTGAATAATACACTCAACCCATTGTCCGCACACCGCTTTTCCCCTCCGCATTAAGCGCGGAGGGTGCGAAGTCTGCCGGAATCACGCCCGAATCAGCGGCTGAGTTCCTTGATTCCCCGCGTCAGCCCCTCCAGCGTCATCGGGACCATCCGGTCCTCAAAGATGCGCTTCACGATGCCGATCGACTGCGTGCCGCCCCAGAACCGCTCTGGCGTGGGGTTGATCCAGACGTGCGAGGGCCATTGCTCCCTGGCCCGTTGCAACCAGACCTCACCCGCCTCCTGGTTCCAATGCTCATTGGCCCCGCCGGGATGCAAGATCTCATAGGGCGACATCGAGGCATCGCCCACGAAAATGCACTTCCAGTCCGGGCCATAGGTGCGCAGCACCTCAGCAGTCGGGGTCTGCTCTTCCCAGCGACGGCGGTTGTCGCGCCAGACCCCCTCATAGAGGCAGTTATGGAAGTAGAAATACTCAAGATGTTTAAATTCGGCCCGCGCCGCCGAAAACAGCTCTTCCACCACTTTGATATGCGGATCCATTGAGCCGCCGACGTCAAAAAACATCAGCACTTTCACGGCATTACGCCGTTCCGGCCTGACCTTCACATCCAGCCAGCCCTGCTCGGCGGTGGAGCGGATCGTGCCATCCAGGTCCAGCTCATCCTGCGCGCCGTCCCGCGCCCAGCGCCGCAGCCGCTTCATCGCAACTTTGATATTGCGGGTGCCAAGCTCCACCTGATCGTCGAGGTTTTTGAACTCGCGCTTATCCCAGACCTTCACCGCGCGGCCGTGGCGGCCCTCTTTCTGGCCAATCCGCACGCCTTCGGGGTTATAGCCATAAGCGCCAAAGGGCGAGGTGCCGGCGGTGCCCACCCATTTGCTGCCGCCCTGATGACGCTCTTTCTGCTCTGCCAGACGCTGGCGCAGCGTTTCCATCAGCTTCTCAAAGCCGCCGAGGGCTTTGATCTGCTCCATTTCTTCCGGGGAAAGATGCTTCTCCGCCAGCTTCTCCAGCCAGTCGCCCGGCAGGTCCAGCGCTTCCAGAACCTGCTCAGGCGTAATCGCATCCAGGCCGGCAAAAGAGGCGGCAAAGGCGCGGTCAAAGCGGTCGATGTGGCGCTCGTCTTTCACCAGGGTCACGCGGGCAAGGTAGTAAAACCCCTCGCTGTCCCAGGTGACCAGGCCGGCCTGAAGCCCTTCGAGAAAGGCCAGAAACTCGCGCAGGCTGACCGGCACGGCATGTTTGCGAAGCTGTTCGAAGAAGGGCAGAAACATCACCGCCCCCCGATCAGATCAGACGATCAAGGATCAGCGTGGCAAAGAGCCCGAGAATCCCGAAAAAGATACCAAGCCCGGCCGCATATTGCGCGATGTCAAAGCCTGCGCCGCCCTTGCGGCGGGCAAACCAGGCCCCGCCCAAAGCTCCGAACATCAGTCCCGCAATCACCAGCATCCGCCTGCCCCCGTCCTGTCTTACCGCGCCTGCCCTGCGTCCCGCAGAAGCTCCGGCAGGGCGGCTTCGTTGGAAAAGCCATAGCCTGCAAGGGAGAGGCTGTCGAGACGAAGTGCCGCAGCTTCGTCCGGACGACCGAGACGCTCCAGCGCCTCAGCACGCAGAAGATAGCTCACCGCAAGACTGGCGCGATCATCCGCCGTCTTCAGCGCCTCTGCCGCCTGTTCGGCCAGAAAGAGCGTAGCCTCCGGCTCTGCCGCGGCAAGAAAGACCCCCGCCATCTGCAGATCGACGAGGGCGATATGCAGATCCGCATCCGGCAGATCGGCATAAAGCCTGCGGCTTTGCGCAAAATGCGCCACCGCGCGATCCGGGTTCACCGCAAGGCTATGATAACCCGCAAGAAAATGCGCAAAGGCCCGGCGATTGTCCTGCCAGCCCCGGCTGTCGGCAAAGGCTGCCGCACGCTCTGCTGCCGCCAGACGAACGGCGGCTCCTGCCGAGGGCGTCAGGACCTTCTGCATCTCCTCCGCCCACCAGCGCGGCGGCAGCCGCGAGGGCAGCGGCAGAACCGCCCCGCCCTCAGGGTTCAGTCGCGCCAGAAGAGCGGGCAAAAGCGCCGCCACCTCATCCCGGCTCATGCCGCTTTTCAACTCGGGCTGATAGGCCAGCCGCAGCATCAGCATGTCAAACCCGGTCAGCCGCCCGTGCACATTGTCATCGTTGAACACCGAATCCGACAGGTGCCAGAGATCATTCACCGGCCCCAGCGCCTGGGCCAGTTCCTCATGCAGACAATCGCGGATTTCCTGCAAAGCGCTGTCCGAAGGGATCACCAGCAGCGCTCTGCCACGGGTCTGCAGATCCGCCCATGAGGTGATCTTCGCGCCGTCCCGGACATATTCAGCGAAAGAGGCCTGCTCCGGCACCACAAAGCAGGCGATATCCGGCACGAAGGCCCGCAGCTCTGCACGCGGCACAAATTCCACCACCAGATCGGCCTTTGCGCGGTGCCGCGTCCGGCTGATGGGCACGCCCCCCTCCCGGCGCAGACGCCGCAGCAGCGGATCGATTTCGGCCCAGGCCGCTTTCGGCACCGCTCCGGTCACCACCAGCTTCACCGGATGCTCATAGCGGGTGAAGCGCTCAAGCTCGCGCCCGCTTTCCAGCCGGAAAAACAGATCCAGAAAATCCGCAGCCGTCTGACTGTTCGTGCGCGTCAGCACCCCCTGCGGCCCGGCGGTCTCAGGCTCAAAACCGGTCGGCGCACAGGCAGAAAGCAGAGCCAGAGCAGCGGGCAGCACGAGGCCCCGCAAAGCAGAGATCAACGAAGTCATAGCGCACCAGACAGCGCCCGCAGAACCAGGCGGGCCTTTGCTCTTTACGCCTCCTCCTGCCGAAGAAAAGGCCAAAGCGCAGCCCGTGACGGAATGTTTGCTTGGCCGCTGGCCGCGCCTTCGCTAAAACCCTGTGAACCCCAGACATCCGGAGCCTGCCGTGAAAATTTACACCTTCAATATCAACGGCATTAAGGCGCGCTTTGAGACCTTCACCCGCTGGCTCGAAGAGACAAAGCCCGATGTGGTGGTGCTGCAGGAAATCAAATCCGTCGATGAAAATTTCCCGCGCGAGCATTTTGAGGATATGGGCTACCGGGTTGAGACCCATGGCCAGAAAGGCTTTAACGGCGTGGCGATCTTCTCGCGCCTGCCGCTGGAAGATGTGGTGCGCGGCCTGCCGGGCGACGACGAAGACCAGCAGTCGCGCTGGATTGAGGCCACGGTGATCGGCGACAAAGGGGCGGTGCGTCTGGCGGGGCTTTATCTGCCCAACGGCAACCCCGCCCCGGGGCCGAAATATGACTATAAGCTCGCCTGGATGGCCCGGATGGAGACGCACGCCCGCAGCCTTCTGGCGCTGGAGATGCCGGTTATTATGGCCGGCGATTACAACGTCATCCCCCAGCGCGAAGATGCCGCCAAACCCGATGCCTGGACGGAAGACGCGCTCTTCCTGCCCCAGACGCGCGAGGCCTTCCGCCGCATCCTGAACCCGGGCTTTGCCGATGCCTTCCGCCTGCGCGTTCAGGGCCCCGGTCATTACAGCTTCTGGGACTATCAGGCCGTCGCCTGGGAGCGGAACAACGGCATCCGCATCGATCATCTGCTGCTCAGCCCCCAGGCTCAGGACCTGCTGATCGAGGTTGGCATCCAGCGCGAAGAGCGTGGCCGCGAAAAGCCCTCAGATCACGTCCCGGCCTGGGTTGAGCTGGATCTTTAACGAAAAACGCCGCTGCCCTCAGGGTCAGCGGCGTTTCTTTTATTTACCGATATCAGCCATGTCGTAAGGCGTGGTCTGATAAATCTGGTTGATCCAGTTGCCATAAAGCAGATGCGCATGGCTGCGCCAGCGGTTCAGCGGCGGGCGTGAGGGATCGTTTTCCGGATAATAGTTCAGCGGCACATTGATCGGCGTGCCCGAGGCCACATCGCGGTCGTATTCTTTCTTCAGCGTCTCGCTGTCGTATTCGAAGTGGTTGAAGATCCACAGCGCCCGATGCGCCGCATCCTCGACCAGACAGGGCCCGGTCTCGGGCGAGGCGATCAGCACCTTCAGCCCCTCCGCCTTCGCCATGTCTTCTTCGCGCATCTCGGTCCAGCGGCTGACCGGGATCAGCACATCATCCGAGAACCCCGTCAGGAAGGGTGACGAGGGCTGCAACACACGCTGGCGGAAGCAGCCGAAGGCCTTATGGTCCAGGATATGCTTGGGGATCTTATGGAAATGCCAGGCCATGGCCATGGCCCCCCAGCAGACACCAAAAGTCGAATGGACATGACTTCGCGTCCAGTCAAAGATGCGCTGCAACTCGTCCCAATACGTCACCTCCTCGAAATCGAGGGTCTCAACCGGGGCCCCGGTGATGATGAGACCGTCGAATTTCTCACCCGTGGCCTCCACTTCCGCGAAGGTGCGATAGAAGGCTTCCATATGCTCCGGCGCGGTGTGGCGCGACTGATGCTCGCTCATGCGGATCAGATGAAAATCGATCTGCAGCGGCGTCGCCCCGATCAGGCGGGCAAACTGCGTCTCGGTGGTGATTTTCATCGGCATCAGGTTCAAAAGCCCGATGCGCAAAGGCCGGATATCCTGCCGCGCTGCACGGGCCGCGCCCATGACCATGACGCCTTCGGACTGAAGGATGTCATAGGCGGGCAGGCTTTCGGGCAGTTTAATCGGCATTGTCTCGGTTCCATTTACTCAGGCCACAGGGGGCAAACCGCCCCGCGGACATTGGGATATGCGCCCCGTCAGCCCGGGGCACAAGGTCAGTTACGCGCAATCGCCTGCGCGATCAGAGCGTCGAAATCCTGCACATCGCGCAAAGCCGCCACCTCATCGGCGCTCACTTTGATGCCCCAGTTCGCAGCCATTGCCGCATAGCGCGGCTGGCGATGCGCAAGCGCGCGGGCATAGGTCCAGCGCACGAAGGCATCGGGATCAACGGTGCTTTCCGTGCAGCCGGTCTCAGCCAGATAGCTCTCCCAGGCCTCGGTCAGAAAGCCCGGCTGGTAATACATTGGCTTCGGCGCGCGATCAAAGCGGCGAACCAACTCACCCGTATGGGCCTCTGATCCCTCAATCCAGACCATCAGCAGGTTGGACGACAGAGCCTTCATCACCCGGTCATTGCCGTCCTCGGGATCCACCACCTCACAGATCGAGCCGCCGGTGTCGCAGATGAAATTCGGATAGCCGTAGATATCCTCGGCACGCCCAATGAAATGCGGCGTATCGAGCAGCGCGGAAATCTCTGCCGTGCGGTGCTGATCCTGGCGCTTGCGGTATTCGGCGAAGGCGAGCCCGCCTTTCGCCGGATCACCGGGTTTCCCCAGATAGGTCGAGAGCGGCGCCAGATTATCAAAGGTGATGTTGGAGGCGATATAGACCGAATCCGTCATCAGCAGCTCGCGCAGAAACGGCACTTTCATGGCTTCGCGTTTGAAGTTATCGGCGATCAGCTCGCCCATATAGCGGGTGCCGATGCGGTAATCGACCGAGTAGTGAAACCAGCTGCCCGCGCCGCGCAGCGTGCTTGCGACATGGGTTTTCCCAAGGCCCGACATGCCGAAAAGCAGCACCCTTTTGCGGGCGCTCGCGGCCCAGTCTGCCGCAGTCGGATAGATCAGAGAGGCGTGACGCATGAGGATATTCCGGCAGGCAGAGAAGGGGTTACCCGGCGCTCCGGGGCCGCTTTGCCCCGTAGCGAATGTTGATCCAGTTGCCAAGCAGGATCAGCGCGGCACCAAGAAAGACCGCAAGCTCGATCTGCTCGGCGTAAATCAGAAAGCCCGCGATCACCCCCAGCGGCAACCGGACATAATCAAGCGGATAGACAAAGCTGGCCGGAGCCACCATCAGCGCCTTGGCGATACAGAAATGCGCGCCCAGACCGCCTAAGCCCATGACGACCATCCAAAGCCAGCCGATGCCCTGCGGCAGCGCGATCTGCAGATCATGCCCCGCCACGATCAGCCCCAGCGGCACCTGCATCGCCACCTGCCAGAAGACCAGCGACTGGGCCGTATCCGTGCGCGTCATGGCCCGGGTCATCAGCGCATAAATGGCAAAGAAGATCGCGCAGACCGAGCCTGCGACCACCCCATAGCTCAGATCCGAAAAATCCGGTCGCGCCACCACCAGAACGCCCGTAAACCCCACCAGAGCCGCCAGGATCTGCGCCGCATTCAGCCGCTCGCCCAGGAAGGCGAAAGACAGCAGCAAAACCCAGATCGGCGTGGTGAACTCCAGCGCATAAAGCTGCGCAATGGGGATCAGCACCAGCGCCTGATACCAGAGCAGCTGGCCAATATAATGGATCGAATTGCGCAACACATGCCGCCCGATCGCGCGGGTGCGCAGCGTGGCCAGCCGGCGTGACAGCAGCACCGCGCCCCCCAGCACCACAACACCCACAAGCGCGCGGTAGAGCAGCAGCTCGCTCACATCGAGCTGCCCGCTGAGTTCACGCGCCGAGATGGTTACGGCAAGAAAGGAAAGGACGGTTCCCGCCATCCAGGCCACGGCAACAAGCGGGCGGCTTTGCGGATATTCAGGGGTCTGCGGGGGAGAGGCGCTCGGCGGCATCGCGGGTCCGGTCAGGAAGAGATGCGCGCACCATGACGATGCGCCCCCGCCTTGTCCAGCGCCGCCCCACAGCACCCGCCGCCGCCCGAAGGGCCAGGGCTTCGGGGCGGATCAGAGACCCCGCGGCCGCGCTGCTCTTACGGCGCCCAGGACAGCCAGAAACTTCCCTTCACGGATCGGGGCGGAAACCTCGGGCGCCGTCTTTCCGGAATTGCCGAAAACCAGGCCGCGCTCAGAGAGAGCGCGGCTCTGCCGCTTCTCAGCGACGCAGCTTCAGCGGCTGGCGCAGATGGCTGTTGAAGGCGGCGGTCACCGCCTCGGGGCCATGGGCCTGCGCCAGGCGCAGCAGCGAAAAGCGGATCTGCGCCATCTCGCGGTAATAGCGCAGAAAGGCGATGTTCAGCCCCGCCCCGGCCACCGCACCCAGGATCGGCACCGACTGCGCGGCCAGTTTCGGCCCCAGAGCGGCCGCGATGCGCGGCGCAAGCGTGGCAATGACACGCTGCACTGCAGGCCCGGTCAGGGTCAGCCGCGCCCCGATGAAGGCGGAATTGACCCCGTCATCGGCCTCGCCCGGCCCGCCTGAGGCGAAAATATGCAAAGCCTCGCGGCGCACCTCATCCGAGGCGGGATCAAACCCATGGTCTTCGGCCACAGACTGAATGGCGCGCAGGATCAGCGTCACGGTGACCGACACCTCTGCCACGGCAGAGGCAAGCCCCGCCGCACCGCCCGCAGCCCCCGTCAGGGCCGAAAGCGCGATCTGACCGCCGCCCGCTTTGGGCGTCACCCCGGAGGATTTCGCCGCCAGTCCATAGGCGGACTGCAAAGCCCCCTCGGTCAGCTTCAAAACCCCGGCGCGCGCGGGGCCGGGCAGCTTTTCCAGCCAGCCCTCGGCCTTGCCGCCCAGCTTGTTCAACGCAGCCATCAGCCCGCCTGAGGCCCGGTCGTGACGCCTGGCCAGCGCCCGGATCTCAGCTTCGGGAAAGGTCATCGCAGAAAGGGTCAGAGTGTTTTCCATGCCCTTCAGATGGGAAGCCCCGGGGCCGCTGTCAATCACCGCCGCGAGGGCCGCAGGCGGGCACCGCAGCCAGGGGCGCGCTCAGGTCGCAGGTTGCGGCGGATAATCGAGCCCCTTGGGGAACTTCGTCACTTCACCGCTCACGCCCTCCCAGGCGCCGGGCTGAAGCGGAATGCCCAGGACCCGCTCGGGGTTGGTCGGCGGCGGCATGATCACGCCCTCGCGCTTTTCAAACCCAAAGCGGCGGTAATAGGGGTAATCCCCGACGAGGAGCACCCGCTCCCAGCCCAGACGCCGTGCCTCTGCCAGGCTCTCGCGCATCAAAAGCGCGCCCAGACCCTCTCCCTGACGGGTGGGGTGCACGGCAACAGGGCCAAGAAGCAGCGTCGGCACACCGCCGACCAGCACCGGCCAGTAGCGGATCACCGCGGCCAGAGCATCGTCGTGATCGCGCAGCACGAGGCACAGTCCCGCAACTTTCGGCACGTCATCACGCAGCCGGTAAGACGACAGCGCCTCACGACCCGGCGCGAAACACAGGTCATAAAGTGCCTCCACCTCATGAAAATCTGCCGGAGTTTCCTCTCTCAGCTGATACATGGCCGCGCTGCCCCGATCCTGACGTCCCAATCCATCCGCCCGCTATCACGCGACGCGGGGCAGGAAAACAGCCCCGCCGCGCTTTTTTCGAGCCCTGAGCCGCTTTGCGCAACTTTCGCAAAATTCCCGACATTCGGGCAACATATCTTGCAACTCCCCCCCGGATCGCATAGCAAACGCCCGATTTTTGCTGGCAGCGCGGAGGGTGCCCATGCCGGTCCTGGTGATGAAATTCGGTGGCACTTCGGTGGCCGATCTTGACCGCATCGCGAATGCGGCGGCCAAGGTACAAAAGGAAGTAGACCGCGGCTATGACGTGATCGTCATCGTCTCGGCCATGTCCGGGAAGACCAATGAACTGGTCAAATGGGTGAATGACACATCGCCCTTCTATGACGCGCGCGAATATGACGCCGTCGTGGCTTCGGGCGAGAATGTCACCGCCGGTCTGATGGCGCTGCGCCTGCAGGAAATGGGCATCCCCGCCCGCTCCTGGCAGGGCTGGCAGGTTCCGATCCGGACCACCTCGCAGCATGGCGCGGCGCGCTTCCTTGAGATCCCGCGCGAAAACATCGACCGCAAATTTGCCGAAGGCATGAAAGTGGCGGTGGTCGCAGGCTTCCAGGGCGTGACGGCAGAAGACCGCATCACCACGCTGGGCCGCGGCGGCTCGGACACCACGGCGGTGGCTTTTGCGGCCGCTTTCGGTGCAGAGCGCTGCGACATTTATACCGATGTGGACGGCGTTTACACGACCGACCCGCGCATCGCCAAAAAGGCACGCAAACTCGATAAAATCTCTTACGAAGAGATGCTCGAGCTGGCTTCGCTGGGTGCGAAAGTGCTGCAAACCCGCTCGGTTGAGCTTGCGATGCGCTACAAAGTGCGTCTGCGCGTTGTCTCCTCCTTCGAGGATATCGACGAAAACTCCGGAACTCTTGTCTGCGACGAGGACGAAATCATGGAATCCAAAGCCGTTGCCGGTGTCGCCTATTCGCGTGAAGAGGCAAAGATCACCCTGTTTACGATCGAGGATCGTCCCGGCATCGCAGCCGCGATCTTCGGCCCGCTGGCGGATGCCGGTGTGAACGTCGATATGATCGTGCAGAACATCTCGGAAAAAGACTACGACGAAGCCCACCCGGGCGCCGTCACCGATATGACCTTCTCCTGCCCGATCGACCAGGTCGCCCGCGCGAAAAAAGCGCTGGAAGAGGCGATGGAAAAAGGCCTTATCAAATATGACGAACTGATCATTGATGATGACGTCGCAAAAGTCTCGGTCGTGGGCATCGGCATGCGTTCGCACACCGGTGTGGCTGCAAAGATGTTCCAGGCGCTGCGCGATGAGAACGTCAACATCAAGGTCATCAGCACCTCGGAGATCAAGATCTCGGTGCTGATCGATCGACGCTACATGGAGCTTGCCGTGCAGGCGCTCCACGACGCCTTTGAGCTTGAAAAGGCCTGAGCCACAGGCTCTGCGGCGGGACCAGATCGCCCCGCCCCCTGAAAAGAAGGCGTCGGACCCCAAAGGGCCCGGCGCCTTTTGCGGTCCAACCCCTTTGCCTTTGAGCATTCCATGACCCCAGTCGTCTCTGACCGTCGCACTTTCCTTGGCAGCCTTCTGGCAGGGGGCGGGTTCTTCCTGCTTCCCGGTCTGGCAGCCGCCACCGCCAAAGGCCCTGCCCTCGGGCAGCCGGAGGCTTTCTCTTTTGATCTGCTCAAAGAGATGGCCCGCAGCCTTGCGCAGACGGCCTATGTGCCCCCCGCCCTGCCCGATGCCCCCGTGCTGGAGCGGATCTCCTATGATTACCACAATCAGATCCGCTACCGCGACGATCAGACCCTCTGGGCGGATCAGGGCAAAACCTCGCCGGTGCAGCCCTTCTTTCCGGGCACCTATTTCCGCCAGCCCGTCCGGCTTTATGCGGTAGAAGACGGTCAGGCGCGGGAACTGGGCTTCGATCTGAACCTCTTTGAGATCCCCGAGGGCAACCCCGCGCGGGAGTTGAAGCACACCGAGGGGTTCGCGGGCTTCCGGGTCAAAGACGCAGAGACCGGCCTCGACTGGATGGCCTTTCTGGGGGCCTCTTACTGGCGCACCTCAGGCTATTCGGGCCAGTTTGGCCTGTCGGTGCGCGGACTTGCCCTCGACAGCGGGATGGAGACGCCGGAGGAATTTCCGATGTTCACCCGCTTCTGGCTGGAACCTTCCGAGAGCGGCGACATCACGGCCTATGCGCTGCTGGAAAGCCCCCGCGCGACCGGGGCCTACCGCATCACCTCGGCCCGCAATGTCGACGGCCGCCCCGGCATCGTCCAGGAGGTCAGCGCCGCGCTTTTCCTGCGGGGCGATATCGGGCGTCTGGGCATTGCGCCGCTGACCTCGATGTATTGGTTTGGCAAAAACAACGCCTTTATCGCGCCGGACTGGCGCCCCGAGGTGCATGACAGCGACGGCCTGGAGATTCACGCCGCCAATGGCGAGCGGATCTGGCGCCCGCTGAACAACCCGCCGCGCACCATGGCCAATACCTTCCTGTCGCCCGGCGTCAAAGGCTTTGGCCTGATGCAGCGCGAGCGGAGCTTTGAGCAGTATCAGGATGACGGCGTGTTTTATGAAAAACGCGCCTCTGTCTTTGTGGAGCCCGCAGGGGACTGGGGGGACGGCGCGGTGACGCTGATCGAGCTGCGCACCGATGATGAGATCCACGACAATATCGGTGCCTTCTGGACGCCTTCGGCGCCCGCGAAGGCCGGTCAGGAATATGATCTTCACTACCGCTTAAGCTGGCTGGAGGACGCCCCCGCCGCGCCGCAGGGCGCGCGCTTCGTCGCCACGCGCCTTGGCGCAGGTGGCATCCCGGGCCATCCGCGCCCGCCGAAATGCGTGAAGGTCACCTGTGATCTGGAAAACCTCGGGCTTGAGATGTTTGACCGCACCTCCGGCGTGACGGTGGATGTCTCGGCCTCGCGGGGGGTGACCTCAAACACCGTGGCCTATCCGGTGGTCGGCACCAACCGCTGGCGGGCCATGGTCGATGTCGATTACGCCGCCCTGGATGAAGGGGAGGATGAGCCGATTGATCTGCGCATCTGCCTGCGCCGCAATGAGGCCGCGCTGAGCGAAACGCTGCTCTTGCAGCTTTTCCCCTCTCAGTTGAACCGGCTGCTCTCCGCCCGGGCCTGAGCCAAAGCCGCCGCGACCGGCGGATTATCCCGCAGTGACGCCGAAATCCCCGGCGTCACTGCACTTTCTGTTTCCGCACGCCCCCCTTTCCCTTCTATAGAGAGAGGGAAGCGAGGTCAGGAGCCGCCATGGCAAACCGCAGCGAAACCGACAGCCGCACCCTTTTGCGCAGCCTGCGCGACACCCTTGCTTCTGAAGCTGAGGGGCAGGCGCGGCTGAACCGCGTGGTGGGTCTCATCGCGCAGTCGATGAAGACAGAGGTCTGCTCGATCTATTTGTTCCGCGACCGCGACACGCTGGAACTCTGGGCCTCTCACGGGCTGAAGGCGGAGGCGGTCCATAAATCGCGGCTGCGTCTGGGCGAGGGGCTTGTGGGCCGCGTTGCGCAGAACTCAAAGCCGATCAACACGGCGGATGCCCCCTCGGAAAAGGGCTTTCGCTATATGCCCGAAACGGGCGAAGAGTTGTTTTCCTCATTTCTCGGGGTGCCGATCCAGCGGGTCGGTGAGAAGACCGGGGTGCTGGTGGTTCAGACCCGCGCCCGACGGCAGTTCTCGGATGATGAGATTGATGCGTTGGAAGTGGTGGCCATGGTTCTGGCCGAAATGAATGAGCTTGATGCTCTTGCGGGTGAGCCGCAGAACGGCCTGGCGCTGCACCGCCAGCCGCTGATGTTCCGCGGCGGCACAGGCCAGGAAGGCACGGCTGAGGGCCATGTCTGGCTCCATGAGCCGCGGGTGGTCATCACCAACCCCGTGGCCGAAGACCCCGAGGCTGAGACCCTGCGCCTGCGCGAGGCCGTGGCACAGCTGCGCGTCTCGGTCGATGATCTGCTGGCGGCGGAAAGCCTTGATAAGGACCAGAAGCAGGTTCTTGAGGCCTACCGGATGTTCGCCCAAAGCCGCGGCTGGGTGCGGCGGATGGAGGAAGACATCGCCCGCGGCCTCTCGGCTGAGGCGGCGGTGGAGAAGGAACAATCCACTGCCCGCGCGCGCCTTGAGATGGTGCCTGACGCCTATCTGCGCGAGCGGCTGCATGATCTTGACGATCTCTCCAACCGGCTGTTGCGCATTCTGACCGGTCAGGGCCAGGCCAATGGGGAAATGCCCGCCGATCCGGTGCTGGTCGCGCGCAATATCGGCCCCGCAGAGCTTCTGGAATATGGCCGCCGCCTGAAAGGCGTGGTGCTGGAGGAAGGCTCTGTCGGCTCTCACGCGGCCATCGTGGCGCGGGCCCTGGCCATCCCGCTGGTCATCCATGCCGAGCGCATCACCACCGAGGCGCTGAACGGCGACCGCATCCTCGTCGACGGCGATATGGGCGTGGTGCATCTGCGCCCCGAAGAGACCATCTCTGCGGCCTTCCGCGACAAGACCGCCATGCAGGCCAAAGCGCAGGAGCAATATGCCTCGCTGCGCGGCCTGCCCGCTGAGGCGCTGTGCGGCACGCGGATCGCGCTTCACATGAACGCAGGTCTGATGGCGGATCTGCCGAGCCTTGAAGGATCGGGCGCGGAAGGGGTGGGCCTCTTCCGGACCGAGCTTCAGTTCCTCGTCCGCAGTCAGGTCCCCAAACGCGATGAACTGGCCGCGCTTTATGCCCGCGTCATGGAGGCCGCCCGCGGCCGCCGCGTGGCCTTCCGGACCCTCGATATCGGCTCTGACAAAGTGCTGCCCTATATGAAGCCCCAGGATGAGCCGAACCCCGCAATGGGCTGGCGCGCGATCCGGGTGGGCCTTGAAAAGCCCGGCGTGCTCAGGATGCAGCTTCAGGCGCTGATCCGGGCCGCCAATGGCGGGCCGCTGACGGTGATGTTCCCCTTTGTCACCCAGCCCTCGGAGTTTGACGCCGCGAAGGTGCAGCTCTCGCAGGCCCTGGCGCATGAGGAGAAGATGGGCCGCGCCCTGCCTTCTTCGCTGGAAGTGGGCGTGATGCTGGAAACCCCGAGTCTGGCCTTTGCACCGCAAAGCTTCTTTGAGCGCACCGATTTCGTCTCCATCGGCGGCAACGACCTCAAGCAGTTCTTCTTCGCGGCAGACCGCGAGAATGAACGGGTGCGGCGGCGCTATGACACGCTTTCGGCCGCCTTCCTGGGCTTCCTTGAGCTGATCGTGCAGCGCTGTAATGCCGCCGGGACGCAGCTGTCGTTTTGCGGCGAAGATGCCGGCCGCCCGCTGGAGGCCCTGGCCTTTGCGGCCATGGGCCTGCGCAGCCTGTCCATGCGACCGGCCTCAATCGGGCCGGTGAAGGCGCTGCTGCGGCGCGCCGATCTGCGCGAGGTGCGGGAAATCATCGACGGCTGCATTGCGCGGGGCGAAGAAAACCTGCGCCCCGCGCTTGCCGCCTATCTGGAGAAACTGGCTTAAGGCTTATTCCATCGGCTGGGTGAGGATCTCTTCCTCACCACCCCGCAAAGCCGTGTAAAAGCACGAGCGGCGGTTGGTGTGGCAGGCCGGACCCGTCTGATCCACGAGCAGCAGCAGGCAGTCGCGGTCGCAGTCGATGCGCAGATCCGTCAGCCGCTGGATATGGCCCGAGGTTTCCCCCTTGGCCCAGAAGGCTTGGCGCGAGCGCGACCAGTAAGTCACCACTCCGGTCTCAAGCGTGCGGGCAAGCGATTCGGCGTTCATCCAGGCCATCATCAGCACCTCGCCGCTGGCATGGTCCTGGGCGATGGCCGGGATCAGCCCCCGGTCGTCATATTTCAGGCTCGCAGGATCGAAGGCCATGGGGCGTCCTTTGCATTGGCTGACATCCCGGCCTATCTAGAACCTGCTGCCCCCGGGGGAAAGTCCAAGCGTGAGGATGAGATGAGCGACCAGGATCTGATGAAGCTGTATTCGGGAAAAATTCTCGACCTGACGACGCGCATTCCCCACCTCGGCACCCTGAGCGACCCGCAGGCCGAGGCCAGACGCCGCTCACCGCTCTGTGGCTCTTCGGTGAAGGCCGGGGTGGTTCTGCGCGACGGACGCGTTGCTGAATTTGCCCAGGAAGTCCGCGCCTGTGCACTTGGCCAGGCCGCAGCCGCCATCACCGGGGGTGCTGTCATCGGCCGCAGCCCGGCTGAGCTGCGCGCCGCCGCTGAGGCCCTGGCCGCGATGCTGGAGGGCGGTCCGGTCCCCCCCGCGCCCTTTGACGGGTTCGAAGTGCTGACCCCGGCGCGGGAGTTCAAAAACCGCCACACCTCCATCCGTCTCGCCCTTGAGGCGGCCGCCGAAGCCGCAGAGGCCGCTGCCGCGCAGGTCTGAAGCGACAGAGCGGCAAAAGTGCCGCTGCGCATTTGCAGCGCCCCCCGGCCGGATCCGGCCGGAGGCCGGCGCGAGCTCAATGTGATTGGTAAAAAAACCGCCGGGCCCGGCAGGGAACCCGGCGGTCAGTGCTCTCTGTCAGGCAGGCACGGCGGGACAGGCCGTACGGAACACAGAGAAGAACGGGGACCCCTGCCCTCAGCCGGCGAGGGAAAGCGTCCCGATAAGCGTGGCGAAAAGCACCGCCACACCGGCAGCGTCTTTCACAAGCTCGTGCCGCGATCGGCTGAAGATGGCGAAAAATTCCGAGAACATCCTGGCCTCCATCATGGTGTTGCCTGAATGTTCTCACTTTGCCGCGTGAGTCGTCAAGAACTTTAGGTGAACAAATGTGAACATTTCGTTAATGAGAACAAACCTGCATCGCGCATAAAAAAACCGCGGCCAGTCAGAGACTTAGCCGCGGCTCTGTTCTCAGGCTGTTCCGTTCAGGCGCCGCGACGCAAAAGATAGGCGGTCACGCCCCCGCCCAGGTCTTCCGCGCCAAGGTAGTCATGCCCGCCCTCCCGGGCGAAATGCGGCACATCAATCACCGCTGCAGGGTCGGTGGCCAGCAGCCGCAGAAGCGCTCCGGGGGCCAGGCTGAGAATCACCTTGCGCGCCCGCAGCACCGGCAGCGGACATAAAAGCCCGCAGGCATCGACTTCGCGCACCACGTCCTGCGCCGCCTCACTGGCCATCACTTGTCTTTCCATCGGAGCAAACCCGTTTGCCGGGGGCAAAGCGCCCCCGGCCTGATCTTAAAGGCCAAGGCACCAGCGCATGACGGCCTTTTGCGCGTGCAGTCGGTTTTCCGCCTCATCAAAGATCACCGAGGCCGGGCCGTCCATCACCTCACTCGTCACCTCATCGTTGCGGTGTGCGGGCAGGCAGTGCATGAAGAGCGCGCCCGGATTGGCTCGCTTCATCAGCTCTTCGGTGACCTGATAGGGACGCAGCTGGTTGTGGCGGCGCTCTTTCGCGGATTCCGGGTCATGCATCGAAACCCAGGTATCGGTAACGATCAGATCCGCCCCCTCAACGGCTTTGAAGGGATCGCGCTCAATGGTGACTGCCGAGCCTTTTTCACGGGCGAATTTCACCCAGACCTCTTCGGGGTCGAGCGGCTGCGGGCCGGTGAAGGTGAAGTCAAAACCGAACTGCCCGGCGGCATGCAGGAAGCTGGCGCAGACGTTGTTGCCGTCGCCGGCCCAGACCACCTTTTTGCCTTTGATCGGGCCGCGGTGTTCTTCATAGGTCATGATATCTGCCATGATCTGGCAGGGGTGGGTGCGGTTGGTCAGGCCGTTGATGACCGGAACGCTGGCGTAATCCGACATCTCTTTGAGGGTGTCTTCCTCAAAGGTGCGGATCATGATGAGATCCACATAGCGCGAGAGCACCCGGGCGGTATCAGCGATGGTTTCGCCATGGCCAAGCTGCATCTCTTTGCCCGAGAGCACCATGGTCTGGCCCCCCATCTGGCGCACGCCCACGTCAAAGGAGACGCGGGTTCGGGTCGAAGGCTTCTCAAAAATCAGCGCCACCATGCGGCCGGCCAGGGGCTGGTCTGCATCGGGCGTGCCGCGCGGAAGCCCGGCGCGGGCCTCTTTCATGGCGCGGGCATTGTCGATCATCGCGCGCAGATCGGCAGGCGAGGTGGTGTGAAGGTCAAGGAAGCTGGGCATCGGGTTTTGCTTTCGGCTGAGGGCCGGGGGCTTCACGCCCCCGCACCCCCGTGGAGTATTTTTAAAAAAGCCAAAGTCCTCAGGCTTTGAGGCTGGTGGCGGCCTGATCAAGACGGGTGAGCGCTTCGGTGATGTCCGTGTCGGCAATGTTCAGCGCTGGCAGCAGCCGCACCACATTGTCAGCACCCGGCACGGTCAGCAGATGCTGTGCATAGCCGGCCTGAACCACATCGCTGTTGGGCAGTTTGCACTTCAGACCGAGGATCAGACCAACACCGCGCACTTCTTCAAAAACCTCCGGGTGGCGCGCCACGAGGCTTTCCAGCCCCTGACGGAAGAGTGCCGATTTGCGGTTCACCTCGCCGAGGAAGGCGGGATCGGCGATGGTCTCAACCACCGCGCAGCCGACCGCGCAGCCCAGCGGGTTGCCACCATAGGTGGACCCGTGGCTGCCAGCAGCCATGCCCGAAGCCGCATGTTCCGTCGCAAGCACCGCGCCCAGCGGGAAGCCGCCGCCGATGCCCTTGGCCACCATCATGATATCCGGGGTCACACCCGCAAGCTCATGGGCGAAGAGCCGGCCCGTCCGGCCCATGCCGCATTGCACCTCATCGAGGATCAGAAGCGCACCGGCCTCATCGCAAATGGCGCGAAGCTCTTTCAGCTGCGCATCCGTCACCGGGCGGATGCCGCCTTCGCCCTGAATGGGCTCAATGATGACGGCAGCGACATCGGCGCCCATTTCCGCGCGCAGCGCCGCCATATCGCCAAAGGCAAGCGTCGTGAAGCCAGGCATCAGAGGACCAAAGCCCTTCACCATCTTTTCCGAGCCTGCCATGGCAATCGCGCCCGTCGAACGGCCGTGGAACGCGCCATCAAATGAGATGATGCGGATGCGGTCCTTCTCGCCCTTCTCATAGAAGTGCTTGCGGGCCATCTTGATCGCGAGTTCCGCCGCCTCGGTGCCGGAGTTGGTGAAGAAGACCGTATCGGCGAACGTATTTGCCACCAGGAGATCTGCCAGCTTCTGCTGGTTCGGCACCTCATAGAGGTTCGAGGTATGCCAGAGCTTCCCGGCCTGGTCCGACAGAACGGAGACCAGTTTCGGATGCGCATGGCCAAGGGCATTCACCGCAATCCCGGCCCCGAGGTCGAGATATCGCTCGCCCGTGGTGGTGGTCAGCCAGCTGCCTTCGCCGCGCTCAAAAGCCAGCGGTGCACGATTATAGGTGGGCAATACGGAAGCGATCATGGAAGTTCCCTGAATAGTACCACGAAGGGCTGTCCCAAGGGGTCGCAAGCGCCACCGGGACTGTCAACATCAGATGAGGGAGAGGACCCGATATACCGGGCAAAGCACGACCTGAGGGGCGCGAAACGCATCAGCGTCGGCGTCGGAGCAGTTCAGTAAGGGCGGCTGCATGGGTCATGACATTTTCTTAGACCCGCGCAGGACGGCGCGCAAGGAAATTTGCCGCATGCCCTAGGAAATGCCGCGCAGGGGTGCCATATCTCTCCCTCAGCCGGACCTGCGTGCCCTGCCGGGGCGCTTGCGCTTGAACCCGGGCGCACGGTCTTGTATCCGTATCCGTCACCGCTAAAATGCGGGCAATCAGCCGAAACACGAGGTGTCCCGATGACCTGGACCGACGAGCGCGTCGAAACGCTCAAGCGCATGTGGGGCGAAGGCCAGTCGGCCAGCCAGATCGCCAAGGAACTTGGCGGGGTCACCCGCAATGCGGTGATCGGCAAGGTACACCGCCTCGGCCTGTCGAACCGCAACGCAGCCTCCGATGAGACGGCAGCTCCTGCAGCCGCCCCCGGGACGGCAGGCCCGCCACCCGCCCCGGAGCCGGCCGCAGCCCCCGCGCCGGCCGCGCCGGCCGCGCCTGAGCCTGTGGCGGCCCCGCCGCGCCCGACCACCCCGGCCCCCGCCGCCGCAGCCCCTGTGCAGCCGCAGCCCGCAGCCGCCAGCCCGGCCCCGGCGCCGGCTCTGCGCAAAACCATCGTGCCTGCGGGTCAGCCGCTGCCGCCGCAGCCTGCGCTCAATGAAATCTCCCCTGAGGCTCTTGCTTCCGTGCGCGAAGTTGAGAAACGCGCCCGCCGCATCCCGCTGATGGAACTCACCGAGCGGACCTGCAAATGGCCGATCGGCGATCCGGCAACGGATGACTTCTGGTTCTGCGGTCTGCCGTCACAATCCGGAAAGCCCTATTGTGAGGCCCATGTCGGCGTGGCCTTCCAGCCGATGAGCGCCCGCCGCGACCGCCGCCGCTGATACCACGCCAAAAGCCGCCCGCCCGGGGCGGCTTTTCTTTCAGGCGGACACATCAACAGGGGCAGCCCATAGGACCGCCCCTGACTTTGGCTTTTCTGAAATACTCCCGGGCGGGGTCCGGGGAGGGCAGGCAGCCCTCCCCGGCGCTCTCCGCGGGGGCGCAGATTACCCCAGCATACGGTCGGCCGAAGCCTCGTAAAGCATTCGCGCGTAGTCGGTTTTCATCGAAGCATTGGCCAGGGCCCCATGCTCCATTTCTTCCACTGCGCGGCCATGCTGCATAACCAGCACCCGCTCACACATGTGATCCACGACCGCCAGATCGTGGCTCACCATCAGAAAGGTCAGCCCCCGCTCTTCGCGCAGACGGTTCAGCAGGTTCAGCGTCTCTGCCTGCACACTGGCATCAAGCGCTGAGGTCGGCTCATCCAAAAGCAGGATCTCCGGCTCCAGCATCAGGGCGCGGGCGATCGCCACACGCTGGCGCTGACCACCCGACAACTGATGCGGATAGCGGAAACGGAAGCTCTCCGGCAGGCCCACATCCTTCAGCGCCTGAACCACCCGCGCATCCGTATTACCGATGCCGTGAATGGCGAGAGGCTCACTCAGCGTGCGGTCGATTGTGTGGCGGGGATGGATCGAGGCATAGGGGTCCTGAAAAACCATCTGCACACGGCGGGTGAAGGCCCTGCCGCGCGGAGTTTCCAGCGGTTTACCGTCAATCAGGATCTCGCCGCGCGAAATCGGCGCCAGACCGCAGATCGCGCGCAGAATGGTGGATTTACCCGACCCCGATTCCCCCACCAGACCGTAGCTTTCTTTCGCATCCACGCTCAGCGAAACGTCTTTCACCGCCTGAACGATACGGTCCCCGGCCTCAAAGAAAACCGAGAGGTTTTTGACTTCAATCAGCGCCATGATTACGCCTCCGCCCAGGATGCAGACCGGTCAAGCGAGGGCAGCGGTCCGCGACCACCACCGATGCGCGGCAGGCAGTTCAGCAGCCCCTGGGTATAGGGATGCTTCGCCTCCATGAGCTTTGAGGCCTCAACCTCTTCCACCACACGGCCCTTATACATCACCAGCACCCGGTCGCAGAACTGCGAGACCAGACGCAGATCGTGGCTGACAAAGATCAGCCCCATGCCGCGCTCTTTCACCAGATCATCGAGGATTTTCAGAACTTCCGCCTGAACCGTCACATCGAGAGCCGAAGTCGGCTCATCCGCGATCAGAAGATCCGGGTTCGGGATCAGCATCATGGCGATCATGACGCGCTGGCCCATGCCCCCCGACAGCTCATGCGGCCAGGCTTCCATCACCCGCTCAGGGTCTCGGATCTTCACCGCCTCAAGCGCCGCGATGGCTTTCGCCCGCGCCTCTTTGTCCGAGATCTTCTCGCGCAGGCGCAGACCCTCGGTCAGCTGACGGCCGATCTTCATCACCGGGTTCAGCGAATACTTCGGGTCCTGCATCACCATAGCGATGCGCGGACCGCGCAAAGCGCGCATCTGCCGCTCAGAGGCCTTCATCAGATCGATGCCGTCGAAGGTCATCTCATCGGCCTCAATCCGGCCCGGCTTGCGCACCAGACGCAGGATCGAGCGCCCCGTCATGGTCTTGCCCGAACCCGATTCGCCAACGATCCCCAGACGCTCCCGGCCGAGGGTGAAATTGACGCCGCGCACGGCCTCAACCCGACCCGCCTCAGTATCAAAGGTGACGCGGAGGTTTTTAACTGTCAGCAGACTCATTTACCGGCACTCCGCGGATCAAGAACATCCCGCAGACCATCGCCCAGCAGGTTAAAGCCCAGCGACACCACAAAAATCGCCAGACCCGGCATGGTCGCAACCCACCAGAAATCGGTCAGGAATTTGCGCCCCGAAGAGATCATCATGCCCCATTCCGGCAGCGGCGGCTGAACGCCCAGACCCAGGAAGCCCAGGCCGGCTGCGGTCAGAATGACCCCCGCCATATCCAGCGTCACCCGGATCACCACCGAGGACATACACATCGGCATGACGTGGCCCCAGATGATCCGTACCGGGCCTGCGCCCTGCAGACGCACGGCGGCGATGTAATCGGCATTGCGCACGGTCAGGGTTTCGGCCCGCGACATCCGCGCATAGGGCGGCCAGGAGGTCAGCGCGATGGCCAGAACCGCGTTTTCAATCCCCGGCCCCAGAACCGCCACCAGCGCCAGCGCGAGGATCAGCTTCGGGAAAGCGAGGAAAATATCGGTGATACGCATCAGAACCTGGTCGACCCAGCCACCGGCATAGCCCGCCACCGTCCCGATCAGCAGCCCGAACAGCGGCGCCGTCACCGCGACCATGGCCACGATATAAAGCGTCACCCGCGAGCCATAGATGATCCGCGACAGGATATCGCGGCCAAATTCATCGGTCCCCATCAGATAGCCCGGGGTGCCCGGCGGCAGCAGACGCTGGCTCAGGTCCTGGGCGATCGGGTCATGCGGCGCGATCAGCGGCGCAAAAGCCGCCAGCACCACCAGCGCCAGAACGATCAGCGCACCGGCCATGGCCAGCGGGTTGCGCCGGAAGCGCAGCCAGCCCAGATAGCTCTGCCCGACGCGGGCCTGCAGACGCGATTTCGGCGAGGGGTCGCGCAGCCATTCTGTCAAAGTCGTCATCTCGCGCCCCCCTTATTTCGCACGCGGGTCGACGAGGCGGTAAAGCACGTCCGACAGCATATTGATGGCCACAAAGACCAGACCCACCACCACGGTGCCCCCCAGAACGGCCGGCATATCCGCCGAGAAGAGCGCATTGGTGATATACATCCCCAGGCCCGGCCAGGAGAACACGGTCTCGGTCAGAACCGAACCTTCGAGCAGGTTAGCATAAGACAGCGCAATCACGGTAATCAGCGGCACCATCACGTTTTTCAGCGCATGGACCCAGATCACCCGCCATTCCGGCATGCCTTTGACGCGGGCAGTGGTGATATATTCCTGGCTCAGCTCATTAAGCATGAACGAGCGCGTCATGCGGCTGATATAGGCCATCGAGTAATAGCCCAGCACCGCCGAGGGCAGCACCGCATGTTTGACGGCATTGCCAAAAACCGCCCATTCGCCCGCCAGCGCAGAATCGATCAGCACGATCCCGGTCACCCGCACGATGTCAAACTCAAGGGCATCGACAAATTCATTGCTCACCCGGCCACCGCCGCCAACCCAGCCAAGGGTGCCGTAAAAGAGCAAAAGCCCCATCAGCCCCAGCCAGAAGACCGGCGTCGAATAACCCGCAAGACCGATGATCCGCACGATCTGGTCGATCCAGGTGCCAGGGCGCGTTGCTGCCAGAACGCCTGCGGGAATCCCCGTCAGAACGCCGAAAATCGTCGCAATCGTGGCAAGTTCCAGTGTCGCCGGGAAGACATTTTTGATGTCCTCAAGCACCGGACGACGGGTCAGCAGCGAGGTGCCAAGGTCGCCCTGAAACACATTGACCACATAGATGTAGAACTGCTCCCACATCGGCCGGTCAAGGCCCAGCGCCGTGCGCGCAGCCTCAATCTGGGCCTGCGAGGCACGCTCACCGACCACGGCCAGAACGGGATCAATCGGGACCACCCGACCGATGATGAAGGTAACAAAAAGCAGACCAAGGAATGTCGCGGCCAGAGCCAGCACGACACTCAGGACCGTTTTCGTGCGCCGCCACAATTTGGACGGCGATCGCGGAGCGGGGGTCTCGGTAATCGTCATGATATCCAGATGTTATGCCCCCGGGTTTTCGTCCGGGGGCATGGGTTTGCTTAGTTTTTCTCGGTGTACCAGTAGGTTGCCGAGTCGATGGTGCCGCCGGTATGGAAGCCGCTCACATTGGCGCGCAGCGCCGTCTGAGCGATTTCCTGGAACATCGGAACAAAGCCCGAGTCGTCGCGGAATTTGCGCTGCATGTCTTCATACATCGCTTTGCGCTTCTCGGTGTCGCGTTCCACCACAGCCGCATCGACGGCCGCAGTCAGTTCACCCGGATCCCAGGCGTTGCGCCAGGCCAGAACACCGGTCAGCTTTGCTTCATCGGCGTTATCAGGGTTCCATGCAAAGGTCGAGGCATTGGTATGGGGATCGGGATAGTCCGGGCCCCAGGACTGCAGCGTCAGCTCATGGTTACGGGCGCGGTAATCGCCCAGAACTTCCGCACCGGCCCCCGGCTTCAGCGTCACTTTGATGCCCGCCTGACCCAGAGTGTTCTGGATCGCCTGCGCCATCTCCATCCGCAGCTGATCGTTGCGCACGGTCATGGTGACTTCAAAGCCATCCGGATAGCCCGCAGCCGCCAGCAGTTCTTTGGCTTTAGCCACGTCGAGGCTGTAGGGAGTCTCATCCAGCGAGCCGAGATAGCCGGCCGGCAGGAAGCCCTGCTGCACCATCATCTGACCTTTGAGGACGGTCTCGGTGATGCCCTTGTAGTCCACCGCCCAGCGCAGGGCATCCATGACTTCCGGCTTCTTCAGAATCTCATTCTTCTGGTTGGCCGCGATGTAATAGATGTAGCCCTTCGGCGCGGTCTCGATCTTCACATCGGCTGCGCCTTCCAGACCGGCCACATCGGTGTTCGACAGGCCGCGGGCGATGTCGATGTCACCCTTTTCCAGCTGCAGACGCTGGGTTGCGGACTCGGGGATATGGTTGACGCGGACGCGCTTGAGCTTCGCGTCACCGCGCCAGTAGCCCTCACGACGGTCCAGCACATAGCTGTCCTGCGGCTTGAACGAGCGCAGCACATAAGCCCCGGTGCCGGCCGAATTGTTCTTCAGCCACTCATTGCCCATGTCGCCGTTGACCTCATTGGCCATGACGGTCTCTTTGTCGACAATGGCGGCCAGACCTGCGGTCAGGCAGTTGTAGAACATCGAGGGCGCGAAGGGTTTGGCGAGTTTGATGGTGACGGTATTGCCGTCCGCCTTAATCATCTCTTCGACATTTTCCGGGGTGAAGCCGAACTGCGCCAGCACGAAGGCCGGGGTTTTGTTCAGCTTGATCACGCGCTGCAGTGACCAGGCCGCATCTTCCGCCCGCACCGGATTACCCGAAGCAAAGGTAATGCCTTCCTTCATTTTGAAGGTGAAGGTCAGACCATCTTCCGAGACATCCCAGCTTTCCGCCAGACCCGGAATCAGCTCACCCGGTTTGTTCGGGTCCAGCTCAATCAGCGAGTCATAGGTGTTGTTAACGATGTTAACGCCGGAAAACTCAAAGGCTTCTGCCGGGTCGAGCGAAACGATATCGTCGATCTTATCCGCAATCACCAGCGTATCTGCCGGCGTGGCCGCCATGAGAGCCGAAGGCGCAGCCCCCAGCGTAAGCACGGCTGCCAGCGCGAGCCCTGCCGGTCCGAACCGATGATCCAACTTCATATGACTACTCCCTATACGCTCCGCGCCTGGCGCGTTATTCGATCGGCAGACGGGCCGCCTGAGATTTGACCCTCTGATCAGGAAAGCGTGGTCAGAACGCCCCGGTTGTCAAGCAGGCTCACCCGGCAGAATGCCTGCCGTCCCCAGGCATTTAGCGCGATTTTGAATAAAGGCGGAAAAAATGACCCCCGATTTCACTTTCTTCGACGGCCACAATGACCTGCTCTGGCACCTGCACAACCAGAGCGATCTGACGGGCGCCTCCTTCTTCGCAGGCCGCGACGGCGCTCTTGACGTGGCAAAGTGCCGCACAGGCGGTTTCGGCGGCGGCTTTTTCGCTCTCTTCGTGGCCGGAGATGATCTGCCCGGCGCGGATGCGAAACGCCCGGTCGACATAGATAAAGCCCGGCGCGTCACCTTTGAGATGGCCGCCATCCTCGTGCGGATGACCCGTGCCAATCCGGCAAAACTGCGCCTCTGCACCACCGCCGCCCAGATCGAAGAGGCCCGCAGCGCCGGCGCCATTGCCGCCGTCATGCACCTCGAAGGCGCAGAGGCCATCGGCCCGGACTTTGGCGAACTCGAGATGCTCCACGCCGCTGGCCTGCGCTCGCTCGGGCCGGTCTGGAGCCGCTCCAACCGCTTCGGCCATGGCGTCCCCTTCGCCTATCCCTCCACCGGCGACATCGGCCCCGGCCTCACCCCTGAGGGGCTGCGCCTCATCGCGGAATGCGAACGCCTGCGCATCCTGATCGACCTCAGCCACCTCAATGAGGCCGGCTTCAACGATGTCGCAAAACTCTCCTCGCGCCCGCTGGTCGCCACCCATTCCAACGCCCATGGCCTCTGCCCCCATTCGCGCAATTTGACCGACCGCCAGCTGTCGATGATCGCAGAATCAGGCGGCCTTGTGGGGGTGAATTTCGGCACCCGCTTCCTGCGCGCCGATGGGCAGGTCGATCCCGAAACGCCGGTTACCCTGATCGTCGAGCATCTGAAATATCTCATCGACCGCCTGGGCGAGGGCGGTGTGGCCTTCGGCTCCGATTACGACGGCACCCGCGTACCGGCAGAGTTAGAAACCGCCGCCGGCCTGCCAGAACTCATCACCGCCATGCAGCAGGCAGGCTTTGGCGCCTCGCTCATCGAGCGGATCTGCTGGGGCAACTGGATCGGCCTGATCCGCCGCGTGGTGGGCTAAGCCCTGAGCCGCCCCCTTCGGCTTTGGCTTTTTCCAAATACTCTGCAGGGGGTCCGGGGGCCGCACAGGCCCCCGGCGTCTCCCCCCCGCCACCGCGCTCTGCACGCGGCCCTGCTCTGCACGAGGCCCGAATGAAAACGGGGGCGCTCAGGCGCCCCCGTTACGGCAGTGACAGTGAGGGAGACCGCCGCTGCCAGACCCGCCCTGCATGCGGGGATCACAGCTCACTTCGTCAGGATCAGCTTGCCCTGCCGCGTAATGCGCAGCGTGTAGATCTGCCCCTGAAGGTGAATATGCGCGAGATTGCCGCCCGCGGTCAGGCTTTCGGCTGCGTGAACCGGCATCGCGACAGGGGATGCGGGAACGGCGGGGATCATGCGGTCATGCCAGCTCATGGCGAACTCCTGCGGAAGGTTGCGGTCTGTCCGGGGCTGGCCGAGGTGGCGTGGCTGGGGATGGCCTAATCCTGATTGATTCACTAGGTATTGTCAAATCCGGATTGCACCCTGCCCGAAAAAGCATGGGACAGGGCCTCCGACTTCCGCCGGATCAGGGCTGTAACAGCTCCCATGTCACGGTAACTGAGGCGGAATATTCCATCTCCCCCGCCTCAATCGGTGCCGGCGACATGAGCGCCGCCGCCGCCGCCATCCGCATCATCGGAATCGGACCCGGCGCAGCGCCTTCGCGGATCTCCAGCACGCGGCCGAGCTTCACACCTTCAGCCTCTGCCATCATTTCTGCGCGGCGGCGTGCGTCTTTGACGGCGGCAACCCGCGCCTCATCCAGCGCTTTGGCGCTTTCCTGCAGACCAAAGCTCAGGCCACCGATGTCATTTGCACCATCTCTCGTCACCTGATCCAGAATACCGCCGAGCTTTTCCAGATCGCGCACCTGTACGTTCAGCCCGTTGCTCGCCTCATAGCCCTGCAAAACCCGCTCACCCTTTTCCGGATAGCTGTATTCCGGCTGGACCGAGAGACCGCTGGTCTGCAGATCCCGATCCTTCAGCCCTGCGGCGCGCAAAGCCTCCTGCACGCGGCGCATCTGCGCGCTGTTTTTCTCCATCGCCTCTGCCGCCGTCGCTTCCAGGGTCTCAACCCCGATGCGGAGCGTGGCCATATCGGGGGCAACCTTCACCCCCGCTTGTCCGGTTACGGTAATCACGGGCTTCACCTCCGATGCCAGCAGCGGCGCTGCGGCCAGCTGAGAAATCACGACAGCGGCAAGGACCGCTGAGAACATCCTGCGCATCGTTTCACTCCTTTGATGCATCGATGAGAGTATGACGCAGCAGGTTGATGAATTCCTGGCAGATTTTCTTTTACTTGGCAAAATCCTGCTATACGTAACAGGAGACCCCTCACGTCCCAGTGGTAAGCCCGCGCGCACCGGTACATAGTAAGACGCATGAAGCCTTCATTCGCCCTTCTTTTCAGCCAGGACAGCGTCGGTCTTTTGCACCGCCTTTCCCACGGCTGGACCTCTCTCGGATCTGTCCGCTTTGACGATCCCGATCTTATGGATTCGCTGGGCGCCCTGCGCGGCCAGGCGCAGGATCTCGCGCCCGAGGGGTTCAGCACGCTGCTGATCCTTCCCAACAGCGAAGTTCTCTATACCGCGATTGAAGCCGGTGACACCGAGCCTGAGGGTCGCGAGGCCCGGGTGATTGAGGCCCTTGAGGGCCGTACCCCCTATGCCATCGAAGACCTGGTCTATGACTGGGCCGACAGCAACGGCGTGATCCGCATCGCCGCCGCCGCCCGTGAGACCCTGGCAGAGGCCGAGGGCTTTGGCCGCGATTATCGCTTCAACCCCGCCGCCTTCGCCGCCCATCCTGAGGGCGATGCCTTCATCGGTCTTGCCTGGTTTGGCCTGACCGACGCCAGCGCCGCTCTGCCGGAGACTGAGCGCCCGTCGCGCGAAACCGGCCCGCTGGTGATCCTGCCCCCCGGGGACAGCCCGGATGCGCTGCCCCCCGCGGCTGCCCTGGCCGGGGCTGCGGTAGTGGCCGCTGCCACCGGACTGAGCGATGACGCGCCTGCTGCCGAAGACGCGGACCTGCCCGAGGCTGAGGCTGAGGCTGAGGCTGAGGCTGAGGCTGAGGCATCGGTTGCAGACCCTGTTGTGGAAGCCGAGCCCGTCGCCGAACCGGAAATCACGCCGGAACCCGAAACCGGACCCGCGCCTGAGCCTGAGCCTGAGCCTGAGCCTGAGCCTGAGCCTGAGCCTGAGCCGGTCTGGCCTGCCGCGCCCACGGCGGAAAGCGTTTTCGCAGATGCTGCCGAGGCTGAGCCGCTCTGGCAGCCGGGATCGCTCTCTGAAGAACTCGCCTCGGACGCTGAATTTGAAACCGACGGCGCGCCGGAGGATGAGCCGGAGCTGCCCGCTGCCGCACATATCATCGACGCGCCCCCCGCTGACGCGCCGCTTTATGAGCATTCGGACTGGGCCCCCGCCCCCAGCGATGTCTCGCCCGCAGCCCGCCTGCTGGCAGAACTGGCCTCGCGGCCGCAGACCGCCACCCCGGCCCCTGCGACCCTCGCCGAACGCCTTGCTGCCGCAGCCGCCGCAGAGGCGCCGGAGGAGGCTTCCGCAGAACCGGCGGAGACCTCTGCACGGCCTGACAGTGAAGATATCAGCATCTCTGAGGCGATTGCCGCTGAAAGCGATCCGGCAGAGCTGACCGAATCCTGGCCCGGCGACACCGAAGAGATCCTCGCCGCGACGAAAGACGCTCTGGCCGCCTCGCTTACGCCCGGCCCGATGGCCACTCCGGCTGCCCCGCGGGCACCGCGCCTCAGCCCGAAAGTGCCGCCTGCGCCCGCCGCACCTGAGCGTCTGCGCAAGGCCCTCGATCAGCCCCCGCCGCGCCGTCGTGGCGATAAACCCGCAGCGACCCGCCCCGCAGCCGCCGCCGTGCCGCCACAGATCACTGCCACCGGCCCGCGTGCCAAAGTCAAACCCGCCGCCAGTGAGGCGGAGGCCATGACCGTCTACGGGCGCCGCAGCCGCGAGGTCGGCGGCAAGCCGCGTTATCTCGGCCTTGCAATGACCGGCGTGCTGCTTGCGCTTTTGCTGGCCGTGGCGATCTGGGCCGCGATTTTCCTTGAAAGCCCCGCCGATCAGGGGGCTGCAGGGGAGACAGCCCCGCTTACTCTGGCGCAGGACGGCGATTATCTGACCGAGGCGGATCTGCTGCCCGCAGCCCCCCCCGCAGACGGGGAAGCGGAACCCGCGGCCCTGCCTGAGACCGCAGCTTTGCCGGAAGCAGCAACCGAGACCCCGGCCCCCGCCCTCCCTGAGACGGCGGAAGCCCAGCCCCTGCCCGTCCCTGTGGACGAAACTGCAGCCGAGGCGCCGGTCACGGCGGCTCTGCCCGAGACGGCCCCGCAAAGCACTGCGGGGCTGAGTGTGGATGAGCTGACCCTGCCCGGCGCTGATACGCCGCTGGCAGGCCTGCCCGCACCGCAGCCGGTGCAAAGCGCCTCCGTTTCGACCGCCAATCACGACCCGGCCCCCGCGCCGGTCGGCGCGCTGCCGGCCCTGGGCGCGCTTTATCAGTTTGACAGCGAAGGCCGCATTCTGCCCACGGCAGAGGGCGTCATCACCCCCGATGGCATCCTTCTGGTCGCTGCCCGCCCCGCAAAGGTGCCTCCGGCCCGCCCCGCCTCCGCCGAGGCGAGCCCTGCCGCCCCGGCGGAGGCCACCGCACCGGAAAGCACCGCCGAAGCCTCCGGCAGCTTTGAGCCCGATAACAGCCTCACCCGCTTTCGCCCGAAATTTCGCCCCGAAACCGGCGCCCCGTCCGATCAGGGCGCCGTTCAGGGCACGGTCGCGACCGAGCCGGAGACCACGACCGCTGAGGTCCTGATCCCCGGCGCGCCAACCCGGCGTCCTGCGGCGCGCAACGCCGCTGCCGAGACCGCCGCCCGCCGCCTGAGCGAGAGCGAAAAAGCGCAAAGCCTGGCTGAGGCCGCGGCGGCTGCGGCCAGCGCGGCCTCTCTCGTTTCGGCGGACAGCGCGCTTCCGGCCACACGCCGCCCGGCGGCCCGCCCGGGTGCGCTGGCCTCCGTGGTCCCTGCCGCGGCGATCGCGGCCCCGCCGCAACTGCGTCAGGCCGCAGCCGCTCCGGCTGCGCCGCGCCGCAACAGCGCTCCGCCGAATGCAAACGAAAGCAGCCCCGAAGACGATGATGGCGAACCGGAGATCACCCGCGCCGCGCCTCGCATTCCGACCCAGGCCTCGGTCGCACGCCAGGCAACGCTGACCCGCGCGATCAATCTGTCTCAGGTCAATCTGATCGGCGTCTTCGGCACCGCCTCGCAACGCTACGCCCTGGTGCGCGAAGGCGGTGGCCGCGTGGTTCGCGTCAAAGTGGGCGACCGGGTGGACGGTGGCCGCGTCACCGCCATCGGCGCCAGCAATCTCAGCTATCAAAAGGGCAGCTCGGTCCGGCAGCTGGCTTTGCCGCGCGGCTGATCAGACCCCGGACCGGATCTTCAGAACCGGCCCCCGCCTTACGGCGCGGGCCGTTTTTTATATCAGCCGTCAAGCTCTGCGGCGATTTCAGACAGATGCTGCGCCAGAACGGCGGGCATCGAGAGAAAGGGCGAATGCGAGGCGGGCAACACGCGATGCCGCCCCGGGGGCAGATCGGCGGCCATCTGCGCCTGATACTCCGGCGGGATCGTCTGATCCTGCGCACAGCGCAGATAGAACTGCGGCAGGCTGCGCGAGCGCTCGGTTACGCTCAGCGGCTCTTCCTGCGGGCGGATCGGCTGGGGCGTGAGCGAGGCGATCTGCCAGGCCTGGATCTCTTCAGAGCAATCCTGCGCCAGCAGTTTCGCCGCACGGTCGGCTTTGAACAGGAAGCTCTCTCCCAGGATATCAAGCGCCCCCTGAAGCGGCTGGCGCGGCGCAAGCCGGCGCATCTGCGCCAGCGAAAGCCCCGAGACCGGACGATAGGCGCAGAGATAGACGAGCGCCCGGATCTGCGAGGGGTCGGCCTCAGCCGCGGCCGTGATCGGATAGCCGCCCATCGAATGCCCCACGAGAATGGCCGGCTCGCGCAGCGCCGCGAGCACCGCCTGTGCATAGAGATCCAGCGTTACCTCCGCCCGGTCGGTCGGATCTGCGCCCGCGCCCGGCAGATCGATGGCCTGCACGCTGTGGCCCAGGCGTTCCAGCTCAGGCCGCAGATAGTCCCAGCACCAGGCTCCGTGGCAGGAGCCGTGGATCAACAGAAAATGCGCCATGTATCCCTCCCTCTGGCGCGGTCAGCTTTTGCCAAACCGGGCTGAGGTGCAAGGCGCGATCAATGGCTGTGGCCGCATCCGGCGTGAGGAGCGTGGTGATTGTGATTGTGATTGTGATCGTGATCGTGATCGTGGTCAGAGCCACAGCCACAGCCCTCGCCGCAACCACCCATCGGATCGCGGGGCGCGGGCTCATGAAACGCATGGCCGATTCGGTCCAGGAATGCGCCGAGTTCCCGGGCGAAATCCTCCGGCCGGTCGAGCGATGCGAGATGGCCCGCCCCGCGCAGCAGCACAAAATCGGCTCCCGCCATCAGGTCAGACGTCTCGCGCAGCATATCGGGCGGGGTTGCCCCGTCATTCGCGCCCGCGAGCACCAGCGCAGGCAGCGTCAGCCGCGCGGTGGTGGCATAGAAATCGGTCCCGGCAATGGCCCCGCAGGCGGCCAGATAGCTCTCATCCTTCATCGACAGCAGCATGTCCCGCGCAACCTCAGCCGGCCTGGACTTTTGCGCGAATCGCGGAAACCACCGCTGAAGTTCAGCCGCAGCCACTGCCTCCATGCCGCCTGCGCGGGTCAGTTCGGCCCGCGCGGCCCAGGTCTCCGCCGTGCCGATCTTGGTGGCTGTGCCGCAGAGCACCAGCGCCCGCACCAGATCGAGCCGCTTGACCGCCAGGGCCTGGGCGATCATGCCGCCCAGCGAGTGGCCGACAAAGACACAGTCGCGCAGGGCGAGATGATCCATCAGCGCCTCAGCATCGCGCACCAGCGCCCCCATCGACCAGGGCGCAGGCGGACCCTCCGATCCGCCGTGACCGCGCAGGTCAAAGCGGATCAGCCGGAACTTCTGCGGCAGAGCGGCCACCACCTCCTCCCAAAGCTCAAGGCGGGTGCCGAGGCCATGGGCAAAGACCACCGGTGCGCCCCGGGGATCCCCCTCTTCGCACCAGTGGAGACGATGGTCGGGCAGGTCGAGAAAGGGCATCAGCTCTCCGGCAGGTGCAGCGCGCGCAGGAAGACCTCGGTGTCGACATTGCCGCCCGAGGCGATGCAGATGACCGCATCCCCTTCGATCTCTGCGCTGTGGAACAAAGCCGCTGCAAGGCCCACGGCCCCGCCCGGCTCGATGGTGATTTTCAGCCGCTGAAAGGCCAGCGCCATGGCGCGGAGCACTTCTTCTTCGGTGACGACAATGCCGGGGCCGGAGAGGCGCTGCTGAATCGGGAAGGTCAGCACCCCCGGCGTCGGCGTGACGATGGCATCGCAAAGCGAGCTGGCCCTGCTGGCATTCGACAGCCGCTCACCGGCTTTCACCGAGCGGGCGGTGTCGTCATAGCCCTCGGGCTCGCAGGGGCGGGCGCGCAGGCCGGGGGCCGTGGCCTCAAGGGCAAGGGCCACGCCTGCGGTCAGACCACCGCCGCCGCAGGGGATCAGCACATCGGCTGTGGTCACGCCCAGCTCTGCCGCCTGTTCCGCGATCTCGAGGCCGGAGGTGCCCTGCCCCGCAATCACCATCGGCTCATCATAGGGTTTGATCAGCGTCAGCCCGCGCTCAGAGGCGATGGCCTGACCGATGGCATCACGGTCCTCCGTGGCGCGGTCGTAAAGCACCACTTCGGCGCCATAGGCGCGGGTATTGGCGATTTTCAGCGCGGGCGCGTCTTTCGGCATCACGATCACCGCAGAGGTGCCATGCAGCTTTGCCGCAAGGGCGACGCCCTGGGCGTGGTTGCCGCTGGAATAAGCGATCACCCCACGGGCGCGCACCTCCGGCGCAAGGGCCGAGAGTGCCGACCAGGCCCCGCGAAACTTAAAAGATCCGGTCTGCTGCAGGCATTCCGCCTTTACCAGCACCCGCCGCCCCGCGATCTCATCAAGGAAGGGCGAGGACAGAAGCGGCGTGCGGCGCAGATGGCCTGCCCCACGGGCGGCGGCGGCGCGGATCTCGGTGATATCGGTCATGAAAGCTCTCCCGGCTGGCATGGCGCGAGGCTACACCCGGCGCGGACGCAAAGACCAGTGGTCAGGCCTCAATGAGGGCGCGGGCGGCTTCGCGTGCCGCATCGGTGATCTGATCGCCCGAAATCATGCGCGCCACTTCATCGACGCGCTCTGCCGCATCGAGGCCCGTGATGGTTGAGAGGGTTTTCTCATCAATCACCCGCTTTTCCACCCGCCAGTGATGCGCCCCAAGGGCCGCGACCTGCGGGCTGTGGGTGACGACCAGGACCTGCGCCTCTTCGGCCAGACGACGCAGACGGCGGCCCACGGCATCAGCGGTCGCCCCGCCGACACCGCGGTCGATTTCGTCAAAGATCATCGTGAGGCCCGAGGTGCCCTCAGTGAGGCAGACCTTCAGCGCCAGCAGGAAGCGCGACAATTCCCCGCCCGAGGCGATGCGGTTGAGCGGACCGGAAGGCGCGCCGGGGTTGGTCGCCACGGTGAAGGCCACGGCATCCGCGCCCTCCTGGCCCGGCGTATCGGGGCGCACTTCGGTGCGAAAGACCGCACGCTCCATTTTCAGCGGCGCAAGTTCTGCCGCCATGGCCTGGTCGAGGCGGGCCGCAGCTTCCGTGCGCAGCGCGGTCAGCTTTGCGCAAAGCGCCAGATGCGCGGCGCGGGCGGTGCTTTCGGCCTTCTCCAGCGCGGCCATATCGCGGTCAGCGCCGTCGAGCGCATCCAGACGGCGGCGCAGATCCTGAGTCAGGAGCCCCAGATCATCGGGCGTCACCGAATGTTTGCGGGCCATGGCGCGGATGGCAAAGAGCCGCTCTTCCACGCGCTCAAGCTCTGACGGATCGGCGTCGAGCACATCAAGCGCGTGATCGATCCCGGCCTGCGCCTCGGAGAGTTCGGCCATGGCGCGGGTCAGCGCGGCCAGCGGCGCATCAAGACGGCCCTCAAAGACGGCAGCGCCCCGCTCTGCCGCGCCTTCCAGCCAGCGCTGCGCATCGCGCAGCACGCCTTCCGCGCCCTGGGGCGAGAGCGCCTGAACGGCGCGGGCCATATCTTCACGGACTTTCTCGGCCTGCTGCAGCGCGCGGCGGCGCACATCAAGGACCGCATCCTCACCCGGTTCGGGGGCAAGCTTGTCGAGTTCACCCACGGCATGGCGCAGGAAATCTTCTTCGGCCTTCAACTGCTGAAGATGGCTTTCCGCCGTCTCACGGTCGCGACGCGCGCGGCTGAGGGCGCTAAAGGCAGAGCGCACCTCCGCCAGCAGCGGCGCTGAGCCTGCGAAGTCGTCCAGCAGCGCCCGGTGGCCCTTTGGGTCCAGCAGGCCACGGTCATCATGCTGGCCATGCAGTTCGACCAGATGATCTGAGAGATTGCGCAGAAGTTCGGCGCCGACGCGGCGGTCATTGGCCCAGGCCTGACGACGCCCCTCAGGGGTGACGGTGCGGCGCAGAATCAGGGTGTCTTCGGCTTCAATCCCGGCCTCACGCAGCACGGCTTCCGCGCCATGCCCGGCAGGCAGATCAAATTCGGCAATCACTTCGCCCAGATCCGCGCCCTGACGCACCAGATCCGCACGCCCGCGCCAGCCCAGCACAAAGCCCAGACAGTCGAGCAGAATCGACTTCCCCGCCCCGGTCTCACCGGTCAGCACATTCAGGCCCGGCCGCAGATCAAGCTCCAGCCGGTCAATGAGCAGCATATCGCGAATGGTCAGACTGCGCAGCATCGGGTTCTTCCGGGGTCGTCGTCGTCTTGGTCGTCAGCAGGGCGAAGCGGCAGTCGGGGAATGGCTCAGAGCCATTTCCCCTGGATCGTGCGCCGATAGACGGTCTGCAGCCAGCCCTGACCTTCGGCCACCGGGCTCAGACCGCGACCGGTCAGCAGGCGGTAGCTGTCGTCATAGAAGGGCGAGCCACGGAAGTTGTGACCCAGAATGGCCCCTGCCGTCTGCGCCTCACCAGTCAGGCCAAGCGCGAGATAGCTTTCCACCAGACGGTGAAGCGCTTCGGGCGTGTGGCTGGTGGTCTGGAACTGCTCAACCACCACGCGGAACCGGTTGATCGCAGCTGTGTAATGGCCGCGGCGCAGGTAATAGCGCCCGATCTCCATCTCTTTTCCGGCCAGATGGTCGAAAGCGAGATCGAATTTCAGCGTCGCCGAGCGGGCATATTCGCTGTCGGGGTATTCTTCGATCACAACGCGCAGGGCCTGAAGCGCCTGGAAGGTCAGGCCCTGGTCTTTGCCGATGTCATCAATCTGATCGTAATAAGAGATCGCCAGCAGATACTGCGCCCAAGCCGAATCTTCCTCGCCCGGATACTGGTCGAGATAGCGCTGTGCCGCGCTGCGGGCCTCTTCGTATTTCTTTTGCTGATGGAAGGCATAGGCCTGCATCACCAGCGCGCGTTTGGACCATTCAGAATAGGGGTAAAGACGCTCAACTTCGGCAAAATATTTACCGCCGTCGCCCTTGCGGGGATCGCGCTTCATCTCGCGCTCACCCAGAGCGAAGATTTCACTGGCCTGCATCGCTTCGAGATTAAGTGACTCGTCGCTTTTCGATGCACAGCCCGCAGCCAGCCCGATCGCCAGCACTGCCGCCACATATCTGGCGCCTTTGGCCCAACCCGTCATTGTTACGTCTGCTCCTGCGGCCTGAACGTACAGTCAGCCCGGGGCGGTTCCTCCCCGGCCTTCCGCTGCCTCTGTTCTGACACCTAGCACAGAAAAATTCAGTGCGCAAAACGCCTTTCACGCCTGGAGCGTGTTCAGGCCGGCATCAGTTCGGACCCGGTGGGCAGATCCGCCATGGTGACGCCTGCGCCGGGCAGTTTCCGACCCGAACGCGCGGTGACTTCCGTCCAGATCCAGGCCCCCGGAGTGGCAAAAAGCTGCCGAAGCAGGCGGTTGGTCATGGCGTGACCCGCACGAATCCCGGTGTAGCGACCCTGAATTGGGCCACCGGCAAGCGCCAGATCCCCGAGCGCGTCGAGCATCTTGTGACGCACCGGCTCATCGCGGTAGCGCAGACCACCGGGGCTGAGGACGCGGTCACCGTCAACCACGACCGCATTTTCCAGCGTGCCGCCGAGCGCCAGACCATGGGTCTGCATGAAATCCACATCCGCCTGACGGCAGAAGGTGCGGCTGTCCGACAGCTCACGCACGAAGGTGCCATTGGTCAGATTGAGCTGTTTTTCCTGATGACCGATCGCGGCATCTGCGAAATCGATCTCAAAATTCATTTCCATCGAATCGGCGGGCTCAAGGCGGGCCACGGCCTCGCCATCGCGCACTTCAACCGCTTTGAGGATCTTGAGCACACGCACCGGAACCTGCGAGGCGATCAGACCCACGCGCAGAAACTCCCGCACGAAGGGGGCCGAGGAGCCGTCAAGGATTGGAACTTCCGGGCCGGTGACTTCGATGCGGGCATTGTGCACGCCACAGCCGGTAAGCGCCGCCATGATATGCTCAACGGTGGAAAGGGTCGCGCCCGATGCGTTCGACAGCAGGGTGCAGAGTTTGGACGGCACCACCTGGTCCCATTTGGCCGGCAGACGCTGTTCGGCCTCAGGCAGGTCGGTGCGGAAAAACACGATGCCATAGTTCGCCGGTGCCGGATGCACGGTCATGCGAACAGGAGCCCCCGAATGGAGACCAACACCGTCAAACACAACTGACGTTCCGAGAGTGCTTTGCACGTTCAACTCCGTCTGCTCATTTTCGCTTGCGCGATGTGGGACATCCCACGGGCAATCCCTGCCGTATTTTTCACTGCGGTCTGCGCCGCGTTACGGATTATTAGCTATGCGAGTGCAGCATGAACGGCAACTCACACATTCCTTCGCCCTGTAACGGGGCTGAAACATTTGAAACAATCACGTTAAGTCGCTGAAAAATAACAAAAAGCCGGGGTTTCCCCCCGGCTTTCGATCACGCAATGTTACAGGGATTAATTGGCCTGACGACGCAGGAACGCCGGAATCTCGATGCGATCGCTGTCGTGATCCTGCTCATCCTCATAGCTGCCATGGGCCGGAGCCTGCGGCTGAACGCGCATCTGCGGCTGCGCCTGGGGCTGCGGCGCGGGGGCCGGAGCGGGCTCGGGCGCGTGACCCGCCATACGGCCGATCAGCGAACCCAGACCAAAGCGCGAGCGCACCGGCTCTTCCTGGCGGGGGGCTGCGGGCTGCGGCGCGGCGGCGCGCTGCTGCATCGGCTGCGAAGGCGTGCGAGACACCGCATCGCGCAGACGGGCGAGAGCTTCCGGCGAGGGGGTGCCTGCCGGGGCACGGCGCGGCGCCATGAATTCGCCGGCGTCCCCCTCGATGGCCGAAGGGGCCTGACGGTGCATCGGCTGCTGAACCGGCTGCTGGATCGGCGCCGGGGCGCGGGTCTGCGGCTGGTAGGCAGGCGGCGGCAGATCCGGCTCGGCTGCGGGCTGGTGATGCTGAACCGGGGCCTCATAGGCCTGACGCTCGTAGCTCTCCTGCGGCTGCGGTGCAGCGGCGGCGGGCTGCTGCCAGCTTTGCTGCGGTGCAGGCTGCTCGACCGGAGCGGCGGGCTGGTGATGCTGCGCGGCGGGTTGATAGCCCGGCTGGAAGGCGGCGCGCTGCTGCGGTGCCGGTGCCATCTGCTGCATCGGTGCCGGAGCGGCTTGCGGAGCCGGTGCGGCTGCAGCGGCCTGACGCGCTGCGGCTTCCATCTGACGGGCCGCGGCGTCGATGCCGGTTGCAACAACCGACACGCGGATGCGGCCATCCATCGACGGATCCATGGTAGAACCCACGATGATATTGGCGTCCGGATCCACTTTCTCACGGATCAGGCCTGCAGCCTCATCCAGCTCAAACAGGGTCAGATCATAGCCGCCGGTGATGTTGATCAGCACGCCCTTCGCACCGTTGAGCGAGATCTCATCAAGGAGCGGGTTGGCGATGGCTTTCTCAGCCGCCTCAATGGCGCGGTTCTGGCCCTCGGCCTCACCGGCGCCCATCATGGCTTTGCCCATCTCATCCATCACCGAGCGGACGTCGGCGAAGTCGAGGTTGATGAGGCCCGGCCGGACCATCAGGTCGGTCACGCCTTTGACGCCCTGATAGAGCACATCATCGGCCATGGCGAAGGCTTCGGTGAAGGTGGTCTTTTCATTCGCCAGACGGAAGAGGTTCTGGTTCGGAATGATGATCAGCGTATCGACGACCTTCTGCAGCGCCTCAACGCCGTCATCGGCCTGACGCATGCGCTTGGCCCCTTCAAAGGCGAAGGGCTTGGTCACGACGCCAACGGTCAGAACGCCGAGTTCACGCGCAGCCTGAGCGATGATCGGGGCCGCACCGGTGCCGGTGCCGCCGCCCATACCGGCGGTGATGAAGCACATGTGCACGCCGGCCAGGTGATCGACGATCTGTTCAATCGACTCTTCGGCAGCGGCTGCACCGATCTGCGGCTTAGCCCCTGCGCCCAGGCCTTCGGTAACCCGCGCGCCCAGTTGCACGCGATGCGAGGCGCGGCTTTGCGCCAGCGCCTGCGCGTCGGTATTCGCCACGACGAACTCAACGCCCTCAAGCTGCTGGTCGATCATATTGTTGACCGCATTCCCACCAGCGCCGCCGACGCCGAATACCGTGATCCGGGGTTTCAGTTCGGCCCCGTCGTCCGCCATGAGAAGATTCAACGCCATACTCGCCGCCTGCCTTGTTGACTGTGCCGCCACCAACCCCGTGACCGAGGCCTTTTATCTGGTTTGATTCTACCCGCAGCAGACCGGAACGTCACCTGGAAAACCGACTTCCAGTCCAAATATTGACGCATTTCCGCCATCGGGAGCGGGATTTCGCTCAATTCCCTGGGTCTGGTGGTCACCAGTTGTCGCGGAACCAGCGAAGCGCGCGGCGCAGAGAGCGGGCGGGGTAGCGATCTGAGGGGATCTCGAAGTCCCACCACTCGTCCTGAGGATGCGCGGCAAAGAGGCAAAGCCCCACCGCACTTGCAAAACCCGCGCCCGCCGCCCCCTGCGGCAGCCCCTGCACACGCAGCGGGCGACCAAGGCGCACGCGCTGCCCGAGGATGCGCGCCGCCAGCATATCGACGCCCGGAATAAGCGATCCGCCGCCGGTCAGAACGATCTGCTGCGAGGGCAGATGTTCAAAGCCCGCCGCATCCAGATGCTGACGCGCATCCTCGAGAATCTCTTCAACCCTGGGGCGCATGATGCCGATCAGCTCGGTGCGCGAGACTTTGCGGCTGTCCTTCTCCCAGTCGCCGGTATCGGCGGTCAGGGGGATCATCTCGCGGTCATCCATGCCGGTGGCGTGAACGCCGCCGTGGAAGGTCTTGATCCGCTCAGCCTGGGGCAGCGGGATCTGCAGACCCATGGCGATATCGCGGGTGACCAGATCACCGCCCATCCGCACGGTATCGGCGTAAATCATATGCTTGCGCATGAAGATCGAGATACCGGTGGCCCCTGCCCCCATGTCGATACAGGCAGAACCGAGTTCCTGCTCATCTTCCACCAGCGCGGCGAGACCGGCGACATAGGCCGAAGAGGCGATCCCCGCGACCTCCAGGTCACAGCGCTTCAGGCAGTGCAGCAGACATTCCACCGCTGAGCGGTTGACCGTCAGAAGGTGCATATCGACCGAGAGATGATGCCCGATCTGCCCGCGCGGGTCCGACAGCCCCGAGCGGTTGTCGAGCGCGAAGTTCACCGGCTGCGCGTGCAGCACCTCTCGCCCCTCGCCGATATCGGGCATCTCGCAGGCGGCCAGAACGCGGGCAATGTCCTGTTCGGTCACGACGTTATCGGTCAGCGGGATATCCCCGGCAAGCCCATAGCTGCGCGGGCTGGCGCCCGACATACAGGCGATGACGTGATCGACGCGCTGTCCGGCCGCTTTCTGCGCCGATTGCACCACGGTGCGGATGGCGCGTTCGGCCTCCTGCAGCCCCTCAACCTCCCCAAAGCGGATCCCGCGCGAGCGGGTGGTGGCCGCGCCGATCACCCGGAACTGCGACTGCCCGGCCAGGGGGCCGACCCCATCCTCAGAGCGGTTGCGGTCGGGGCCGTCAAAGCGCAGCACCATGCAGGCAATCTTGGAGCTGCCCACATCCAGAACGGCCACAACGCCGCGCTGCATGGCCGCTTTGCGCATCTGCCGCATGGCACGCTGCGAGTGATAGAGGTCTGTCACGTCTCTTATCCTCCGGTCTGAGCAAGTCGGATTTTACGAAGATTTTCTGCACCTTCCGGCGAAATCCGGATGGTCAGACGGCGGTCAGAGCGCAGATCGGCCGCAAGAACATCACGGCTGAAAAGCCCCGTGGCCTGGTCCTGCGCCAGAATGCGCTCAAGCGCGCGAACCGGGTTCGCCTCGGGCAGAAGAATGCGCTGGTCACGGTCAAGAACCACATCCCAGCGGCGCTCTCCCATCCGCACAAGGCCCCGCAGCCGGTCGGTCAGCGGCTTTGCCGCCGAGATCAGCTCCAGCGCCTCCGCCACCGCCTGATCCGCCCCCTCACCGGCGATCAGCGGCAGATCCCCGCGCAATGACCGCGCCCCGATCTGTGCCACGCGGTGCCCGCCCTCATCAATCAGCCAGAGCCCGTCGGGCGCCCGCCAGACAAGGGCCGGAACCCGTTCCGTCACGGAAACCTGCAGCACGCCGCCGGGCAGGATGCGCAGCTCAGCGCGACGCACGGCGTCAAAGCTTTCCACCCGCTTGCGCGCGCCCTCCAGATCAATTCGGAAAGACGACTGCGGCAAAGGCAACGCCAGACCCACCCGGATCGCCTCAGCCAGAACCGGCGAGGCGCCCTCGATGGAGACCAGGTTCACCATAAACTCAGGGCGTTCCTGAAACTGATCGCGCAGGCTTTCATAGGTGGAGATCAGCGCCGCACGGCGGGTCTCAGAGGCCAGCCAGCCACCGGCGATCATCGCGGTCACCGCGATCGGCAGGCCCACGCGGACCAGGGTGCGAAACCCCGGCGTCAGCCAGAGGCGCGACCAACGATACGCCCAGCGGGAGGGAGCCGGATCGCGCCGGCCCGGGGGAGAGGACTTCGGTGCACCGCTCAGCGGTCGCATGAAGCATCCTCCACCAGCCATTTACAGAGGTCCGGGAAGCTGATCCCGCAATGCGCCGCCTGTTCGGGCGCAAGCGAGGTCGGCGTCATACCGGGCTGGGTATTGGTCTCCAGTAGGATCAGACCATCCAGGCCACGGCTTTCATCCCAGCGGAAATCCGTGCGCGAAAGCCCGCGGCAGCCAAGCGCCTGATGGGCGCGCAGGGCGTAATCCATGATGGCGGCAGTGATCTCAGAGGGAAGCTCTGCCGGGATCACATGACGTGAGCCGCCCACCGAATATTTCGCGGTATAGTCGTACCAGCCCTCGGTGATGATATCGGTCACCGCCAGAGCCCGGTCGCCGAGAACCGCACAGGTCAGTTCACGCCCCGGGGCAAAGGCCTCAACCATGACCCGCGCGGGCATCTCATCAGAGAGTTGCGGCGGCTGATTGGAGCCTTCATTGACGATGTAAACGCCGACCGAAGAGCCTTCATTGAAGGGTTTGACCACATAGGGCGGTGCCATGACATGGCGCGCCCGCACCTCATCGCGATCCGCCACCAGGCTTGGCACCACCGGCAGACCGGCGGCGCGATAGACCTGTTTGGAGCGCTCCTTATCCATCGCAATGGAAGAGGCGAGCACCCCGGAATGGGTATAGGGAATCCCGAGCCACTCGAGCAGGCCCTGAACGGTGCCATCCTCGCCGTAACGGCCGTGAAGCGCGTTGAAAACCACATCGGGAGCGAGGTCCTGCAGACGCGCTGCCAGATCGCGGTCCGCATCGACCTCGACAACCTCATATCCCGCCGCACGCAGAGCGGTGGCGCATTCGCGCCCACTGGACAGAGAAACTTCCCGCTCTGCGGAACGTCCCCCCATCAGAACTGCCACTCTGGCGGCTGCTCTGTCCGAACTGCCCGCCATTTACTCACTGCCTCATAGCCTTACGGCCTGTTATTGCCGGGGAAATTCCCGGGTCTTCTGTGCGGGCCGCTTTGCGCGGCTCCGGCCTGTCACCCAAAGTCCGGGGTGTTCGGGGGATGCGATCCCGTTACTGCGCCTCAGATGCGCCCGAAGGCTCACCCACGCGCATGATTTCCCACTCTAGCCATATTCCGGCCGTATCGAAAACCCTTTTTCGCACCTGCTCGCCCAGGCCCTCAAGCTCTGCGGCGGTGGCACCACCGGTATTGGTCAGGAAGTTGGCGTGTTTTTCCGACATCTGCGCTCCGCCGAGGCTTACGCCCTTCATGCCCGCGTCCTGGATCAGCTTCCAGGCTTTCAGATCATGGGTGTCATCCGCCCTTCCGGTGCTGGAAAAACCTGCCGGATTGCGGAAGGTCGAGCCTGCGGTGCGGTCCTTCACCGGCTGGGTCGCATCGCGCTTTGCCAGCTGATCGGCCATGCGGGCTTCCAGATTTGCAGGCGCGCCTGCCTGCGTGCGGAAAACCGCCGAGAGGATCACCGCACCCTCCGGCAGGTCCGACTGACGGTAGCGCAGGTTCAGATCCGCAGCCGACAGCGTGACGATTTCGCCCGAGCGCAGTGCCACCCGCACCTCAACCAGGTGATCGGCCACATAGGTGCCATAGCAGCCCGCGTTCATCCGCACCGCCCCGCCGATTGAGCCGGGGATGGTGCGCAGGAAAGTCAGATCACGCCCCGCCTGAGCCGCCGTCTGCGCGACCCGCGCATCTAAGGCCGCCGCCCCGGCAATGACCAGATCGCCCTCAACTGAGACATCCATAAAGGCGCGGCCAAGCTTGATGACCACGGCCCGCAGGCCACCATCGCGCACGATCAGGTTCGACCCGGCCCCCAGCGGAAAGACCGCCACATCGGCCGGAAGGGCTGCGAGAAACTGCGCCAGATCAGCCTCATCTGCGGGGAGCACCACCGCATCGGCGGGGCCGCCCACGCGCAGCCAGGTCAGATCGCTGAGCGCTTTGCCCGCCATCACAGAGCCGCGCAGGGCGGGAAGTCCGGTCATCATCTTTACTCCTGAGCCGCCCCGAAATCTCCGGAGCGGTTCCTGCCAATTCTGCCACAGACCTAATCCGGGCCTGCCCCGGCAGCAAGCCTCAGCGCCCCTGAAAGACCGCTTTGCGCTTTTCAAGGAAAGCCGCAACACCTTCGGCGAAATCGGCGCTCGCCCCGCAGCGGGCCTGAATTTCGGCCTCAAGCGCGAGCTGCGCCTCAAGATCATTGCCCTGCGACGCCCGCATCGCCTGTTTGATCCCCGAGAAGGCCAGACCCGGGCCTGAAGCCAGATGCTGCGCCCGGGCCTGCCAGCGCGCGGCGAAGTCCTCATCCGCCACGGCCTCCCAGATCAGCCCCATGGCTTCCGCATCCCGTGCCTTCACCGGCTCGGCAAAAAGCGCCATGCCCATGGCGCGGGCCAGACCCACCTGACGCGGCAGAGTATAGGTGCCGCCCGCATCCGGGATCAGACCGATTTTTGAGAAGGCCTGAAGGAACACCGCACTCTCAGTGGCGATTACCACGTCACAGGCCAGCGCCAGACTGGCCCCGGCGCCTGCCGCCACGCCGTTTACGGCGGCGATCACCGGCAGGGGGCTTTCGGTAATGGCTTTGAGGACGGGATCATATTCCTCACGCAGCAGCGGTCCGAGATCGACGCCTTCGAGACTGCCCCCCAGATCGGCCAGATCCTGGCCCGCGCAGAACCCGCGCCCCGCGCCGGTCAAAACGATGGCGCGGGCCTCTTTTTCAGCCCGGGCAAAGGCTGCGACCAGCTGGCGGCGCATAGTCCCGGTCAGCGCATTCATCACCGCCGGACGGTTCAGCGTCAGGACCGCAAGGCCCCCGCTTTGCTGATAAAGAACTTCCTCTGACATCCTGCCCTCCCTGACTGACCGGCTTTTTAGGCCATATCAGGTCAGGAAAGGCGAGATGAACCCTGCGTCAGGACAGCTTGTCCTCAGCGAGGATCTTTGCCAGGCGCTCTTCTTCCTCAGCGCTCAACCCGTCCTGACCGGGCGCTTTCGGCTTGTCGCGGCGCCCGCGCAGATAGATCAGCGCGCCCCCGAAGGCCAGAAGGAAGACCACCGGCCCCGCCGCCCAGAGGATCACATTGACCCCGCCGGTCAGCGGACGCAGCAGCACATATTCGCCAAAGCGCTCCACCAGATAGTCGATCACTTCGCTGTCGGAATCGCCCGCCAGGAGCCGCTCCCGCACCAGAAGGCGCAGGTCGCGGGCCAGATCAGAGGTCGATTCGTCGATGCTTTCATTGCGGCAGACGAGGCAGCGCAGATCCTTCGACAACTCGCGAGCGCGCTTTTCGAGCAGCGGATCTTTCAGCACCTCATCGGGCTGCACCGCATAAGCCGGCACCGGCGCGGCCAGGGGCAGCGCCAGTGCCACCGCAAAAGCCAGCGCAAGGGGGCGAAGCAGCCGGATCATTCGGCGGCCACGGGCTTTGCCGCCTCCCGCCCTGCCCCGGCCGCCACGCGGTAGCGCCGGTCGGTCAGGCTGATCAGCCCGCCAAAGGACATCAGCAGGATCCCTGCCCAGAGCCAGTTGGCCAGCGGTTTGACATAGCTGCGCACCGTCCAGGCCCCATTGGCCTGCGGATCGCCGAGCACCAGATAGACGTCGCGCATGAAGCCGTAGTCGATCCCAGCCTCCGTCGTGGGCATGCCCGCCGCCGGATAGAACCGCCGCTCGGGGTTCAGCGCGAAGCGGCGATTGCCATCCACAACTTCCAGCCAGCCCATGGTCGAGCGGTAGTTCGGGCCCTGCTCTTCGGTCACCTGCTTCAGGGTGATTTGATAGCCGCCCACGTCAAAAGGCTCATTGAGCTGCGCAACGCGGATGTCTTCGACCTGCCAGGAGAGCATGGCCGCGACCGAAAGGATCGTCACACCAAGCCCGCCATGGGCCACCGCTTTGCCCCAGTCCGCACGCGGCAGGCGGCTCACCCGGCCAAGGCGCGACAGGAGCGTGCCGCGCCCGCTGCGCTGCCACAGATCCGCCACCGCCCCGAGGATCACCCAAAGGCCAAGCGCCAGCCCTACCGGACCCAGGGCCGAGCGTCCGCTTTGCAGCGAAAAGGCCAGCGCACCGGCAGCAACCGAGAGGAAAAGCACCACCCGCAGCGAGACAAATGCGCGATCCGCTTTGGCCCGCTTCCAGGACAGGATGGCCCCGAAGGGCAGAATGACCGCCAGCGCCACCACAAAGGGCGTGAAGGCTGCGTTAAAGAAGGGCGGGCCGACCGAGACTGTGCGACCCCAGACCAGCTCAGAGATCAGCGGCCAGATGGTGCCGATAAAGACCACAAAGCTCGCCACCGCCAGCAGCACATTGTTCAGCACCAGCGCCGATTCGCGGCTGACCGAGGAGAAGACGCCCTTGGCCTCCATGATGCCCGCACGGGCGGCGTAGAGCATCAGGGCCCCGCCGACAAAAAAGGCAAAGAGCGCAAGGATATAGATGCCGCGCTCAGGATCATTGGCGAAGGCATGGACCGAGGTGATGACGCCCGAACGCACGATGAAGGTGCCGATCAACGAGAAGCCGAAGGCGATGATCGCCAGCAGCACCGTCCAGGCCTTCAGCGCCTCGCGCTTTTCAACGACGATCGCCGAATGCAGCAGCGCCGCCGAGATCAGCCAGGGCATGAACGAAGCGTTTTCGACCGGATCCCAGAACCAGAAGCCGCCCCAGCCCAGCTCATAATAGGCCCACCAGGACCCAAGGCCGATGCCGATGGTCAGCGAGACCCAGGCCGCCAGCGTCCAGGGCCGCACCCAGCGGCCCCAGGCGGCATCAACGCGGCCTTCCAGCAGCGCCGCAATGGCGAAGGAATAGGTGATCGAAAGGCCGACATAGCCGAGGTAGAGGAAGGGCGGATGGAAGGCGAGGCCCGGGTCCTGCAGCAGCGGGTTCAGGTCGCGCCCGTCCATGGGCGGAATTTCGAAACGCTCAAAGGGGTTGGAGGTGAAGATCATGAAGGTCAGGAAGGCGACCCCGATCAGACCCTGCACCCCGATCACCCGCGCTTTCAGCGAGGGCGGCAGATTGCCCCCGAACCAGCTGGCACAGGCGGCAAAGAAGGCCAGAATCAGCACCCAGAGCAGCAGTGAGCCCTCATGGTTGCCCCAGGTTCCGGCAATCTTATAAATCAGCGGCTTCAGCGTATGCGAGTTCGACACCACCAGTTCGACTGAGAAGTCCGAGGTGATGAAGGCATGCATCAGGGCCGCAAAGGAAAAGCCCAGCAGCAAAAACTGCGTGACGGCCGCCGGATCGGCCACCGCCATCCAGCCCGACCAGCCTTTATGTGCGCCGATCAGCGGCACGATGGTCTGGACCAGCGCAACCGCGAGCGCAAGACAGACCGCGAAATGTCCGAGTTCTGTTATCATGCCTGCTCTCTTACTCTCTGCAACCCGATACGCCAATGGGCGTAACGCCTGGCCCCCGGCAGGCCGCGCCTGCGGCATACGGCAGTATACGCCCCTTTGCGCCCGCTTGCAGGTCACGGCTTTTGCGATAACCTGCGCCCCGACGTCGCAGGCGGAAGCTCCGCCCGACCCCGGAAGACCCGCCCCGGACTGAGCGGCCCAGGAGAGATCTCATGAGTGCAGACTGGCTGAAAACGAGCGCCGCAGAGCTTGGCCGCGGTATTGCGGCGGGCCGCATCGACCCGGTTGCGCTGACGGAGGCCTTTCTTGAGGCGGCGGAACATCATGCGGAAACCGGGCGCATCTATGCCCGGCTGACCCCGGAGCGGGCGCGGGCGGAGGCCCTGTCTGCCCGCGATCGTGCGACATCGGGGACCAGATGCTCGGCGCTCGACGGGGTGCCGGTGAGCTGGAAAGATCTCTTTGACAGCGCCGGTGTGGCGACGGAGGCCGGATCCGCGCTGCTGAAAGACCGGGTGCCGCAGGAGGATGCGCCGGTTCTGGCGCAGGGCTCCGCCTCGGGACTGGTCTGCCTTGGCAAGACCCATATGTCGGAGCTGGCCTTCTCGGGTCTGGGGCTGAACCCGGTGACCGCGACATCGCCCAATATCAATGACCCCAAAGCGGTGCCGGGGGGCTCGTCTTCGGGGGCGGCTGCCTCGGTGGCTTTCGGGCTGGCGGCAGCCTCAATCGGCTCGGATACCGGGGGCTCGGTGCGCATTCCCGCAGCCTGGAATGATCTTGTGGGCTATAAGCCGGTCCTGGGGCGGGTGGATACGCGCGGCACGGTGCCGCTTTGTGAGCGCTTTGACACTGTGGGGCCGATCTGCCGCACAGTCGAGGACTGCGCGCTGACCTTCGCGGCCTTTCAGGGCGAAGAGCCGGCGGATCTTTCGGGGCCGGAACTCGGCAACCGCCGCATCGCGGTTCTGGAGAGTGTGGCGCTTGAGGATCTGCGCGAGGCCCCGGCGCGGGCTTTTGAGGACGGGCTGAAGCGGCTCTCGGCGGGCGGCGCGGGGATCGTGCATATCCGCCTGCCCGAGATCGCAGAGGCGCTGCAGCTGGCCGGTATTCTCTTTACCGCTGAGGCCTGGGGCATCTGGCGCGAGGTGATTGAGGCCAATCCCGCCGCCATGTTCCCGCGGATTTATGAGCGCTTCCGCTCAGGCGCGGGGGTGGCGGCGGCGGATTACGTGGCGGCCTGGCGGCGGCTGGAAGAGATCCGCCGGATCTGGGCGAAGGCCACGGCGGGCTTTGACGCGGTGGCTTTGCCCACCTCTCCGATCCTGCCGCCCGATGCCGGGCGGCTGATGAGCGACAGTGACTATTATGTGACCGAGAACCTGCTGGCTTTGCGCAATACCCGCATCGGCAATCTGATGGATGCCCCGGCGGTGAGCCTGCCGACGCGGGAGGCATCCTGCGGCTTTATGCTGATGGCGCCGGGCCGGACGGATGCGCCGCTTCTGCGGCTGGCGGCTGCGGCGGAGAAAGTGCTGCGCTGAAGCGGTTGAGACACAATCCCCCGCCTGCTTTCGGGCGGGCGGGGGAGATTTTGAGTATTTTTAAAAAGCCAAAATCAAGCGGTGTGACGGGCCTCAGCGGGCGAGAACGGTGACCTGGGGCAGATCCGTCAGGCCAAGACCGAGGGCGCGGTAGGCAGCCAGAGAAAGCTGCGGGCCGCCGCCGGTGAGTGGCAGCAGATCAACCTGAGCGGTTTTGCCGGAGGCCAGTTTCACCACGCCGGGGCGTTTGTCTTTCACGAGGGCTGAGCGCAGCCAGAAGCCCTGTTCGGCGGGATTTCCAAGGCTGACCGTGACCTGACCCAGCGCCGTGCCCGAGGCGGGTGCCGCGAGGGCGGCCGCTTTTTCCGCAGCACTCGTGCGGTCGAAGGCGGCGGCCGTGCGCGAGCCTGCGGGCGGCGCGATGCGCTGCGGCACGGCGGGGGCCGCGCTTTGTGCAGGCGGCGGCGCCACGGCAGAAACAGGAGAGGTGTCGCAGCCGGAGAGCGCGAGTGTGATCGGAGCCAGGACCAGGGCAACGCGTGACATCTTCATGCCCGCAAGAGTGCCGCAAGTTTTCGGAGCCGTCCATTAAATTCCCCGTGCGGCCTGCCCTTCGGGACCCTTGCCGAGGCGGGTCGCGGAGCCTAGACTCCGGGGCATGTATACTCCGCTCATCGATCCCTTTGCCCGCGCGGTCACTTATCTGCGTGTCTCCGTCACCGACCGGTGCGATTTCCGCTGCAAATATTGCATGGCGGAGCATATGACCTTTCTGCCCAAGGCCGATCTTCTGACTTTGGAAGAGCTTGACCGGCTGTGCAGCAATTTCGTCGAACTGGGCGTGCGCAAGCTGCGCATCACCGGGGGCGAGCCTCTGGTACGCCGCGGCATCATGGAATTTTTCCGCGCCATGTCGCGGCATCTGACTTCTGGTGCGCTGGAAGAGCTGACGCTGACCACCAATGGCAGCCAGTTGAAGCGCTTTGCGGGCGAACTGGCGGACTGTGGTGTCCGGCGGGTTAATGTCAGCCTTGATACGCTCGATCCGGCGAAATTTGCCGATGTGACCCGCTGGGGGCGTCTGCCGCAGGTGCTGGACGGCATCGCGGCTGCGAAAGCGGCGGGGCTTCGGGTCAAGATCAATGCCGTGGCGCTGAAGGGCTTTAATGAGGATGAGCAGTTCAGCCTGACCGAATGGTGTGCGGCTGAGGGGCATGATCTGACCTGGATTGAGGTCATGCCCATGGGCGAGATGGGCGAAGAAAACCGTCTGGATCAGTATTGGGCACTGTCGGATCTGCGGGCGCGTTATGCTGAGCGCTACAGCGTGACCGATCTTGCGGAGCGCACCGGCGGGCCGGCGCGCTATGTGCGGCTTGAGGAGACCGGGCAGAAGATCGGCTTTATCACGCCTTTGACGCATAATTTTTGCGAAAGCTGCAACCGGGTCCGGCTGACCTGCACGGGGGAGCTTTATATGTGCCTCGGTCAGGAGGATATGGCCGATCTGCGCGCGCCGCTGCGTCAGAGCGGTGATGATGCCGATGTGAAGGCCGCGATCCGCGCGGCGATCAGCCATAAGCCCAAGGGGCATGATTTCGACTATTCCCGCCGCACTGTCGAAGGTCAGATGCGCCGTCATATGAGCCATACCGGCGGCTGAGCCCGCCTTTTCAGTTCCGGAGCCGCGCTTGGATTCGCTCTTTCGTCAGACCCCGCCGCAGGCTCCGGCCGCCTTCAATATGGCTGCTCATGTCCTGGCGGCGGCGGAGCGCATGCCTGAGAAGAATGCGCTGCAGATCCTGAAGCTCTCCGGCGCGGAGCGCTGGTCTTACGGCAAACTGGCAGCCGCGGTGCGCGGGACCGGCACCGGGCTTTTGCAGGCCGGTCTGAAGCCCGGCGACCGGCTGCTGATGCGGCTTGGCAATACGGTGGATTTTGCCTTGGCCTATCTGGGGGCGATTGCGGTGGGGGTTGTACCGGTTCCCACCTCGTCGCAGCTGACCGGGGCTGAGATCACGAAGATGTCGGCGCAGATCACGCCTGCGGCTGTTGTGGCCGCTCCGGGGGTGGCTCTGCCGGGCGGGGCAGAGCTTCCGGTGATCGATCTGGAAAGGCTGCAGAGTTTTCGCGATCTGCCGCCCTGTGACTGGGAGACGGGCGATCCGGACCGGCTGGCCTATCTGATTTTCACCTCCGGCACCTCGGGGCGCGCGCGGGCGGTGATGCATGCGCATCGCGCGATCCTGGCGCGCGGCATGATGTATGAGGGCTGGTACGGGCTGACAGAGGCGGACCGGCTGCTGCATGCAGGGGCCTTTAACTGGACCTATACGCTGGGCACCGGGCTGATGGACCCCTGGGTCTGCGGGGCCACGGCGCTGATCCCCTCGGAGGGGATTACGGCGGCGCAGCTGCCGCTGCTGCTCAGGCGGTTTGATGCCACGATTTTTGCTGCAGCGCCGGGGGTTTACCGCCAGATGCTGCGCGCCCCCCTGCCCGCGCTGCCGCGCCTTCGCCACGGGCTTTCAGCCGGCGAAAAGCTCTCGCCGGAGATCCGGCGGGCCTGGGAAGAGGCCAGCGGCACGAAGATCTATGAAGCGCTTGGCATGTCGGAATGCTCAACCTTTGTCTCAGGCAGCCCCGCGCGGCCCGCGCCTGAGGGGGCCTCAGGCTATCCGCAGCCGGGGCGGCAGATTGCCGTTCTGAATGAGGCGGGAGATCCGGTGCCCCGCGGCACGCCCGGAACGCTTGCGGTGCACCGCAGTGATCCGGGGCTGTTTCTCGGCTATTACGGCCAGCCGGAGGAGACCGCCGCGAAATTCGCGGGCGAGTGGTTTGTCACCGGCGACAGCGTGGCCATGGCTGAGGATGATGCCATCACCTATCTGGGCCGCGATGATGACATGCTGAACGCCGGGGGCTTTCGGGTCTCGCCCCTGGAGGTGGAGGAGGCGTTGAACGCCCATCCGGCGGTGAGCGAATCGGCCGCCATTGAGGTGGAGGTCTCGCCCGGGACCCGCGTCATCGCCCTGATCTACAGCGGCAGCGAAACCGATGAGGGCGAACTTGCCGCCTTTGCCGCCACCCGGCTTGCCCGCTATAAGCAGCCGCGCCTTTATCGCCATATCCCGGTGCTGCCAAAGGGCGCGAATAACAAACTTGCCCGACGGGCCCTGCGTCAGAGCTTTGCCACGACGCCCGCAGGAGACATCTGATGGTCACCCTCGACATTTTTTCCGATCCGGTCTGCCCCTGGTGCATGATCGGCAAAGCCTATCTCGACCGTGCCCTTGAAAAGGTCGGCGATCACCCTTTCCGCATCGAATGGCATCCCTTCATGCTGAACCCGGATCTCCCGGCCGAAGGTGTGGACCGCCGCGATTTTCTGGAAGCCAGATTCGGCGGCCAGATGGAGGCCGCAAAAGCCTATACCCGCGTCATGGAAGCCGCGACCTTTGCCGGGGTTGAGTTCAACCTTGAGAAAATGCGCGTGCAGCCCAATACCCTGAATGCCCATCGCCTGATCCATTGGGCCGGGCTTGAGGGCTGCCAGACCGCCGTGGTCTCGGCGCTTTTCAAAGCCTATTTCCGCGATGGTCTTGATATCGGAAAAGATGAGGTGCTGGCCGATATCGCGGCAGCCCAGGGCATGGACCGCGCGGCGACGCTGCGTCTGCTGGCCTCTGATGCGGATCGGGCGGATATTTTCTCGCGCGCCATGGATGCAAGGCGCAAGGGCGTGCAGTCGGTGCCGAGCTTTCTCATCGCACGTGAATATGTGGTGACCGGGGCGCAGCCGGTGGAGACTTGGGTCGGCATCGCTGAGGAAATCGCCGAAAAGCTGCGCGAAGGCTGAAACCCGCGCCCTCTTTCACCGGTTTATGACTGAAGCGCGGCCCGAGACTGGCCGCGCCGTCGTTTCCGACCTATGGATTCTCTATGACCCAAGGCTCAAGCCCCACCCCCCGCATCGCATTGCCGGAATTCATCGCCCTTCTGGCGATGCTCACGGCCACCATCGCTTTCTCCATCGACGCCATGCTGCCCGCACTGCCCGAGATCGCCCGGGAGCTGACGCCCTCGGATCCGAATAAGGCGCAGCTCATTCTGACCAGCTTCGTTCTGGGCATGGGGGTCGGCACCTTTGTGGCAGGCCCGATGTCAGACGCCTGGGGACGCCGCGCCGTGGTGATGATCGGCGCCGTGCTCTTTTGCGCCGGGGCCCTGTTGGCCTGGGCGGGGTCTTCGCTTGAGACGGTGCTGGCGGGGCGGCTGTTGCAGGGCGTGGGCGCGGCAGGCCCGCGCATCATCGCCATGGCCACAGTGCGCGACATCTATTCGGGCCGTCAGATGGCGCGGATCATGTCCTTCGTGATGATGATCTTTACCATCGTGCCCGCCGCAGCCCCGCTGATCGGGGCGCAGATCATCGCCTTCACCGGCTGGCGCGGGATCTTCATCGCCTTTGTGCTGTTCATGCTGGCCGCTGCGACCTGGTATGGCAGCCGTCTGGGCGAGACCCTGCCGCCGGAGCGGCGACGCCCTTTCCGCCTCGCCACGCTGCTCAGCGGCGCGAAAGAGGTGCTCTCACAGCGCACCGCGCAGCTGTCGATCGGCGTGCAGGCGCTGCAGCTCGCCGCGCTCTTTGGCACCATTTCGCAGATCCAGCCGCTGTTTGAGACCACCTTCGGGCGGGGTGAGACCTTCCCCTTTTGGTTTGCCATGATCGCGCTGATCTCGGGCGGGGCGAGCCTTCTGAACGCCCAGCTGGTGGTGCGCTTTGGCATGCGCCGCCTGGTGCGGCTGGCCCTTGGCGCACAGCTGGCGCTGGCGCTGGTCGTGGCCGCCCTTCTGGCGGGAGAGGTGCTGACGGGCACCGCGGCCTTTGCGCTTTTCCTGGTGTTCATCACCGGGATCTTCTTCATGGTCGGCTTCATCATGGGCAATATCAATGCCATCGCCATGGAGCCTCTGGGCCATCTCGCAGGCATGGCCGCCTCGCTCATGGCGGCGCTGAGCACGGTGATCGGCGTCGCTTTCGCCGCGCCTCTGGGGCTGGCCTTTGACGGCACGGTGATGCCGCTGGCTCTGGGGATCACCGGGCTTTCCGCCACCGCTCTGGTGCTCCAGGCCTTCCTGCCCAAGTCCCCCGCCGCGCCGAAGTAAGCCCGGGCCTCAGGAACCGCAAAAGCCCGCCTCCTTTCTCCGGGGGGCGGGCTTTTCTTTTACCCTCACCGCGGGCGGACGGCGAAAGTCAGGACAAGACGGATGTCAGGGCAAAAAGAAACCCCCGCAACCAGAGGTGCGAGGGGTTCTTAAATCCGGCAAAAGCCGCAATCAGATCAGGCAGCAGCCTGAGCTTTTGCGATCTCGCGCTTGATTTTCAGCGCGCGATCCGACAGCTCTTCGTCGCGCGATTTCGCGAGGAAAGCGTCCAGACCACCACGGTGATCGACCGAGCGCAGAGCATGCGCAGAGATGCGCAGCTTAAACGACTGACCCAGCACGTCCGACTGCAGGGTCACGTCGTTGAGGTTCGGGAGGAACCGACGACGCGTCTTGTTGTTGGCGTGGCTGATGTTGTTGCCCGTCATCGGGCCTTTACCGCTAAGTTCGCAGACGCGCGACATCGTCCTGATCCTTCGTATCCGACAGTGAACCGCGCCGCCCGAAGAGCAGCGCTCAATACCATTGCGAGGCGTTTAGGGGGAAAGCCGTCAAAGGTCAAGCCTTACAGCCTTTCCCCTCTGCCTTCCGACCTTAGGCCGCAACATGATTGAAGGCTTATGGCAGAAGTTATCCCCAGGGGCCAGAGGCGCTTTGGCCCATGGGGCGGGAATCTCGCCTGAATCCAGGGTTTCGCGCCCGCGCGCCCCAGGATGTGGTGCGCTTTACCCGCCAAAGCAGAGTGCATCGGGCAAAAAGAGGGCCTGCGCGATTCGCAAAGCCGCCCCCTTGCCCCCTGCCCTCAGCCGCGGCTGGCCGCAAAGGCGCGCGCCGCCTCGCCGAAAGCGGTAAAGAGCGGGCGCGAGACCGGATCGCCTGCGGCATTATACTCCGGATGCCACTGCACCGAGAGGGTGAAGCCCGGTGCATCCGCGACCCGAATCGCCTCAGGCGTGCCATCGGGGGCATGGCCTTCGATGATGATCCGGCTGCCGGGGCGGTTGATGCCCTGACCATGGAGCGTATTGGTCATCACCTCCGTCGAGCCGAAGAGCTTCGCAAACTCGCCGTCCGGCGTCAGAGTAACGGTGTGGCGCAGGGCGAATTTCTCTTCGATGGTGCCATCGGGCGGCATGCGGTGATTCATCCGCCCCGGCAGGTCGCGGATCTCAGGATAAAGCGTGCCGCCCATGGCGACGTTCACTTCCTGAAAACCGCGGCAGATGCCGAAGAAGGGCTGGCCGCGTTCCACACAGGCGCGGATCAGCGGCAGGGTGATCGCATCACGGTTGCGGTCAAAGGCACCATGGGCCGGCGTTTCCTCTTCGCCATATTCGCTGGGGTGCACATTGGGCCGCCCGCCGGTCAGCAGAAAGGCGTCGCAGCTTTCCAAAAGCTCCTCCACCGTCACGAGGCGCGGATCGGCAGGGATCACCAGCGGCAGGCAGCCCGCCACACCGGCAACCGCCTGACAGTTCATCAACCCCGCCGCATGGACCTGATACGTGTCGTTCAGCACGCTCTCGTTGCTGATGATACCCACGACGGGACGGCGTAAAGCTGGCTGCATTGTCTCTCAACCCGAGGTTCCGGCGCAGCACCCTGCGCCTGTCAGCGCGAGACTAGCCCTGCCTCCGGGAAAGGGAAACCCCTGCCCCCGCACAGAGACTCTGCACATCTGTGCGAGCAGCTTTGGCGGGAAAGAACAGATATCCACTCCGGGGGTCCCCTTCTCTGCGGCCGGCAGCTTCGGGCCTCAGTCTGACCGGGAGAGGTTAAGACATCATGCAAGACCTGCGCTGAACGGCTCCCGAAAGGCTCTGTGCCGATTTCGCGGCAAGGCCCCGCCTGCCGCTGGCAGGGGGAAGAGGGGATGTCTCTTCTTGGCCCCGGCGATCCCTCATAGAAGGCGGGCTTCGGCGGGAGGCCGCAAAAGAAACGGGCCTCTCTGCGCTGTGCAGAGAGGCCCGTTGAAAGCTTATCAGGCCGAGGCTTTGGCCTTCAGGCGCCAGGCGTGCAGCAGCGGCTCAGTATAGCCGGAGGGCTGGGTGGTGCCTTCAAAGATCAGCTCGGCGGCCGCCTTAAAGGCCGGGCCGTCAAAGCCCGGGGCCATGGGGGTATAGCCCGCATCGCCCGCGTTCTGACGGTCGACCACTTCCGCCATGCGTTTCAGGATGGCCTCAACCTCCTGACGGCCGACGATGCCGTGGTGCAGCCAGTTCGCCACATGCTGCGCTGAGATGCGGCAGGTGGCGCGGTCTTCCATCAGGCCCACATCATTGATGTCCGGCACCTTCGAGCAGCCAACACCCTGATCGATCCAGCGCACCACATAGCCCAGAATGCCCTGGCAGTTGTTCTCGACCTCACGGGCGATCTGCTCGGGCGTCCAGCGGCCCCAGGTCGCCAGCGGGATCGAGAGCACCGCATCGACATGAGCACGGCGGCCACCCTTGGCGAGTTTCGCCTGAACCGCTTTCACATCAACCTTATGATAATGCAAAGCATGCAGCGTCGCAGCAGTAGGCGAGGGCACCCAGGCGCAGTTTGCGCCCGATTTCGGGTGGTCGATCTTGGCTTCCAGCATGGCGGCCATCAGATCGGGCATGGCCCACATGCCCTTACCGATCTGCGCCCGGCCCGACAGGCCGCACTCCAGACCGATATCCACGTTCAGCTTTTCATAGGCCGCGATCCAGCCCTTGGCCTTAATGAAATCTTTGCGCGAGAAGGGACCCGCTTCCATCGAGGTGTGGATCTCATCGCCGGTGCGGTCAAGGAAGCCGGTGTTGATAAAGGCCACCCGGTCTTTCGCCGCGCGGATGCACTCCTTCAGGTTCACCGAGGTGCGGCGCTCTTCATCCATGATGCCGATTTTCACGGTATTGGGAGCAAGGCCGAGCGCCTTTTCGACCTTCGTGAAGATCTCATCGGTGAAGGCCACCTCTTCGGGGCCGTGCATCTTCGGCTTCACCACATAGACCGAGCCTTTGTGGCTGTTGCGCAGACCTTCGGGCTTTTTCAGATCGTGGAGCGCGATCATCACCGTGACCATGGCATCCATCAGCCCTTCCGGAATTTCCGAGCCATCGGCCAGCAGGATGGCCGGGTTGGTCATCAGATGGCCCACGTTGCGGATCCACAAAAGCGAGCGGCCCTTCAGCGTCACCGTGCCGCCCTGGGGCGCGGTAAAGCTGAGATCCTCATTCAGGCGGCGGGTGAAGCTTTTGCCACCCTTCGAGACCTCTTCCGCCAGATCGCCCTTCATCAGGCCCAGCCAGTTGGAATAGGCCAGAACCTTGTCTTCCGCATCGACGCAGGCAACGGAATCTTCGCAGTCCATAATGGTCGAGAGCGCCGATTCCAGCCGCACATCGGCCAGACCCGCCGGATCGGTTTTCCCGATCGGGTGGGCGCGGTCAAAGACCAGCTCAACGTGAAGACCGTTGTTTTTCAGCAGGACCGATTTCGGGGCTGCGGCCTCACCGGTGAAGCCTGCAAACTGCTCAGGCTTCTCAAGCGGCAGGCCATTGGCCAGAAGCTGACCGCCCTCAACCTTATATTCGGTGATTTGAACATGGCTTGCGCCTTTCACCGGGAAGGTGTCGTCAAGGAAGCTCTTGGCGCGGGTGACCACACGGCCGCCGCGACCCTGCTCAAAGCCACCGGCAGGCGGATTGGAGCCCATGGCATCGGTGCCGTAGAGCACGTCATAAAGGCTGCCCCAGCGCGCATTGGCGGCGTTCAGCGCATAGCGTGCATTGGTGATCGGCACCACCAGCTGCGGACCTGCGACCTCAGCGATCTCTGGATCCACATTTTCTGTGCCGATTTTGAAGTCGGGGCCTTCCGGGACCAGATAACCGATCTCCTGCAGGAAGGCCTTATAGGCGGGGAAGTCATGGGGCTGACCGCGACGCGCTTTGTGCCACAGGTCAATCTGCTTCTGCAGCGCCTCACGTTTGGCCAGCAGCAGGCGGTTTTTCGGTGCAAGCCCTTCGACAATGGCGGAAAAACCGGACCAGAAGGCCTCGGTGTCAATGCCGGTGCCCGGCAGCGCCTGCTCTTCGATGAAAGCGGCAAGGCGGGTATCGACCTGAAGGCCATGGCGGTCGGTACGGTTGCTCATCGGATCTCTCCCCAATCGGTCGCAGCTTAAGACTTATCTAGCAGAACCGGGGCGATGGCGGCAGTTCATTTTCGCCCAAACCCAAAGCATCACTTTCTGCATTTCACGAAAAATGCACCCATAGTCACAGATCAAGCGTCAGCTGCGCATTGGGCGCAGGCGGCGCGAAAAGGAAGGGGCGCGGATCTTCAATGACCGCGAAATCCGCCTCCTCCCAGCGCTTGGCGCGGTGCAGAGCCGCCGCCGCGCGCAAAGCCCGCTGCGGATCGGCCAGCGGCTCAGGATAGCGCCGCCCCAGAACCGATCCCGCCCCTGACCAGCGCCAGGGCCGGTGCAGATAAGCGCCCGGCACCGCATTGAGTTCGGGGCACCAGCGGCGAAGAAAGCGGCCCTCAGGATCAAAGGTTTCGCCCGCGCGCAGCGGATCGACCGGGCGTGCCGCAGCCACTTTTTGCAGCTGAAACCAGAAGATCGCCGGATCATAATCGGTCAGCAGCCGCGCCAGCATCTGCCCCGACGCGCGAAAGTCCCCGCCCAAGTGATGCAGCGCCACCGAGGCCAGCAGACTGCGCGCATGGGCATTGACCCAGCCGGTCGCCCGCAGATAGCGCATCAGCGCATCCGCAAAGGGCAGACCGGAGCGGCCTTCCGCAAAGGCTGCCAGAGCGGGCGAAAGCGGAGCCGCCTTTTGCACCGCCCCCTCCAGGCCGGCCGCGCGGCGGCGCGCGTTCAGCCTTGCGAGGACGGTTTTTGCGACCTCCGGCGGCAGCGATCCGGGCAAAGCCGCCCGCACCTCAGCCTGCGACAGCAGCCCCCAGGTCAGATAGGCCGAAAGCCTGAGCGAGCTGCGCTCTCCGGCCAGGGGCGACAGCGAGCCGACCGGCGCATTGACCCCGCGCCCGCTGACAAAACTGTCGAGAAGCTGCAGCCCCGCCCGCCGCCCCCCGCCCTGAGCGCAGGGACAGGGATCGTCTTTCAGACCCAGACTGCGCGCCGGCGGGATCAGCCCGGCCACCGCGCCCTCCACGGCTGTCAGCCGCTCCGGGGGCGCAAGACCCGGGGTCTCCTCAGAGATCTCCTCCCAGGTGATGCCCTCTGCCTCCAGCACCCGGCGCAACTCTGCGTCCCGCGGGGCCGTCCAGGCGCGGCGATGGCTGACAATATGCCGGATGCCCCGCGCCCGGCAGAGCCTCGGCAGAACCTCTGCTGCCGCCCCCTGACGCAGGCTGAGCGGCGCGCCCAGCCGGTTCAGATCTTCGCCCAGTTCCGCCAGCGCGGCGGAGACAAAGGCCCAGTGCCGCCCCGCCGCCTCCGGCCCTGCCCAATCCTGCGGATCAGCCACAAAAACCGGCAGCACCGCGCCCAGGGCGGCGGCGCGGCTGAGGGCGGGGTGATCATTCACCCGCAGATCAGATCGGAACCAGACAAGAACATCCATGGAACAAAGCGATACTCCCGCCCCTGAAGGCTGTAAAGATCCTCTCTGCCACAGCCACAGGCAAAGCTTTGCCGAGGGAGGGAAAGGGACTTTTCACCGAGGCGCTTTCTTGGTTTAACCCTCAGGCCTTCAGAAGCTCGTAAAGGACGACGGTATGCAGACCCATGAGTACAAGGTGGTCCCTGCCCCCCGGAAGGGTGACAAAGCCCGCGGGCTGAAGTCCTCTGAGGACCGCTTTGCCTATGCGCTGACCCGGGTGATGAATGAGATGGCGCTCGACGGATGGGAGTATATCCGCACCGACACCCTGCCGGTGGAAGAGCGCACCGGGCTGACCGGGCGGGTCTCAACCAGCTTTCAGTCGCTGATGGTCTTTCGCCGCGCCCTGAAGTCCGCCGCGGAGGCCGGTCCTCAGGCCCTGCGCGCCGAGGTTGCAGCACCGACGGCTGCCCCTGCCCCGCTGACGGCGCCCTCTCCGGCGCCCGTGGCGGCTCCGGCGCCGAAGCTCAGCCTGCAAAGCGGCGAAGGCCCGGCCCCCGCGCTTGGCAGCGCCCGCGACTGAGCCCCCCGCCCGGGAACTAAAGCGCCCGCAGCACCCAGGCTGCGGGCTTTTTCATTGTGGCCTGACTGTGCCCGCCCGACAGACTGCGGCGCAGCCCCCGGGCGATCGCGCCTCAGCGGGTCGGGTCGGGGCGGCTCGGGGCGGGTCACGAAACCCCGCTTTGCCGGGCGGGTGGCAGGCCCTCAGCCTGAGATATCCAGCGCCAGCGCATGGATCCGGGTGGTCAGATCGTCCCCCAGCGCCTTATGCACGGCGCGGTGTCGGGCGATGCGGCTTTGTGCGGCAAAAGCGCCCGCCCGGATCACCACCTGGAAGTGGCTCTCGCCGGTGCCATTGTCGCCCGCATGCCCGGCATGCTTGTAACTTTCGTTAATCACCTCAAGGTGATCGGGATGGAAGGCGGCTTCAAGCCTCTGGCGAATTTCGGCTTCGATGCCCATTTTATCCTCTTCGTCCCTTCAACTGTCTGCGGAATGGTCTATGCTCACCGCCCTGAGTCGGAAAGGCAAGCCCGGAGCCCCAAAGTAATGACCACCAGATCGCCCTTCGAGTTTGATATCCGCGTCTCGAGCGACAAGAAGAAGAAGGCCCGCAGCCGCCGGGGCATGTCGGGGGCTGTGGAGGGGACGGACCGTCCCTGCTCCTATCCTGACTGCAAAGAGCCGGGCCAGTATCGCGCGCCCCGCTCGCCTGAGCAGCTGAACGACTTCGTGTGGTTTTGCAAAGAGCACGTCCGGGAATACAATCTGAAATGGAACTTCTTTCAGGGCCAGACTGAAGAAGAATTCCAGAAATTCATCGACAAAGACCGCGTCTGGGGCCGCGAAACCAAACCCTTCGGCGAGCGTCCGGATGAGGGCAATGCCTGGGTCCGCATGGGCGTGAATGACCCGCTCGAAATCCTGGGCGACAAGGGCACCCGCAATGGCGCGGGCATCCCCAAGGGCAACACCCGCCGCCTGCCGCCGACGGAGCGCAAGGCGCTTGAGATCCTTGATGCGCGGGACACCTGGACGCGGGCCGAGATCCGCAAACAGTATAAGAGCCTCGTGAAGGATCTGCACCCCGACCTCAACGGCGGCGACCGCTCTGATGAGGAGCGTCTGCAGGAGGTTGTCTGGGCTTGGGATCAGGTCAAAGACAGCCGCTCTTTCAAAGACTGACCGCCCCTCACCGCAGATCAGGCCGGCCCCGCAGGGCCGGCTTTTTCATATCCCGAAGCAGGCCAAGGGAGCCGCCCCGCGGCTGCCTCCCAAGGCGGGCAGCGCAGTATTCCGGAGCGCAGGGAACTGCCTTTCTACGCGGTGGCTTCTGCGGTCCTGCAGGCAGCCGGAAAGCCGCTCCCCCGCGCCGGAAAATGAGGCGGGGGCGGGGCTTATCTCCCACCGCAGCGGCGGCGGGGCTTGCATGGCCGCCGGGGGCGCGGCAGGCTGTCGCAGCCGATTTTTCAGGGATTTACCGATGACTGCGCTGCCCCGGTTCGACACCGATTTCACCCGTGCCCAATTTCCTGCCTTTGCTGAGCCTTCCCTTCAGGGTCAGGCATTTTTTGAAAACGCCGGAGGCTCTTATACCTGTGCGCAGGTGATCGCGCGGCTGACGCGCTTTTACCACCAGCGCAAGGTCCAGCCCTACAGCGCCTATGAGGCGAGCCGCCTCGGCGGTGAAGAGATGGATGAGGCCCGCAGCCGTCTGGCCGCCATGATGGGCATTGACGGCGATGAGCTGTCCTTCGGCCCCTCGACCACGGCCAATACCTATGTGCTCTCGCAGGCGTTCCGTCAGAGCCTGAACTCCGGCGATGCGGTGGTGGTGACCAACCAGGATCATGAGGCCAACAGCGGTGCCTGGCGGCGCCTGGCCGAGGCCGGAATTGAGATCCGCGAGTGGCAGATTGACCCTGAGACCGGCCATCTCGATCCGGCGCGGCTCGCCGATCTGCTGGCAGACGGGCGGGTGAAGCTGGTGGCCTTCCCGCATTGCTCGAATGTGGTGGGTGAGATCAATGACGTCGCCTCCATCGCCGCCATGGTACGGGCGGCGGGCGCGGTGAGCTGTGTCGACGGGGTGTCTTATGCGCCCCATGGCCTGCCCGATATTCCCGCCCTCGGGGCCGATATCTATCTCTTTTCCGCCTATAAGACCTATGGGCCCCATCAGGGCATCATGGTGATCCGCCGCGCGGTGGCCGAAGCGCTGCCGAACCAGGCGCATCACTTCAACGGCGATGTGCTTTATAAACGCTTCACCCCCGCCGGTCCCGATCACGCGCAGATTGCGGCCTGCGCGGGCATGGCAGATTACTTTGAGGCACTGCACGATCACCATTTCCCCGCGCAGACCAGCCGCAGCCCGCGGGAGAAAAATGCCGCCGTTCACGCGCTGATGCGCGAGCAGGAACGTGCGCTCTCTGAGCCGCTGCTGGCCTGGCTGAGCGCGCGCAATGATCTGCGCCTGCTTGGTCCGCGCAACGCCGAAGGCCGCGCCCCCACCTTCGCGCTGGATCTTGGCCGCGCGGCGGCTCCGGTCGCGGCAGATCTGGCGCGAAGCGGCATCATGGCGGGGGGCGGGAATTTCTACGCTCAGCGCCCGCTGCAGGCCATGGGGGTGGACCCCGCTCCGGGGGTGCTGCGGCTCTCCTTCACGCATTACACCTCTGAGGCAGAAATCGCGCAGCTGATCTCTGCGCTTGAACGCCACCTCTGAGGAGTGGCAAGGTAAGGCCCGGGGGCGATGGTCGCACATCGCCCCCCGCAGCCGCCCTTCGGAAGGTTCGACCATGCCCACCGCCGCCCGCCTCTTTGCCGCCCTCGCCTTTATGGCCGTGGGCTTTTTTGCGGCAGAGACCTATCGCCTCGGACTGCCGCAGGGCCAGGCCTGGGGGCATTATTCCCTGGTGGCGGCCCTGCTGGGGCTGATCCTCGGCTGGAGCGTGATGGGACGACTGACCGGTCAGGGCATGCCCCACGCCATGGCCGGGGGGCTCAGAACCTCGTTTCTGCTGGCCGTCTCGGCGCTGGGGCTGTTTTCCGTGATCGAGATGGGCAAACGCAGCCTGATGAAGCGCTATGACGGCGTCTTTGATGCGCTTCTGGGCATTGTTGATCTGTTTTTTCGCTATGCGGCCGGGATCTTTCAGCCCCAGCCGATACTTGTTCTGATCCTCGGCGGGATACTCGGTGGTGCCCTGGCCGAATGGAGCGGGCGGCGCTGGTCCTGAGGGGGCGGCGCAGAAAGGAAGTGCATGACATCTCTGTTTCTTCACGGGCCGCTGGCGCGGCTTGAGGGGCTGAGCCTCGTGCTGGGTCACCCGGTGGCGGTGGGCCGGGCGCGGCTGGCAGGGTTTGATGCCCGCGCGCCCCTGCCCGGCCACTGGCCGATGCTGACGGAAGCAGCCGGTGCACAGACCGAAGGGCTGGCCCTGCGCAACCCCGCAGAAGTGGATCTGGCGCGGCTGGACTGGCTGGCCGCCTGCTTCGGCCAGCGCCGCGGCCCCCTGCCCGACGGGCGCGAGGCCTTTTTGCCGCTGTCCCCGCCCTCAGTCCCCGGCGTGCCGCAGCCCTCCGGTCACGAAGAAGTGGTCACAGAGGCGCTGCGCGATCTGATGGCGGATTATCAGCGCCTTGATCTGCCGCTGAGCACGGTGCGCTGGGATATGATGCTGCGCCGCGCCGCCTCCCGCCTGCGGGCCCAGGGGCATGAGGGGGCGAAGCTGCGCCGTGAGGCGACGGGCGGCGATATTAGGCTGCGCGACCGCCGTGTGGTCTATGCCAATTACTTCTCGGTCGAGGAATATGACTTCCGTCACAGCCGCTTTGACGGCGGCACCAGCCCCGAGATCAACCGCGCGGCCTTCATCTCCTCGGATGCGGCGACGGTTCTGCCCTATGACCCCAAACGCGATCTGGTGCTGGTGGTCGAGCAGATCCGCTCCGGCCCGCTGGCGCGCGGCGCAGAAAACCCCTGGCTCCTGGAGCCGATCGCCGGCCGCGTCGATCCCTTTGAGACGCCTGAGGACTGCGCGCGGCGCGAAGCCGGGGAAGAGGCCGGGCTGACGCTCGACCGGCTGATTGAGGCTGCGCGCTATTACCCCAGCCCAGGGGCCAAGGCCGAGTTTCTCTATTCCTATATCGCGCTTTGTGATCTGCCCGATGATCTGCCCCGCCTTGGCGGTCTTGCGTCAGAGGCCGAGGACATCCGCGCCCATCTGCTGCCCTTTGAGGAGCTGATGGCTCTGATCGACACCCCCGAATTTGCCTCCGGCCCGCTGATCCTTTCAGCGCTCTGGCTGGCGGCAAAACGTGACGGGCTGCGCCGTGCCGCCTGAGGCGCTGCCTTGTTTTTCCGCAACTGAGATCCTAAACCTGACTGACAGCCCCTCCGGGAAGGACAAAGCGATGCGCATGAGCCGCGATCTGGCCGATATGGTCGGCAACACCCCCATGATCCGCCTGAAGAAAGCCTCTGAGCTGACGGGCTGTGAAATCTGGGGCAAGGCAGAATTTCTCAACCCCGGCCAGTCGATCAAGGATCGCGCCGCGCTTTATATGATCCGCGATGCGGTGGCGCGCGGCGAACTGGCGCCGGGCGGCACGATTGTGGAAGGCACCGCCGGGAATACCGGGATTGGCCTTGCGCTGGTGGGCTCGTCGCTGGGTTTTAAGACGGTGATCGTGATCCCGGAAACCCAGAGCCAGGAAAAGAAAGACATGCTGCGACTGGCAGGCGCGACCCTCGTGGAAGTGCCGGCCGCGCCCTATTCCAATCCCAATAACTACGCGCGCTACTCCGGCCGTCTGGCCGAGGCGCTGGCAAAGACCGAGCCGGGTGGCGCGGTTTGGGCCAATCAGTTCGACAATATCGCCAACCGTCAGGCCCATATTGAAACCACCGGCCCGGAAATCTGGGAACAGACCGGCGGGAAGGTCGACGGTTTTGTCTGTTCGGTCGGCTCCGGCGGGACGCTGGCGGGCATCGGCATGGCGCTGCAACCCAAGGGCGTGAAGATCGCACTCGCCGATCCCGATGGCGCGGCGCTGCACAGCTTTTACACCACCGGTGTGCTGAAATCGGAAGGCACCTCGATCACCGAGGGCATCGGCCAGGGCCGCATCACCAAAAACCTCGAAGGCTTCACCCCGGATATGAGCTTCAATATCTCTGACCGTGAGGCGCTGCCGGTGGTCTTTGATCTGCTCTCCGAAGAGGGGCTTTGCCTGGGCGGCTCGTCGGGGGTGAACGTCGCGGGGGCGATCCGCATGGCGCGTGAGATGGGTCCGGGCCATACCATCGTGACGGTGCTTTGCGATTATGGTACCCGCTATCAGACGAAACTCTTTAACCCGGAGTTCCTGAAAGCGCGCGATCTGCCGGTGCCGGAATGGCTCAACCGTGCGCCGCGTCAGGTTCCGGACGTAAGCGAAGGCTGATCCTTTCGATGACTGTACTGTTGCGTTCCTGCCTGGTCCTTCTCTTTTTAACCATGGCAGGGGCGCTCAGTCCGGCCCTGCACGCGCAGGAAGCCCCTGCCCCCGCTGCCGCCGCTGAGGCACCGGTTGTCGATGAGCAGACCGCGGCCTGGCTGGCCTTTGCCACCCGCAGCGAAGAGCTGATCGCCGATCCGACCACCCGCTCAGAGCGGCTGGAAGCCCTGCGCAGCGAACTTGCCACCTGGCGCGAAACCTTTCTCGAAGCGCAGACCGCCAACGGGCTGCGCATCACCACTCTGCGGGAGCAGATCGCGGCCCTGGGCGAAGCCCCTGCCGAGCCGGCCACGGAGCCGGCTGAGATCGCGGCCCGCCGGGCGGAGCTGAACGAACAGCTGACCCGCGCCCAGGCCCCCGGCATCGCTGCCGAGGAAGCCTATCGCCGCGCCGATGGTCTGATCCGTGAGGCCGATACCATCCTGCGCCAGCGTCAGGCGAGCGAACTGGTCGCCCGGGGTCCGGCCCCGGCCAATCCCGCCTCCTGGGCTCCGGCGGCAGGGGTCTTTGGCAAATGGGTCACGGATCTCTGGGCAGAGACCGAACGCTCCTGGGCCAATCCGGCGCGTCGCAAGGCGGTGACTGATGCCGCCCCGGTGCTGGTGATCGAGCTTCTGATCGCCATTGCCATGATGTGGCAGGGCCGCCGCCTGATTCAGCGCTGGATCGCGCGGCTGCAGGCGCGGGTGCGCCCGGTCTGGTGGGGGGTGATCGAACTGCCGCTCTCGCTGACCCAGGTGGCGCTGCCGGTGATCGCTGTGGCGGTGCTGATCGCGGCCTTCCAGCGCACGGGCTTTGGCGGCATGCAGATCCGCGCCATCGCCGAAGCTGCGGTCCCCGCCACCTTCGTCTTTGCGCTGACCACCTGGATTGCGGGCCATATCTTCCCCGCGCGCGAGCATCTGACCACCATCCTGCCCCTGCCGCCTGAGCGGCGGCGGGAGGGCCGCATTCTGGTCACGCTTTTCGCCCTGGCGGGCGCCGCCGAGACGCTCTTTGCCGCCGCCCTCAGCTCAGAGCGTTACGGCGAATATGCGCAGCTTCTGCTTTATCCCTTCACGCTGCTGAGCGGGCTTTTCCTTTTCCGTATCGGCCAGCTTCTGCGCCATGCCCTGATCGCCCCGCCGGAAGGAGAGGCGCTGTCGGGCTTTGCCGCGACCGTGGTGACCCTTCTGAGCCGTGCGGCCATGGTGATCGGCATCGCGGGCCCGCTGGCGGGAGCTGCGGGCTTTCTGACGCTGGCGGAATCGACCGTGCGCCCCGCTATGGTCACCCTTGGCGTTCTGGCGCTGGTCACGCTGATCCAGCGGCTGATCTATGATCTTTACGCACTGGTCACCCGGGCGGATGCAAAACTGGCGCGCGATGCGCTTTTCCCGGTCCTCGTCTCTTCGCTGCTGGTCATTGCTGCGGTGCCGGTTCTGGCGCTGGTCTGGGGCGTGCGCCCGGCAGAGCTGACGGAATACTGGAGCACCTTCCAGGACGGCTTCAAACTCGGCGATGCCCGGGTGCGGCCGATGGACTTCATCCTCTTCGTCATCATCTTCGGCATCGGCTATGGCGTCACCCGCCTGATGCAGGGGGCGCTGAAAACCTCGATCCTGCCGAAGACCACGCTGGATACCGGCTCGAAGAACGCCATCGTTTCGGGGCTTGGCTATGTGGGGATCGTGCTGGCGGCGCTGGCGGCCATCACCTCAACGGGGCTTGATCTTTCCAGCCTTGCGATTGTGGCGGGGGCCCTGTCGGTCGGCATCGGTTTTGGTCTGCAGAACATCGTGCAGAACTTCATCTCCGGCGTGATCCTGCTGATCGAGCGCCCGGTCGCTGAGGGCGACTGGGTGGAAGTGGGCGGCGTGCAGGGCATCGTGCGCGGCATCTCGATCCGCTCAACCCGGGTCGAGACCTTTGACCGCAATTCGGTGATCGTGCCGAACGCGAGCCTGATCTCGGGTCAGGTGACCAACTTCACCGCCTTCAACCAGACCGGCCGGGTCATCGTGCCGATCTCGGTGGGCTATGACAGCGACACCCGCAAGGTGCAGAAGATCCTGCAGGAGATTGCGGAAGCCCAGCCCATGGTGGTTCTGACCCCGCCGCCTTCGGTGCTCTTTGTCGGCTTCGGGGCCGATGGTCTGAACTTTGAGATCCGCGCGATTTTGCGCGACATCAATTTCAGCGGCTCGGTGAAGACCGAGATCAACCATCAGATCATGGAGCGCTTCAGTGCCGAAGGCATCTCGATCCCCTTCGCCCAGCGCGAAGTCCGGATCCTGAACCCCGAGGCGCTGCCCGTGCCTGCCCCGGCGACAGAGCCCCCGGCCCCGCCGCTCGCGGGCTGAAAAAGCCCCTGACTTTATAAAAGGCGGCAGTCCCCAAGGGCTGCCGCCTTTTTCGTTCGCCCCCCCCGGGAAGTGCCGCCCGGCTATTTGCTGCACCCGTCTTGCCAGCCCCCTGCGGATCGGGAAAACTCAGCGAAGCTGCGGTCGCTGACCGCCCTGACAGAGAGACCCCGCCGTGACCGCCGATCCGCTTTACCGCTCAGATGCCTATGCCCGTGAAACCATTGCCCGCGTGGTGGCGCAGACCGATGAGGGCGGGCTGATCCTGGAGCCGGAACTTTTCTACCCCCAGGGCGGTGGTCAGCCCGGCGACAGCGGCTGGCTCGACTGGGAGGGCGGGCGCATCACCATCGCCAATACCGTGAAATCCCCTGAGGCCCGCGCGGTTCTGCTGGCCGCAGAGCCCGGTGCCCTGCCCCCTGTGGGCGCTGAGGTGCGCGTCACGCTCGACTGGGAGCGGCGCTATAAACTGATGCGCGTGCATACGGCCCTGCATCTTCTGTCGGTGGTGATCCCGCTGCCGGTGACCGGCGGGCAGATCTCAGAGGGCAAAGGCCGGCTGGATTTCGATATGCCCGAGGTGCCGGCAGATGTGGCGGCGATCGAAGAGGCGCTGAATGCGCTGATCTCGCGCGATCTGCCGGTCTCGACCACCTGGATCACCGATGAGGAGCTCACGGCCAATCCGGGGCTGGTGAAAACCATGTCGGTAAAACCCCCGACCGGACAGGGCCGCGTGCGTCTGGTGCAGATCGGCGAGGGCGAGGAGCGGGTGGATCTGCAGCCCTGCGGCGGCACCCATGTGGCGCGCACCGCCGAAGTGGGCCGTGCCCGGATTGGTAAGATCGAGAAGAAGGGCAAACAGAACCGCCGCGTGAGCCTGGTCCTCGACGATCCCGCCAAAGAGTAAGGAAGCGGGGCAGCCCCGGGTCGCCGCTGCCGCGGCAGGCGCATTCGCGCGGTCACCTTCGGTGACGAGGGCGGCGCTGCGGGGCCGGCTCAGGGTCCCGCGCAAAGCGGCCGGCGATCCGCATAATCCGCCAAACCCGCTGCAGCGCAGCGAAACTGCCTCACGGCTCCTTGCGCCGCCCGCGCAAGGGGCTATGCTTTCCCCGTCTCAGCGACAGGTGCAGCCGTGCAGAAAACCCCGGACCATGCCGTGATCACGCCCACCGAGGCCATTCAGGCCGGCACCCATGGCTGGCGGGCGAAATGTCTGCAGCGCCTGATCCGGCTGGATCTGCCGGTGCCGCGCACCGTTGCCCTGCCCTTCACGGCCGTACGTGCCATCGCCAGCGGCCAGCCGGCCCCTGCGACGGCGATTCTTGAAGCCTTTGAGCCGGGGGTTCTGCTCTCGGTCCGGCCCTCGCCGGAAAACACCGACTGGGGCGGGCCGGGGACGCTTCTGAACATCGGGCTGAATGGCGAAAGCCATGCCCGGCTGGCGCAGACCCATGGTCAGGCGGTGGCTGATGCGCTTTATCTGCGCTTCATCCAAAGCTACGCCATTCACGTCGCCCGGCTCGACCCGGATATGTTTGACGCCTCTGCCGCCACACCCGAGGCGCTGCGCACGGCGCTGCGCGCCTATGAGCAGGAAACCGATGAGCCCTTCCCCGAAGACCCCGCCCGTCAGCTGACCCAAGCGCTGCGCTCGATGTCGCGGGCCTGGGAGGGCACCACGGCGCGGCTTCTGCGCAAGGCCAAGGGCGCGCCGGAAGATGCGGGCCTGGGGCTGGTGGTGCAGGAGATGGCACTGGGCATGGGCCATGGCGTCTCCGGCTCAGGGGTCATTCAGTTCGTCGACAGCACCACCGGACTGCCGCAGATCACCGGGCGCTATCTCAGCCAGAGCCTGGGCCGCGATGCGCTGACCCGCGCGGGTGAGGGCACCATCTATCTGCAGCGCGATCCGCGCGGCCCCTCGCTGGAAGAACTTGCCCCGGAGGTCTTTGAGGATCTGATCCGCTATGGCGCGATCTGCCGCCGCCGGTTGCGCGAAGAGATGCAGATTGAGTTCACGCTGGAGAACGGCCGCATCCGGGTGCTCGACGCCATTCGGGTGACGCGCTCCTCGCGGGCGAAGCTGAAGATCGCGGTGGCCCTCGCGGAAGATGGCGTGATCGGCAAAGATGAGGCCGTGCTGCGGGTCGAGCCGCGGGCCCTGTCTGAACTGCTGCACCCCCAGGTCGATCCGCGCGGCGCGCGCGATGTCTTTGCGCGGGGCATTGCGGCCAGCCCGGGCGCGGCGGTGGGGCGGCTCGTGTTCTCCTCAGCCTCGGCTCAGGCCTCTGCGGCGCGGGGGGAGAGCTGCATTCTGGTGCGGCGCGAAACCAGCCCTGAGGACATCCGCGGCATGCATGCCGCCCAGGGCGTGCTGACCGAGCGCGGCGGCATGACCAGCCATGCGGCGGTGATCGCCCGGGGCCTCGGTCTGCCCTGCGTGGTGGGCGCCTCGGGCCTGCAGCTTGATCCCCGCGAGAAGCGGCTGATCGCGGCGGGCGGGCGCATCCTCAATGAGGGCGATCTGGTCACCCTCGACGGCACGGCGGGCGAGGCGCTGGCCGGAGAGGCCATGATGCTCGCCCCGGCGCTCGATGATGATTTCCGCAAGTTCCTCTCCTGGGCCGATGAGTTCCGCGACATCGGCGTGCGGGCCAATGCCGACACCCCGGAAGATGCCCTGACCGCGCTGAATTTCTCAGCCGAAGGTGTGGGGCTTTGCCGCACCGAGCATATGTTCTTTGAGCAGGATCGTCTGATCGCCATGCGCGAGATGATCTTTGCCGATGACCCCAAGGACCGCGCCTCCTCTCTGACCCGGCTGCTGCCGATGCAGCGCGAAGATTTTATCCATCTTTTCAGCATCATGGAGGGACTTCCGGTCTGCATCCGGCTGTTTGACCCGCCGCTGCATGAATTTCTGCCGCACAGCCGTGAGGGCCTGCGCGAACTGGCCGAAGCGCTTGACCGGCCCCTGTCGGAGATCACCCGCCGCGCCGAAGCCCTGTCGGAATTCAACCCGATGCTCGGCATGCGCGGGGTGCGGCTTGGTGTCACCCTGCCCGAAATCTACGAAATGCAGGCCCAGGCCATCTTTGAGGCCACCATCGCGGTCGGCGCGCGCGGCATCCAGGTGGTGCCGGAGATCATGATCCCCCTGGTCTCGGCCATGCGGGAAGTCGAACTGGTCAAAACCCGGCTCGAGGCGGTGGCCGCTCAGGTCCGGGCGCGACGCGGTGTCGACTTTGCCTATAAGCTCGGCGTCATGGTCGAGACCCCCCGCGCCTGTCTGCGCGCCGGGGACATCGCGCAGCACGCGGGCTTTTTGTCCTTTGGCACCAACGACCTGACGCAGATGACCTATGGCCTGTCGCGCGATGATGCAGGGCGATTCATGTCGGCCTATGTGAACCAGGGTGTCTTTCCCGAAGACCCCTTCCACACCCTCGATATCGACGGGGTCGGCGAACTTCTGCTGATCGGTGCGGAACGGGGTCGCGCCACCCGCCCTGATCTTACATTGTCGATCTGCGGCGAGCATGGCGGCAATCCCGAATCAATCGCCTTCGCGCGGCGTGCAGGCTTCGATTACGTCTCCTGTTCGCCCTATCGCGTGCCACTCGCACGGCTGGCCGCTGCCCATCTGGCGCTGCAGGAGCGAAAGGGGCTGAAAAGTTAACTGCCTCAGGTAGTTAACAGGATATGAAAACCGGGCCGAATCGGCGCCGGGGCTGTGCGTTTTTGCGTCTGAAGCCCCCCCGGATGGACGAAAACGCACAACTGGGCTACATACCGCCGGTCGCCGGTGGCATTTCTTCCCCGCAGGCGATGCCCTGAAACTGACCCGGGAACGGAAACCATGCGCTGTAAAGCGATCATGCTCCGCAGCCTCGTCGTGCTGTGTGCCTTATCTGGAAGTGCCCTCGCCGATGTGACGGTGAGCACCTCGAATTCGCCCTGGACGGGCTATAGCGCCGACCTTGGCCGGCTTTTTGAAAGTGAAAAATCTGCGCTGCATGCCAGCGCACCCGCCCTCGTCCGCTCGGCTGCGCCCGAGACCTCGCTGCGCCCGCGTGAGCGCAGCCGTGAACGCTGGTACGAAGACAGCGCCCTTGCTGCCATGCCGCCTGCCTCCGGGGGGGCAGAATGGAACTGCCTGACCGAGGCGATCTACTTTGAGGCCCGTGGCGAAAGCGTCAAAGGCCAGTTCGCCGTGGCAGAGGTCATCCTCAACCGCGTCGGCGCCAAAGGTTATCCCAATTCCATCTGCGGGGTGGTGAAACAGGGGGCAAATAATCTGAACGCCTGCCAGTTCTCTTACGCCTGCGATGGCAAGCCCGAGGTGGTCAGCGATCGCCGTGCCTGGGAGACCGCCGGTAAAATCGCGCGGCTGACCATGGATCAGCCGGTCTCAGAGCTGACCGACGGGGCCACCCATTTCCACACCCGCGCCGTGCGCCCGGGCTGGAGCCGCAAGTTCCCGAAAACCGCGCAGATCGGCGGACATCTGTTTTACCGCCAGCCCGGCGCGGCTCCGGCCTTCTCGGGCCGCATTGCCAGCGCCGATCAGGCACCGGCGCGGGGGGCCTTGCCGCTTCCGCTGGCCGCCCGGGGGCTCGCACGGCTTGACATGGGCCTCTGAAGACACGACCTCTGGCCGCACGACCGGCCCGGCCCGGTCCCGGGCCTGACAGCGCCCGGGTCCCGCCCGGGCGCTTACCATTTGCGAAAGCCGTTCCATGAGCACCGATCTCACCCGGGCCTTTGGCCATCCCGAAGCCCGTGCCGCGCAGTCGCGCGACCGCATCTCGGTGCGTGATCTGGTGCTGGAAGCCGATATCGGCGCGTTTCAGCTCGAACGCGGCCGCAGCCAGCGGCTACGGTTTAACGTGGTGGTCGAAGTCGCAGGGGCGGGAGAGCCGAAAGACGATGATGTCGACCGGATCCTGTCTTACGACAAAATCACCGAGGCCGTGACCGGCGAACTGGCAGCGCAGCGCTTTAACCTGCTTGAGACCCTGGCCGATGACATCGCCACCCGCATTCTGCGCGAGCCGCAGGCCCAGCGCGTCTTTCTGCGGATCGAAAAGCTCGATCGCGGCCCCGGCGCTCTGGGGGTTGAGATTGAACGCAGCGCCGATGCACCGCTTCCGCCGCAGATGGAAGATCCCCTGCCCCATCCGCTGATCCTGCATCTCGATGAGGCGGCACTGAACGCAGCCGATCTCTCCGCCCGCCTTGACCGGCTGGCCGCGCAGCCCGCCCCGGTGGTGCTGACGGTGGGCTTTGCGCCCGGCCCGCGCCCTCAGGCCGATCAGGCCATGGCGCAGCGCCGGATTGATCTGCTGGCGATTGAGCAGAACGCCTGGCGGCTGGCCGCGCGGGATGCGCGCTGCATGGTGGTGGCCTCGCGCACCGAGATCGACTGGGCGATGCGGCAGGGCAAAATGCTGGTCTGGGCCCCCTCCAAGCTGGTGCTCGACACCCCCGATGCGCCCAAAGGCCCGGTGCAGGACCCGGTGGTTCTTGCGCTCTGGCTTGCAGAGAAGCTGCAGGCCGTGCAGATGCAGATCTGCGGACCGCTGCCCGAAGCCGGCGCTGTGAGCGTGCCGGTGGTGGCAGCTCAGGACTGAGGGGACGACATGAGCAAAATCTACTGGCGCGCCATTCCGCTGAACGATCCCGCCCGCAGTGAGGGCGCCCAAAAGATCGCCGGCGGCTGGCTGTGGTTTGACCGGGTTGAAAAGCTCACCCGCGGCGCGGAGCCCGGGATCGTGCCCCTGAGCGAGGTGCCGGCGGATGTGCTGGCGCAGATCACCGCGCCGCGTCCGGATATGGCGGGGCTGAACCTCTCGGCCCCGCGGGTCATGGCAATCCTGAACACCACGCCCGACAGCTTTTCCGATGGCGGCAAATTCTCAGAGCGCGAGGAGGCCATTTCCCGCGCCCGGGCGCTGGCGGCTGTCTCAGACATCCTCGATATCGGGGGGGAAAGCACCCGCCCCGGCGCGGATCTGATTGCGCGCGGGGAAGAGATTGCCCGCACCAAACCGGTAATCGCGGCCCTGCGCCATGAGGGGCTCACCATCCCGATCTCGATCGACACGCGCAAAAGCCATGTCGCCGATGCTGCCCTCGAAGCAGGGGCGGATCTCATCAATGATGTGACGGCGATGGAGTTTGATCCGGCCATGGTCAGCCTTGCGGCCTCAAGCCAGGCCGCGCTCTGCCTGATGCATATGCGCGGCACGCCGGAGACCATGAACGGCGAAGCGGTCTATGACGATGTACTGCTGGACGTCTATGACTATCTCGAAGCGCGGCGCGATGCGGCCCTTGCAGCCGGGGTGCGACCGGACCGCATTCTGCTCGACCCCGGTATCGGCTTTGCCAAGACCGCTGAGCATAACCTTGCGCTGACCGCGCGGCTGAGCCTTTTTCATACGCTGGGCTGCCCGATCCTTTACGGCGCGTCGCGCAAACGCTTTGTCGGGACCATCGGTCAGGAGCCTGTGGCCGCAGAGCGGCTCGGCGGCTCTCTCGCGGTGCATCTGGCGGCAGTGGCCCAGGGCGCACAGGTCATCCGCGTGCATGATGCGGCGCAGATGACCCAGGCCCTGCGGCTCTGGCAGGCCATCGCAACGGCCTGAACGCAGTCTCAACACGCCGAAGCGTCAGAACACGTCGAAAAGATAGAGAATGATAATAATCGGAATCGGAATTCCAAGCAGCCAGGCACCAATACCCTTCATCCGTCAGCTCCCTTAAGTGTTTTCCGAAGGGTCAACGTGGGGCCGCGCTGCGGGTTCCGGGACCCGTCCGATCTTCTCAGCTGCCCCTTCAGAGGGGCACTCCGCCGCGCCACTGCAGCCTCCCCCCGCGGGACCGCGCCCTTGTGTGACAGGCCCCCAGGCTGTAGGAGGGGTGTCAAATCCCCTATTCTGCACAGAGCGAGCCCATGGCCTCTTATCAGTATGTCTATCACATGGACGGCGTGTCCAAGACCTATCCCGGCGGGAAAAAGGTCTTTGAGAACATCCGTCTGAACTTCCTGCCCGGCGTGAAAATCGGTGTGGTCGGCATCAACGGTGCCGGTAAATCGACCCTGCTGCGCGTGATGGCCGGCTGGGACAAAGACTTCCAGGGCGAAGCCTGGGCCGCCAAAGGCGCCAAAGTGGGCTATCTGCCCCAGGAGCCGGTGCTCGACGAAACCCTGACCGTGCGCGAAAACGTCATGCTGGGCGTTGCGGAAAAGCAGGCCAAGCTTGACCGCTACAACCAGCTCGCGATGGAATATTCGGACGAGACCGCCGATGAAATGGCCGCTCTCCAGGACGAAATCGACGCGCAGAACCTCTGGGATCTCGACAACCAGGTCGACATCGCGATGAACGCGCTCGACTGCCCGCCCGATGACGCGCAGGTCTCCTCGCTGTCGGGCGGTGAGCGTCGCCGCGTGGCGCTGTGCAAACTCCTGCTCGAAGAGCCGGATATGCTGCTCCTCGACGAGCCGACCAACCACCTTGACGCAGAGACGATCGCCTGGCTGCAAAAGCACCTGATCGCCTATAAAGGCACCATCCTGACGGTTACCCACGACCGTTACTTCCTCGACGACATCACCACCTGGATCCTTGAGCTGGAGCGCGGCAAAGGCATCCCGCATGAGGGCAACTACTCCTCCTGGCTGGAAGCCAAAGCCAAGCGCATGGCCCAGGATGCCCGCGAAGACAAAGCCAAGCAGAAGGTTCTGGAGAAAGAACTCGAGTGGATCCGTTCGGGCGCCAAAGCCCGTCAGACCAAATCGAAAGCCCGTATCCAGGCCTATGACAAACTGGTCGAAGAGTCGGTCAAGGAACGCGTGGGCGAAGCCAAGATCGTCATCCCGAACGGTCCCCGTCTGGGCGGCAAGGTCTTTGAGGTCGAAAACCTGTCGAAAACCATGGGCGACAAGGTCCTCATTGAGAACCTTTCGTTCTCGCTGCCGCCGGGCGGCATCATCGGCGTGATCGGCCCGAACGGGGCAGGTAAATCGACGCTGTTCAAAATGCTGGCAGGTCTGGAACAGCCGGATTCGGGCACCATAAAGATTGGTGAAACCGTCAAGCTGTCCTATGTCGACCAGTCGCGTGACGCGCTTGATCCGGAAAAGACCGTCTGGGAAGAAATCTCGGGCGGCGCAGAGGTCATTCACCTCGGCGACATCCAGATCTCGTCGCGCAACTACACCGGTGCGTTCAACTTCAAAGGCACCGACCAGCAGAAGAAAGTCGGCGTGCTGTCGGGTGGTGAGCGCAACCGCGTCCACATGGCAAAACTGCTGAAATCGGGCGGCAACGTGCTGCTCCTTGACGAACCGACCAACGACCTCGACGTGGAAACCCTGCAGGCGCTCGAAGCGGCGATCGAAGATTTTGTCGGCTCCGCCGTCATCATCTCGCACGACCGCTTCTTCCTCGACCGTCTGTGTACCCACATCCTGGCCTTTGAAGGCGAAGGCCACGTCGAATTCTTTGAGGGCAACTTCGAAGAATATGAAGCCGACAAGATCCGCCGCCTCGGCCCGGAAGCTGCGAACCCCAAGCGTTCGAAGCACAAGAAATTCGCCCGCAGCTGATCTGCGAAAGCGATGCGAAAGGGCGGCCTCAGGGCCGCCCTTTTTTGTTCCCGAAGCTGCAAAAGCGGCGCGTGCGTCCCTGAAAGATTTCCTCGCCAAAGGCGCAGGTCGAACCCCAGGATCGCTCTGCCCGGCTACTCCAGCCGCTCCCCCCCGACCGCTCACAGCCGCCCCCTTAACGGAACCGGACAAATTCTCTCCGGCCCCGTCTCTCGACCGGAAGCCTCCCCCCGCTGGTGCCACCCTCCGCAGACCTGCGCCCGCGCACAGAACCCGCAGCCAGGGGCGCGCTGACCGCATCCCTGCTGCCCCAGCATCCGCCCGCCGCTGACCTGAGGCATTCCGCCCCCCTTGGCCCCGCCGCGCCCAGCGCCTATCTGAAAGGTTCCCGCCACCCGAGGAGACCCTTCATGGACAGCCGCGCCCCCCAATCCCCAGCGCAGCCCGACAAAGCTCAGGCCGAAGCCGCACTGGCCACGCTGCGCGTCTGGATGGCCGGCGCCACGGATCAGGATCTGCTCCGGCTCGGGCCCGGCATTGCGGCCATGCTCGGGCATAACTCCCCCGCGCTCAGCCGCGATTACCCTGACGAATTCCGCCCCGATGCGGCCTATAAAGCCTCCATGCCCGATCTGCAGAACGGCCCCTCCAGCCTGATCGTGGGGGCAAAGGCCACCATCCAGCACGTCGGTATCTCCAACTTCCGCCTGCCGATCCGCTACCGCACCCGTTCGGGCGGCGAGATCACGCTTGAGACCTCGGTCACCGGCACCGTCAGCCTCGAGGCCGGAAAAAAAGGCATCAATATGAGCCGCATCATGCGCTCTTTTTATGCCCACTCTGAGCGACAGTTCTCCTTCGGCGTCGCCGAAGCCGCCCTCGAGGACTACAAACGCGACCTCGACAGCTTTGACGCCCGCATTCAGCTGAAACTCTCCTGGCCGCAAAAGGTCGAAAGCCTGCGGTCGGGCCTCTCAGGCTGGCAATATTACGACCTCTCGCTCGAACTGCTCGATCAGGGCGGGCTGCGCCGCCGCGTCATGCACCTCGATTACGTCTATTCCTCCACCTGCCCCTGCTCGCTCGAACTCTCCGAACACGCCCGCGAGGTCCGCGGACAACTCGCCACCCCGCATTCCCAGCGCTCCGTGGCGCGGATCTCCGCCGAAGTCCTCGACGGTGAGAGGCTCTGGTTCGAAGATCTGATCGATCTCGCCCGCCGCGCGGTCGTCACCGAAACCCAGGTCATGGTCAAACGCGAAGACGAACAGGCCTTCGCCGAACTCAATGCCGCCAATCCGATCTTCGTCGAAGATGCCGCCCGCTCCTTCTGCGAGGCGCTGCGCCAGGACCCCCGGATCGGCGATTTCCGCGTCATCGCCAGCCACCAGGAAAGCCTGCACAGCCATGATGCCGTGAGCCTCCTGACCGAGGGCCCGCTCTTCGCCGCCCAAAGCCTCGATCCGACACTCTTCGCCAGCCTCATCCACCGCGGCTGACCGCGTCTTTGGCTTTTTCAAAATACTCCCGGGGGCCCGGGGGCAGGCAGCCCCCGGCCTCTCCGCGCTGGACCCGTCCCGCTTTTCGCGTCACTTCCCCGCGATTTCCGGCGCAGGCCCGCGACAATCACGCAGTCTTGGGCGCTAACATGGCCCCCTGCGCCCTCTCACCGCTTCCCAAGCCGCGGCCACAGCGCTAAACCCGGGCTCAGACTCGCAAAACGTCAGGAAATGCCATGTCGCAGACCGTCGATTTCAATGATCGCATGCTCTCTCTGGGTCTCGCCAGGGTTTCGGAAGCCGCCGCCATCGCCTCAGCAAAGCTGATCGGCCGCGGTGATGAGAAGGCCGCCGACCAGGCCGCCGTGGATGCCATGCGCACCCAGCTGAACCTGCTCGAGATCGCCGGCACCGTGGTGATCGGTGAGGGCGAGCGTGACGAAGCCCCGATGCTCTTCATCGGCGAAGAAGTCGGCACCGGCAAAGGCCCGGCCGTGGACATCGCGCTTGATCCGCTTGAAGGCACCACGCTGACCGCCAAAGACATGCCCAATGCGCTGGCGGTGATCTCCATGGCCCCGCGCGGCACCATGCTCCATGCCCCCGACGTCTATATGGAAAAACTGGCCGTGGGCCCGGGCTATGCCGAAGGCGTCGTCACCCTCGACATGGACCCGGCAGAGCGCGTGCGTCAGCTCGCCAAAGCCAAGGGCGGCACCGCCCAGGACATCACCGTCTGCATCCTTGAGCGTGACCGCCACGCCGATCTGATCAAAGCCGTCCGCTCGACCGGGGCTGCGATCCGCCTCATCACCGATGGCGATGTCGCAGGCGTCATGCACTGCGCCGAGTCCGAGCAGACCGGCATCGATATGTACATGGGCTCGGGCGGCGCGCCAGAGGGCGTGCTGGCAGCCTCGGCGCTGAAATGCATGGGCGGCCAGATCTACGGCAAGCTTCTCTTCCGCAACGACGATGAGCGTGGCCGCGCCGAACGCGCCGGGATCTCGGATTTCAACCGCATCTATGCCCGTGACGATATGGTCACCGCCGATGTGATCTTCGCGGCAACCGGCGTCACCGACGGCTCGCTGCTGCGCGGTCTGAAGCGGGAAGTGGGCTGGATCACCACCGAGACCGTGCTCATGCGCTCGAAAACCGGCTCGGTGCGCCGCATGACCTATCGCACCCCGGTCTGATTGCAGACCCAACAGGTTTGCGCAAAACTCGTCGGGGGGCTCACTGGCCCCCCGATCGCATTTCAGACGACTTCAGAAAGGCCCTGGCATGACGTTTCTCGGTGTGGACACTTCGGTAACCGGACGGCGCTGGCTGGGACTTTCGCCTGAAGAAGACCGCGCGGCGGAAGCCATCCGTCAGGCCACCGCCCTGCCCTTTGCGGTCACGAATGTGCTCGCGCGGCGCGGCGTCTCTCCTGAAGCGGCCCCGGGGTTCCTCGCGCCCACTTTGCGCGATCTGATGCCCGACCCCATGGTGCTGCGCGATATGGAGCCTGCGGCCACCCGCTTTCTCCAGGCGGTGAAGCAGCGCCAGCGCATCGCGGTCTTTGCCGATTATGACGTCGACGGCGGCTCCTCAGCCGCGCTTCTCCTCTGCTGGCTGCGGGAGATGGGGCTGCAGGCCACACTTTATATCCCCGACCGCATTGATGAAGGCTATGGCCCCAATGTTCCGGCCATGCAGGCGCTCGGCGCGAAACATGATCTGATCATCTGCGTCGATTGCGGCACGCTTTCGCATGAGCCGATCGCGGCGGCGGGCTGCGATGTCATCGTGCTGGACCACCACCTCGGCGGCGAAACCCTGCCCGACTGCGTGGCGGTGGTGAACCCCAATCGTCAGGATGAAACCGGCGATCTCTCGCAGCTTTGCGCGGCGGGTGTAGTCTTCATGATGCTGGTCGATGCCAACCGCCGCCTGCGGGCTGAGGGCGTGAAGGGCCCCGATCTGATGGGCTATCTCGACCTTGTGGCGCTGGCCACTGTGGCGGATGTGGCGCCGCTGACCGGGGTGAACCGCGCCCTGGTGCGGACGGGTCTCTCCGTCATGGCTAAGCGCGGACGGCCAGGCCTTGCGGCGCTGGCCGATGTCTCGCGGCTTACCCATGCACCCAACTCCCACACCCTCGGCTTTCTCTTTGGTCCGCGCGTCAACGCCGGGGGCCGCATCGGTCAGGCCGATCTGGGGGCCAGGCTTCTGGCCACCGACAACCCCGCTGAGGCCGCGCTGATCGCCGCCCGCCTGGAAGAGCTGAACGTCGAGCGCCGCGCCATTGAGGCCGCCGTCCGCGCCGAGGCCATCGCCCAGGCCGAAGCCCGCGGCGTTGACGGCCCCCTCGTCTGGGCGGCAGGTGACGGCTGGCATCCCGGCGTCGTCGGTATCGCCGCCGCGCGGCTGAAAGAGGCCTATAACCGCCCCTCCGTCGTCATCGGGATCGAGAACGGCATCGGCAAAGGCTCTGCCCGCTCGGTCACCGGGGTGGATCTGGGCGCGGCCATCCACCGCGTCGCTGCCGAGGGGCTTCTGGAAAAAGGCGGCGGCCACAAAATGGCCGCGGGCCTCACTGTGCGGGTCGAAAAGCTTGATGCTGCCATGGCGCGTCTGGCTGATCTTCTGGCGCGCCAGGGCGCGGGCGAAGGCGGGCCCGCCGATCTGCAGATCGACGGCATGCTGGAGCCTGAGGGGGCAACCCCCGAACTCATCGCCCAGATTGAGGCGGCGGGTCCCTTTGGGGCCTCTGCCCCTGCCCCGCGCTTTGCCTTTGCCAGCCAGCGGGTCAGCGATGTGCGCCAGATCGGTTCGGGCCATCTGAAGATCACCTTCGGCTCGGGGGCCACCAAACTGACCGGCATGGCCTTTGGCGCCTGGGAAGGCCCGCTGGGCCAGGCACTTCAGGCCGGGGTGGGAGAGCGCTTCCATCTGGCAGGCCGGGTCGAGGTGGATACCTGGGGCGGGCGTCAGCGGGTGCAGCTTCGGCTGGAGGATGCGGCAAAGGCCTGATTCCCGGGGCTTTTTCCCGGCCAAAGGATTTTTTGCGGAATTTTTCATTTTCCGCAAGAAACCCCCTTGCAGGCTCTGACACCTCTCTGTAAATACCCCCTCACACGACAGGCGCAGCACACTGCGACGGTCGGAAGAAAGAGTGGCCCGTTCGTCTATCGGTTAGGACGTCAGGTTTTCAACCTGAAAAGAGGGGTTCGACTCCCCTACGGGCTGCCACTTCTTCTTAAAATAGGATGACTGACGGGCGGCAGATTGCCGCCTTTTTGCATTTCCGCCCCCGCCCTTCTTGCATTCCGCCACCTCAATCGGCATCTGCTCTCCCGTGGATGGGGTGTCAGAATGACCAAAGTGGTGAATATCATCAAACTCTGCGTCGGCGCAGAGGATGTCTCGGATTTGCAGCGCTGGCAGGATGCCCAGCGCCACCGCTGGCCCGAGGGCCGCTGCGTGCATGTCACCCGCTCCTGGCCGAAACGCGAAGCAGAGGCGCTGAACGGCTCGCTTTACTGGGTGTTCAAAGGTCAGATCCTGGCGCGTCAGCGCATTCTTGGCTTTGAAGATGCCACCGGAGCCGATGGCATCACCCGCTGCGCCTTCCACCTTGATCCGGAAATCATCCGCACCCAGGCCACGCCGCGCCGCCCCTTTCAGGGCTGGCGCTACCTCGAGGCCAAAGACAGCCCGCCGGATCTGCCGAAAAGCCGCCCCGCCGATGACGTTCTGCCCCCCGCGCTGGAGGCCGCTCTGGCCGAGATCGGCCTGCGTTAATCTTTCAAGCCGAAAAGCCCGGCCAGCGCCCGGCTGAGGAGATTGGCCACTTTGGGGCGCGGCAGCGCCTCAAAGGGCAGCGGGCGGCAGACCTCCATGGCGGCGATGCCGACCCGCGCGGTCAGCGCCCCGTTGATGACCCCCTCGCCAAAGCGGCGCGAGACTTTCGACAGCACCCCGCCCCCGGCGACTGAGGAAATCAGATCATCCCCCACAGCCACCGCGCCGGTGGCGACCAGATGCGAGAAGACCCGCTTCAGCATCCGGATTGACCCCACCTGCCCGGCACGGCCGCCATAGATATCGGCAATCCGCCGGATCATCCGCAGGTTCGACATCAGTGCCACCGCCACATCGACGAGCGCCAGCGGCACCAGAGCAGTGGCCGTGGCGACCTTGCGTGAGGCCGCCTCAATCTCGCGCCGCGCAGCCTGATCGGCGGCGCCCAGAAGCTCCACCTCGGCCAGACGGATCAGGGCATCGGGGTCAAAGAGATCGCCGCCCTGCTCAGTCAGGCGGCGGCGGTTCCAGGCCAGTTCTTCGCGGCCCGCGTAGATGGCGTCGAGGTCCTTCACCAGCCCCCGCGCCTGCTCCAGATCCCCCCGCGCCGTAACGGAACGCTCGCGCAGGTGATCGATGCGCGACAGCCGCATCAGCGCCGCCCATTCGCGCCCGGCCATCCACAGCAGCGACACCGTGGCCACCCCGGCCAGCACCATGGCCAGAAAGCCTAAGACCGGCCAGCGGTTCAGCGTCGAGGCGATAAACTCATAAGTGGCGATCGAGACCGCCAGCGAGAGGAAAAGCCCCCCCGCCCAGTAAAAGAGCCGCCGCGCTACCGAGGATTTCGCCGGTGCCCGCATCATCGCCGCCACAGCGGTCTGCGGCGGCGCCACATCCGCCTCAGGGACGGGAGGCGCATCGGCCACCGAGGCGGCCGGTCCGTCGAGTTCCAGGACAAAGGGCTGGTGCGGGCTGGCCATAGAGATCCTCATCGCGGCGGCATCTCCTTTCAGATGGGGCGAAAGCAGCCTCTGAGCAAGAGGAAGCGCCAGTCAGGCTCTGGACCGCAGCAGGGCGCGGGCCTATAAGCGCGGCATGAAGTTTACGGTCGCCTTTTCCCGTCGAATTAGCGGCCCGGCGCGCTGAGCGGTCTCGCGCGTCGGGTAAAGCCTTTTGACCCTGCCCTGCGCAGGACCCAAGCCCTGACTTCGAAGGACACGCCGATGTGCGCTGACACCCCTGACTATCGCTCCACCGTCTATCTGCCCGAGACCGAATTTCCGATGCGCGCGGGCCTTCCCGCCCGTGAGCCGGCATGGCTGGAACGCTGGGAAACGCTCGGCGTCTATGACCGCCTGCGCGAAAAGGCCAAAGAGGCTGCCGCCAATGGTGCGCCGCGCAAACCCTATGTGCTGCACGACGGCCCGCCCTATGCGAACGGCAATCTGCACATCGGCCATGCGCTGAACAAAACCATTAAAGATATGGTCGTGCGCTCGCATCAGATGATGGGCTTTGATTCGCGCTATGTGCCTGGCTGGGACTGTCACGGCCTGCCGATCGAGTGGAAAATCGAAGAGCAATACCGCGCCAAAGGTCTGAACAAAGACGATGTGGATGTGGTCGCCTTCCGTCAGGAGTGCCGCAAATTCGCCGAAGGCTGGGTCGATATCCAGCGCGAGGAATTCAAGCGCCTTGGCGTCACCGGCAACTGGGCCAATCCCTATCTGACGATGGATTTCCACGCCGAAGCGGTGATCGCGCAGGAATTCATGAAGTTCCTGATGAACGGCACGCTTTATCAGGGCTCAAAACCCGTGATGTGGTCGCCGGTCGAAAAGACCGCGCTGGCCGAAGCTGAGGTCGAATATCACGACCACACCAGCCATACGATCTGGGTGCGCTTCAAGCCGGTCGCAGGTCTTGAAGGCGCGAGCGTGGTCATCTGGACCACCACCCCCTGGACCATCCCGCAGAACCGCGCGGTCGCTTATGGGGAGAAGATTGCCTATGGCCTCTACCGTGTGGATGCGGTGGATGAGAAGTCGACTGCCGTCGCAGGCGAGCTTCTGGTGCTGGCAGATTCGGTGGCCGAGTCGGTGAAAACCGCGGCGAAGATCACCGATTGGACCCGTGTGCGCGATGTCGCGGCCTCGGAATTTGAGGGCGTGATCCTGAAGCACCCCTACAATGGTGTCGAAGGCGGCAATGGCGAGTGGGACTATGACGTTCCCATGCTGCCGGGCGATCACGTCACCGATGATGCGGGCACGGGCTTTGTGCATACCGCGCCGAGCCATGGTGATGACGACTACCAGATGGGCGTGAAGTTCAAGCTGCCGATGACCTATAACGTCACCGAAGACAGCTCTTACCGCAAAGACCTGCCGCTCTTTGGCGGACAGCATATCTTTGACACCAATGGCAAAGAGGGCCCGGCCAACGTCTCGAACATCAAGCAGCTGGCCTATGCGGGCGCGCTGCTGGCCAAGGGCAAGATCAAGCACAGCTATCCGCATTCCTGGCGCTCGAAAGCGCCGGTGATCTTCCGCAACACGCCGCAGTGGTTCGCGGCGATCGATGCGAAGATCGAGGACGGCAAAGGCACCTATGGCGACACCATCCGCGAACGCGCGCTGAAGTCGGTCTCGGAACTGGTGACCTTTACCCCGGCCACCGGGCGCAACCGCCTGCATGCGATGATCGAGCAGCGCCCGGACTGGGTTCTGTCGCGCCAGCGCGCATGGGGCGTGCCGCTGACCTGCTTTACCAAAGTCGGCGCGCTGCCGACCGATGCGGACTTCCTTCTGCGCAATGAAGAGGTCAATGCCCGCATCGCCGCCGCCTTTGAGAAAGACGGCGCGGATGTCTGGTATACTCAGGGCTTCAAAGAGAAGATCCTCGCGGGCATCGTGAACCCGGAAGACTACAACCAGGTCTTCGACGTGCTCGACGTCTGGTTCGACTCCGGCTCGACCCATGCCTTCGTGCTGCGTGACCGCGAAGACGGCGTGCCGGATCAGATTGCCGACGTCTATCTGGAAGGCACCGACCAGCACCGCGGCTGGTTCCACTCCTCGCTGCTGCAGGGCTCGGCCACCATTGGTCGTGCGCCCTATAAGAATGTCATCACCCATGGCTTCACGCTGGACGAAAAGGGCATGAAAATGTCCAAATCGCTCGGCAATACCGTGGCACCGCAGGAAGTCATCAAAGAATATGGCGCAGATATCCTGCGTCTCTGGGTGGCTCAGGCCGATTATTCGACCGACCTGCGCATCGGCAAAGAGATCCTGAAGGGCACCGCCGACAGCTATCGCCGTCTGCGCAACACGCTGCGCTTCCTGATGGGCGCCCTGCCTGCATGGGACGGCAAACATGTGGCCCGCGACGAGATGCCGGAACTCGAGCAGTTTATCCTGCACCGTCTGGCTGAACTCGACGCGCAGGTGCGCCGTGACTATGCCGCCTTTGACTTCCAGGCGGTCTTCCAGGCGATCTTCACCTTTGCGACCTCGGATCTCTCGGCCTTCTACTTCGACATCCGCAAGGATGCGCTTTACTGCGACGCGCCCGACAGCCTGGAGCGCCGCGCCTGCCTGAGCGTGATGGATCACGTCTATCACGCGCTGGTCACCTGGCTGGCGCCGATCCTGCCCTTCACCATGGAAGAGGTCTGGCTGACCCGCTTCCCCGGCGAGGACAGCTCGGTGCATCTGCTGGATTTCGCACCGGTGGAAGCGGGCTGGCTGAACGCCGACCTGGCGGCGCGCTTTGCCAAAACCCGTGCGGCCCGCCGCGTCGTCACCGGCGCGCTGGAAGTCGAGCGGACCGCCAAGACCATCGGCTCCTCGCTCGAAGCGGCACCGACCGTCTATGTCTCGCCGGAACTGGCGGCAGTGATCGGATCGGCTCAGGGTTTTGATACGCTCTGCATCACTTCGGGGCTGAAAATCTCGACTGAGGCTGCTCCGGAAGGCGCTTTCGGCCTGGATGATGTGGCCGGCGTGAAAGTGGTCTTTGAAAAGGCTGCGGGTGAGAAATGCCAGCGCTGCTGGAAGATCCTGCCCGATGTCGGCACCCATGCCCATCCGGCAACCTGCGCCCGCTGCGACGCCGCGCTGAGCGCCGCCGGTCTCTGATCCACGCTGACATGGAAAAAGCCGGCCCTGAACGGGGCCGGCTTTCTTCATTCTTAAAGGCCGGTCAGGTCAGCCGGTGTAACCCACGGTCGCAAGCTTACCCACCAGGGTTTTCATCTCAGCCTCATTGATCACAGCATCGGCGAAATCTTCTGCCGAAATGTGGCTTTTGCCTTTGTTATCCGACAAAAGCGTGGTGCCGCCGATGGTGTAATCGCCGGTCAGTTCGCCCGGCGCGATCTCTGCCGAAGGGGCAAGCACCGTCCATTTCAGATCGCTTTGCGCCAGAAGATCCCAGGCCGCCTTCATCCCGCGGGCTTCCGCCACATATTCCGGCGGCAGCACATCCACCACCGGAGTGCCATCGGGCAGCGAGAGCGAGCCTGCGCCGCCGACCATGATCACCCGCTTCGGTTTTGCCGCGATCAGCGCTTTGGCATAGGCCGTGGCCTCCGCCAGGGCATCGCCGCCATTGCGCGGCGAGACCGCACCGATCACCAGATCCGCCTCTGCCGCGTAAGAAGCAAAGGTCGAAGCATCATGGGCATCGGCTTTCACGGCCGTCACACCCGGAAATTCCGCAATCTTTTCAGGGCTGCGGGCGGCGGCAATCACCTCATGGCCGCGCTCTGCAGCCTCTGCGAGGATGCGCGAGCCGACCATGCCGGAGGCGCCGAGCAGAAGAATTTTCATGATTTACTCCGATCAAAATGGTTACTATTAGTAACTACCCTCTCTGCATAGCCCGCTTCGACTGCGGCGGGAAGGCCCTGGTGGTTACCTGAAAGGAAGCAGGATGCCCGCACCGCGCGCCCGAAGCTACGACTGCCCGATCAGAGATGTCCTCGACCGGATCGGCGATGCCTGGTCGGTTCTGGTTCTGATGGAACTGGGCCGGGGGGACTGCCGCTTCAATGCCCTCTCGCGGGTGGTGCCGGGGATCTCAGCGCGGATGCTCACGGTCACGCTGCGCAATCTCTCGCGCGACGGGCTGGTCACTCAGGCGGGGGCGGGCGGCGCTTACGGGCTGACCCCGCTCGGACGCTCGCTCCTGGGCCGGATCGAGGCGCTGGCCGCTTGGGCTGAGGCCGCACAGCCCGAAGTGCACCGCGCGCGCAAAGCCTGGGACGCAGGGCAAACCCTGCCGCAGGCCGAGCTGGCCGGGTAACTGATGAATAACAAAAACTTGAGAGGCATATTGTCGCGATTTGCCATCCTGCGCGCGCGCATGTCTTGCTCCTCCCCTATGCTGGGCGCATAGCCCCCGCACCCCCCGCTAAGAGGCCAGGTATGACTAAGTTTATTGTGAATGGTCAGGAGCGCGAGCTCAACATCGACCCCGAAACCCCGCTTCTTTGGGCGCTGCGCGACGAGCTGCGGCTGACCGGCACGAAGTTCGGCTGTGGTGCTGCGCAATGTGGCGCCTGCACCGTCTGGGTGGATGGGGTTCCGACCCGCTCCTGCGTGACGCCGATCGAAGACATCGCGGGTGCCACCATCACCACCATCGAAGCCGTCGACACCCCTGAGGCGAAAGCCGTTCAGGCGGCCTGGGCTGCGATTGACGTGCCGCAGTGCGGCTGGTGCCAGTCCGGTCAGATCATGGCCGCGACCGCGCTGCTGGCGGAAAACCCTGCCCCGACCGATGAAGACATTGATGCTGCGATGGAAGGCAATGCATGCCGCTGCGCCACTTACGTCCGCATCCGTCAGGCGATCCACAACGCCGCCGACGCGCTGAAAGGCTGAGTTCATGACGATTGAGACCACCCGTCGCGGCTTTATGGCAACCGGCTCCGGCCTGCTCCTGTCGCTGACCCTGCCGCTCGGCGCGGCTGCTGCGAAGACCGGTGAAGCGGCTGTGGCAGGCTTTGAGCCCAATGCCTTCATCCGCATCGGCACCGACCACAGCGTCACCGTTCTGGTCAAACACCTTGAGATGGGTCAGGGCCCCTACACCGGTCTGACCACCCTTGTCGCGGAAGAACTCGACGCGAACTGGGATCAGATGCAGGCCGTGGGCGCCCCCGCCAATACGCCGCTTTACGCCAATGGCGCGCTTGGCGTGCAGGGCACCGGCGGCTCGACCTCGATGATGTCGTCTTTCCTGCCGATGCGGGAAGCCGCTGCCGCCGCGCGTCAGATGCTGATCACCGCCGCCGCCGCGGAATGGGGCGTGCCCGCCGATGAGATCGTCATCAAAGCGGGCATTCTGAGCCATCAGGGCACCGGCAAAAACGCAGGCTTCGGCGATTTCGCAGAAGCCGCGTCAAAACTGCCGGTTCCCGACGCCCCGAAGCTGAAAGACCCGAAAGACTTCGTCTTCATCGGCAAAGACCGCCCGCGTCTGGACACCGCCTCGAAGGTGAACGGTTCGGCGAAATTCACGCTCGACCATTACCCCGAAGGGATGCTGGTCGTCATGGTCGCCCATGCGCCGAAATTCGGTGCCGTGGTGAAAAGCTTTGACGACACGGAAGCCTTGGCCGTTGCCGGCGTTGAGATGGTCCGTCAGGTCCCGATGGGTGTGGCCGTTTACGCCAGAAACACCTGGGCTGCGATGAAGGGCCGTGAGGCCCTGGTCATCGAGTGGGACGAGAGCAAAGCCGAAATCCGCTCTTCGGATGCAATCTTCGCCGATTACGCCAAAGCGGCGGCCGAAGGCGGCCTGACCGTTGAAGAGACCGGCGATCTGGCCGAAGCCTTCAAAGGCGCGGAAAAGGTTCTCGAGGCCGAATACCGCCTGCCCTATCTGGCCCATGCGCCGCTCGAAGCGCTCGACGCGATCATCGAGATCAAAGAGGGCAAGGCCGTTCTCACCTATGGCTGCCAGTTCCCGACCGTCGATCAGATGGCCTTTGCCGGCACCTTCGGCATTGAGCCCTCAGATGTGACGATCAACGTTCTGATGGCCGGTGGCTCCTTCGGGCGCCGCGCCCAAGGCTCGGCCCATTTCGCCATTGAGATGGCGGAAGTGGCCAAAGCCGCAGGCCGTGACGGTGTGTTCAAGCTGCAGTGGACCCGTGAGGACGACATCAGGGGGGGCCACTACCGCCCGGCGGCTCTCCACAAAATGCGCGCAGGTCTTGATAAAGACGGCAAAATTGTCGCCTGGGAAAACGTCATCGCAACCCAGTCGATCATGATGGGCACCGTGATGGAGCCCAGCCTGAACGGCGGCCCCGATCCCTTCACCTTTGAGGGCTCGGCCCATCTGGCCTATGATCTGGGCACCCGCCGCATCGGCTGGTCGGCCATGCAGACCGATGTCTCAGTCCTGTGGTGGCGCTCGGTCGGGCACAGCCACACGGCCTATGCGGTTGAGACCTTCCTTGACGAAGTGCTCGAAGCCGCAGGCAAAGACGCCATCGAGGGCCGTCTGGAGCTGCTGAGCGCAGAGGCCACCCGTGAGCGCGCTGTGATCGAAAAGGTCCGCGAAATCTCGGGCTGGAAGGGTCGCAAGGGCGAGAACGGCAAGGCCTACGGCTTTGCTTTCGTGAAGTCCTTTGGCTCTTATGTGGCTCAGGTCGCGGAAGTGGAAGACAAAGACGGCCTGCCGCGCGTCACCCGCGTCTGGGTTGCGGTGGATTGCGGCCTGGCCGTGAACCCGAACCTGATCACCGCGCAGTGTGAAGGCGGCGTGGGCTTTGCGCTCTCGACCGCGCTTTACAGCGAGATCACTCTCGCTGAGGGTGGTGAGGTTGAGCAGTCGAACTACCACGACTATCCGCTGCTGCGCATCACCGAGATGCCGGCTGTCGAAGTGGCGATCATCGCGTCGAACGAAGCCCCCTCGGGCATCGGTGAGCCGCCGGTTCCGCCGCTGGCTCCGGCCGTCGGCAACGCCTGGCGTCAGCTGACGGGCAGGACCAAACGTCAGCTGCCCTTCGCCCGCGCTGAAGCCTGAGTTCAAAGATGGCCCGGAGTTCCGGGCCATCTGCTTTTCGGCGGGGCCAACCCGCGTCTTTTTCTTCGGACATCCGCCATGACGGTCACAGCCCCCCTGACCCGCATCTGCGAAAGTGAGCTTCCCCTCGCCCCCCTGCGCGCGGCCCTTCGGCGCGGCGAGCCTGCGGCGCTGGCGGTCATCATCGGGGTTGTCGGCGCCTCTTATCGTCCTGTCGGTGCGGGAATGGTGGTGACCGGGAGTGGCCAGCGTTTCGGCAATCTCTCCTCGGGCTGCATCGAGCGCGATGTTGAGATCCATGCCCGGGCCGCGCTGGCCGACGGGCAGATCCGAGTGCTGCGCTATGGTCAGGGTTCGCCCTGGCAGGACCTGCAACTGCCCTGCGGCGGCGGTCTCGACATCCTGATCCTGCCCTGCCCCGAGCAGGCCGCGCTGGAGGCCGCAACCCTTGCCCTGCAGCGCCGGCAGGAGGCCGATCTGATCCTCGGGCCTTTGCATCTGACCCTGCTGCCCGAGCTGCGTTTTCTGATTTTCGGCAAAGGCCCCGAGACCCGGGCGCTGGCGCAGATGGCCCGTGCTGCGGGCTATCTGACCGAAGTTTTCTCGCCAGACCCCGAGACGCTGGAGGGGCTTGCGAATGCCCGGCTCACCCCGGAAACCGACTGGCCGGACGGGGTGGCCATTGACCCGCGCACCGCCGTCGCACTCTTCTTTCACGACCACGACCGCGAGCCGCCACTTCTGGCCAAGGCCCTGACATCGGACGCTTTTTTCATCGGCGCCCAAGGCTCTGCCCGTGCGGCCGCCGCCCGGGATGAGGCCTTGCTGCAGGCAGGTCTGCCCGCCACCGTTCTCAGCCGCCTTGCCCGCCCCTTCGGCCTGATCCCCTCTGTGCGCGACCCGCGCTCGCTGGCAATCTCCGTGCTCGCCCAGATCCTCGACCGCGCCCGTTCGCTTTGAGCAAGGCTGCAGCGACGCCAGCCTGTGGTGTCATCCCGGCCGGATTTGTCGGGCAATGCGTCAAAACAGATCCGCTGGTCCTTCAGTGAGATCTCTTCACCGGCAAGGGTGAGCCTTCTGCCCCGCGCAGGCGCAGGCCGACTTATCCCGAAAGGTTTTCAGACCAGGCGGTCCTCTTCAGGGGACCACTGCGCCCGGGCGGGCTACGGGAGGGAAGGGAAGCCCCCGCCCTCACCCCTGTCAGCACAGTTCCGTCTTATCCCCGACCAGCAGTCTGAGCGTCGTCAGCGCAGTATCGCAGCGCTGGCGGATCTCCGGATCAGACAAAGGCGGATGGTCGTGAATGATACGCCTCACCTGCAGATCGCCCACCAGTATCCCCAGGAACCACCCCGTGACCTGACCGGGGTCGCGCTGCGTGCCTGCGCAAAGGCGCGCCATCAGCCGGCTGATCAGAGGCTGAATCTCCTGGCGTCCGCCGGAGGAGATCGCGGCCCCAAGCGCCCCCGTCGGATCCGCCGCAGCCGCCCGGTTCAGCAGGATCGCCCGATCACCAAGGATCATCCGCAAAAAGACAGGTGCCAGCGCAGTAAGCGCGTCCCACGGATCGCCGTGACCCTCGAGGGCAGTTTCAAGGAGCCGCCGGGTCTCGGCAGCGTTCTCACGCACCATGGCGGTGAACAGACCATCCTTGTCGCCATACCAGCGGTAGAGGGTCTCGTTTGAGGCCTGCGCCGCCCGCGCAATTCGCAACATCGACGTGCCGCCATAGCCATATTGCGCCAGCAGATCATAGGCAGCGGCATAGATCGCCGCAGCCCGGCGCTTTCGGTTCGTATCGTCCATTCCGGCTCCTGGTCTTTACGAGAAGTGTACAGATTGATACGCAATTGCAATGCGTAATGATTTGTACGGATTGGAGTCAGTAAATGCGCAATCTTACTAAGGGGCTCTGATGTTGTAACCGCCCCCCGACGGCATCTTTGTGCCAAGGTGGGATCGTCACAATCCAT
>NZ_SBLC01000020.1 GCF_004054105.1 Falsigemmobacter intermedius
GACAGTGAGCAGCCCACGATGCACGCCCCAGCGACGCGCGACGTCGGAGATGTTCGCGCCCGGGACCGCGCTCTCCGCCACGATCTGCGCACGCTCATCATCGGTCCAGTTACGGCGGCGACGGCGCCCGGTGATCACCTCAATCCGCTGATAGTCACGGGCTTCATGCATGACTTGATGCATGGCATTATCTGTACTCTTCGGCTCGTCGAAGCCCATCGGCAACCTCTCCTGAAAGTGCGTGCCGACTATCTCTGGCGCGCAGAGCTCACCCGCAAGATGACCCGCTCGTGACGCTCACGGCCGAACAGCTCGGGATCAATTCTGAGGGGCTGCGCTACGGTGAGCGCGATGACATCGCAAGGCTCGCGCAGGTCACGGGTGAGAGCCCAGCCCTGATCCACCGCAATCTGCTGTCGCTTACCCGCACTGGCGGCCAGCGGATTGGTCCCCATGCACTGACCCATATCCTGCGGCCTCTTGATGAGAGGCATATTTGCCTGCGCTGCCTGCGGCAGGACGCCAAAGGCGGCCCGCCCGGGTTTCACCTGCGCGAACGCTGGTAATGGCGGCTGACGACATCTCAGCACTGCAGCCGGCACGGCTGCGAGCTGACCCGGATTGATGTGCCAGGCGATGACTGGCGTGAGGAGATTGCTCTGAATGCAGTTACTGGCCCGAAGCGCCAGGAAGGAGCGCGCGCGGAGGATATGTTCCACACCTGGCTCTGCCGGGAGCTTTCAACGCGGTCAGGACGCGGCTGGACAGCCGCCATGTCGTTGCCTGCCGCCGTTGATTCTGTGGGTGTGATCGGTGCCACCCTGGGGCTGGGAATAAGGGACAGATGGCAGGATCTGGAATTTAGGGATCGGCAACGCGCTCTGAATGCCGGTTACAACCTGTTATGCCTTGATAAAGCGGCGCTGCGCCCTGCCCTTTTAGCCGGCTTTGGCAGGAAAATTCAGACCTTCGGCCAGGCACGAAACCATGGCAATCCAATGGGTGCGCTCTGGTCATGGATGCGCAACCGGCAAATACTTGCCCCGACCGATCCGCTGGCCGCAGAACTCTTTGCGACTTTCGAGGAGGTTCAGGCGTTAGCCGGCACTGTGAGCTGATGGATCTTATGAAGCACCCGTGTCTGAGGCACGCCGGATAAAGTTCGGGGGCAACGCCACACTTTAAGGCAAAATTCGTAGAGGGCCTCGACAATGCACCGTAAGGGAGCCTGAAAATCCTCCTATTAGATTCCGGATATGCCTGTCTGATTTTTGCCTTGCTGCTATGCTGGGGGAAGCCAGGACAAGCGTTTGGTTCAACAGTTCACGACGTCCGGAAACGTCGTCCTGCCGCAGCTACCGGAGAGGATTGGATGATGGCGAATTGGTATACGGCCGACCTGCACTTCGGCCATGAAAATATCCTCTCCCATGCCGCGCGTCCGTTCCGGGATGTGCAGCATATGGATGCTGCGCTGCTGGAAAACCTTTGGAACAAAGTGGCGCCCGAAGACCAGCTCTGGATCATCGGCGACTTTGCCTTTGGGCCCAAGGCGAAGGATGAGGCCTGGCTTTGGCAGATCTTCGGTCAGCTCCCCGGTGCCGGGAAGCACCTCATCATTGGTAACCATGATGGCCCGCTCACCCGAGACCTGCCCTGGACCAGCGTGTCGCATCTGGCAGAGGTGAATGATCCGGCCTCAGATCTGCCAGTAACCCTTTGCCATTACCCCATGATGACATGGGATGGCGCGCGGAAAGGGGCTGTGCATCTCTTCGGTCATGTGCATGGCAACTGGAGGGGAAGCGCCAACAGCGTCAACGCGGGCGTGGATGTCTGGGAGTTCAGCTCGATCAGGCTGCAGGATGCGCTAAGCCGCATGAAATCGCTCCCGCCGCATAAGCACTGGCAGGATGTCGAGCCGAGGGTGCGGCGCTGACACAGGCATGCAGGTGAACCGAGCAGAAAGGAGCTGATATGGCGAAAGTGCCTCAGAGTTTTCGGCACCCCGAGACCGACCGTGTCCTGCACCGCGCAGTCCGGCCGATGGAAATATCCTACAAAGGGGGCTTGTCCGAGACGGTTGATGCCCCCGGCTGGTATCCGGATGATCCCGCATCATCGGAAGAGGCCATTTTCTCCCCGGCAGATTGCCGGATCACGGATCGGGTCTTTAACAAGCTGAAGGCGATCGCAGAAGGTTTCCTTCCTCCTGCAGAGGTCAGGCGGGTCCGCCGCAGGCTGCGGCTGGGTGGCCGGCCTGTCTCGCAGGTGATGGCCGGAAAGATCCTCTGCGCCGATCCAAAGGCCTTTCGCCGCTACGAGGCTGGGGATAGTGTAATTTCGCGGGAGCTGGACTGCCTGCTGCGGCTCCTCGATAAAAATCCGGCCGCTTTCTCCGAATTGCCGTCGGCTCAACGCTATTTGCGGGAATACGACGGCGGGTCAGGTTCACAAACACCGAATTTCTACGATTAATCAGGCTTTTAGGCCAGACCCAAGCCTTGGACAACGCTCAGATCGGGCTGAGACGACCACCGGAGGATATTGTGTGAATACCGCGCTTGCAGCATGTTCCTTTTTTGTTTCGGGTGTGAAGTATGTGTAACCTCTACGCACAAACCAAATCGCGTGATGCAGTCCGCTCTGCCTTCTCAGATGTTCTGAAGGGGGCCGAAGTTCTTGTCGACAGTCTCGGCAATGCGCCCGTGAACACGCAGATCTGGCCCGATTACAGTGCCCCGATCATTCGCCCGCATGCCAGTGGCTGGCAGCTGACCACGGCCCGTTGGGGCATGCCCACGCCTGCCGTCTATCTGGCGGGTAAGCGCACAGATCCGGGCGTGACCAATATTCGTAACCTCAGCTCGTCGCATTGGCGGCCGTGGCTGGGGGTAGCGCATCGCTGCCTCGTGCCCTTTGATGCGTTTTCCGAGCCTGATACCCGCCCCGGCGCCAGCCGCAGGCCGGTTTGGTTTGGGCTGGGCCCTGACCGCCCGCTTGGTTTTTTTGCGGGGATCCGCACGGAATGGACTTAGGTGCGTAAGTTGAAAGAGGGCGAAATCACGACCGAGTTGTTTGGCTTTCTGACCTCCGCGCTCAATCGTCTGGTCGCAGAAGTTCACCCCAAGGCCATGCCGGTGATCCTGACCACGCCTGCAGACTGCCGTCACTGGCTGACCGCCCCGATTGGCGAGGCGCTTCAAGTACAACGCCCCCTGCCCGATGATCAGCTTGAGCTGATCGAAGATTTCGCATGAGTGGCGGCGCTGCCGTTCAGCGCCCGCCGCGCAGGCGACGCGGCTGATGCCACATCGCCTGCCCGCAGGTTTGTCCGGGCGGCAGATCTTCATTCACGCCACGTCCGAAGACGATCTGTTGTGGTCTGCGGAAGAGGTATTGCGCGTTGATCCCACGGGCTTCCTCGAGACTCTCCCGGAAAAAACCCGGTGCCTCACCCTCGGGCGACGCCTGCAACCGGCCACTGAGGCGGGCCGCATAACCAGCCTTTTACTGATCCGAAAGGCGCATGGCAGCAATTCTGCCGGATGCGCTGGCGTTACAAAAGCCGCCCTGCTGAGGCTGACTCGACACCTCTGCAATGGCAGCTTATCAAGAACAAAATGGGAACACTTTAGGATTAGATTGTTGAGTGGGATGGCAAGACGTCTGCTTGTCATATGGCTGACAAGGCTTTCCAGTGACCTCTGGCTGCGGCGCCATCCCGTGGCCGGGCCCTTTGCCGTGATCGCCCGTCAGGGCAATTCCGACCGGATCTTTTGCCTCAATGCCGAGGCCGCAGGTCTTGGACTGGCGCGCGGCATGGCGCTGGCCGATGCCCGCGCGATCTGGCCCGATCTGATCACCACGCCCGCCGATTCCTCACGGGATGCGGCAGGCCTGGAAGCGCTGCGCCGTCTGACCATGCGCTACGCGCCCCAAGTGGGGCTGGATGGCGCCAATGGTCTGGTCGCCGACATTACCGGCGTTTCACATTTATTTGGTGGTGAAAGCGAGTTACGCACCGATCTTCATGCAAATTTCACGCGTGTGGGCTTTGCGCTGGAAAGCGCGATTGCCCCCACCAAAGGCGCGGCCTGGGCGCTCTCGCGCCACGGGGGCGGGATTATTCCCGAAGGTGCGATGACGGCCGCCCTGAGCCCTTTGCCCGTCTCGGCACTGCGACTGGACTCTGAGACCACCGATGCGCTGGCCCGCCTGGGCCTGCTGCGCATTGCCGATCTGATTGCCCTGCCGCGTGCGCCATTGGCGAAACGCTTTGGCCCCGACCTGCTGCGCAGGCTGGATCAGGCCCTGGGTCAGCTGCCCGAAGCGGTGGCGGCACCCGTCGAGGCCCCCACCTTCTCCGCCCGCCTCAGCCTGCCCGAACCGATTGGCCTTGTCAGTGACGTGATGGCCGGGCTCGACCGGCTGCTGCTGGTGGTCTGCAATAAACTGGCCCAGGCGCAGATGGGCGCGCGGCGGATGCGGTTTGAACTGAACCGGGTTGACCGCAGGGTGATCCGCCTCGAGATCGGCCTTGCCCGCCCCATGCGCGATGCCCTGCGGATTTCAGCGCTGTTTGCCCGCCAGGTTGAGGGTGTGGATTCCGGCTTCGGGATCGACCGCCTGCGCCTGGAAGCTTATGTGGCAGAGCCCCTCGCGCCCGAGCAGATCGGCAACCGCGAAGCCCAGGCCCGGGATGCTCTGGCGGATCTGATCTCGCGCCTTGGCAACCGCCTGGGGTTTGAGCACATCCTGCGCGCGCATCCCCAGGACAGCCCCTTGCCCGAGAACAGCTTTCGCCTGATCCCGGCGGTGCGGCAGGACGCCTCCCACTGGCCCGCTCAATCGCATCTGCGCCGCCCTGTGACGATTTTTCCGCCCGAACCGCTGCAACAGGTTTCGGGCCATCCTCCCGCGCGCTTCTTCTGGCGGGGCGTCCAACTGACCACCCTGCGCGCTCACGGCCCTGAGCGGATCACCCCGGACTGGTGGAATACGCCCCCCTCCTGGTCCATGGGACTGCGCGATTACTGGCGGATTGAGACCAGTGAAGGCCCGCGCCTTTGGGTGTTTCACACCCCTCAGGCCCCCGCCTGGGCCGTGCAGGGAGAGTTTTTATGACCGCTTATGCCGAGCTTTGCGTGACTTCGAACTTCACCTTCCTGAAGGGCGCCTCACACCCCGAGGAACTGGTCACGCGCGCGGCCGAACTGGGCCTGCACGCGATTGCCATCACCGATCGCAACTCGGTCGCGGGCGTTGTGCGGGCCTGGTCCGCGCTGAAAGAACTCAAACGCCTGCGCGAGGTGGAGGCTGAAAAAGCCGTCCCCGCCCCGCAGATCCGCTCGAACCTGCGGCAGGACAGCTCGACCCGCCAGTATCATGGCATCAGCGAAGCAGAGGCGGATCTGGCCGCAGCCCCTCTGCCCAAACTCATCGCCGGTGCGCGGCTGGTGCTGCAGGACAGTCCGGTTGAATGGCTGGCCCTGCCCAAAGACATCGCCGCCTGGTCGCGGCTGACCAGGCTTTTGACCTTGGGCAAGCGCCGCGCACCAAAGGGCGAATGCCATCTGAGCCGCGCCGATCTGCTGACCTCAGCGAGGGGCATAACACTGATTGCGCTGCCGCCCGATCCGATGGTCCACCCCCTGCCCGCCGCAGACCTGCAAGAGGTTGCCCGCGCCTTCCCGGGCTGCGCCTATCTGGGCCTTGCCCCGCAGTATGACGGGCTTGATGCCCGCCGCTTTGAACACCTGGTGCAGCAGTCCCAGGCGCTGAACCTGCCCGCGGTCGCCGTGGGCGAGGTCATCATGCACCGTGCGCACCGCCGCCCGCTTGCTGATGTGCTGACCTGCCTGCGGATCGGCTGCACGATTGATCAGATCGGGCTGCGCCGCCTTCCTCATGGCGAGCATCGCCTGAAGGGCGCACAGGACATGCTGCGGATCTTTCACCGCTATCCCGGCGTTTTGCGCCGCACGGTCGAGATTGCGGATGCCTGCGCCTTTGATCTGGGCCAGCTGCGCTACCAATACCCCGACGAAGCGCTGAACGGTGAGCCTGCGCAACAGCGGCTCGAACGGCTTGCGCGTGACGGCCTGCACCGCCGCTACCCCAAAGGCGCGCCGCCCAAAATCACCAGCCGGGTCGAAAAGGAGCTGCGCCTGATCGCCGAAGTCGACTATGCGCCCTATTTCCTGACCGTGCATGACATCGTGGAGTTCGCCCGCTCACGCGGCATCCTCTGCCAGGGCCGCGGCTCAGCGGCCAATTCGGTGGTCTGTTACCTTTTGGGCATTACCGAAGTGCCCCCCGAAAGCATCACGCTGATTTTCGAGCGGTTTATCAGCAAAGAACGCAATGAGCCCCCCGATATCGACGTGGATTTTGAGCACGAGCGCCGCGAAGAGGTGATCCAGTGGATCTATGAGCGCTACGGCCGCGAGCATGCAGGGCTGACGGCCACGGTGATCCACTTCCGCACCCGCGCCGCCATCCGCGAAGTGGGCAAAGTCATGGGGTTGAGCGACGATATCCTGTCGCGTCTCGCAGGGCAGATCTGGGGGTTTTCCTCAAGCGCACCCGATGAAGACCGCCTGCGCGAGGCGGGGCTTGATCCTTCCGATCAGCGCATCCGCCTGACCCTGCGCCTGATCGGCGAGATCATCGGCTTTCCGCGCCACCTCAGCCAGCATGTGGGTGGCTTCGTCATTACCCAGGACCGGCTGGATGCCTATTGCCCCATCGAGAATGCGGCCATGGAGGATCGCACCATCATCGAATGGGACAAGGATGATATCGACGCGCTTGGCCTGCTGAAGGTCGATATTCTGGCGCTTGGCATGCTGACCGCAATCCGCAAGAGCTTCGCGCTGATCGAAGAGCATCGGGGCGAGCGCTTAGATCTGGCAAGCGTGCCGCCCGAAGACCCCGCAGTTTACGACATGCTCTGCCGTGCCGATGCGATCGGGGTATTTCAGGTTGAAAGCCGTGCGCAGCTGAACTTCCTGCCCCGCATGCGGCCGCGCAAATTCTATGATCTGGTCTGCGAAGTGGCCATCGTGCGCCCCGGCCCCATTCAGGGCGGCATGGTCCATCCTTTCATCAACCGCCGCCAGGGCCGCGAACCGGTGGAAGACCTTGGCCCCGCGATGAACGAGGTGCTGGCCCGCACCTGGGGCGTGCCGCTCTTTCAGGAACAGGCAATGCAGATTGCCGTTGTGGCTGCGGGCTTTACGCCGTCTGAGGCTGACCGTTTGCGCCGCTCGCTGGCCACCTTCAAGCGCATGGGCACCATCGGCGGCTTCCGCGACCGCTTTGTCGGCGGCATGCTGGAGCGCGGCTATGACGCGGATTTCGCCGCCCGCTGCTTTGCCCAGATTGAGGGGTTCGGCTCTTACGGCTTCCCCGAAAGCCATTCGGCCAGCTTTGCGCGGCTGGTCTATATCTCAGCCTGGCTCAAACGCCACCATCAGGCGATCTTCACCTGCGCGCTGCTGAACTCGCAGCCTATGGGTTTTTACGCCCCCGCCCAGCTGGTGCGCGATGCGCGCGAGCATGGCGTTGAAGTGCGGCCCGTCTCGGCCAATGCCTCCTCCTGGGACTGCACGCTGGAGCGCCGCGCCGATGGGGCCCTGGCCCTGCGTCTTGGCTTTCGTCAGATCAAGGGCATGCGCGCGGAAGACGCGCATTGGATCGTGGCCGCCCGCGGCAATGGCTACCCGGATGTGGAAAGCATCTGGCGCCGCGCAGGCGTTCACCCCGAACAGCTGGCGCGGCTGTCCGAGGGGGATGTCTTTGCCGATATGGGCCTGAACCGGCGCGAGGCGCTGTGGCAGGCCCGCGCGCTCTCAGGCCCTAAACCCCTGCCGCTCTTCGGTGTCGACGGCGAAGGCGGTCCTGAGCCGGCGGTCTACCTGCCGCAGATGAGCCTCGGCCAGGAGGTGGTTGAAGATTATCTGTCGCTGCGCCTGTCACTGAAAGCGCATCCCCTGGAGATCCTGCGCCCGAGGCTGCAGGGGAGCCTTTCGGCTGAAGCTTTGAAACAGGCCAGCGGCAGGGTCGTGCTGACTGGCCTTGTCATCACCCGCCAGCGCCCCGGCACGGCATCCGGCGTGATCTTCCTGACGCTGGAGGATGAAACCGGCACCGCCAATGTGATCGTTTGGAAAAAGGTCTATGAGGCCTTCCGCCAGGCGGTGATCACCGGCCGCCTGCTGCGCATCACCGGCCGCATCCAGCGCGACGGCGCCGTGACCCATTTGCTGGCCGAACATGTCGAAGACCTCAGCGAACGCCTTGGCCTGATGGGCCGCCCGGTGCTGTTTTCAACCGAAGAACACGCGGGCGAAAGCCAGCGCCCCATCCGCCGCAGCACTGCCCGTCACCCCCGTGAACAGGCACGGAAGCTCTTTGAGAGCCGGGATTTTCATTGATGGATATCAGCAGGAAAGAGATGCCTAAGCACCGTCATGCGCTATCGGCGGATCAGGCTGAGGTTCCCGCTCAGGCCCGATACCCCATGTGGACAAAGTCACATGTCATATTGGCCCGATCGCTCGATCCGCGCCTCGCAAATGAGGAAGAGGCAAGGAGCCTGCTCAGGACGCCATCTGACCGGCCGAATGCACAAAATCTATCCGCAGATCACAGGAAGAGCGCCACAGAGCCCCCGGGCTGACGCCTGCGACCCTGACGTCCGGTTCAACTCAGCGGCATAACCGCTGCGGCACGATGAAAAATGACAGCCTTTTGCAGGACCCTGCCCCCACCATCGCCCTCTCAGGCCGCGACGAGATCGGACTGTTGCCAGATCGCGGGGGTGACATAAAGGGTGGCGTCGTCGAAACTGATCATCAGATCGCCGTCCTGAATATTCACCTGAATCCGCATCGAGCGGCTGATGTGACGCGCCAGTTCTGCCGTGTCAGCTTCGGCGAAACTGAGCACCCGCAGGTTGTCGAACCGGGTCGTGCCGCTGCGGGTCTTCTCCCAACAGATCTCGGCCGCGCGGCCGCCATAGGCGCAGATCAGCACCTGAGCGGATTTGTTGCAGGTCTGGCGAATGACCTTCTCGCTCGGAAGACCAAGAAGCACCGACAGCTCCAGCTCACCGCTCAGGCTTTTACGCCAGATATCGGGCTCCTCATCGGTGGACAGGCCCCGCGTCATCTCAAGCTGGTCATGCGCCATCAGCGCAAAGGCCAGCACACGCAGCATCATCCGCTCATCCGTTTCAGAGGGGTGCTTTGCCACGGTCAGCTTATGGGTCTCGTAATAGTGACGATCCATGTCAGAGACCGAAAGTTCGACTTTGTGGATGGTCGCGTTGAGTGCCATATGCCTGCCCTGATCCGGAAAGAGTGGCACACCTACTGCATCCCGGGCGCCGGTGAAAGCGCAAAGCGCCGGCGGATCTGCCTTTAAATCAAGGGGCCCAAGCCTCGACACCGCCGGTGGGACAGGCTAGAGAGCAGCCCTGCCCCCTCCCGACCGGAAGCGTGTCATCCGTGGTTTTCCTTCATAATCTGACCATGGCCGAGATCCTGTCACGGATCGTTGCGGCCTTCGTGTTTTCCGGCCTTGCAGGCGGAGTGACCGCAGCGCTGCTGACGCTCTTCAGAGAGCCTGCGGCAAAACACGCCGGGCGGCTGAGCGCGAGCCCGTTTCGCAATGTCACCCTTTCAGGGATTTTTCTCGCGATTGCTTTTCGCGCCACCTGGTTTTTACCGCTGCCGCTCAACGCTGGTCCGCGCCGTTTTGGCCCGGTTCTCGCGGTTCTCGGAGCGATGGCGGTGATGCTTGCGCTGGTGCCGCTCATGGATCTGCTGCGCAGCCCGCTCCATGCGGCTCTGCCGCGCGGTCCGGGCTATATGGTGCTGGCGGGGATTGACACCTTTCAGGCCGTGACGGTCAATTCCGTGGTCCTTGGTCTTTTGCCCCTGCCCGGCCTCTGGCTCGGGACCATGGTGCCGGGCCTGCTCCCCCGCCTGGAAAAGCGCTGGCGCAAAAGCACCGGGATCGGGCTGGCGCTGGCAGCGATCCTGCTGATCCTCGGATGGTTCCCGGATCTGCGACCGCTGCTGAACGCGCTGCGCCTGGTGTGACGGCACCCGTTACCGGGCGCGGCTGTCGTCTCCGGGGGTGCCCTGCCAGTTGAACTCGTCAAGCAGAGCCGCGATGGAGCCATCGGCAACAAGCGCGTCGATCGCCTCATCGATCTGCACCCGCAGGAAGGTATCGCGGGTTTTGACCAGCGCCCCGATGCGCGTGACGGTTTCAGGCACCGGGGCCATCGGGACCGCCCGCAGCACCGAGGCTTCGGGATGCTCCGCCACAAGCTGCGCCCAGGCCGGGGCCCAGATCAGCCCGCCCGCAATGCTGCCGTCCAGGACGCGCTGCGCCATCAGCTGCATATCGGCATAGGGAAACCGGGTGAACCGCGCGGATTTCGGCTGCTGCTGGTTCCAGGTGATCATCACCCGCTCACCCATCGAGCCAAGCGCGGTGCCGAGCTTCAGATCGCGGGGAATATCGCCCAGGCGCGCATAATCACCCTTCACCATCATCATGTAAGGCAGGCTCACATAGGGCCGCGTCAGCGTCGCCCATTCCGGGAAAGGTGAGTTTTCCTGCACGGTCATGCCGACGACCATGTCGCAGTTGTTGGTCAGCGCGATCTGCAGCTCATCCAGGAAGCCGTCGCCGCTGGTCGGATAGCCGCCAAAGCCTTCGTGGAAATCCATCTCCAGAAAAAGACTGTCAGCGATCAGCTGCGCAACACGGCGGTCAAAGGCAAGCGTGCGGCCACTGACATCGGCGCAGACGCTCAGACGATCCCCCTCCATGCGGCGGGTGTTCTTCAGAAAGGCGGGCGGCACGCCATGGCTTTGCGCCAGCGCAGCACCGGCGGTGAAAAGACCGGTGATGCCTGCCAGAATCCAGGATTTCATCGCAATATCTCACAGATGGCGAAAGGGGGCCTGAGGCCCCCTTTCATTGATAACGCTTTGAGTAAACTCAGTTCTTCGGCAGTTTGAAGACGAAGATCGAGTTGCCGTTGCCGTTCGGAAGCGGGGTTTCCGGGAAGGCCGAGGAGATCGAGGAAGCCGAGTTCGAGTAACCGGTGGGGACCACCAGGTACTGCTCGCCGTCGATCTCATAGGACATCGGATAGCCGCCGATCGGTGCGTTCAGGCGCTGCTGCCAGAGCACTTCACCGGTATCCTGGTCAAAGGCTTTGACGTAGCGGGCTGCGTCACCACCGAAGACCAGACCACCGGCGGTTGCCAGAACCGACGAGGTCGGGGCGACGCGCTGACGGTTCTGCCAGACGTGGTCGCCCTGGGTCGGGTTGATCGACAGCGCCTCAAAGAGACCGGCTTTGTCGATGCCTTCCGGCAGAACGCGCGGACCGAATTTCACCGAACCGACAGCGTTGCCTGCGGTGAATTCCGACTGGGTCGGGGTCACGTCGTTGCAGGCCTCGGTCAGCGGGGCAAACAGGGTTTTGGTCAGCGGCGAATAGGCAGCCGCCTGCCAGAGTTTACCACCCGACACCGAGGTGCAGGCGTGAACCGGCTGACCAACAGCGGTCGGGATCAGGTCTTCGTTCACGTGAACGGTGCCGTCAGCGTCGATCTTGGTGATGACGTTTTGTTTGACGGTCTCTTTCGACCAGAGGTATTTGCCGGTTTCACGGTCAAGCGCGAAAGCCACGCCGGTTTTGCCCGGGATCGAGACCAGCATCTTGTGCAGTTTGCCGTCGATTTCCTGGTCAACGATGATGCGCTCAAACGGTGCATCGAGGTCCCAGTTGTCGCGCGGCAGGTGCGAGAAGTACCACTTCAGCTCACCGGTTTTCACGTCCAGCGCGATGGTCGAGTTGGTGTAAAGCACTTCGCCGTCGCCCGAACCACGGATCAGCTCCGCGTAGGGCCCGGGCATGCCGATGCCCCAGTAGGTCAGGCCCAGTTCCGGATCATAGGAACCGGTTGCCCAAGGGGTGCCGCCCCAGCGGTTTTCCGGCGGAACGTCGCCCCAGGATTCGCCCTGCTTGGGGTTCTTCGGGTCTGCCAGCGTGTTGAAGCGCCAGATTTCTTCACCGTTGTCCAGGTTGTGCGCCATGATATAGCAGCCACCCGCGGTGCCTGCGATCGAGCAGCCCGAGATCGCGGTGATGATGGTGTTTTCAACAACCAGACCACCGATGGTGTAGGAATAGCCCTTCTCCCAGTCGAGAGCCTGCTTTTCCCATGCCACTTTACCGGTCTTCGCTTCCAGCGCGACCAGTTTTGCATCCGGGGTGGTCAGAATGACTTTATCGCCGGCCAGAGCGATCGAGTTCTTCTGACGACGCGCCTGGTTGGCCTGATACGACCAGGACTTCGGCAGTTCCGGCAGCACGTGGCGGTAGGTCCACAGCAGGTCGCCCGACTTCGCGTCGAGGGCTTCGACGATACCATTCGAGGTCTGCAGGAACATCACGCCGTCGCGGACGAGCGGTGCGGTTTCCTGGATGCCAACGTCAGCCATCGGCCAGGCCCATGCCAGCTCAAGATCCTTAACGGTCTCTTTGTTGATCTGGTCCAGATGCGAGAAGCCGGTGTTGGCGTAGTCACCGCGCCAGTGAAGCCAGTCGGATTTCGACGGGTTCAGCAGGTCCTGCGAGGTCACCGGGGTGTATTTGTCCAGAACGCTGTCTGCGAAAGCGGCAGGTGCCAGAGCGACAAGCGCGGTGGTTGCTGCCAGCAGATGTTTGCGGATGCTGAGTTTCATTCTTTGATCTCCAACGACGAAGGCGTCTTAACCTTCGTCAAACCCGGATTACTTGTTGTACTGCGGCAGTTCTTTGCCCCAGGTGTAAGCCTGCGGCACTGCGATCACTTCAACGGCTTCACCACCACCGGCAGCCAGGCGCTCGGCTTCTTTCGCAGCGGCACCTTCTTTGGTGGCTTCCACCAGGCTCAGATCAGCAGCGGCTGCGAGTTCGAGGGCGGCGTCGCCTGCGGTCGCACCGTTCTCAGCCATGATGTGAGCCACGATCTGCAGATAGACGTCTTCGCCCAGCTGCCCCGGTGCGGCCGGCGGCATCGCGACCGAGATGAAGTCATAAAGGCCACCTGCGGTGTCCCAGTTGCCCATGACGTCCTGACCAAAGAGGCCGGGCGCTTCCGGGCCTTCCAGCTGCGCGCCGTGGCACTGGGCGCAGTGCGACATATAGGCAGTTTTACCAGCCTCAGCCTGCTCGGCGGTGAAGCCCGAAGCGAAAAGCGAGCCTGCCGAAGCAAGGGTCATTGCCGCAGCGGCGGTGATAGCGTGGACGGTTGCCCGTCCGAACGAGATGGCTGGCACCTGAGCCTCCAAAATAATTTTCCGACCTGAACCCAGGCCGGAGTCACCTCTGTGGAGTCCTGTACTGGGCACCGAAAGCGCTCTGCAGACAGACGTAATCGCCCGCGAAAGAGGTGCGGGAGACGTCGGATCTCTGTTTGCGAAAAACGCCGGTGCCAAAGTCCGGGGCGCGGCCACAGCCCGCGCCTTCTGTCGCATCTCATGCGACATTTGTGCGCAGAAGGCAAGAGCACGTATGCAAGTGTATACCTGGGTATGCACACAGCGCATGGTTGCATACCCAAATCCTCAGGGACGGAGCCAATGTGTGCTGCTTACCGGCCCTCTGCGGCCTTGTTCAGAGCGTGGCGCAGCGCCCGGGTCAGGGTTGTATCGCCCCGCCAGAGGCCAAGAACCAGATCGCTGACCTCGGCTGCTTCGGCAGGCAGAGGGTGATGCTCCGTGCCTTCCGGCACAGGGGTCAGAGAAGAGAAAATCGCGGGCTCGCCCTGCGCAATCCAGGCCCGCAGGTCGGCTTCACGGCGCAAGGGCACGGCCTGCCAGCCACGGCTGCGCATAAAGCCCGAAAGCCGCACCCGATCCATCCCTGCGCTTCCCGCAAAGACCCCCACCCGGCTGCCCCGTGGCGGCTCTGCCGCGCCGCCGGTGCGACGCAGCGCGATCTGCTGCCCCGTCGGGATCAGGGTCATGAAGCCGCGGTTCGCCGCTGAATCCGCCAGCCCGCCGCCCAGCACATCGCATTGAGCGCGCGTGACATTCCAGTCCGCTGGGTTGAACGACCGCCCGATATTTGGCACCTCAACCAGCCGCAGCTGAAGACCGAGATCCGCCGCCGCCCCCTCGAGCAGAGCCCGCTCGGTTCCGGCCGCGCCGGTCGAGGGATCACGGATCAGCGGAGAATTTGCATCCGCAAAGCAATAGCGCAGCTGCCCCGCGCCCTGACGCTCTGACAGAGAGGTATCGGCAGGCAGAAAGCTGACCGCCGCGAGAAAAGCCGCCAGCAGCAGCACATCCCGCAAGGGCCGCCGCCAGCCCCTGGCAAGCCCCTTCATTTTCCGAAACTCCGCAGCGCCCAGAGAAAGAAGCCCGCGCAGCCCGCAGCCACCAGCGCATAGCCGGCCATGGCCGGAAACTGATGAAATCCGATCAGAATCCCGCGCAGAGCATCCACGGCATAGGTGATCGGATTGATCCGGATCAGCCACAAAAGCCACTCAGGATAGCTGGTCGAAAGCTGCGTCAGCGAAAGCGAGGGATCCAGCGGAAAGACCGAGGAGGAGGCAAAATACATCGGCAGGATCAGGGTGTTGGAAAAGACCCCGAACCCCTCAAAGCTGCGGATTTTGCCCGCCAGAACCACGCCGAAACAGGTCAGCGCGAAGGACAGCGCGAACATATAGCCGATGGCTGCAAAAACCTGCGGCACGGTCAGCGTGATATCGGCAAAACGCGCCAGGATGAGGACCAGAGTCCCATGGCCGGTCGCCGCCGTTGCCCCACCCAGAACCTTGCCCAGAAGCACCGCCCAGCGGGGCATGGGCGAGACCAGAACCTCGCGCAGAAAGCCGAACTCGCGGTCCCAGATCACTGAGACGGCGAACTGGATCGATGTATACATGATGTTCAGAACGATCACGGCGGGAAACAGGAACTGCAGATAGTTAAACGGCAGCACCATTTTCACTTCGCCAAAGACCTCGCCCCGGAAATAGGGGTTCAGGCCGACGCCGAGGATCATCAGCCAGATCAGCGGACGGCTCACCCCGCCCAGAAGCTGGCCACGGTCGCGGGTGGCGCGCATAATCTCTCTGAGCCACACCCCGTGGATGCCGCGCAGGATCGCAAGAACCTCGGTCATTCAGTACTCTCATCAAAGCCGCGGCCGTGAAAATCCGACTGCGGGTCCGACAGAACCATCTCGCGCAGCGCCGCCCAGAGCTCGCCGCGCAACAGGGAAAAGTCGGGGTGATTGCGGCGGGCTTCTGCGCTGCCCCGGAAGGGAAGGTCAAGGCATTTCGCAATCCGCCCGGGCCGTGGCGACATCAGCACCACCCGATCGCCCAGAACCAGCGCCTCATCGACGCTGTGGGTGACAAAGACCACACTGCGGCCCGACCGGCTTTGCGCAAGACGCGCCACTTCGGCCTGCATCAGTTCGCGCGACTGCGCATCAAGGCTGGCGAAAGGTTCATCCATCAAAAGGATCTGCGGATCCGCGGCCAGCGCCCGGGCCAGAGCCACACGCTGCTGCATGCCGCCTGACAATTCGCGCGGAAAGCTTTGCGCAAAGCGCGAAAGCCCCACGGTCGCAAGCACATCAGCCACGCGGCGCGCGCGCTCCGCAGCAGAGAGCGCCGCCAGCGGAAACCCCACATTGCCCTCCACGGTCAGCCAGGGCAGCAGGCGAAAGTTCTGAAAGACAATCGCGCTCTTCTCCCCCGGCCGGGGCGCTGCTCCAAAGACCCGGACAGAGCCGCTCTCGGGCTGAACCAGGCCGGCGATCAGCCGAAGCAGCGTCGTTTTGCCACAGCCTGAGGGGCCGAGAATGGTCAGCACCTCGCCCGCCTGAAGGCTCAGACTGACCTTCTCAAGGGCGAGGTTTGCAGCGCCGGGGAAGCGCAGCGAGACATTTTGCAGATCAGCGGGAAGCGGAGCGGTCATCTTGCGTGCCTGTCGCCGGTTTCATCAATGCCGATCCGCTCCAGCACCCGGTCGAGCGGGGCAAAATCGGCCCAGGCCTCAAGGGAGGGTTGCGTAAGGCCCTCAAAACCCTCCCCCTCCCAAAGCCAGTCAGAGGTCTGGCGCAGTTCAGGGCCCTGCAGGCCGCCGTTCACAGCCCAGGAGGTGCGATAAACAAGGCTCAGCTCTTTCAGAACGCCGGGATCTGCATCCGGGCGCAGTTTTGCCATGGCCCGGGGCCAGGCCCCGGGGTCTGCGGACATATCCCGCGCGGCAAGTGTCAGGGCGGTGATCACCGCCTCAACCTCCGGCCCCCTTGCGTCGAGCGTCTCGCGCGTCACCGCATTCACTTTGCTGACCACGGGTGCTGCGGCGTGATAATCCTCCGCGCTGACCAGAACCGGCAGCGCCTCATGGCCCGGCAGCGCCAGATAGGTGCCGACCGACAGGGTGGTGGCAGCGATCCGCCCCGCCAGCAGCGCCCTCGCGCGGATATCAGGCTGCCCGAGAGCCACCAGCTGCAGGTCCTCCTGCGCCACACTGTAGCGGCCCAGCACCTTCATGGAGAGCATCTGGTCGAGACTACCCACCCGACCGATACCAAAGGCCTCTCCTTTCAGCGCGGCAAGGGTCATGTCGGGCTTTCCGGCGATCAGATAGGGCAGCGCCTTATCAGGAGACATCACCGCCCGAAGCCGGTCATTGCCCCGGGCCGCAAGCTGCAGCAGGCCCTCCGTGGCCACATTGGCCATCTCGCCCTGGCCCGATTGCAGCGCGGCCAGCGCCATGGGGGTCTGCTGCACGCGGATCAGTTCAACCTCGACCCCCGCGCGGGCGAAATAGCCCTCGGAGAGCGCGATATCGACGATGGAATTCGGCACCAGAGGGGCTTCCATATCGGTGATGATCAGCCGGAAAGGCTCTGCCAGCGCAGGGAGAGCAAAGACGCTTACAGCCACCATCATCAGGGCTTTGAGTTTCATCCCGTTCTTCCTTCCGCTCGGGGGGACGTCACCGCCCCTGCCCCTTCCAGCCAGTGAGACGCGTCTCGGCAAAGCGCAAAGCCTCGGTCACGCAGACCCCGATCACTGAGAGTGTCAGCACAACGACAAAATATTCCGCCATCCGGAAGCTGCCACCATAGACCGCCAGAAGGCCCCCGAGTCCGGTGACGGCGGTATAAAGCTCGGCCACAACGGTGTTGATCAGCCCGATGGTCGCCCCGATCCGCAGGCCGGTGAGAAGAAAAGGCACCGCCCCCGGCAACACAACCGCGGTGAAAATGCGCCACCGGCTGGTCCCGAACGAGCGGGCCATCTCAATCAGGTCGCGGTCCGCTGCGCGCACCCCCGCAGCAGTGTTCAGGATGATGGGCATCAGCGCGCCCAGAAAGACGATGAAGACCTTGGCGCTCATACCAAGACCCAAAACCACGATGATCAGCGGCACAAAGGCAACCCGGGGCGTGGCGGCGAGGGCATTCACAAAGACATCCAGCACCCGCCCCAGAAAGGGCACCGCGCCCATGGCCACTCCGATGCCGATCCCCGCAAGAGAGGCCGCGCCAAGACCGGTCAGATAGACAGCCAGCGACTGCGCCGTGGCCTCCCAAAGCCGCCCTTCGCGCAGCATGATCTCTGCCGCAGTCAGGGTCTCAAGCGGCGTTGCAAAAAGCCCCGGCGGCATGGAGATCGCGGCGAAATGCCACAGAGCGACAAACCCCAGCAGCACACCCAGGCGCGCAAGGGCGATCATCGCCGCCCTGCCCGCCGCCCGGCGCTGCGCTGCGCCTCGCGGCCACCTTCGGCCCGATCGCGCAACGCCCGACCGGTCAGGCTGAGGAAGACCCCCTCAAGGGTCGGGGCCTCATAGCGCATGGCACTCAGCCGATTGCCAAAGCGCGCCAGAAGATCAGGCACAAAGTCCTCACCCGTCACGGCAAGCGACAGATTCCCTGCCGCCGGGGTGCGCGCATCGGGGAATGCGGCCAGAAGCGCGGCGTAATCCGCCTCAGAGGCGGGGGTGATATGCAGCCAGGGCTGGCCCAGATCCCGGCGCAGCGCCTCGGGGCTGCCTTCGGCGATGATGCGGCCCCTGTCGACAATGCAGATCTGATCGGCCGCAGCCACCTCTTCGATGTAATGGGTGGTGGTGAAAAGCGTCAGCCCCCGCGACTGCCGCTCGGCCTCAAGATAGGCCCAGATTTTGTTGCGGGTCTGCGCATCAAGACCCACCGTCGGCTCATCAAGAAAGAGGATCCCGGGCGCGTGCATCAGCGCGCGGGCGATTTCAAGACGGCGCTTCATGCCGCCGGAAAAGCTGCGCACCACCGCCTCGCGCCAGTCCTCCAGCTCAACCAGCGCCAGCATCCGGTCGATTGCCTCGGCACGCTCACGGCCCGACATACCATAGACGCGGCCATGAAAATCGAGGTTTTCTTCGGCGGACAGGCGATCATCGAGGCTCGGGTCCTGAAAGACCATGCCGATCGACTGCCGCACGGCCCGGGCGGCCCGGCGCACGTCATGGCCCGCCACCCGCACCTCGCCCGCATCGGCCTGACGCAGGGTGGAGAGCACTGACATGAGCGTGCTTTTTCCCGCACCATTCGGCCCCAGAAGCGCAAAGGAGCTGCCCGCAGCAACGCTCAGGCTCAGCCCGTCCAGCGCGACCTGCGCGCCATAGCGCACCACCAGCCCGCGCACATCAATGGCGAGGGCCGGGGCGGCAGATCCTTTGGCGGAAGAGGCGGCAAGGGTCATCGAAACTCCGGACATAACCTGAAAGCAGCGCAGAACAGGTCGTATCGCCCCTGTCTGCGCAGAGCAGCACTGTGCCCGCTATAGCGGTGCAGCGCTGCGGGGAAAAGCTCTCCGCCACAGCGGCTGCGGCCCCTTTGCCTTATACGGGGCTGGAAATCATGCCACAGGACTTTTATGCCTGAGACACAAAAGCCCGCGTCCGGTGCCGTTGCGCCGCATTTTCGGGCGCTGTTGCAGGTGAATATGGCCCAGAGTCCCGAGCGCGATGACATGAAAAAGCCCCCCCGCGCAGCCGGACTGCGGGTCGGGGGCGATATTTCGATCCGCAAAATTCAGGTCTTCTGGGCCGTGGCCCGCGCCGGTTCCATGACCCGCGCCGCGCGGATGCTTGAAGTGACGCAGCCCACGCTGTCGCAGCAGCTGTCAGCGCTTGAGGCCAGCCTTGGCAATGCGCTCTTTACCCGCTCCGGCAACAGCCTCACGCTGACCGAGTTCGGCACGGCCTTCCTGCGCCACGCCGAAGACGTGCTGCGCGCGGTGCAGGAGATGGAGGATATGATATCCGACCATGGACAGGGCCGGCAGCAGACCATCCGCATCGGCGGGCTGCCCTCTGCCATGAGGGTGCTTGTGCCTCCGGCGATGCATGCGATCCGCCAGCGCCATGCGGTGATTGATATCGACACCCACGAAGGCAGCCCCGGCGAAATTCTGGAACTGCTTTACGCCCGCCGGATCGGGATCGCGCTTCTGGCCGCCAATTCCGTGGGCGAACTGCCCCCGGGCTTCACCCAAATTCCGCTGCTGAGCGACAAAAACGTGCTGGTTGTGCCCCGCGCTCTGGATCTGAGTGCGGTGGCGGATCCGGAGAGTGATCTCTCGGCAGATGACTACAGGGTGCTGCGGCAGGTCATTCACTTCGTCTTCGGCTCCACCCACAGCCAGCGCCAGCAGCAGTGGTTTGACCGTATCCTGCCCGGAAACCGCACCGTCGGGCGCAGCCGCAGCTTTGATATGGCGGTTGAAATGGTCCGCTCCGGACTTGGCGTCTGCCTTGCCCCGGCGCTGAGCGTGGCGCCCGCTTCGCTTTCGACCGCAGGTGTCAGGCTTTACGACGTCTCAGTTGCGCCGCGCCAGATTCTCGCGATCGTGCCGGCCCAATATGCCCATCAGGAGACCACCCGGGAGGTGCTTGACGAACTCCTGCGGGCGGCCGCCGGGGTCACCCATCCTGAGATCGCGCCGGAGCCGCCATTCATTCGCGCTCCGGGGTCATAGGCTCAGACCTATACTGCCCATAGATTGCGCCACCTTGTCGCAGATCGTAGCTTTTTAAAGCAGAGCAACGCTTTGCACCAACCCCGCGCCTGAAACGCGGCCCAGTGGAGGATACCATCATGGCATGGACCAAACCGACGATCGCTGAAGTTCCGGTCAGCATGGAAATCAACATGTACGCCTGCGCAAAGCAGAAGTAATGTTGCATTGCTGCAGCCTTCGGGGCCGACTGAATGCTTAAAGTCATCGTTCTGGGGGCTGCAGCAGGCGGCGCTCTGCCGCAATGGAACTGCCGCTGCGCGGTCTGCGCAGAGGCCTGGACGCGGCCTGAGATGCACGACACTCAGGTCTCTCTCGCGGTCTCGGCCGATGACGGGCAGCACTGGTTTTTGATCAATGCCTCTCCCGATATCCGCGCCCAGATCCTGACCACGCCGCAACTGCACCCGCGCGAAGGCCATCTGCGTCACAGCCCCATCGCCGGGGTGTTTCTGACCAATGGCGAAATCGACGCGATCACGGGTCTTCTGTCACTGCGCGAGGGTCAGCCCTTTGGTCTTTACGGCCACCGCCGCGTGCTGGAGACCCTGGCCTCAAACTCGGTGTTCAACGTTCTGAACCCTGAGCGTGTGCCGCGACATGAAATCACCCTGGGCGAGGTCTTTGAGCCTGCCCTGCCCGACGGCAGCCCCTCGGGTCTGCTGGTTGAAGCCTTTACCGTGCCGGGCAAACCGGCCTGGTATCTCGAAGGCACTCCGGAAGGCGAGGGCCATTCCGTGGGCGACACCATCGGACTGACTCTCTCGGACCGCGCCACCGGCAAGCGTGCCCATGTGGTCCTGGCCTGTGCCGCCATGTCCCCCGCGCTTGAGGCCCGCCTTACCGGGGCGGATCTGGTCTTTTTCGACGGCACCCTCTGGCGCGATGATGAGATGATCCGCGCAGGCCTGGCGCAGAAGACCGGGGCCGGCATGGGGCATGTCTCGATGTCGGGACAGACAGGCAGCATGGCCCTGCTGCGGGGCCTTGGCATTACCCGTAAAGTCTTTGTTCACATCAACAATTCCAACCCTGTCTGGCTTGAGGATTCGCCCGAGCGCGCCTCCGTTGAGGCAGAGGGCTGGATCATCCCCCGCAAGGGTCAGGAGTTCACCGCATGAGCGCGACCGGGATCTATACCGCTGAGATCATTCCCGAACCGCAGGAGCCGCTGGACAGCCCTGAGGCCATGGAACGCCGCCTGCGCTGGATCGGGGCGACGCGCTATCACAGCCTGCACCCCTTCCACCACCTGCTGCACGGCGGCAAGCTGAACAAGGGTCAGGTTCAGGCCTGGGCGCTCAACCGCTATGCCTATCAGTCGATCATCCCGATCAAGGACGCCGTTGTCCTGTCGCGCTTCCGCGACCGCGAAACCCGCCTTGAGTGGCGCCACCGCATTGAAGACCACGACGGCATCGCCGGAGATGAGGGCGGGATTGAGCGCTGGCTGGTGCTGACCGATGGCCTTGGCCTCTCGCGTGACTATGTGGAATCGACCCGCGGCATCCTGCCCGCCACCCGCTTTGCGGTTGAGGCCTATGTGCATTTCGTCCGCGACCGCTCGCCCCTTGAGGCGATTGCCTCCTCGCTGACGGAACTCTTCGCCCCGAATATCCACCGTGAGCGCATCGCAGGCATGCTGAAGCATTACGACTTCATCAACCCCGATGTGATGGTCTATTTCAGCCGCCGCCTGAACCAGGCGACCCGCGATGCGGAGTTTGCCCTGAAATACTGCCTCGAGCACGCGAAAACCCCTGAGCAGCGCCAGCAGGTCTGTGACGCCCTGGCTTTTAAGACCGATGTGCTCTGGGTGCAGCAGGATGCGCTTTATCAGGCCTATGTGAACGGCATGGTGCCGCCGGGTGCCTTTGTTCCGGGGCGTGACGGATGAGCGACGAAAAGACCCCCGAGACCGCAAAAGAAACCCCGGTCTGGCGCCCCTCAGTGGCGCCGGTGCGGGCTATGGTCACCGCGGACAGCCGCCCGCGCCTGCCGCGCCATGTCGTGCTGCGCCATGATCCGGCCCGCGACCGCTGGCTGATCCTGGTGCCTGAGCGCGTGCTGATTCCTGAGCCGACGGCGGTGGTTTTGCTGCAGGAAGCCGACGGGAAACGCACCGTCTCTGAGATCGCCGCGCATCTGGCGCAGACCTATGCCGCCGATCCGGCGGTGATTGAGGCCGATGCCATTGAGATGTTTCAGGATATGTCCGACCGCGGCTTCCTGACCCTCGTGGCCGAAGGCTGAGACCTGAAAAGCACTGCCAGGGTCGGGCGAGACCGGCGGCGGCAGTGCTGAAGAGATAGATGTGAAGGAGTTACCGGGATGGACGAAATCCTTGCACAGGACGAATTCGCCCTGGTCACCCGCAAGGGCGACAGCGCAAAGGCAGATTACGGCATTCCGCTGGCGGTGCTGGTGGAACTGACCCATCGCTGCCCGCTGCAGTGCCCCTATTGCTCCAACCCGGTTGAGCTTGAGGCCTCGGGCAAAGAGCTGACGACCGAAGAATGGCTGCGCGTCATTGATGAGCTGGCCGAGATCGGTGTGCTGCAGATCCACTTCTCGGGCGGTGAGCCCACGGTGCGCAAGGACCTCGTGCAACTGGTGCAGCGCGCGCATGACGTGGGGCTCTATTCGAACCTCATCACCTCGGCTGTCATGCTCAGCCGCGAGAAACTGCAGGCCCTGGCGGATGCGGGGCTGAACCATGTGCAAATCTCGGTTCAGGGCGCCAATGCCGCCATGGCCGACCGCGTCGGCGGTTTTAAAAACGGCCATGCCAAAAAGCTGGAGGTCGCGGCCTGGGTTCATGAAATGGGCCTGCCGCTGACGGTGAATGCGGTGATGCACCGCCAGAACCTGCCGCAACTGCCTGAGATTATTGACCTTGCGCTGCAACTGCGCGCCCAGCGGCTGGAAGTGGCCAATGTGCAGTACTACGGCTGGGCGCTGAAGAACCGCGCCGCTCTGATGCCGACCCGCGATCAGATGGACACCGCCACGGCCATCGTTGAAAGCGCGCGCAGCCAGCTCCATGGCATTATGGAAATCGACTATGTGATCCCCGATTACTATGCCGAGCGTCCGAAGCAATGCATGGGCGGCTGGGGGCGGCAGTTCTTCAATATCTCGCCCGCCGGTAAAGTTCTGCCCTGCCATGCGGCGGAATCCATCACCGGGCTTGAGTTTGACTCGGTGCGCGGCAACAAATCGATCCGCTGGATCTGGGACAATTCCGAAGCCTTTAACGCCTATCGCGGTACCGGCTGGATGCCCGAGCCCTGCCAGTCCTGCGCCTTCAAAGAGGTCGACTTCGGTGGCTGCCGCTGCCAGGCCTTTGCGCTGACCGGAAAGGCCGGCAATACCGATCCCGCCTGCTCCAAATCGCCCCATCACAAGCGCATCTTTGAAGCGGCACTGGAATCCGCCGGTGGCAGCGACAGCTTTATCTACCGCAATTTCTCCGGTGGCACCCCGGAGCCGGAAAAGGCCTGAAGCCCTTGTCAGAGCGCAGCTTTTTCTTTGACGCAGGCGAGGGGCACAGCCTGCATGTTGCGCTTTTCGGAAATCCCGGGGGCGTTCCGGTGGTCTTTCTGCATGGCGGTCCGGGCAGCGGCTGCAACCCCGGGCAGCGCGCGCTTTTTGATCCCGATCGCCATTTCGTCGTCTTCGTCGATCAGCGCGGCGCGGGCAAAAGCCTGCCGCCGCGCTCTCGCCACGCCAATACGACCGCTCATCTGATCCGCGATCTTGAAGCCCTGCGCCAAGATCTCACTCTCCCGCGCTGGCTGGTGGTCGGCGGGTCATGGGGCACGACTTTGGGGCTGGCCTATGCCCAGGCCCATCCGGCGGCCTGCCTTGGGCTTGCTCTGCGAGCCGTCTTTCTTGGGACGCGGGCAGAGCTGGAGGCGGCCTTTGTCACGCGGCTTTCGACCTTTTATCCGGACCTCTTCGCCGCCCTGCTCGCCCGCGCCGGTCAGCAGGCCCCGCTTGAAGCGATCTGGCGTCAGATCCTGGACCCCGATCCGCAGGTCCATCGCTCTGCTGCCTTCCTGTGGTATGATATCGAGCGCGCTCTCTCTGAACTCCGGCCCGCGTCAACGACCCATTCCCTGCGTGCTGCGGATGCGCCCCTTCCGGCTACGCCCTTTATGGAGGCCTCCTATTTCCTGAACGACTGCTATCTGCAGCCGGGGGAACTTTTGGAAAATGCCGGAAAACTGGCGGGGATACCGGGGATTTTGCTGCAAAGCCGCTATGATCTGCTCTGCCCGCCCTCCGGCACGGCCGCTCTCGCCGCGCGCTGGCCAGAGGCGGAGCTGCGGTTCGTGGAAGTCGCAGGTCACAGCGTATCAGAGCCGGGGGTCACTGCCGCATTGCGTCAGGCGATCAGAGATCTGAGTGAAGTGTAAAAAGACCTGGCCGGGTCTTTAAGGCGACCATCAGGCTGTCTTTCGGGCCGAAAACCACCACCCTCGCCGTCTGTAACGCCTCGTGAAGATCTTCTGCGCTGCGGATCAGATCTTCGCTGGTCAGCGCCTGGAGGCGGCTCAACTCTGCCTGAGCGGCGCCCCAGGGGGCGGATCCGCTGATGCGGGCGCGCAGCACCTCGGTCAGAACCTCATGGGGTCCGGGCGGGGTCAAAAGCTGGCCTGCCGCCCCGATGCGGCCGCGCTGCAACAGATCGGCCGAGAGCGAAGGGCGGATCGCCGCCACCGCCCCGCGCAGCAGATCAAGGCTGCGCAGCAGATGCGGATCCCGCGCGGTAAAGATCGCAGCCTCACCGGTTGAGGACAGCTCACAGCGCAGCCCGTAAGCCCCGCCCGCGCCGCGAATTTCCGGCCAGAGAAAGGCGGCTTCCCCTGCCCTGAGCAGGACCCGCGCCGCCGCAGGATCGGCAGCGCGAAACCCAAGGCCCACCGCATGAAACGGCACCGGAAGCGCAAAGCCATCTCCGGCCCCAGGCTCCGGCAGGCAGAGGGGAGGGTGATACGAAGCCACGCTCAGCGCCGAAAGCCTGGCCTGCAGATCCGTCAGCACGGAGAGGGCAATGCCGGTTCCGGCAAGCCAGACCGGCCCGGAGAGAGGGACCGGGCCGTCACCCCTTGAGGGCTGCAACAGCATCCCCGGCCCCGCATGGGCATCTTCAAGCCGCGCCTCAGCCGAGAGACCGGCACGCAGGCGCAGGCCGATCACCGTCTGCGGCCGCGAGATCATCAGGCTCCGCAGACCGGGGGCCGGATCAACTCCGGCAAGCGATCCATGGCCCGCCAAAGCACCCGGCAAGGCGCGGATACATCTGAGCATCTCCTCCGGCAGAGCGCTCAGATGCAGCCAGATCACGCCCCGGCCACCGCAGGCACCGGCCCGGACCTTCAGAGCGCGGGCGTTTTCGGCCAGAAGATCGTGACGGGCCAGCGCCTGCGCGAGGGCCGCTGCCTGGGCGGCCAAAGGCTGATAGCCCTCAGCCCCGGCGAGGAAAGCGATGCAAAGCCGCGCCAGCCTGCTCTCATCCCCTGTGACAAGCCACGCATGGCCCGCGCCTTCAATCTCCGGCACCGGAATCCGGTCCGGGATGCCATCCGCCGGATGATCCAGGCGCAGGGGCCTGAAGGGCAATGCCCGTCCGGCCGGGGGATCGGATGGCCTTTGCGCAGCAGTCCTTTCCGGCACCAGCGCGACCCGGCTGTCAGGCCCCTCCGGCCGGAAGATCTTTTGCATCGCTGCGATGACCTGTCGATGCGCCTCCTCCGGCCTCGCAAGCAGCGCCTGCAGCTTCCGCCCGATATCCAGATGCGCGAAAGGATCGCCGCCGTTCAGCCATGGCGCCAGCAGCGGATCAAAGACCAGCAGCCCCTGCGGTCGGCGCGGTGTCACATCCTCATCATACCAGACCGCAAGCGCATGGCGGAGGGCCGCCGCCACCGCCGATGACCTGACCTCCTGCGACAGATGTTTCAGGCCTGCGATCTGTTGCGGATCAGGCGCGTCCGCAAAAGCCAGCGTCAGGCAGGGATGCGCCATATCGCGCGAAAGCGCCGTTGCCTGGCCCTGGACCAGGCCGGGCATCCGGCGCAGCAGCGCAGCCGGCCCGGTCAGCAGCAGACTGTCGAGCAGAGGCAGAAGCTCCGGCACAATCTCCGGCGGCAGCCGCCAGGCCAGACCAAAGAGCCTGCGCCCGGAGGCGTGAGGGATCTCGCTTAAACGACGGGGACCACCCGGTCGCGCAGGCGGCATCGGGACACCCTGTTCCCGCGCCTCCCGAAGGCCGATGTCAATCGCCTCCAGTGCCGCCGCCTCCCCACCCCAAAGCGTCATCCAGGCGTTCTGCGGTGTAAAGGCTCTCTGGTGAAAGGCCCGAAGCTGGTCCGGTGTCAGCTTAAGAAGCTCAGCGGGATCACCGCCCTGATTAAAAGCCCCGTCCCCGCCGCCCAGAACGGCTGAGCGCAGCGCCAGGGCGAGGGCTGCCTCAGCCGAGGAGAGATAATCCCGCATCTCGCTGAGAATGACCCCGCGCGCCGGGCCGTCCGCCTCCGGCCGGTCCCAGGCCTCCTCCCGAAAGGCCCCGGAGGCGAGGTTGGGGTTGAAGACCAAATCGCTGAGCACCCGCACCAGCGGCGTAAGCCCGGCAGGGGTCGGAGAGGCCACGTGAAACGTCGTGTAATCCGGGCGGGTTGAGGCGTTGAGAAAACTCACCATCCCCGCCTCAGTCAGCGCCGGATAGAGCGGATCCGCCGGATAGCGCTCAGAGCCACGAAAGATCAGATGCTCAAGCACATGGGCCGCGCCCCGATCGTCGCGCAGCCGGGTGGGAAAGCTGATGGTAAAGACAGGCTCGGGGTGTGGTTCCGGCACCCAGAGCAGACGCGCGCCCGTGGCCCGGTGCCGCAAAAGCTGCGCCAGCCCGCGGTCGGTGCGGCGCGCAGCGGGAAGATCAAAAGCGGGATGCGCTGCGCGCTGCAGCGGGGCGTCATCAACAGGCATGGCCCGGCAGCATAGAGAGGTTCACGCAGAGCTGCCAGAGGTCAGCGGTTCCGGTCTGCCGCTTGCCCGAGCACAGAGATCTCCCGGGGCCATGGTGCAAAAATCAACCGGGCATCGGGACGCCGCTTAAAGGAGAGAATAAGACACCCCTGAAACGCAAAAGGCCCCGGTAATCCCGAGGCCTTTCAACGTATCTGTGGTGGGCGATAACGGATTTGAACCGCTGACATCTTCGATGTGAACGAAGCGCTCTACCGCTGAGCTAATCGCCCGATGAGGGGTGTTTAGCTGCTGGCTTCGGGGGGCGCAAGAGGGGCGTCGGATTTTTTTTCGTTCCTGGGACGAAGTTTAATCACCAGGCCGCCGTTTTTGTTGCGGGTGACTTTGCCCGCACCAAGACCGGGCAGAACAAAGGCCTCACCACGTTCAAAGACATCGGCAAGCTCACCCAGCACCGCCTCCGTCGCGAGACGTGCTTCTGCACGGCGCAGGCCACTGCGTGCCGCCACCGCCGCAGCAAAAGGGCCGGCCCGCAGTTTCTGCGCAGACCTGCTCTCTGACGGTTTTTCCTCATCACTCATTGCCACTCTCCGCTTCACGGCGCCGCTCTGCACAGGTCGGACCTGATCTGACAGCGGGCACTATGCCTGCCACCGCGTGAAAAGTCGTTAACGTAACCGGCAACCGCGCAACAAAAAGCCGCCCCGAAGGGCGGCTTTTCGAGATCTTTAGTGCGCCGTACGGGTCTCGGCGTTACGGGCCGCCTCAATCCGGGCGAGGGCTGCGGCTTCTTCCGCGGCCTCATCCCATTCGATCGGCTCGGGCTTGCGCACGAGGGCCAGGTCCAGCACCTCGCTGACATGGGTCACCGGGATGATCTTCAGACCCGCCTTCACGTTCTCCGGAATCTCCGGCAGATCGCGGGCGTTTTCCTCCGGGATCAGCACGGTGGTGATGCCACCCCGCAGCGCCGCCAGAAGCTTCTCTTTCAGACCACCGATCGCCATGGCATTGCCACGCAGCGACACTTCACCGGTCATGGCGATGTCTTTACGCACCGGAATACCGGTCAGCACCGAGACGATCGAAGTCACCATGGCCAGACCCGCCGAGGGGCCATCCTTCGGGGTTGCCCCATCGGGGACGTGAACGTGAATATCGACCGCATCGAATTTGGTCGGCTTCACCCCGATCTTCGGCGCAATCGAGCGGACATAGCTCGACGCGGCCTCAATCGATTCCTTCATCACGTCACCGAGTTTCCCGGTGGTCTTCATGCGGCCCTTGCCGGGCAGCTTCAGCGCCTCAATGTGCAGGAGATCCCCACCCACCGAGGTCCAGGCCAGACCCGTCACCACGCCAACCTGATCTTCCTTTTCGGCCAGACCGTAGCGGAATTTCTTCACGCCCAGCATGTCTTCCAAGTTCTCAGGCTCAACCGATACCGCCTTGGTCTTCCCCTTCACGATCTCGGTCACGGCCTTACGGGCGAGCTTTGCAACCTCCCGCTCCAGGTTCCGCACGCCCGCTTCGCGGGTGTAATAGCGGATAACGTCATTCAGGCTCTCATCCGAGACGCTGAATTCGGTCTTTTTCAACCCATGCGCCGTGGTCTGCTTGGGCAGCAGGTGACGTTTGGCGATCTCGCGCTTTTCATCCTCGGTGTAACCCGAGAGCGAGATGATCTCCATACGGTCCAGAAGCGGCCCCGGCATGTTGTAGCTGTTCGAAGTGGTCAGGAACATGACATTCGACAGATCGTATTCCACCTCAAGATAGTGGTCGACGAAGGTCGAGTTTTGTTCCGGATCCAGCACCTCCAGCAGGGCCGAAGCCGGATCCCCCCGGAAATCCTGCCCCATCTTGTCGATCTCATCGAGCAGGATCAGCGGATTGGTGGTTTTCGCCCTCTTCAGCGCCTGAATGATCTTACCGGGCATCGAGCCGATATAGGTCCGGCGGTGACCGCGGATCTCAGATTCATCACGCACGCCGCCCAGCGAGATGCGAATGAACTCGCGCCCCGTGGCTTTGGCCACAGATTTGCCCAGCGAGGTTTTACCCACGCCCGGAGGCCCAACGAGGCACAGGATCGGACCTTTGAGTTTCTGCGAGCGGTTCTGCACCGCCAGATATTCAACGATCCGCTCTTTGACCTTTTCCAGACCATAGTGATCGGCGTTCAGAATATCCTCGGCCTTGCCAAGGTCTTTCTTCACGCGCGAGGTCACACCCCAGGGCACGCCCAGAATCCAGTCGAGATAGTTGCGCACGACGGTCGCTTCCGCGCTCATCGGGCTCATCGACTTCAGCTTCTTGATCTCGGCATCGACCTTTTCACGGGCCTCCTTCGAGAGCTTCGTGTTCCGGACGCGCTCCTCCAGCTCCTGGATCTCGTTCTGGCCATCCTCGCCGTCACCGAGTTCCTTCTGGATCGCCTTCATCTGCTCGTTCAGATAGTACTCACGCTGGGTGCGCTCCATCTGCGATTTGACGCGGGATTTGATCTTCTTCTCGACCTGCAGCACGGACATTTCGCCCTGCATATGGCCGTAAACCGCCTCCAGGCGCTCAGCCACATCCAGCGTCTCCAGGAGAAGCTGTTTCTGCGCCACCTGAATGCCCAGATGCCCGGCCACCAGATCGGCCAGACGCGCGCTCTCGCGGGTCTCAGCTACGGCCGCCAGCGCCTCTTCGGGGATGTTTTTGCGGATCTTGGCGTAGCGCTCAAATTCTTCCGAGACCGTGCGCACCAGCGCCGTGACCAGTTCTTCCTCACCCGGAAGCTCGGTCAGCGGCTCGACACGGGCCTCAAAGAAGACGTCGTTTTCAACAAACTCCGTGATGGCCACGCGGGTGCGGCCTTCAACCAGCACCTTCACGGTGCCATCGGGAAGTTTCAGCAGCTGCAGCACATTGGCAAGCACACCCACACGGTAGATGCCATCGGCCTTTGGGTCATCCACAGTGGGATCGATCTGGGACGACAAAAGGATCTGCCGGTCTTCCGACATCACCTCTTCCAGCGCCCGCACCGATTTCTCGCGGCCCACAAAAAGCGGCACGATCATATGCGGGAAAACCACGATGTCACGCAGCGGCAGCACCGGGTAGCTGGGGGAAAGAACTTCGCTCATCATCGTTCCTTGTCTGGCAGGAAGCCCAGGCCCCGAGACATTCGGCAACCGGGTCTCCCCCTCTCGTATGCTCAGTAGATGGGAGCCGCAGGGGGGGCTGTCAACCGCCCCGCCCCTCGCGGCCTGATCCCTGATTAATATTTACCATCGCCCTGTCAGGGCCCGAAAGGCAAGACCGCCGCGCCGCTTATACTCCGGCAGGACCAGCTGCCCTGCGGCCACCCGCCCGGGCTCACGCCGCGCAAGATCCAGAAGCCCCCCCGCCTGCCAGCCGGTCAGCAACGCCGGCAGCGCCGCCTCAGACACCGCAGCACGCTGCCCCCGCGCCTCTGCCAGCATCAGAAGGCCGCGTTCAGCCAGCCGCCGAACACCGGCCTCATTGCCCTCAGGCAAAGGCCAGCGCCCGCGCGCCTCCAGCTCAGGCACCGAGCGAAACCACGAGGAAAGGGCCGCGGCCGTCCCGAACTGCGCAACCACCGACAGATCCCCTGTCGCCCCCGCCAGCCGGGCCGCCACGCGCATCAAAACGCCCCCCGTCTCTCCCAGATGCGCAAAAAGCGCGTCATCCTCCTCAAAAGGCTCAGACCAGACATCCCAGCTGCGCGCCGCCACAATCCGCACCAGATCCGCACAGATCTCCGCCTCACCGGCAAGATATCCGCAGGCCTCCAGCACCGGATGGCCCTGGACGCCACCGCCCGCCCCCAGCCGCTCCAGCGCATCGGCCCACCACTGCAACCGCATCTCGCAGACCAAGGGCTCCCGGCTCACCCAGGCCGCCCGCCCGATCTCAAGGTTCAGCGCATAAAGCGGATAGAGCCGCGCCTGAACCGCCTCAGGAAAGCCCCGCAGCACCAGATGGCGGTCCGGGTCCTGGGCGCTGACACGTTCGATGCAATGGGCAAGGCTCATCGGCCGGATACTCGCTCTCAGATCAGGGCGCTTCCTGACCATGCGGCCCCGGCAGCGTCAAGTCATCTTTGGCTTTTAAAAATACTCGCGGGCGGGGTCCGGGGAGGGCAGCCGGCCCTCCCCGGTCTGCCTTACCCGACACGCACACCGTCGCGGATCAGCTTCCAGGTGATCGCATCCAGAAGCGCGGTGAAAGAGGCATCAATCAGGTTGGCCGAAACCCCGACGGTCGACCAGCGGTTGCCCTGCCCGTCCTCGCTGTCGATGATCACCCGGGTGATCGCATCCGTGCCGCCCTGGGTGATGCGCACCTTAAAATCCACGAGCCGCATGTCATCAATGCTCACCTGATAAGGCCCCATATCCTTGCCAAGCGCCCGCGCCAGCGCGTTCACCGGCCCGCGATCGGCGGCATCACCGTCAAAGCTCTCCGAGACCGACAGCACTTTGCGATCCCCGATCTTCACCACAACCACCGCCTCTGAGACAGAAACCATCTCATCATAGCGGTTGCGACGCCGCTCCACGATCACGCGGTAGCGCTTGACCTCGAAGAACTCAGGCAAAAGCCCAAGCTCGCGCCGCGCCAGCAGCTCAAAACTGGCCTGAGCGCCGTCATAGGCATAGCCCTGATCCTCACGCTCCTTCACCACCTCAAGGATCCGCGCCAGCCGCGGATCTCCCGCCGCCACCTCAATCCCGGCCTCGGCCAGCCGCGCCCGCAGGTTCGACTGCCCGGCCTGGTTCGACATCGGGATCACCCGCGCATTGCCCACCGCCTCAGGCGGGATATGCTCATAGGTCGAGGGGTCTTTCAGAATGGCACTCGCATGCAGCCCCGCCTTATGCGCAAAGGCCGAAGCCCCGACATAGGGCGAGGACCGCAAAGGCACCCGGTTCAGAATATCATCAAGCCTGCGCGAAATCCGCACCATCTGCGGCAGGGTCTCCGCCGCCACATTGGTCACAAACCGGCTGGCATAGGGTTCTTTGAGCAAGAGCGTCGGGATCAGCGTGGTCAGACTGGCATTGCCGCAACGCTCGCCCAACCCGTTCAGCGTGCCCTGGATCTGCCGCACGCCCGCATCCACCGCCGCCAGCGAACAGGCCACCGCATTGCCGGTGTCATCATGGCAATGGATCCCCAGACGATCGCCGGGAATGCCCGCCGCAATCACCGCCTGAACAATCAAAAACACCTCCGCCGGAAGAGTGCCGCCATTGGTGTCGCAAAGCACAATCCAGCGCGCCCCCGCATCCCTCGCCGCCTTCAGGCAGTCGAGCGCATAGGCCGGGTTCGCCTTCCAGCCATCAAAGAAATGCTCAGCATCAAAAAGCGCCTCACGCCCCTTCGCCACCAGATGCGCCACGGAATCCCGGATTGCGCTCAGGTTCTCCTCAAGGCTGACCCCAAGCGCAGTGGTCACATGAAAATCATGGGTCTTTCCCACCAGACAGACCGCCGGTGTGCCCGCATTCATCACCCCCGCCAGCACATCGTCATTTTCCGCCGAGCGCCCGGCGCGTTTGGTCATGCCAAAGGCGGTAAACACCGCCCGCGTCTGCGGCCGCGCCTCAAAGAAATCGCTGTCGGTCGGATTGGCCCCCGGCCAGCCGCCTTCGATATAATCCACCCCGAGCGCATCGAGCGCCTGCGCAATCTGAATTTTCTCCGCGACCGAGAACTGCACGCCCTGGGTCTGCTGCCCGTCGCGCAGCGTGGTGTCATACAGATAGAGCCGCTCCGTCACGCCTCACCCTCCTCTGGCAGCCGGACCCCGAAGGCACCCGGCGGCTGGCCTCTCAAAGCTGAGGGAGTAACCGCCCGCGCGGGGAAGTTCTATGCGAAAATGTCCCAAAGATGTGCCCTGACGCAGGATTGCTGCGCCAGGGCAGGGAAAATCAGACTTACCGCGCCAGAAGCGGCGCGAGATAGCGCCCTGTATGGCTGTCGGGATTGGCGGCAATCTCCTCGGGCGTGCCACTGCCCACGACAATGCCACCGCCCGCACCGCCCTCGGGGCCGATATCGATCACCCAGTCAGCGGTCTTCACCACATCAAGGTTATGCTCAATCACGACAACCGTATTGCCCTGATCCACCAGCGCGTGAAGGATATCGAGAAGCTTCCGCACATCCTCAAAATGCAGTCCCGTGGTCGGTTCATCCAGGATATAGAGCGTCCGCCCCGTCGAGCGCCGCGAGAGTTCTTTCGCCAGCTTCACCCGCTGCGCTTCCCCGCCCGAAAGCGTCGTCGCCTGCTGGCCGATCTTGGCATAGCCCAGACCCACCTGGTTCAGCGCCACCATCTTATCGCGGATCGCCGGCACCGCCTGGAAGAACTCAGCCCCCTCCTCGCAGGTCATATCAAGAATATCCGCGATGCTCTTGCCCTTGAACTTCACCTCCAGGGTCTCGCGGTTATAGCGCTGCCCCTTGCAGGTCTCACAGGTCACATAAACATCCGCCAGGAAGTGCATCTCAATCTTGATGACGCCGTCGCCCTGACAGGCCTCACAGCGCCCGCCTTTGATGTTGAAGGAAAACCGCCCCGGCTTATAGCCCCGCGCCTGAGCCTCCGGCAGACCGGCAAACCAGTTGCGGATCGGATCAAATGCCCCGGTGTAGGTGGCCGGGTTCGAGCGCGGCGTCCGCCCGATCGGGCGCTGGTCAATATCGATAACCTTATCGAGATGCTCAAAACCGGTGATCGCTTCACAGGGCGCCGGGGTTTCCCGCGCGCGGTTCAGCTTCACGGCCGCGTTTTTATAAAGCGTCTCAATCGTCAGCGTCGACTTACCGCCCCCCGAAACCCCCGTCACACAAACGAATTTTCCAAGCGGAAAATCCACCGTCACATCGCGCAGGTTGTTCCCCGAAGCCTTATGAACGGTGACCTTTTTCCCGTTCCCCTTGCGGCGCTCTTTTGGCACCTCAATGCGGCGGCTGCCCTTCAGATAGGCGCCGGTCACGCTGGCCTCATTGGCCATGATCTCAGCAGGCGTGCCATGGGCCACGACCGATCCGCCATGGACCCCCGCCCCTGGCCCGATGTCAAAGACGTAATCTGCCTCGCGGATCGCATCCTCGTCATGCTCCACCACCAGAACGGTGTTCCCGGCATCGCGCAGGTTCTTCAGCGTCTCCAGCAGCCGGTCATTGTCGCGCTGATGCAGCCCGATCGAGGGCTCATCGAGCACATAAAGCACCCCCGTCAGCCCCGAGCCGATCTGGCTCGCCAGCCGGATCCGCTGACTTTCGCCCCCGGACAGCGTCCCCGAAGCCCGGCTCAGCGTCAGATAATCAAGACCCACATTAACCAGAAACCCAAGACGCTCGCGGATTTCTTTTACAATCGCCCGCGCAATCTCATGCTTTTGCACCGAAAGCGTCTCCGGCACGCCCTCGATCCACTCCAGCGCACCCCGGATCGACTTCGCCACCACCTCGCCCACGTGATGCCCTGCGATCTTCACCGCCAAAGCCTCGGGCTTCAGACGATGACCGCCACAGGCCCCACAGGCGCGGTTGTTCTGATAGCGCTCCATCTCTTCGCGCGACCAGGCGGAATCGGTTTCCCGGTAGCGGCGCTCCATATTGGGGATGACCCCCTCAAAACTGCGCGTCACCTGATAGATCCGCCCGCCCTCATCATAGCGGAACGGGATCTCCTCGCCCTGCGAGCCAAAGAGGAACAGGTTCTGCACCTTTTCCGGCAGATCCTTCCACTTCTTCTTCATGTCAAAGCCGTAGTGCTTCGACAAAGCCTCAATGGTCTGCACGAAATAAGGCGTCTTTGATTTCGCCCAAGGGGCAATCGCCCCCTTCAGAAGCGTCAGGGTCTGGTCCGGCACAATCAGCCGCTCATCAAAGAAGAGCTCCATCCCCAGGCCGTCGCAAACCGGACAGGCCCCCAGCGGCGCGTTGAAGGAAAAGAGCCGCGGCTCAATTTCCGGAATGGTGAAGCCCGAAACGGGACAGGCAAATTTTTCCGAAAAAACCAGCCGCTCGCCCTCCCCCTCCGAAGGCGCTGTCTCCAGAACGGCAATCCCATCGGCCAGGTTCAGCGCCGTGCGCATGGAGTCCGCCAGCCGCACCTCAAGCCCCGCGCGCACGACAATGCGGTCCACGACGACATCAATGTTGTGCCGGAACTTCTTATCCAGCTCCGGGACCTCATCGATCTCATAAAACTGCCCGTCAATCTTCAGCCGCTGAAAGCCCCCCTTGCGCAGCTCAAGGATCTCTTTCTTAAACTCGCCCTTCCGGTCGCGCACCAAAGGCGCCAGCAGATAGCCCCGCGTGCCCTCCGGCAGGGCCATGACCCGGTCGACCATATCCTGCACCTGCATGGCCTCAATCGGCAGGCCCGTGGCGGGGCTGTAAGGCACCCCCACCCGCGCGAACAGCAGACGCAGATAGTCATAGATCTCGGTCACCGTCCCCACGGTCGAGCGCGGGTTCTTCGAGGTGGTCTTCTGCTCGATGGAAATCGCCGGGCTCAGGCCCGAAATCCGGTCGACATCCGGCTTTTGCTGCATGTCGAGGAACTGCCGTGCATAGGCGCTCAGGCTCTCCACATAGCGCCTTTGCCCTTCGGCATAGATCGTGTCAAAGGCCAGCGAGGATTTCCCCGAGCCCGACAGCCCGGTGATCACCACCAGCTGGTCGCGCGGGATATCAACATCGATGCCCTTGAGATTATGCTCACGCGCACCACGCACCTCGATGAACTTCTGCTCGGCCATCATCACACCCCGGGAATCCTGATCCGCTCAGAGATAAGCACAAATGGGCGCAGCGCAACCGCGAAAAGTGAACAAATAATGAACTAAAGCTCCGAACATCCTGCCGCAGCCCGTCACTTTGGCTTTTAAAAAATACTCCGGGGGTGAGCGGCGCACCCGCGCCGCGAGGGGGCAGCGCCCCCTCTCCCCTCCCTTCGCCTCAAAGCGCCGTCCAGCCACCGTCGACCGAGATGACTGTCCCCGTGATCTGATCCGCCGCGGCCGAGCACAAAAAGGCTGCCGTCCCGCCCACCTGCTCCACTGTGGCAAAATCCCCCGAGGGCTGGCGCGCCAGCATGACCTTGCGGATCACCTCTTCGCGTGACATGTCGTGCACTTTCATCTGATCGGGGATCTGCTTTTCCACAATCGGCGTCAGCACATAGCCCGGGCAGATCGCATTGCAGGTGATCCCCTGGCCCGCAACCTCCAGGGCGGTGGTTTTCGACAGACCGATGATGCCATGTTTGGCCGCGACATAGGCCGATTTAAACGGCGAGGCCGTCAGCCCATGCGCCGAGGAGATATTCACCACCCGCCCCCAGCCCTTCGCCCGCATCCCCGGCAAAGCGGCCGCTGTGGTGTGAAAGGCCGAAGTCAGATTGATCGCGATGATGCTGTCCCACCGCTCCGTCGGAAATTCGTCGATCGGTGCGACATATTGGATGCCGGCATTATTGACCAGAATGTCGCAGCCCCCCGCCAGCCCGACGAGCGCACGGGCCTCCTCCGCCTTTGACATATCCGCGCGGATATAGCGCGTGCGGATGCCAAACTCCGCAGCCAGCTGATCAGCCAGGGCATGATCTTCCGCGCTGTCGGTAAAAGAGTTCAGCACCAGATCGGCCCCGGCGCGCGCCAGCTCGCGGGCGATGCCAAGCCCGATCCCCGAGGTGGATCCCGTCACCAGCGCCGTTTTTCCCTGCAGTCCCATAGATGCCTCCTCAAGCTCACGGCAGGGAGAATACCGTGACCGGGCAGCACCGCCAGCGGGAAATAAAAAAACGCCCGCACGAGGCGGGCGCAAGTCTTGAGGCAGGTTTCATACAGGCAAGAAACCTATCGAGCAGTGCTTAACATATACGCTCCAAACGCACGGATTCCAACCCAAAAGTTTGCGAAGCCGCGTTTGGGTCGGTATCAGGGGCGCAGGAGCCTCAGCGGCTCGGGTGAAAAGGGGTGACTATGGCGGGCAAAATCCGGAAGCGACTTGCGATTGCCGCGTTTTTCTCTCTGTTCACGGCGGCTTACCAGCCTTTGTTCGCAGAGGAAAGTGGCTCTGACGGCTGGCGTCACGGCCTTGCAATGCACGGCGAACCCGCGCTTCCCCTTAATTTTAAGGCGCTCCCCCAGGTCAACCCTGAGGCCCCGAAGGGCGGCACTCTGGTCATGGGCGAAGGGGGCGGCTTCGATTCCCTTAATCCGTTTTCAACGAGGGGGCGAGCCTCGGCCTGGATTACGCCGCTGACGGTTGAAACCCTGATGGCGCGGGCCTGGGATGAGCCCTTTTCGGTCTATGGTTTATTGGCCGAATCAGTCCGGACGGATGCGGAGCGGACATACGCAGAATTTACTCTGCGTGAGAATGCGCGATTCGCGAACGGATCGCCCGTCACCCCCGAGGATGTGATCTGGTCGTTCCACGCCCTGGCAGAGGCGCATCCGCGCTATCTCACCGCCCACAAAAAGGTGGCCGGCGTGCGCATCACCGGGCCGCGCAGCCTGCGCTTTGACTTCACCGCCCCCGACCGCGAACTGCCGCTGATCCTTGGCCTGCGCCCGATCCTGAGCCAGGCCGACTGGCAGGGACGCGATCTGACCGCCTCGGGAATGACCGCCCCGCTCGGCTCCGGCCCCTACCGCGTGGACAGCGTGGACCCCGGCCGTTCGATCACCTTCCGCAAACGCGCGGACTGGTGGGCGAAAGACCTGCCCGTCATGCGCGGGATGCATAACCTTGACGAAATCCGCGTCGAATATTTTACCGACAGCTCCGTGATGTTTGAGGCCTTCAAGGCTGGTGCCCTCGATGTCTACCGCGAGCATCAGGCCGCGCGGTGGCGCTCGGGCTATGATTTTACCCGCGTCACTTCCGGCCAGGTGGTGAAATCCGAGATCCCCCACCAGCGGCCCGCCATGATGACGGGGCTCGTTTTCAACACCCGCCGCCCCCTCTTCGCTGACGTCCGTCTGCGCCAGGCGCTGATCGAGAGCTTCGGCTTTGAGTTCATCAATCAGACGCTCAACGGCGGCACTGAGCCGCGGGCAGGCTCGTGGTTTTACAATTCTGATCTGGCGATGCCCCCCGGCCCGGCCTCACCTCAGACGGAAAACCTGCTTGCGCCCTTCGCAAAGGATCTGCCCGCAGATGTGCTGGGGGATCTGCGCCTGCCCGCCTCAGACGGCAGCGAGGCGAACCGGGCCGGGCTTCGCCGGGCCATGGCGCTTCTCGAAGATGCCGGATGGCAGGTGCAGGACGGAGAGCTGCGCAATGCCGATGGCATCCCGTTCCGCTTTGAGATCCTTCTGCCCATGGGCAATGCCGAGATCCGCGCCGCCGCCACCATCTGGGCGCGCAGCCTGAGCCGCCTTGGCATCACCGCGCAGATCCAGGCCGTTGATGATGCGCAGATGACCGCCAGGCTGCGGGATTTTGACTTTGATATGACGACACTTCTGCGGGCAAATTCCCTCAGTCCGGGCAATGAGCAGGTGCTTTACTGGGGGTCGGCCAATGCCGATGCGCCGGGCAGCCGCAATGTCGCAGGCGTGAAAAGCCCTGCGGTGGACGCGCTGATCACGCAGATGCTGACCGCAACCACCCCGGATGATTTCCGCGAGACGGTCCGCGCGCTGGACCGCGTGCTGATGGCCGGGCGCTATGTCATTCCGCTGTGGTTCGCCGACCGCTCCCGCCTGGCGCATGACAGCGGGCTTGGCTATCCCGCAGACCGCCTGCCGGTCTATGGCGATGCTGCGGGCTTTCTTCCCGATCTCTGGTGGCGCAACCGCTGATCTTTCCCCTCAGGGGATTGGACCTCTGCCACCGGGGCATGCTATAAAACCCTCTGATAACACCGGCATGAAGGCCGGGGACAACCGCAGGCAAAGCAGATGAAATTACTTATTCTCGCCACTCTCGCCGCCCTGACCCTTGCAGGCTGCAATACCATTGAAGGCGTGGGCCATGACATCTCGGGCGGCGCGCGCCGCGTGGGCACCTGGTTCTGACCCCCTGATCCGGAGCCGCCGCCATGAGTGCGGAAAAACCCGTCCGCAGGACGGATCGCCTTTATGATCTGATCCAGATCCTGCGCGACGGGCGGCTCCACCGTGCCTCAGAAATGGCCGATCGGCTTCAGGTCTCAACCCGGACCATCTGGCGTGACATGGCGACCCTTATGGCCTCGGGCCTGCCGGTCGAGGGCGAGCGCGGCATCGGCTATGTGCTGCGCGCGCCGATCACCCTGCCCCCGATGATCCTTTCGGGCGATGAGATCGAAGCCCTGCGCCTGGGCGTGCGTCTGGTGGCCCAGGGCGACGACCCGGCGCTGGCCCGGGCGGCCCGCTCGCTCGCGGGCAAATTCGCCTCCGTCACCCCCGCCCCCGGCAACCCCGAAGACGACGAACTTTTCGGCGTCTCGGCCCGCGCCTCAGAGCGCGCCCCGGTGCATCTTCCCCTTCTGCGCGAGGCGATCCGCAACCGCGAGCGCGTCACCATCACCTATATCGAGGCCGATGGCTCTGAGAGCCACCAGGACATCCGCCCGCTGGAGATGGATCTCACCGGCCGGGTCTGGACCCTGACCGCCTGGTGCGAGCATCGTGCGGGTTTTCGCTCGCTGCGTATCGACCGCATCGTCGCACTGACAGGCACCGATGAGACCTTCCCCCGCGAGCCCGGACGCGAGCTTGCGGATTTCCACGCAAGAGAGACGGCTCTCCCCGATGAGCCGTGACATTGGCTCTCAAGCCCGCCACACTTCTTTCGCACTGCTGTCAGCAACGGATATCCCATGACCGGCACTTTCATCACCGCAGGCCCCTTTGAGGGGCAGAAACCCGGCACCTCGGGCCTGCGCAAAAAGACCGCGCAGTTCAGCGCGCCGCATTATCTGGAGTGCTTCATCCAGGCCACACTGACGGCCGTCGGCGCAAAGGGAAAGACCCTGGTGCTGGGCGGTGACGGCCGGGCCTTCGGCCGCGAGGCGGCGGCGATCATTCTGCGCATGGCCGCAGCCAATGGTGTGGCAAAGGTCATCGTCGGGCGCGACGCGCTTTTGTCGACCCCGGCGGCCTCGCATCTCATCCGGCTCCACGGTGCAGATGGCGGGATCATCCTCTCCGCCAGCCATAACCCGGGCGGCATGGATGGCGACTTCGGCGTCAAATACAACATCGCCAACGGCGGCCCTGCCCCCGAAAGCGTCACAGCCGAGATCCACGCCGAAACCCTGCGCCTGAGCGGCTATCGGATCAGTGCCACCGCCGCGCCGGATCTGACGCAGGAGGGCAGCCACCGCCTGGATGATATGCTCGTTGAGGTGGTGAACCCGGTGGCAGATTACGCCGCACTGATGGAAAGCCTGTTCGATTTCAAAGCGATCCGCGCGATGTTCGCCGCCGGTTTCACGATGAAATTTGACGCCATGTGCGCTGTGACCGGCCCCTATGCGGTCGAGATCCTTGAGCGGCGTCTGGGCGCGGCCCCCGGCACGGTGATGAATGCAACGCCCCTGCCCGATTTCGGCGGGATGCACCCCGATCCGAACCCGACCTGGGCTGCGGATCTCTACGGCCTGCTGATGGGCCCGGATGCCCCCGATTTCGGCGCAGCCTCTGACGGCGATGGTGACCGCAATATGGTGGTCGGGCGCGGCATCTATGTGAACCCTTCAGATTCTCTGGCCGTTCTGGCAGCCAATGCCCATCTGGCACCAGGCTATGCGGGCGGGCTGAAAGGCATCGCGCGTTCGATGCCCACCTCCACGGCAGCGGACCGCGTGGCAAAAGCCCTTGGCATTGAGGCGCATGAGACGCCGACGGGCTGGAAATTCTTCGGAAATCTGCTCGATGCGGGCCGTATCACCCTCTGCGGCGAGGAAAGCTTCGGCACCGGCTCAGACCATGTGCGCGAGAAAGACGGCCTCTGGGCGGTGCTTTTGTGGCTCAATATCCTGGCCGTGACCGGGCGCAGCGTGCGGGAGCTGATGGAGGATCACTGGCAGCGCTTCGGCCGCACCTTCTACTCACGCCATGACTATGAAGCCCTTCCCGTCGCCCCCGCTGAGGCGGTGATGGCCGGTCTGCGCCAAAGCCTCTCCGGCCTGCCCGGAACGGTCGTCGGTGACACCTCGGTGACCTTGGCCGATGACTTCGCCTATCACGATCCGGTCGACGGCTCGGAAAGCCGCTCCCAGGGGCTGCGGGTGGTTTTTGCCAATGGGGCCCGCTTTGTGCTGCGCCTCTCGGGCACCGGGACCGAAGGCGCAACGCTGCGGCTTTATCTCGAGCAGCACAGCGACTCCCCCGCTGATTTTGCCCGCGATCCGCAGGAGGCGCTTTCGGCCGTCATCGCCGCCGCCGATCAGCTGGCTAAGATCACCAGCCTGACCGGCCGCCCTGCAGCCGATGTCGTGACCTGACTTTTGGGCCAGGGGCGGGGCCATGACCTTGTTGTGCAACCCGCCCCGGCAAGGTCTCACGCATGGGAGGTGACCGGTAAAGCGTCCCTTAAGGGCGAAGCCTGAAGCCGTCCGCTCTCGCGCAAAGAACCGGCAATCCCCCACTGACGCGTTGAGCCTGCATGGCTCAACGCTGACCTGTTGCGACAGCGTCATGGCGTCATGCGCGGGGCGACCCGCCTGCCTTTCCCGGGTGCCGCGATGCAGCCCGTGACTTTTCCACACTTCTCAGAAGGCAGAAAACCCTGCCATCAACTGTCAGGCTGACGAACAGCACAGATCTCAGATTTCCGGGCACCGGAGAGTGCCTGGCGCGCCGCTACAACCCCAACGGGATACCTCTGCCCTAACACCACCTTAACCCTTCATTAAGTCTCAGCGCCTATTCTGAGACGGTGTCAGAGATGAGCCTTCTGAGGGTGGTTGATTTGGGGTATCAGGGACAGTGCAGGCGGTGATGCACAGCATGCTGAACAGTCTGCTGTCACTTTCACGGGGGCGGAAACGGGCGCTGCAGGTGCTTGCGGATGCCCTCCTTATGACCGTCAGCTATGGAACTGCTCTGCTGTTGCGGATCGGTGATCCGGCGGCACTGGCCGTTCAAAAAAACTGGCTCGCCTTCTCCGTCGCGCTTCCGGTCTCCCTCTTCGTCTTCGTGCGTCTGGGATTTTACCGTGCGGTAATCCGCTACGTGGGAACGCGGGCTGTGATCACCATCACAACCGGAGTGGTTCTGAGCAGCCTTGCCATGGGCGCGGCTCTCGTCGCTTTTCAGGTTCAGGTGCCGCTTACCGTGCCTGTCATCTATGCTCTATGCGCCTTCATGACGGTCGGGGGCGTGCGCTTCGCCTTTCGTGCGCTCTATCTGCGCGGCAACAGCCGGTCGCGCATTCGGGTAATCATTTACGGGGCCGGACAGTCCGGGCGCCAGACCGCACAGTCTCTGCGCGACGGGGCGGATTTCAATCCTGTGGCTTTTGTCGATGACAATCCCGAGTTATGGGGCGCCACGCTGAATGGCCTGCGGGTCTTTCGAAGCGAAGACCTGCCGAAACTCATCCGCGATTATCAGGTCGGGCGCCTGCTCCTGGCGATTCCTTCTGCCTCAGCAGGCGCGCGCGCGCAGATTTTGCGCAGGCTCGATCACATACCGATCCATATTCAGACACTTCCCGATATGGATCAGATCCTGCGTGGCCGCCATCGTCTGGGCGATGTGACGGATGTTCCGGTGGAAGATCTTCTCGGGCGGGACGTGGTGCCGCCGGACCCCGATCTGATGGATATTGATATCAGAGGCCGCGTCGTGATGGTGACGGGGGGCGGGGGCTCCATCGGATCAGAGCTTTGCCGCCAGATCCTGCGCCAGCAGCCCCTTGAGCTGATCCTCGTGGATCAGTCGGAATATGCTCTCTACGCCGCCGGTCAGGAGTTGCGCCGCCTTGCGCTTCATGAAGGCGCTGGCCTGCGCATCACCCAATGCCTCATGTCCGTCTGTGATCGTGAGGGGCTTGAAAAGCAGATGCGCCTGCGGGGTGTCGAGACGGTCTATCATGCCGCTGCCTATAAGCATGTCTCGCTGATCGAAACGAATCCATTCCCGGCGGTTAAGAACAACGTCTTTGGGACACTGGCCTGCGTGCAGGCCGCCGCTGCCGCCCAGGTGAAGAAATTCGTCCTTATCTCAACGGATAAGGCGGTCAGGCCAGCCAGCATCATGGGGGCCACGAAACGCGTGGCAGAACTGATCTGCCTAGCTGAGGCTGCCACTCCCGGCGCGATGCGCATTGCGATCGTGCGGTTTGGCAATGTGCTGGCCTCCTCCGGCTCAGTGGTGCCGCTGTTTCGGCGCCAGATTGCGGCGGGCGGTCCGGTCACGGTGACGCATCCGGAGGTGACGCGCTATTTCATGACCATTCCCGAGGCGGCGCAGCTTGTCATTCAGGCCGGTGCGATGGCGCGGGGGGGGGGGGGGGGGCTCTTCCTTCTCGATATGGGGGAGCCGGTGAAGATCGTTGATCTTGCGCAGCGGATGATCCGCATAGCCGGCCTGCGGCCGATCCTGTGTGAAACCGTCCCGGAGGCTGGTCTCCCGATGGGGAGCCTTGCGATACGCTTTACCGGCCTCACGCCCGGTGAGAAACTGCATGAAGAACTTCTCACGTCCGGGGAAGCCACACCAACGCGGCATCCGCGCATCCTGAACAGCCCCGAAGCTTTACCAGACAGTGTATCGCTGAAAAAATTTCTCCAGGCCCTTTCAAGGTGCACTGCATCTGAGGATCTGGTGACCCTTCAGCATCTGCTGCACGACGAGCTTATCGGATACGGCGCTCTTCGACCACCGCCGAGATCGCCCGGCATCCCGCGCGATCGCTCTAAAGAGAACCACGGCAGGAGCAATCCACTCTTCAAAGAGGCATTTTCATAGACTTCAGGTTCCAGGGTGAAGGAATTGGGGGGCACGAGCCTGACATCCTGATCCAGGGTGGACTCTCTGCCTTGCGGTGCTCCCAGGATTGTGGATCGGACCCAATAAAAACGGCTGCCGCCGGGCTTGGATAAAACCCGCTCGCAACAACAATGACACTTCTTCAGTTGGTCCTTAGGCACCCATAACCTTTTCAGGCGCATCTTCGCGGATGCAGGATAACAATTTTTACGCTGCTGAGAGGAAACCCTTAGCGCCTTCTTCTTTCTCTGTCGCGCATCCCCCCTGGCTTGCGGGAGGTGGTGTGACGCTGGCGAAGGCATTCCTTACAGGGTGTATGGCGATTCACCCCTCTGACCCAGGTGTGGCGCGGACATCAGCTTCAGGCATCTGATCAGGCTGACCGGGCCAGGCCGGGTCTGGCGCAAGCTGGTCGCACACCGATCAGGAATCTGCTAGAGGTCGCGCAATCACATCCGGAAACCTCGGCAAATACCTCTGAGACAGAGCGATATTTGACGAAAACTGCTACAGGACCCGTTGAGCGGGCGTTGGGTTAGACCGTTGGAAAAAAATACGAATAATGCCTTCCGCTTAAGCATTGCACCCATGATGGACTGGACCGACCGCCATTGTCGGGTGTTTCATCGTACCCTGTCACGGCGGGCTGAGCTTTACACCGAAATGGTTACAGCGCAGGCGGTCATTCATGGGGACCGCGACCGGCTCCTCGGCTATGAGGCTGAGGAGCATCCGGTGGTTCTGCAGCTTGGCGGCTCGGATCCGGCGCTGCTTGCCCAGGCCTCGGCGATCGGCGCGGATTATGGCTATGATGCGATCAACCTCAACTGTGGCTGCCCCTCCGATCGCGTCCAATCCGGCTGCTTTGGCGCGGTTCTGATGGAAAAGGCCGATCTCGTAGCAGAATGTGTCGCGGCGATGCGCGCGGCCCAGCCGCGTCCGGTGACAGTCAAATGCCGCATCGGCGTTGATGATCAGGTGGCAGAGGAGGTGCTTCCGGCCTTTCTTGAGACGGTCTCCTCTGCCGGGGTCAGCCACTTTGTGATCCACGCCCGCAAGGCCTGGCTGCAGGGGTTAAGCCCCAAGGAAAACCGCGAAATTCCGCCGCTGAACTATGAGCTGGCCTATGCGATGAAGCGTGCTTTTCCGCAGCTTGAGCTTTGCCTCAACGGCGGCGTTGCCTCGCTTGATGCGGTGCCCGCGCATCTTGAGGCGGGGATGGACGGGGTGATGATCGGACGTGCGGCCTATCACGATCCGGCGAATGTTCTGCTCGGTGCGGACAGCCGTCTTTGGGGCGATGAGGACCCGGTCAAGACCGCTTATGAGGCCGCAGTGGCCATGCGTCCTTACATCGCAAAGCATCTCGAGGCGGGCGGGCGTCTGCACCACATCACCCGCCATATGCTGGGGCTGTTCACGGGCCAGCCCGGCGCGCGCGCCTGGCGGCGGCTTCTCTCTGAAGCCGGTGGCCGCCGGGAGGCGGGGCTGGCGGATTACGATGCGGCCCTCGCACGGCTGGACGCCTCAGCCGCCGCTTAACCCCCGAACGGACCCGTCTTTGCGGCGCGCCCCGGCACGCGCCGCTTTGCCGCCTTGGCAATGGGTGGCAAAGCGGCATTATGGCGCGCAGTATTTGCCCTGCCGGGGATGACCGATGTCCGCACTGCCTCCACCTGCCGCCCGCCAGATCGGCGCGCGTGGTCTCTTTCGCCGCATGCCCCCGGCGGTTTTTCCGCCCCTGCTGGGGCTGACGGGCCTCGGCCTCGCCTGGAGGCGGGCGTCCGAGCTGACCGCCCTGCCGGGCGCTCTGGCTGAGATGCTGCTCGGGGCCATTTTCCTGCTGTGGTGCTTTATGATCGGGGCCTATGCCTCAAAGGTTCTGCGGCGGCCCTCAGTGCTGCGCGAAGAGCTGACGCTGCTGCCCGGTCGTGCGGGGCTGGCGGCGGCGGATGTCTCGGCCTTTCTGATGGCGGCCGTGGTGGCTCCCTATCTGCCGGAGCTGGCGCTCGGCATCCTTGCGCTGGCCGTGACCTGTCACCTCTGCCTCGGCTTTGCGGTGCTGAAAGCCTATTTCACCGGGCCGGAGGAAGCGCGGGTGATCACGCCGGTCTGGCAGCTGATCTTCACGGGATATATCATTCTGCCCTTCACCCTGGCCCCGCTGGGCTATACGCAGCTGGCGCATCTGGCCTATGGCTATGCGGTCTTTGCCGGGGTGACGCTCTGGCTGCAGGGGCTGTGGATGCTGATCCGACGCATCCCGCCTGCCCCGCTGCGCCCGCTTCTGGCCATTCACCTGGCACCGGCCAGCCTGATGACGCTGTCGTCGCTGATCCTTGGCTATGAGACGGCAGCGCTTGTCTTTGCAACCCTTGCCTCCGCCATCTTCATCGCCCTGGTCCTGAGCGCGCGCTGGATCACCGAGAGCGGCTTTTCCCCCTTCTGGGGGGCCTTCACCTTCCCGCTGGCGGCTTTTGCCAATGCGCAGATGGCGATGGGCTGGCAGATCACCGGCATCTGTGCGCTGACTGCCGCCAGCGCCATGGTGGCCTTTGTCGCCTCCAGAGTCTGGCAGATGTGGGCGCGGGGGACGCTGGCGATCAAAACCAATACACCCACCGCGTGAATACCGCCTGAAGATCAGGACAAAGCGCCGCAGAAGCGGCGCTTTTTGCATTCCGAAGGCCCTGCCCTCTTGCACTTTCCCGCTGATCATGAAACGGGAAACCGCCAAATGGTAAACCCCCAGGAGGCTCCCATGCAGATTCGCGAAGCACTTACTTTTGATGATGTGCTGTTGGTCCCCAACGCATCGAACGTGCTGCCGTCTGATGCGGATACCTCGACCTTCGTTACCCGTTCGATCCGCCTGAACATCCCGCTGCTTTCCAGCGCGATGGACACCGTGACCGAGGCCCGCATGGCCATTGCCATGGCGCAATCGGGCGGCATGGGCGTGATCCACCGCAACCTCGACATTGAAGCCCAGGCCCGTGAAGTCAGCCGCGTGAAGCGTTTTGAATCCGGTATCGTCTATGCGCCGATCACCCTGCGGGCCGATCAGACCCTCGCCGATGCCAAGGCGCTGGCAGAGCGTTACAATATCTCCGGCTTCCCGGTTGTTGATGCCGATGGCCGCGTTGTGGGCATCGTCACCAACCGCGACATGCGCTTTGCAAGCGACGACAAGACCCCGGTTTCGGTCATGATGACCACCGACAATCTGGCCATCCTGCAGGAGCCGGCAGACCGCGACGCGGCCATCAGCCTGATGAAAGAGCGCCGCATTGAAAAGCTGCTCGTTACCGATGGGGCGGGCAAGCTGACGGGTCTTCTGACCCTCAAGGACACGCAGAAGTCGGTTCTGAACCCGCAGGCCTGCAAGGATGAGCTGGGTCGTCTGCGCGTGGCAGCGGCCTCGACCGTGGGCGATGCAGGCTTTGAGCGTTCCGCCGCCCTGATCGACGCGGGCTGCGATCTGATCGTCATCGACACCGCCCATGGCCACTCGGCCGGTGTGGCAATCGCTGTTGAGCGCATCAAGAAACTGAACCCCAACGTTCAGGTCTGCGCCGGCAACGTCGCAACGGCTGAGGCGACCCGTGCGCTGATCGGCGCCGGTGCGGATGCGGTGAAAGTGGGCATCGGCCCGGGCTCGATCTGCACCACCCGTATCGTTGCGGGCGTGGGCGTGCCGCAGCTGACCGCGATTGTGGATGCCTGCTCGGCCGCAGGCGACACCCCGATCATTGCGGACGGCGGCATCAAATACTCGGGCGATTTTGCAAAAGCGATCGCTGCGGGTGCAAGCTGCGCCATGGTCGGCTCGGCCATCGCGGGCACCGAGGAAAGCCCCGGTGAGGTGATCCTGTGGAACGGGCGTTCGTATAAATCCTACCGTGGCATGGGCTCGCTGGGCGCCATGGCCCGCGGCTCGGCGGATCGCTACTTCCAGAAAGACGCAGCATCCGACAAGCTGGTGCCGGAGGGCATCGAAGGTCAGGTCGCCTATAAAGGCCCGGTTGCCACCGTGCTGCACCAAATGGTCGGCGGTCTGCGCGCATCAATGGGCTATACCGGCAATGCAACCGTTGCAGAGATGCGGAAGAACTGCTCTTTCGTGCGCATCACCTCGGCGGGTCTGCGTGAGAGCCACGTCCATGACGTGCAGATCACCCGCGAAAGCCCGAACTACCGCGCCGGCTGATCGTGGCGTGTTGAACATTCTCCGGGCCGGATCGGCCCGGAGAGCAGGCCGTGAGGGTCTCAGGACCCGCCGCCATGGCCTGCGCTTCCCCCCTCCGGTCAGATCGGGGCAGCCGGATCCCGGCACCGGCAGAACGTCCGCAAGAACGGCCCGGACAAAGACGTCATAAAAATCCGTCTCCGCGTGAGGCAGAGCCCCCGCGCCCCTCTGCGCTGTGGGTCACTGCCCTCAGCTGGCCAGATGCACCCGATTGCGGCCGAGGCTTTTCGCCTCATAAAGCGCCTGATCGGCCGCCATGGTCAGGCGGTGGAAATCCGGCTCGCCATTATAGGCCGCGATCCCGATCGAGGCCGTCAGGCGGATCACCTCTCCCCCGGGCAGATGGATGTCGCGGCTGCGCAGGGCCTCAAGCAGCCGCTCTCCGAAGGCTTGTGCCGCCTCTGGGTCCATCTCAGCGAGGGTCACCAGAAACTCCTCCCCGCCATAGCGGAAGACGTAATCGCCGACCCGGGCCGTCTCAAGGATCGCCTCTGCGCAGCGGCGCAGCGCCAGATCTCCGGCGGAGTGACCATAAAGGTCATTGATCCGCTTGAAATGATCCAGATCGATCAGAGCCACCGCAAAATCCTGCCGCTGCCGCCGCGCCGTCTCAACCTCACGGGCGAGGATCGTATCCATAAAGCGGCGGCTTAAGACGCCGGTCAGGGCATCATGCCCCCCTTCGATCCGCGTCGCCTCGTTGAAGCATTGCAAGACCAGCGCACGCACTTCGGCTGCCGCGCTGTTGAGCCGCTCAAGCAGATTGCGCAGATCCTCTCCCCGCCGGATGCCCGGCAGCAGATCCGCATCAATCCGCGCCACCAGCGCCTGGGCGCGGTGAATTTCATGGGTGCCCTCAAAGAGAACATCGCCGCGATGGGTCAGCCAGAGCCCGAACTCTGAGCTGCGCAGATCCGGCAGATCCTCCAGCCGCTCGCGCGCGGCAATGATGAACATGGCCTCCTGCAGCCATTCGGCCATGGCTGCGCGCTGTGCCTCGCGCTCCTGCGACAGGTTTTTGCCGAGTGTAAACAGCCGGAAGGCCCCGGCGTTCTGCTCGCTCCGGCGGCTTTCGCCGACGGTGGCCGAATTCATGATGTCGATGGCAATGGACAGCGTTGAGGCCGCAACCCGCAGCATGGCCCGACGGCTCTGGCGCAGATCCTCTTGGGCGACAATGGCGTGGATCAGCCCTTCGGTCATCAGGCGCAGACCGCGCGTCACCAGTTTCAGCGGCAGACCGATGCGGGCGTGCACGGCCCCCGCATGGCATTGCACCCGCGCCATTTCGTCAAAATCCGGGACCGTCTCTGCCGGAAAAAGCGCTAAAAGCCAGCGCTGCAGGGCGCCGCTGAGACGGTCACGGATCAGATCCTGCGACAGAAATTCCCGCGCATCCGCGTCTTTTTCCAGTTCAGCATAAAAGCGCTCGACCAGTTCTGCCGCCTGCTCTGCCACAAGCGCCGCCAGCGCCACCCGGGCCGGAGGGACCAGCGCCTCCTGAAGGGCAGCCCATTCTTTGCTCAGCAGCTCAGCATCACGTTCGGCAAGGTTCGGCATAGTCATTCCAAAAGATCCGGTCAGACCGCACCAGACCATATCCTGGGGTGCGTTCCGCATTCTGATGAGCGCAGCTCAAAGGCGCAATCCGGCGCAGCGCCGCAGCTGTTGTCAAAGGGCAGATGTCTCAGAGGGTCAGGTCGCGGCGCATCCAGACCGCATCCTCACCATAGGCGGCCAGCTTCTGCCCCGCGACACCCGGCGCCGGGGCGAAGCCAAACCGGGACCAGAAGCCCGCGGTGCCATAGACCGAAACCAGCCCGGTTGAGGGGAAACCCTCCGCCTGAGCGAGCAGCCGCTCAATCGCCTGACGCGCATAGCCCCCCCCGCGCAGTTCAGGATCGAGCACCACATCGTGGATGTAGTACTGCCCGGCCTCTTCCGGGATCGCGCCGAGAAAGCTGTCGAGTGCGGGCGGGCTGTTTTCGCGGATCGGATGTGAGATGGCATAGCCCGCAAGCGCGCCGCCCGGCGCGTCCTCAAGGACCAGGCAGCCCTGCGGATAAAGGCGGCGCTTTTCCGCGATCACCTCAAAACGCTCGGGAAGCTCCGGATGGACACGATCGGCCAGGTCCAGAACGCCGGTCAGATCCTCTTCACGCATCTCACGCCACTGCACAACATTTTCCCTTCCTGGAGCCGCGCTGTGATGCCCGCGCCCGCCCGGGATTGCAAGACTACAGGCCGCGCGAGCCGGTCTCAACCACACAACCCCCGGTCGCCTCACAGTTTTTTGATCCTTTCAGGCTATCACGCAGCTCCGCGTTTCGGTGTTAGCATTCTGTTAACCGGTTCCTGCCTTGTGACGAGTGAAGGGCCATCGTGCCCGGTTTTAATGGTGTGACAGCCCCGCCCCGGCCCGCTGAGCGGCCCCGGCCGCGGCGCTGTGGGGGAGGGCTGACGTATGCCGCAAACACTGAGAGGCGGCCCGGGGGATGACCGGCTGGCCACTTCGGACACTGTCAACCGCATCTATGGCTACCAGGGCAATGACACTCTGACCACGGGCCTCCATGGCGGTGGTGCCTGGGGTGGCGCGGGGGATGACACGCTGACCGGCGGCGGCCGTGGGGTGGTGCAGAGCCATCTCTACGGCGGGGCCGGGGCTGATACCCTTTATCTCGACGTCTCAGACAGCACGGCGCCCTATGGCGATCACGTCTGGGGCGAACAGGGGGCGGATAAGTTCATCTTTGTCGGACGCAGCGGGTCCGATGCACGGATCACCGGACGGATCGATGATTTCGATTACTCGCGCGATGAGATCTGGATCGATGACACCCGCCTCGATCTGCGAAATCTGCCCGCAGGGGTGCGGATTGTCAGCCTCTATGCCCAGCCCTGGCTGCTCATCGACGACCGGATCCTCTATTCCCTGGAGGGGGCGCGAAAGGTCGAAGGGCTGATCCGCCCGCCGCCCGGCTCGGACCCGGAGGGCAATGCCAATGGCGAAGAGCGCCACTTCATCAACTGGCCCGAAGAATGGGCCAATGGCGTGCCGCGCAGCGCCGACATTCCCTATGAGGATTACGTCGCCTATTTCCCCCGCGACGAGGGTCCGCACCGCGACTGGGAAATGACCACGCCGCGCTACACCGCCGGACATGACACGATTGACGGTACCGATGCGGTCGAACGGCTGATCGGCGGCGACGGCAATGACCGCCTTAACGGTCAGGGCGGCGATGACCTGATCCATGGCGGTGAGGGGCATGACACCCTCTCTGGCGGCGCGGGCAACGACTCCATCTCAGGCGGCCTCGACAACGACATCCTGCGCGGCGGCGCAGGCGCGGATATCCTCTACGGCGGCTCAGGGCATGATACGCTTTACGGTGGCAGTGAAGACGACCGCCTGCATGGCAATGGCGGCCGTGATCTGATCTATGGCGGCGAAGGCAGTGACACGCTGACCGGCGGCACCGGAGATGACCGGCTTTACGGCGGCGAGGGGGATGACCTCCTTTATGCCTCTTACCCCGATGAAACGGCGGCCCCCTCAAACTACAGCCAGGATATCCTGTCGGGGGATCGCGGCAATGACACCCTGGTCGCCGCAGAGGGGGGCGAGGTCACCATGACCGGCGGTCAGGGCGCAGATGTCATGATCGCCGCCAAAGACGCGAGCCTGGTTCTGACCGATTTTAAGCCCGGAGAGGACTGGCTGGATCTGAACGGCGAATTGCCCGAAGGGGCCGATCCCGCCAGCCTGCTGCAACCCCGGACCCGCCCCGGCGAGAGCCAGCCACAGGATCTGCTGCTGACGCTTTCAGGTTCAGCCAGTGTGTTGTTACAGGGTCTGGCCGATGTCGACCGCGCAGCCCTCCTGGCCTCTCTGGGTCAGAGCGTGCCCGGCCGCCCGCCGGAGGTGCCGGATCCGGACACGGGAAACGGAAACGGCGAAGCGCCGGATGAGGAAACCGAACCGCCCCCCGCCACAGAGGAGGAGGACGAGGGCGGCGGCGATTGTTTCGTTGCCGGAGCCAGCTATCAAAGTGACCGCCATCCGGATGTTTTGTGGCTGCGCGGCTACCGCGACAACGTGCTGCGCCGCTCAGACGCGGGACGGCGCTTCATTACCTTCTACTACCGCCACGGGCCCGCAGCCGCTGCCTTTATCCGCCGCCACCCGGCCCTGCGCCCGTTCTGTCTGACGGCATTGAAGGCCCTGGTGCGGATGGGGCGTAGATACGTGGGGCTGCCCGGACAGCCACAGTAAAATTGTGCCACCGCGCACCGGATCGCCCTGCCCGCGACGGCCCGTTGTCAGGCCACCCGGCCGTCGTTCAGGGTGATCCGCCGGTGACAGGCAGCGGCGATTTCCGCGTCATGGGTTGAGATCAGAAAGGCCGTGCCCTCTTCGCGGTTCATCTCGGCCAGCAGTTCCATGACCTGATCCGCATTCTCACGGTCCAGATTGCCCGTCGGCTCATCGGCCAGCACCAGAGAGGGCTGGTTCATCAAAGCCCGCGCAATGGCCACCCTTTGCTTCTGCCCGCCCGAGAGCGCCGTGGCGCGGAAATTCATCCGATGCGCCAGCCCCACCCGCTCTAGCAGAAGACGCCCGCGGGCTTTTTGTTCAGAGGTCTCGCGCCCGGCGCGGACGGCTGCGGGAAAGATCACATTTTCCAGCGCGGTCAGATCCGGGAACAGATGGTGAAACTGAAACACGAAGCCGATGCGCCGGTTGCGAAAATCGGTCAGTTCTGCATCCTGGGCGGCCATCAGATCCTTGCCAAGCATCAGATGCTCGCCGCTGTCCGCCTTCATCAGCGTGCCCATGATCGACAAAAGCGTGCTTTTGCCGGAGCCCGACGGCCCGAGAAGCGCTGCAAACTCGCGCTGCGGCAGGCTGAGGGTGACGCCTTTCAGCACCTCAGTGCGCGCCTCTCCCTCACCGAACCCTTTGCGCAGATCGCGCAGTTCCACCAGAAGATCCGTCATTGGCCGATCACTTTCACCGGGTCGATCTTTGAGGCTGCCCGCGCCGGCAGCAGCGAGGCCAGAACCGCGCCGATCGTCGTCAGAAGAAGCGCCATCCCGTAAGCGCCCTGACGGTAATCCACCGGCATGACCGGGGTGACCCCGATTTCGGGCGGCGGAATGTGAGACAGAATGGCAAATCCAAGCCCCGCCCCCAGCGCGCCGCCGCACAGACCAATCAAAGCGCCCTGCAGGATGAAGACCGCCAGCACAAAGCCCCGCCGCGCCCCGGTCGCGCGCATAATCCCGATCTCAGAGCTGCGCCGATAGGTATTGACCAGCATGGCCGAGGCAACACCGATCACGATCGTCACCAGACTGAACCCCTTGATCATATCGCCCGAACGTTCCTGCGCTTTCAGCCCGTCGAGAAGCTGCGCATTCCCGCTGGTCCAGCTTTCCGCACGGTAGCCGGTCAGCGCCGCAAGCCGCTCTGCCATCCGGTCGGCCTGCGACAGATCCTCAAGGCTCACCTCAATGCGACTGATGCCCTGGGGAATGGCGAAGAGCGTCCGGGCCGTCGGCTGGGAAATGAAGATTGAGCGACGATCAACGCCCTCAACCCCCAGCTCATAGATCCCCGTGATCTGCAAAGCCCGCTCCTGGCCACGATCAGACTGCAGCCGCAGGATCTGCCCGACCGAGACTTTCAGATCCTCTGCCAGGGCCTTACCGATCAGCACGCGGTTTGAGCCAAGGATGGCATTCCCCTCAACCAGACGCGCGCCGAAATTCGCGATATCTAAGACGCGCTGCGGCTCAATCCCTGTCACCGACACAGCCGCCCGGGCCTGTCCGCGCATCAGAATGCCATTCCCGATGATCTGCGGTGAGACGCCCTTAACCCCCGGCGTGGCATCAAGCACCGGGATCAGCGCCTCCGCCCCAGCCAGCAGTTCGCGCTGGGCCGTCTCCGCCTGAGCGACCGTAAGTGACAGCCCCTCCGTCCCCGGAAGAAGACGCGCCTCTGCAGGTGGCGGCGTCAGGGTGACATGCGAGATCTCTCCCACCGTGCGCTGAACAAGATATTGCCCAAGCCCCCCGATCAGCGCACTGATGAAGACAAAGAAGAACACCCCCAGCGCGACGCCCGCGATCAAAAGCGCCGTCTGCCCCCGCGAAGAGGCAAGATAGCGCCATGCCAGCTTGGCAGCATAGAGCATCTATCCGACCCTGATCTCATCGCCCGGCGAGAGTTTCACCGGATCAAGTATCACCTGCTCGCCGGACTGCAGGCCCGCGGTCAGCATCACACGCTCGGACGGCCAGTCAACGATCTCGACCGGACGCACCACGGCGCGGCCTTTTTCGGCCACCAGCACATGCCAGGCAGCACCGCGCCGCACAAGCGCCGAACGCGGCAGCGACAGCGCCTCAGGATATTGCGCAACAATCAGGTTCACCTCGACGGTCAGACCGATCGGCAGCTCTGCGGGTTCCAGGAAACTGACCTCTATGCGGCGCCCCCCACTGTCGGGATCAAGCCTCGGCGCAGTAAAGGAAACTTCGCCGTCGCGGATATCGCTTTGCCCGATGGCACGCAGGCGGGCCGAAAGCCCTTCTCCAATCCGCCGGGCATAGAGTTCATCCACTTCGGCCTCGACAAGGATGTCTTCGGGATCTGCAAGCGTCATCAGCGTATCCTGAAGGGTAACCTGCTGCCCCTCCTCCACCCGACGGGAGAGCACCACCCCGTCGGTTGGCGCAATGAGGCGATAATGGGCAAGTTCACGCTCCACCTCTGCCAGAGCGGCGCTCAGCCGCAGGCTCTCCCCCTCAGCCGTGGCAAGCGCCAGTTCCGCAGCCTCGGCATCGGCGCGGGAAATCACACTGGCCCCCAGCCCCTGAGCACGCCGTGCCGCCGACCGCGCCTGGGCCTCACGCGCCTTTTGCACCTCAAGCGCCGCACGGGCCTGATCGCGGCGGGCCTCGACCTGCCGGTCGTCAAGCGCCACCAGAAGATCGCCGCGCGCCACCCGCTGCCCTTCAGTCACCGCAACCTTCGTCACATAGGCCGAGACCAGCGGCCGGACAGCCACCTCTGCGCGCGCCCGGACGTGGCCATTGAGCGCCAGAACCAGCGAGACCGGAGCCGGTGTCATGACCTCAGTGGCAACCCAGGGCGGCGGGTTGTGGAACGTCAGAAATGCCCCGCCTGCGCCCAGCGCCCCCAAAGCGCCAAGGCCCAGAACCACCTTTCTCCGCCCGGAGGCGCCCTCGTCTGTCGCCATAGATCCTGCCCTATCCTTTGCCGCCCTGCGGTCCTGTCAGGAATATAAGCGGTTGAAACGCTTATGACAGTCCCCTCCGGCAATCTTGCGCCCCTGGCCGGATAAAGTTCCCGACAGATCGACGGACTGCAGGCACGACCCAAGCCAAAGCCCGACCATAGCAAGGCGACAGGAGACCCCTGCTGCGGCAAGGCGCAGCCCGCTTCCCCACTGATCGCTAAGCCGCTGCAAGGGCTGCTCCGGTTCGGCGCACGCGAAAGTCTATCCTGGAGACAGAAAAAACAGATATCCGGTCCGGATCGTCAAATCCCCCAATTGAAACATATAGGGAACATTGTGCCTGTCACTCGTGAAGATTTCCTGACTGCACTCCAGAAAAAGAGCTTTCACTAAGAGGAAGGGGCACCGACTGAGGCTCTCCACTTGGGCATATCACTACGCCCGCTCACCAAGCGCGTCATCTGCGTTGATCCTGCGGGCCGGTTTCCCCACGGAAAGGACATAACGCTTCCTGCCCAGCCTGGTCGAAAAAAATTCCGGCCACCCATCGCAAAATCGCCGGTGCCGTGCGACATATCCTGAGATGGGTAGCAGACCTCGGCTTAAAAAAATCATCTCGCCCTGAACAAAATGGGAACATGCTTGCTTGAGTTGAGGATCTCGCCACCAGAGGCAGAGGCACGTAAGCCCGGCGCGCCCCCTGATCTCTGCGTTCTACTGGCAGGTCTGAACCACGGAAGACTCCGCAGGGCTGAAGGAAGGCCCCGATAGCCGGTCAAGGTAGTGCAGCGCCCGCTTGCCCTGCAGAAATGCGGCCGCAGGCTCTGGCAACCAGCCATAGCGAAGCGCCGGATAGAGGTGATAGATCTCTTCACGAGAGGCCGGATCGAGGGAATTCATGGCCTTCGGACCGGGCCAAAGGCTTTCTGCCGCCACGCCCTGCGCATCAAGAAGCAGATGGCGATCAAAGAGAATATGAACATAGTCAACGCCCTGCGGAAGAATGACACGCCTTACGCCCCTCCGGCCAAGCAGGAGACGCGCAGCCAGCAGCCCCCCGCCCGGCTCCAGCTGAAGACGATGATTTCCCGAAAGCAGCAGGTCTGCGGCGGGACAACCAGGCCCCAGCGCATGTGCCGGGATCAGAACCGGCCGCAGATAGGGCATTATCTGCATCTCATAACAGCTCACACGTCGCAGCCCGCACCATGTGACGCGCTCAGCCCGGCCACTGCGCGTTGAAACCAGATCCCCAGGACGCAGACTTCCTGCGGCTCGCCCCCCTTTCGGCGTCTGCAGGACAGTCGTTGCCGCAAAACAGATAACATTGGTATTTTCAACGGTCAGATCGCTGCCTGCCACCGGAACTCCGCCGTTCAGAATCCGCAGGGTGAAGCTGTCCTGAAAGCCATTGGCGGGGGAGATATCGCTCAGGACACCATCCGCCTGATCGGCCCGCAGCCAGTCGAGCGGCGTGCGATAGACGGGCTCTCCCATAGCGCTGCGCGCGGCATTCATCACCGCCAGCGTCGAGGCATTATAAAAATGAGAGAGATCAACAAAATCATTGTTCGACCGATCGCCGTCGCGGATATCGCCGCCTGTGGCGGTGTTGAAATCAGCAATGACATCACCGGAGCCGACGTAGAAGGTATCAAAGCCCTCTCCGCCATAGAGACTGTCCGGCGCATCGTCAGGGTCAATATGGTAGTGAGTCTGACCATCGACGAACCGGTAGCTGCCCTCGCCACCACCGATCATGTCATTCCCCTCTCCGCCATAAAGCGTATCTGAGCCGGCGTCGCCGATAAGGGTATCGTCCCCAGCACCGCCCTCTAGGTGATCCGCGCCGCTGTCCCCAAAAAGCGTATCGCGCCCGGTGCCGCCGAAAAGACTGTCCGCGCCGTCACCGCCGCTGAGAAGATCATCATCCTCCTCGCCATAGAGCCTGTCGTCGCCTGCGCCGCCGCTGAGAAGATCGTCCCCCGATCCGCCATAAAGCGTCGCGGCCCCGGGGCCGAAGACATTAAAATAATCGCTGCCGTCGCCACCATGTGCCTCGACAGAGGCCTCCGCAGTCAGCTTATCGTCGCCGGAACCACCGTAGATGGTGCTGACCCCGAGGCCCGGGGCCGCAGAGACGCTGATATCATCAGCGCCCTCGCCTCCGCAGATGTGATGCCCGCCGCCATAGACGTCGATAATATCATCACCATCCTCCCCCTCAATCCAGCCCGGCGCCGCCGCGTTCTGCAAACTGCCGAGGCGAATGTCGTCATTCCCTCCGCCGCCGTAGATCGTCGCGGCATCCCCATCCCGGATAAGGTCCGCCCCCTGGCTGCCAAAAATCAGATCCTGCCCGTCGCCGCCGTAAAGGGTACTGGCCTGATCCCCGCCACGCAGGGTGTCATCTCCCTCGCCACCGTCGAGATGGCCGCCGTTTGCAACCTCAAGATAATCATCCCCGGTACCACCATAGAGGGTATCGGGCCCATCTCCGCCAAAGAGCTGGTCGTTCCCGGAGCCGCCGCTCAGAAAATCGCTGCCACCGGCCCCGAAAAGGGTGTCACCCCCGGCACCACCGAAGAGCCTGTCATTGCCGCTCCCCCCATCGAGAAGATCGGCGCCGCTGCCGCCATAAAGACTGTCACTGCCGGCCCCGCCATAAAGCTCATCCCCGACAGGGTCGGTTACCTGGTCATGGGCATTGTGGCCGTGGACTTCATCATTTCCCTCGCCGCCGTAAAGGAAGTCACTGCCGCCGTCGCCGCTCAACAGATCATCACCGGCATCACCGTGGATCGTATCACTGCCAAAGCCGCCGAAGATCGTGTCGCGATCGTCAGCGCCCCCGCCTCCGTCACCGGTGTAACCGACAAGAAGGTCATCCCCTTCTCCGCCCTTCAGGAGATCCGCGCCCTCACCGCCATAAAGGTGATCCTGGCCTTCATCGCCGTAAAGACTGTCCTGGCCCTGGCCCCCCGACATCACATCATCACCGCGCCCCCCCCCCAGATCTGGTCATTGCCGCGCCCGCCATGCAGAGAATCGGCCCCAGCGCCGCCATAAATTGTGTCATCGCCGCCGTATCCGAAGGCGAGATCGGCGTCGGGGTCCGCCGCCGGAGCGTTATCGCCGCCGTCCATCCGCTCGCCGTGACGATCACGGTAGCCCGAATCCATCAGATCGCCGCCTTCCGTGCCGTCGACCACGAAATCATGCTGCAGGGCCCCGTAATAGAGCTGCGGCGCATCGATCGCAGAGCGGATGGTATCGTCCGTTCCGGCCTGCAGGGGGAAATCCGACGCAATCCCGATGATCTGCCCGTCCGCCGTCCCTATGACATAGACCACACCCTCAAGCACTGCGGGTTGGCCGTTCACCTCACCGGTATAGGTGACGCGGAAGCCATAATTCGGCTCGATCATCGTGCCCTGAGGCAGAACTGAGCCATTCGCGAGAATGAGATCTGACCCCAGTTGTGTGCCGGTCGTCGCGTCCTGAAACAGGGTATCGCTGTCCGTCACCTCAAGATGTGTCGGCCCGCCGCCGAGGTAGTTGAAGCCCGTGTTCAGATAGGTGTCCGACGCGTCTTCGGACTGCGTGAAGGGGAGCTGCCCGGACGCAGAAGAAAAACCACTGAGTTCGTAATATTGTAAAACCGCCACGACCGCCCCCTGGCACTGACACCACCGGGACAACTCTGCCGCAGAGGGGTTAAAACTTAGTTCAGAGGAAACAGGAAACGACGAAGTCCGTCACGATCTGCTGTGGATGCGCCTCACAGGCCGCCTCGCGAAGATTATGGCAACAAGCTCCTGCCCCCCTGCTGGCTGTTGGGCATTGGAAAAGAAGCAGCCTTGCCTCACAACAGAGTGAGGATGTGGCCACCGGTTCGGCTGGACAGCTAAGATCAGATAGAAAGCCCCTCCTCCTGAGCAGGGTCATAGCGGATGACCGCAGGGCCGGGCCTGTGGCCGGTCGGCAGCGCCCGACCCGGCCCCCGCGCAGGAGGGACCAGGTGGGTTCTTGCCGGACCCAACGGTCTGTTCTCAGGCCATGCTGATCTCGCGCAGCACCTCTGTCTGCGGGTCGCGCAGGACATATCCGCGCCCCCAGACCGTCTCGATATGGCTGTCGCCCCCCGTCGCCTCAGCAAGTTTTTTTCTCAACTTACAGATGAAGACGTCGATGATCTTTAATTCAGGCTCATCCATCCCGCCGTAGAGATGGTTCAGGATTATATAGATAATTACATGAAATCATGTAGTTAATGCCCCGTCGAGGGCTGGACAAACGCAGAACAAACGATGAATTTGGAAACGGGCAAGACCCCCTGCCCGACACAATCTACCTTTTTTGCAGACGGGGCGGCCGGAGTGATACCGCCCCCACTAGGAACCTCTCGTCACGTCCTGAGTTTTAGGGTCCGTGGACATTCATCGTAAAGCGATGATGGCCGCTGCGAGATACCAGTTGGCAGCA
>NZ_SBLC01000021.1 GCF_004054105.1 Falsigemmobacter intermedius
ACCCTGTGCAAGAGCCGGCAGAAATGGACCGCCGCAACGGCGTGAGAGATACAGTTGCTAGTGATATAGCTTTCCCCCGATGCAATCGGCCCCGGGGACAATGGCCGGTTGCAGCTTCATCAGTGGGGAACTGACATGAGACTGACAATGCGAAGTGAGCTGGCGATGCGAACGTTAATGTTCTGCGCGGTCCAGCCTGAAAAAATTGTACGTAAACACGAAATTGCCAAAGCCTGCGGGGCCTCTGAAAACCACCTTGCACAGGTGATCCATGTCCTGGGTCAGCTGGGCTTTTTGCATACGATCCGTGGGCGCGCCGGGGGGCTTATGCTGGGGCGTCCCATGGAAGAGATTACGCTGGGTCAGGTGTTTCGTGCCCTTGAAGGCAATGTGCCCTTCACGGAATGCGCGGAGAACGGCGGGGGCGACTGCCCGCTGAAAGAGGTCTGCCGTTTGCAATGTGCGGTGAATAAAGCTCTGGGCGCGTTCTATGCGACTCTGGACGAGATCACCCTCGCAGATCTTGTGGCTGACAACCACGGGCTTGCCAGCCTGCTGCGGCTTGCGGCCTGAGACATCATTCGCCTGATCCGCAGGCCTGCTGACCTGCCTTCAGGCGGCCTGCGGCAATAATGACAGGCAGAAGGGAAATTCGGGGCCGGGCAACTGACAAATAGCTGTCAGGTACAGGACGCGGGGGGCTTCCTGTTACCGGCTTCTCGTCTTAATCCTTAAGGCAAGAAACGTCCCACCGCCGGAAGCGGTGCTGTCTGGAGAAAGAAAATGCTTAACAATATTGGTCTTCCCGGCCTTCTGCTGATCGCCGTTGTGGTTCTGGTTCTGTTTGGCCGTGGCAAGGTTTCCTCGCTGATGGGCGAAGTTGGCAAGGGCATCACCGCCTTCAAAAAAGGCGTGAAAGAAGAGACCGACACCATCCAGTCGGCGGCTGCTGACAACGCACGTGACGTGACCCCGCCGGTTGCTGAAAAAGACAAAATCTGAACGGACTGACCGGGAGGAGCACAGATGCTCGATATCGGCTGGTCCGAGTTACTCGTCATCGGCGTTGTCGCGCTGGTGGTTGTCGGGCCGAAAGATCTGCCCGTGATGTTCAAACAGCTTGGCCGCTTTACCGCCCGTGCCCGCCAGATGGCGCGTGAGTTTCAGCGCGCCATGGAAAGCGCGGCCGATGAGACCGGCGTCAAAGACGTGGCGAAGGATCTCAAAGAAGCGACCAGCGGCATGGATCGTCTGAAAGACGCTGCCGATAAGTTCGAAAAATGGGATCCGCGCAAGGCGATGACCAATCCCGGCAAAGCGGCCATGGGCGCGGTGATGGGCGCAGGGCTTTCGGGCTCCGCTGCGACGGCCTCTGCGACTGCGGCTCCCGCTTCGCCCGAGGCGGCGGCGACCACGGCCTCTGCTGCGCCCGCGGCTGCGGCTGCGCCTGTTTCTGGTGAGACGAAGTCCGACACATGAGCACTGATGACATCGACGACAGCGCGGCGCCGCTGATTGAACATCTGAGCGAGCTGCGCAACCGGCTGATCTGGTCTGTGGTGGCTTTCCTTGTCGGGATGATGATCTGTTTCACGGTGTGGAACCCGATCTTCAACTTCCTGACGCAGCCCATCTGTAATGCGCTCGCCGAGCGCGGGCAGAACTGTGGCCTCTTCCTCATCAAGGTGCAGGAAGGCTTCTTTGTGGCCGTGCGCATCGCGGTGCTGGGCGGCTTTGCGCTGTCTTTCCCCTTCATCGCCTTTCAGCTCTGGCGCTTTGTGGCCCCGGGGCTTTACCGGCAGGAGAAGGGCGCTCTGCTGCCGTTCCTGATCTCCTCTCCGATCATGTTCTTCCTGGGTGCGGCCTTTGCCTATTACATCGTGCTGCCGATCGCGTTCTCTTTCTTCCTGTCGTTCCAGCAGGGCGGATTTGAGCCGGGCACGGTGGACAGCGCAAGAAACGAGCTGGCCTCGATCGGCTTCCAGGGCTCGGTTGAGGAATATCTCTCGCTGACGATGAAATTCGTTGCGGCTTTCGGGATCTGCTTCCAGCTGCCGGTTCTGCTGACGCTGCTGGGTAAGGCGGGGATTGTTTCTTCTGCCGGTCTGGCTTCGGTGCGCAAATATGCCATCGTTGTCATTCTGATGGTGGCCGCTCTGGTGACGCCGCCGGATATGATGAGCCAGCTGATCCTGTTTGCGGCGATTTATCCTTTGTACGAGGTCTCGATTTTCCTGATCCGCCGGATCGAGAAAAAGCGTGAAGCAAAGCTGCGGGCCGAAGGTCTGTGGGTGGATGATGAAGACGACGAGAGCGAAGGGCCTGAGAACAAGTGACGACTGATCCGCTGATCCGCATCGCCGAGGCGCTGGAGCGCCTCGCCCCCGCCGCATCTGCCGCCCCCGATTTCGGGGCGGCAGATGCCTTTATCTGGCACAGCCATCCGGACCGGCTGGAGCCGGTTCCCCATGTCGCGCGGGTTGATATTGATCTGCTGGTCGGAGTGAACCGATCCCGCGACACTCTGCTGGAAAACACCCGCCGGTTTGCCAAAGGCTTCGGCGCCAATAACGCGTTGCTGTGGGGCGCGCGGGGTATGGGAAAATCGAGCCTTGTCAAAGCTGTGCATGCCAAAGTTCGTGCAGAAGGTGAAGCTTTGAAGCTGGTGGAAATCAGCCGCGAAGACCTGGCCACCATCGGCCGTCTGCTGAACTTCCTGCGCGCTGCTAAAGAGCATCTCTTTATCCTCTTTTGCGATGATCTTTCGTTCAGTCACGACGATCAGCACTACAAAGCCCTTAAAGCCGTGCTCGATGGCGGGATTGAGGGGCGGCCTGAGAATGTGGTGTTCTATGCCACCTCGAACCGCCGGCACCTGATGCCGCGGGATATGATTGAGAATGAACGGGCCTCGGCCATCAACCCAGGTGAGGCGGTTGAGGAGAAGGTCTCGCTCTCGGATCGCTTCGGGCTGTGGCTGGGGTTCCACCCCTGCGATCAGGACGATTATCTGGCGATGATCCGGGGCTATTGCGACAGCTACGGGCTTTCCGTCTCAGAAGAGCGGCTGCGCGCAGAGGCGATCGAATGGCAGGCCACCCGCGGGTCGCGCTCGGGTCGGGTTGCCTGGCAGTTCTTTTGCGATCTGGCCGGGCGCGAAGGGGTTAAAGTCGCCTGATCCGGCAGATTTACCTGAACAGATGAAAGGCCGGCCCGCGTTTGCGGCGCCGGCCTTTTTCATTTCGGGGCGGGTGTAAAGTACCTCTTAAGGAACCTCTCCGGCAGGGCTGAGGTTGACAGGCTGTGACCCATCGGTGGTGCCGGGCAGACCCGGGCTGCTTTACAGAGTGAGCGGAGAGTTACGCATGAATAATGTTATTTATATCATCGGCCTGGTTGTCGTGGTTCTGGCCATTTTGTCTTTTGTCGGCCTGCGCTGAGCCGCGCTGACGTCAAAGACCGCGTGCCGCCTCCAGCACTTCGGCGGCGTGGTCTTTGACCTTCACCTTACGCCAGACCTTCGCGATCTGACCCCGCGCGTCGATCAGAAAAGTCGACCGCTCGATCCCCATATAGGTTTTGCCGTAGTTCTGCTTTTCCACCCAGACGCCATAGGCCTCGCAGGTTGCGCCATCTTCGTCGGAAAGAAGCGCGACCTTAAGTCCGTGTCTGGCGCAGAAATTTTCGTGTTTTTTCACGCTGTCACGGGAGATCCCGAAGACCCTGCCCCCGGCTTCGGCGAATTCTGCAGCCAGCGCGCTGAAATCCAGCGCCTCAGTGGTGCAGCCCGGCGTGTTGTCCTTGGGATAGAAATAGAGCACGACTTTCGCCGGGCGCTGGTCTGAGAGTGTCACCATATCGCCGCCGTCGCGCGGCAGGGTGAAGTCGGGGGCAATCCGGCCGGTCTCGATCATCTGAGGGCTCCGTTTCCTGGCGGTTGTGGGTGACATTCTTTTGTCTTTTACCCCGGTCTGTGGAAAGTTAAACCCTGCGGCAGAGAGAGATTTTTCGGATCAGATGCAGGACGCACGCGCCCCAGACCAGCCAGAGCCCGCGCCCCGGGGGGGCGGATTCAGAAAACGGCTCGGTCGGGCCGTGTTTCGCGTCGGGCTGGCCCTTGCGCTGGTCCTGGGTCTGCTGAGTGGTGCAGCCTGGCTGCTGTCGGGGCGGCCGGTTGAAATTCCGCTCTGGGCGGTTACGGAGCTTCAGTCGAGGGTCAATACGGCGCTCAGCGGGCAGGCGCGGGTTTCGCTTGGCGGGGTTTCTTTGCGCATTGGGTCAGACCGCAGGCCGGAACTGCGGATCGAAGATCTGCGCATCGCCCCCGCAGAGGGGACCGGGCGCGCGGTGCTGCCGGATGTCTCTGTTCGCTTTGAGCCGGGATCGCTTCTGACCGGCCGGATCCGTCCCGCATCAATCCGGATCAGCGGGGCGCGGCTGGCCTTGCGGCGTCTGCCCGATGGCAGCTTTGATCTCGATGTCGGCGGAGGCGGTGTCAGCCCGCCGCAGAATTTTGCCGAGCTTCTGGACCGGATCGCTGACACATTCTCCCTGCCCATCGCCGAGGCTTTGAGCCGGGCTGAGGCGGATGCCGTGACCATTACCCTCGACGATCGCCGTGCAGGGCGCATCTATACCGTGGGCGACGGGCGCATCGCGCTGAGCCGTCGGGGAGAGCGCGTGGCCCTGGACGTTGGTATGGGGCTGGTGGGCGGTGGCGAGCGTCAGGCCCGCGCGCAGTTGACCTTCATCATGCAGGGCACGGGCGACGCCGAGATTTCCGTCCAGGTCGAAGACATGGCCGCCGCCGATCTGGCCGCTCAGGCGCCGGCGCTGGCGCCGCTGCGGGCGCTTGAGGCGCCGATTTCGGGCGAGATGCAGGCCGGTCTTGGCGCGGATGGTCGGGTGACTTTCCTGAGCGGCGCGCTTTCGCTGGGTGAGGGCGTTCTGAAACCCGTTGAGGGGGTTCAGCCCCTGCGTCTGGGCGGCGCTGAGTTTGAATTTGCACTTGATCCCGCCGCCTCGCGCCTGCGGATTTCGGCGCTTCGGGTGGACAGTCCGGCGCTGCGTATGAAGGCGGCGGGGCATGTCGATCTGCTCGACCTGAAAGACGGCATTCCGCAGGATTTCGTCACGCAGCTGGCGCTGTCGGATCTGGTCATCAACCCTCATGGCGTTTTTGAGCAGAATGTTCAGTTCTCGGAAGGGGCCGCGGATGTGCGGCTGCGGCTGGACCCTTTTTCGGTCGAGGTGGGGCAGTTCTCGCTTGTGGAAGAGGGACGCCACCTCTCGCTCGGGGGCAATGTGCGCGCCACGGAGGCCGGTTGGGAAGTCGCGGTGGATGTCACCCAGGACCGCATCCGCCATGATCAGCTGATCGCGCTCTGGCCGGTGCAGGTGGCCACTAAGACCCGGGACTGGCTGGTGGCAAATGTGCAGCAGGGGATGCTTTTTGATGCCCGCGCCGGGCTGCGGCTGCGGCCCGGACAGGAGCCCTGGTTCTCGCTGGGCTATGAATTCAGCGATGCGGATGTGCGATTCATGCCGACGCTTCCGCCGATCCGTCAGGGCCGCGGCTATGCGGTGATCGAGGGCGCGTCTTATATCACCGTGGTTGAAGATGGTCTGATAACCCCGCCAACCGGCGGGGAAATCCGCGTCAGCCGCTCGATGTTCAAGGTTGCGGATTTCCGTCAGCGTCCCGTCCGGGCCGAGATCCGGCTCAACACGGAAAGCAGCCTCACTGCGGCTCTCTCGCTGCTCGATCAGCCCCCCTTCGGCTTCCTCAGTCGCGCCAATATGCCGACCGATCTGGGTGAGGGGCGGGCTGAGGTCACCAGCACCATCCATGTGCCGCTGATGCGCCGGCCTGCGCGTGAGGACATTGAGTTTGATGTGCGCGGCACGCTGCGGGATCTGCGCTCGGACCGGTTGGTGAAGGGGCGGGTGCTCACCGCCGACAGTCTGAACCTCGTGGCCGTTCCGGGGCAGGTTCAGGTCAGCGGCGATCTGCGCCTTGGCGCTGCCCGGGCCAATGCCACATGGACGCTGCCCCTGGGTCAGCCCGGCGCGGGCAGCAGCGTCCGGGGTCGCGCGCGACTTGATGCAGATCTGGGCCGCGAGTTCCTGGCGGGTTTGGGGGAGGGGGTTCTCAGCGGCGCGGGGTCAGCAGATTTCGAAGTGACCCTGAAGCCGGGCCAGCCGCCTGCGCTGAAAGTCACCTCAGATCTGAGCGGCGCGGTGCTGCGCATCCCGCAGCTCAGCTGGAGCAAAGCGGCTTCCGCGCGCGGCAGGCTCGACCTTTCCGGGGAGCTCAGCCAGCCGATGCGTTTTGAGCGGCTGCATCTTTCAGCGCCGGGGCTGAGTGCCACGGGGAGCCTGCGGCTGGCCGAGGGCGGCACGCTCGATCGTCTGGCGTTGAGTGATCTGAAAGTCGGCGAATGGCTCGATGCCAGCGCAGAGCTGACAGGTCAGGGTCGCGGAGCGCCGCCGCAGATTCGCGTGACGGGGGGCAGTTTTGATCTGCGCCGTCTGCCTGAGCGGATGCAGGGCGGCGCGGGGGCTTCGGCAGGCGGGGCGCGGACACCGATCACCCTGGCGCTGGATGACGCGCGGGTTGCGGGGAATATACGGCTTTCGCAGGTTCGGGGTCGCATCTCAGTGGGAGCGGGGGGCGTTGATGGTAACCTGACGGGCCGGCTTGGGGGGCAGGTTCCCATCGGTCTGACGCTTGCGGCCGGTGCGGGGGGTACGTCGGTGCGTCTGCAGGCCGATGACGGCGGCGCTGCGCTGCGGGCGGCGGGGCTTTTTGACAAGGCGTATGGGGGCGAGCTGGATGTGGTTGTCGTCCCCGACGGGGCGCGGGGCCATTATCGCGGCCAGCTCAGCATGAAGGTGTTTGTCGTGCGCAATCTGCCGGCGCTGGCAGAGATGCTCAATGCCGTCAGCATCGTCGGACTGATCGACCAGCTTGCCACCAGTGGCATCGCCTTCGGAGAGGCCTCGGGCGGGTTTCGCATGACCCCTGAGGGGATCGAATTGAATGAGATGAGCGCGGTGGGCGCCTCCTTCGGGGTCTCGCTTGAGGGGGTTTATTATACCACCCAGGACCGCCTTAATCTGCGCGGGGTGATCTCGCCCTTTTACATGGTCAATGCTATTGGCTCTGTTCTGACGCGGCCGGGCGAAGGGCTGGTCGGCTTCACCTATCGGGTGGAAGGCCCGGCCCGTGCGCCGCAGGTCTCGGTCAATCCGCTGACGGCGCTGGTGCCGGGATTTCTGCGCGACATGCTGCGCCGCCCGGCGGCAAAGCTGCCGGGGTAGGACCGGGCGGCGGGCTTTGGGATGTAAAGATGAAACTTGACGATTTTGACTATCACCTGCCGGAAGACCTGATTGCGACCCGGCCCGCAAAGCCGCGCACCGCGGCGAAATTCCTTATCTGTGAAGGCGATGGGATGCGCGATCTGCATGTCTCGGACCTGCCTTCGGTTTTGCGTCCCGGTGACCGGCTGGTGCTGAACAACACCAAGGTCATTCCCGCCCGGCTCACGGGGCGGCGTCTGCGCGAGAGCGCTCAGGGACTGGTCGAGGCGAAGATCGAGATCACCCTGATGGAGCCGCAGCCCGACGGGGCCTGGCGCGCCATGGCCAAGCCGCTGCGCAAGCTGAAAGAGGGTGAGGTGATCCGCTTTGGCGAGCGCCTTTCGGCGAGCGTGCTGCAGAAATCGGACGAAGACGTCGTGTTGTCCTTTGACGCCGAAGGCGACGCGCTTGAGGCGGCTCTGGCCGAGGTGGGCACCATGCCGCTGCCGCCCTATATCGCCGCCAAACGCGCGCCGGATGCTCAGGACAATGACGACTACCAGACCGTCTTTGCCCGCGTCTCCGGCGCGGTGGCCGCGCCCACGGCAAGCCTGCATTTTACCCCGGAACTGATGGAAGAGCTGCGCGCCATGGGCGTGGGCTTTACCGAAGTCACCCTGCATGTCGGCGCGGGCACCTTCCTTCCGGTGAAGGTTGAGAACATCGAGACCCATAAAATGCACGCCGAATGGGGGCAGGTCACTGACAAAGCCGCGGCCGAAATCAATGCCACAAAGGCGGCGGGCGGGCGCATCATCGCGGTCGGCACCACCGCGCTGCGTCTGATCGAAAGCGCTGCCACCGATGAGGGGCTGCAGCCCTGGACCGGCGAGACGGATATTTTCATCCGCCCGGGCTTCAGATTCCGCGTGGCCGACGGGTTGATGACCAATTTCCACCTGCCCAAAAGCACGCTTCTGATGCTGGTCTCGGCGCTGATGACGAAAGAGCGCATAGACCGGATCTATGCGCATGCCGTAGAGCAGCGCTATCGATTCTTCTCTTACGGAGACAGCTCGCTTCTGCTTCCGGGCTGAAGCCTGCGCTCGGAAAGGCCGGGGGGCCATGCGTGCTGTTCTGGCGGTCATCTGGCCGCTTCTCCTCTCTGTGGGCTTTTTGCTTCTGGGCAATGGCATACAGGGGGGGCTTCTGGGTGTGCGTGGTGAGCTGGAGCATTTCTCCACCACCAGCATGGCGCTGGTCATGGCGGCCTATTTCGCCGGAATGCTGCTTGGTGCACAGCTTGCGCCCGGATTGATTGCCCGGGCGGGCAATGTTCGGGTGATCTCAGCCATGGGGTTTTTGCTGGTCATTGCCCTTCTGGGATACGGCCTGCTACCGCAGGTCTGGTTCTGGATCTTCTGCCGCGTCCTGACCGGGATCGCCATGGCGGGGATCTATGTGGCGACTGACAGCTGGCTGAACAAAATCTCCGGCGATGAGACACGCGGGCAGGTGCTCTCGCTATACATGGTGATGCAGATGCTGGGCATCATCGGGGCGCAGGCGCTGCTGAATGCGGCCGATCCCTCAGGCATGGTGCTCTTCATGCTGGCGGGGGTGCTGGTTGCGCTTGGTCTGATGCCCTTCCTGCTCAGCGGTGTGCAGGCACCGCCCTATCAGGCCGCCCGGCGTATGGGGCTGCGAGAGCTTTACAGCCTGTCGCCGCTTGGCTGCGCGGGTATGGTGCTGAGCGGCGGGGTGTACTCAGCCATGATGGGCATGGCCTCTGTCTGGGGCACGGAGACGGGGCTGAGCCTGCAGCAGATCTCAATCTTTATCGGAGCGATGTATCTGGGGGGATTGATCTTTCAATACCCGCTCGGCTGGCTCTCGGACCGGATGGAGCGGCGCCGGCTGGTGGTGGGGCTATCGCTTGCGGGCGGTGTCCTGATGCTGCTGACCGCGCTTCTTCCCATGAGTTTTGCGCTGCAAAGCGTCATGGCTCTGGCGCTTGGCGGGATTGTGAACCCGGTCTACGGGCTGCTGATCGCCCATACCAACGACGGGCTTGAGCCGGAGCGGATGCCCGGCGCCTCTTCGGCGCTGTTGTTTCTCAACGGATCAGGCGCTGTCTGCGGGCCGCTGATCACGGGGCAGATGATGGCGTGGTTCGGTCCGCCGGGATTCTTTCTCTTTATCTCCGCCCTCCTGCTGGCGCTTGCGCTTTATGGCATCTGGCGCAGCCTTGCGCGTCCGGGGGCAAAGCGCGTCTGACGGTTGCGGCAGGCCCGCTTAGCTGCCACCATGGGGGCCTTGTAACAAGGAGCCTGCGCATGACCCCCACCGAAGTGCTGGATTACTGGCTGGAAGAACTTGGCCCTGAGGGCTGGTATCTCGGCACGGCTGAGGTCGATGAGGATATCCGCACGCGCTTTGGCGATCTGTGGGAAGCGGCGGCAGAAGGCGGCATTGAGCATTGGATCTCCGGCCCCGCAGCGACCCTGGCCTATCTGGTCGTGACCGATCAGTTCCCGCGCAATCTCTGGCGTGGTGAAGGCAAGGCCTTCTCTACCGATGCCATGGCGCTGAATGCCGCGCGAATCGCGCTGGAAAAGGGTTGGGATCTGGACGCGCCGGAACCTGCGCGACAGTTCTTCTATCTGCCCTTCATGCATTCAGAGGATCTGGAAGATCAGCTTTTGTGCATTGATTTAATGGCTGAACGAATGCCGGAAACCGGCGCCTCAAACCACCTTCATGCCCGTGCGCATACCGAAGTTATTCGTCGTTATGGCCGTTTTCCTTACCGCAACGAGGCTCTGGGCCGTGAGACCACGGCTGAGGAAGCTGCCTTCCTGGCCAATGGTGGCTATATGTCGGTCGTGAAGGAACTTCAGCAGGACTGAGGACTTTACAGGTGGCGGAAAATTAGTTTAACGCTAAACTAGTTCTCAGAGGGGGCGGTACATGGCAGCTCAGAATTTTGATATGATCGTCGTCGGGGCGGGCCCCGGCGGTTATGTGGCTGCCATCCGCGGCGCCCAGCTTGGCCTGAATGTGGCGATTGTTGAGCGCGAACACCTGGGCGGGATCTGCCTGAACTGGGGCTGTATCCCGACCAAGGCGCTGCTGCGCTCGGCCGAAGTTTTTCACCTGATGCACCGTGCCAAAGAATTCGGGCTGAAGGCAGACAACATCGGCTACGATCTTGATGCCGTGGTCGCGCGCTCACGCGGGGTGGCAAAGCAGCTCTCGGGCGGCATCGGCCATCTGATGAAGAAAAACAAAGTGACCGTTTTCATGGGCGCGGCGAAGCTGACCGGCAAAGGCAGCCTGAGCGTCACAGGCGCGAAGGGCGAAGAGACCCTTTCTGCGCCGCATATCGTTCTGGCGACCGGCGCGCGGGCGCGGGAACTTCCGGGCCTTGAGGCCGATGGCGACCGGGTATGGACCTATAAACACGCTCTGCAGCCCGGGCGCATGCCCAAAGATCTGCTGGTCATCGGCTCGGGCGCGATCGGCATTGAATTTGCGAGCTTCTACAATACGCTGGGCGCAAAGACGACCGTGGTGGAAGTCATGGACCGTATTCTGCCGGTCGAAGATGCTGAGATTGCGGCCTTTGCGAAAAAATCCTTCGTGAAGCAGGGGATGACCATCCTCGAAAAAGCCACGGTTAAAAAACTTGACCGCGATGCGAGCGGCGTCACCGCGCATATTGAAATGAACGGCAAGGTCGAGACGCGCCGCTTTGACACCGTGATCTCGGCTGTCGGCATTGTGGGCAACGTCGAGGGACTTGGCCTCGAAGAGCAGGGCGTTGAGGTGGATCGCACCCATGTGGTGACTGATGAATTCTGCCGCACCAAAGTCCCGGGTCTCTATGCGATCGGCGACATCGCCGGTGCGCCCTGGCTTGCCCATAAGGCCAGCCATGAGGGTGTGATGGTGGCAGAGCTGATCGCCGGTCAAAAGCCCCATCCGATCAAGCCGAACAGCATCGCAGGCTGCACCTACTGCCACCCGCAGGTGGCCTCTGTCGGGCTGACCGAAGAAAAGGCGAAAGCAGCGGGCTATGAGTTGAAAGTGGGACGTTTCCCCTTCATCGGCAATGGCAAAGCCATCGCGCTTGGCGAGGCGGAAGGCATGGTGAAAACCATTTTCGACGCCAAAACCGGCGAGCTTCTGGGCGCGCATATGGTGGGTGCTGAGGTGACCGAGATGATTCAGGGCTATGTCGTTGGCCGCAGCCTGGAGACTACGGAAGCCGAGCTGATGGAGACGGTCTTCCCGCATCCGACGCTATCAGAAATGATGCATGAATCCGTGCTCGACGCCTATGGGCGCGCGCTGCATATCTGATCGGAAAGGGGCCTTCGGGCCCCTTTTTCAGGGGGAGAGGACTTCGCCGCCCAAGGCGCGCAGCTCTGCGGCGCTCTCGCGGGTCCGATCCGCCTCAAGCTGACAGGCCCCGGTCGTGCCGAAACGCGAGAGCGCGGGGCCGATGTAGTTTTGAAAATAGGCTTCAGTCGACAGTCCCATCAGTTTTGCAACCTCCTGGGCGCTGCCGGCAATCAGTGCCGCATCTCCGGGCAAAAGCCCCGCGATCTCGCAGTTGGTGGCGATGAGATTGGCCAGGGCCAGACGCTGAAGCCCCTCTTCCGTGGCGAGCGGGCGCAGGCATTCCACGGGCGGAGTGCGGATGTCGGTCAGGCTTTGGGCCAGGGCCGGAACGCTCAGGCTGCTGAGCGCGAGCGCCGTGAGAAGCAGGGGGCGGATCATCAGGAAGCTCCGTTTTGTGCAGGACCAGACCTGACACCACCGGGCGGGCAGGGCAAGGGCGCAATCGGCCTTCATCATCCCCGGGGTACCGCTCAGACGCTGCGTTGCAGCAAAACGGGTCTTGCCATTTATATCCGATCTGCCAATGTGCCGCGCAATATTGTTGCCCTCGGAGGATGGTATGGATCGGCAATCGCGGCCCTGGCGCTCAGTTCTTTATATTCCCGGCTCGAAAGAGCGCGCGCTGGAAAAGGCGACCGGGCTTGCAGCGGACGCCATCATCTTCGATCTGGAAGACGCTGTTGCGGTTGAGGAAAAGCCCCGCGCCCGCCAGCTTCTGGCACAGACGCTGAAGACCCGTGATTACGGCGGTCGTGCACGCATCGTGCGGATCAACGGTCTCGACACGGACTGGGGCCGTGACGATGTGCTGGCCTTTGCCGGGATTGAGATCGAGGCCATTCTGATCCCCAAGGTCAATTCTGCCGCCGATCTGGATGCAGTTGCGGCACTGATCCCGGGCGTCGATCTCTGGGCCATGATGGAGACGCCGCTTGGCATGCTGAACGCGGCTGAAATCGCGGCGCATCCGCGTCTGACCGGCATGGTCATGGGCACCAATGATCTGGCGAAAGATCTGGGCAGCCGTTTCCGCGCGGATCGTCTGCCGATGATGGCGGGGCTGGGTCTTTGTGTGCTGGCAGGCCGTGCCCATGGGGTGACGCTGATTGATGGGGTGTATAACGCCTTCAAAGACGCCGAAGGGCTGCTCTTTGAATGCGAACAGGGTCGTGACATGGGGTTTGACGGCAAGACGCTGATCCATCCCGATCAGCTGGCCATCGCCAATACCGCCTTCGCCCCCTCAGAGGCGGAGATCGCGCTGGCCGCCCGTCAGATTGAGGCTTTTGACGCGGCGCTGGCGGCGGGCCAGGGCGTGGCAGTCGTCGATGGTAAAATCGTGGAAAATCTGCATATCGTCACGGCAAAAGCCACGCTGGCCAAAGCCGCTGCCATTGCGGCGCTTGCCGGCGGTGAGGGGCTCTGACGATCAGAGCCCGGGCAGAGTAAGGGTGAGCGGATGACAATTCTGATCCTCGGCGTGATCTTATGGGCAGCGGTCTTTCTGGCCGGGCCAAAGTTTCCGGGCGGCAAGGGGGCAAAGCACGGCCTTGCTGCACTGGCGGTGGTGCTGATGGTGATTGGCTATCGTCAGGCAGAGGGCAGTTTCTACTGGGGCCGCTCGCCGATGCTCACCGGGATCAATAACCTCCTGGTGCTCATCGCGGTTTATCTGGGCGCGGCGCATGGCATGAAAACCGCCGCCGCGCGCGCTCTGCCGCATCCGCTGCTGGTCTCCGTGCTGCTCTGGGCGGTGGCGCATCTGCTGGTGAACGGCGATACGCCCTCCTTTGTGCTCTTTGGCGGTCTTGGCGCTTGGGCGCTGGTGCAGATGGCCCTCTCGCCGCGCGCCCCGGTGGCTGCGGCCAAGCCCGCTAAATTTGAGGCCTTTGCCCTGATCGGTGCGGTTCTGGTCTTCGGCCTCATCGCGATAATCCACAAAGCCCTTGGCTATCCTGTGTTTGGCTGAGGCCCTGAAGGAGTTTCCTATGAAAGTTTATCGTCTGCTGACGGAAGATGACACCTCGGCGTTTTGCCATAAGGTCTCGCTGGCCCTCTCGAAGGGCTGGGAGCTACATGGCTCGCCGGCCTATGCCTTTGATGCTGCACGCGGTGTGATGCGCTGCGCCCAGGCCGTGGTGAAGGACAGCGATCAGGACTACAGCCCCGACATGAAGCTCAGCGAGGCCTGATCTTTCGGGACGGGGCGGCTGTCGCCCCGTCTTTCCTGCCGTGATGCGAGGGGGGGGCATCACCGCAGGGAAGATCCCCGAAAGATCTGAGGGAGGCGAAGATGAAGACCAGCGCGGGCCGTTTTTTTGAAGATTACAAGCTGGGTGAGGTGATCACCCATGCCGTGCCGCGCACGGTCTCGGGCGGAGAGCGCGCGCTTTATCACGCGCTTTATCCGGCGCGGCATGCGCTTTACTCCTCAGATGAATTCGCCCGTGCCAGCGGCCTTCCGCAAAGCCCGCTTGAGGATATGGCGGCCTTTCACATCGTTTTTGGCAAGACTGTGCCCGATATCTCGCTCAATGCGGTCGCCAATCTGGGCTATGCCGAAGGTCGCTGGCTGAAGCCGGTCTATCCGGGGGATACCCTGCGCTCGGAATCCACGGTCATCGGGCTGAAAGAGAATTCCAACGGCACTTCCGGTGTGGTCTGGGTGCGCAGCCGTGGCTTTAATCAGCGTGGCGAGACGGTGCTTGATTATGTCCGCTGGGTTATGGTGCACAAAGGGGATCCGGCCGCCGCCGCCCCGGAGGCTGTGGTTCCGGACCTCAAGCCCTTCGTTGCCGCACAGGACCTGGTTGTGCCTGAGGGTCTCGATTTTTCGCGCTATGATTTTGCCCTTGCCGGAGAGCGGCACCGCGCCGCGGATTACGCCATTGGTGAAAAAATCGACCATGTGGATGGCGTCACGATCGAGGAAGCCGAGCACATGCTGGCGACCCGGCTGTGGCAGAACACGGCCAAGGTGCACTTTGACGCAACAAACCGCAGCGACGGCCGCCGCCTGATCTATGGCGGCCATGTGATTTCACTGGCGCGCGCGCTCTCGTTCAATGGTCTGGCGAATGCTCAAATGATGGTCGCTTTGAACGCGGGAAGCCACGCGAACCCCTGTTTTGCGGGGGATACCATCCGCGCATGGAGTGAAGTGATTGACAAAGCCGAAACTTCCGCCCCAGGTGTCGCCGCGGTGCGACTGCGCCTTGTCGCTGTAAAACAGGAAACGCAACCCCTGGTTTTGCGTGGCGATGATAAAAAATATTTGCCGGGAGTGCTGCTCGACCTCGATTATTGGGCGCTGATGCCCGCGTGAGGTTTTGTTTTTAAAGCGCCTGAAGAACAGGCGGCTGTCTATAGCTCTGCGCGAAAATGTCGCGGTTTTGTGACGCTGTTGTTGCAATTTCGCATCATTTCCGCAACGGCGATGTGACGCCGCCTTGTGGCTGGCGGGCGGAAGTGGTGAGAGCAGGGGGTAATAACACTCCTGCAATTGAGGGTAACGATGCGCAATCTCATCGCCGCTTCCGCACTGGCACTGGCTGCTGCTGCTCCGTCCATCGCTTCGGCTGAAGGCCTTTCGTATTCGGCTGGCGCAACCGTCGCTTCGAAATACGTCTCCTCGGGCTCCGCTTACACCAAAGGCGCTGCTTTCCAGCCCTGGATCGAAGCTGAATACAACGGCGCCTACCTTGGCGTCTGGGGTTCGAACCTCTCGGCTGACCTGAACGAAGGCAACACCTGGGAAACCGACGTGTTCGTCGGCTACCGTAACTCGTTCGCCGGCGTTTCCTACGACGTGTCGTACACCAAATTCTTCTTCAACAAAGACTCGTCGATCAACTCGGACGAAGTTGCTCTGGCTGTCTCCTACGACTTCAACGAGCAGTTCTCGCTCGGCGCAAAAGTCATGGTTGATCCGTCGGACTACCGCAACACCGGCAACGGCCGCCTGATCGCTGGCTATAACTACAATGACAAACTGTCGTTCGAAGCTGTTGCAGGCAAGAAATCGCTGAACGCTGGCGCGGCTTACGAGTACTACTCGGTTGGCGCTTCCTACGCGATCAACGACGAATACGCTGTCTCGCTGACCCAGATCAAAAAATCGGGCGTCAACGCACAGCGCACCGTTCTGGCTCTGGACTACGGTTTCTCGTTCAAGTGATTTACCGGGCTGAGGCCCTGTAATTCCTGAGAAAAACACAGGGAAGCCGCGATCGTCAGATCGCGGCTTCTTTGATTCTGTCACCTCCAGGCAAATGTTGTCACAGCTGTGATCACAAAACGATTTTTTTGCGCTATCACCGGCTCCTGCGGTGAATTGCTGCATCTGCGGTGGTGACACCCGCGCGAAAATGGGTATTGAGAAGGGCAAAGTCAGCGTCAATCCGACGCAAGCCGAAAAGGGAACCGAGCGATGGCTGAGCCAAAACGGGTGGAACGCCCCCTTTCCCCATTCATGATCGGGCCGTATTACCGCCCTCAGATGACCTCGATGTCGTCCATCATGATCCGTATCACGGGCCTTGCACTGGTCGGGGCCTTCGTGCTGATCGCGGCGCTGCTGCTGGGCGCTGCAATCTCCAAAGACGCCTTCGACTGCGTCAACTGGTTTGCGACCTCCTGGCTCGGCTGGGCGATCTGGATCGGCTCGGCCTGGGCGGTGTGGTATCACCTGCTCGGCGGCGTGCGTCACTTCATCTATGACGCCGGCAAAGGCCTCGACATCCCGACCGCCGAGAAAATGGGCTGGGCGATGTTCATCGGCGCCACCGTGCTGACCGTGATCACCATCATCGTCGCCGTCGCATAAGGAGCCGGAGCATGCGTTATCTGACCCCCCGCAAACGCGCCGAAGGTCTGGGCTCGGCCCGCCGCGGCACCGAGCATCACATCGCCATGACCGTCTCGGGCTGGGCGCTGCTGTTCATCGTCCCGGTCTTTGTCTTCGCATTTGCGCGCATCCTGGGCCACGGCTTTGAGCATTTCTCGGCCTTCTTTGCGAACCCCTTCATTGCGATCCTGACCGGCCTCTTCCTCTTCGTCGGCATGCGCCACTTCGCCAAAGGCGCGCAGTCGGCCATCGAGGATTACACCCACGGTTTCACCCGTGATGCTCTGGTCATGCTCGCCAATGCGGTTGCCTATCTGGTGATCGCTGCAGGGTTCTACGCCCTGATCAAACTCGCGCTCTGAGGTAGTTACTATGGCAGCTTACGCATACGAAACGCACGACTACGATGTCGTGGTGGTCGGCGCCGGTGGCGCGGGCCTGCGTGCCACCCTGGGCATGGCTGAACAGGGTCTGCGCACCGCCTGCATCACCAAAGTTTTCCCGACCCGTTCGCATACTGTGGCAGCCCAGGGCGGCATCGCCGCCTCGCTGTCGAACATGGGTCCGGACAACTGGCAGTGGCACCTTTACGACACCGTGAAGGGCTCGGACTGGCTGGGCGATACCGATGCGATGGAATATCTCGCACGCGAAGCCCCCAAAGCGGTTTATGAGCTTGAGCACTACGGCGTGCCCTTCTCGCGCACCGAAGAGGGCAAGATCTACCAGCGTCCCTTCGGCGGTCACACGACTGAGTTCGGCGAAGGCCCGCCGGTTCAGCGCACCTGCGCGGCTGCGGACCGCACCGGTCACGCCATTCTGCACACCCTTTACGGGCAGTCGCTGAAGCAGAAGGCTGAGTTCTATATCGAATATTTCGCGCTTGATCTGATCATCACCGACGGTGCCTGCACCGGCGTGGTGGCCTGGAAGCTCGACGACGGCACCATCCACGTCTTTAACGCAAAGACGGTTGTGCTGGCGACCGGTGGCTATGGCCGCGCTTACTTCTCGGCAACTTCGGCCCATACCTGCACCGGTGACGGTGGTGGCATGGTCGCCCGTGCGGGCCTGCCGCTCCAGGACATGGAATTTGTGCAGTTCCACCCGACCGGCATCTACGGCTCGGGCTGCCTCATCACTGAGGGGGCACGCGGCGAAGGCGGCTATCTCACCAACTCCAACGGTGAGCGCTTCATGGAGCGTTATGCGCCGACCTATAAAGACCTCGCTTCGCGCGATGTGGTTTCGCGCTGCATGACGATTGAGATCCGTGAAGGCCGCGGCGTCGGCAAAAACGGCGATCACATCCACCTGCACCTCAACCACCTGCCGCCGGAAACCCTGCATGAGCGTCTGCCGGGCATCTCGGAATCGGCAAAGATCTTTGCGGGCGTGGACGTCAACAAAGAGCCGATCCCGGTGCTGCCGACCGTGCACTACAACATGGGTGGCATTCCGACCAACTATTGGGGCGAAGTGCTCAACCCGCAGACGGGCAACCCCGATGCGGTCTTCCCGGGCCTGATGGCTGTGGGTGAGGCGGGCTGCGCCTCGGTGCATGGTGCGAACCGTCTCGGCTCGAACTCGCTGATTGACCTTGTGGTCTTTGGCCGTGCAGCTGCAATCCGCGCGGGTCAGACCATCGATAAGAACTCGGCGATTCCTTCGACCAACAAGGTTGAAGTCGACCGCGCTCTGTCGCGTTTTGACGCTTACCGCCACGCGAAAGGCAATGTGCCGACCGCAGAGCTGCGCCTTGAGATGCAAAAGACCATGCAGGCTGATGCTGCCGTCTTCCGCACCGACAAGACGCTCGCCGAAGGCTGCGTGAAGATGGATGCCATTGCGCGCAAGATGGACGACCTGAAGGTCACCGACCGCTCGCTGGTCTGGAACTCGGATCTGATGGAAACGCTGGAACTGGCGAACCTGATGCCGAACGCGCTGGCAACCATCGTTGCCGCAGAGGCCCGCAAGGAATCGCGCGGCGCCCATGCGCATGAGGACTATCCGGATCGTGACGATGTCAACTGGCGCAAGCACTCGCTGGCCTGGGTGGATGGTGCGAAAGTGACCCTGGGCGACCGCCCGGTTCACCTCGACCCGCTGACCAGACAGGAAGACGGCGGCATTGATCTGAAAAAGATCGCCCCGAAAGCACGGGTCTACTGAGGCAGAGCGCCGGCCCTTCCGGGCCGGCTCCTTCACAGCGCGGGGAGCGGGATGAGCGGGCTTCTTACCAGATGGACAGGGCGGACTTCCGCTGCGGTGCCTCAGGCACCGGCAGCCGCGCCTTGCCCGCCGGTCAGAGCGCACAGCTATGCCCGCAGCGGCCGCAGGCTGCGGCCGATGATGTCCTTCCGCGACGTCGTGGTCGGCCCGCCTCTGGCGCGGGAAGCACCAGGCGTTGCCTGGCCGCAGTTTGACCGCCAGCATGCCGCGCGCCATCTGCGCCGCGGGGTGCCGGTCTGCCGCGCGCCTGAGGCTGCCACTGTGGTCGGAGAGATTGGAGAGGCGGTCTTTATCGGCGCCTATGACAATCACTTCGGCCATTTTGCAGCCGAAAGCGCGCCGCGCCTGTTGCAGTCGCTGAGCGAAAAGGGCGGCCTGCCGTTCCTTTTCACCTCGGCGCAGCCTGTGGACCGCAAAGCTGTGGCCCCGGCCTTTCAGGCGGTCACTGACTGGTTTGGCCTTGCGCCAAAGCAGATGCGCTTTGTTCATCAGCCGCACCGCGTGGCGACCCTCTGGATGGCCGGGCAGGGTGAGGATGTGAACGGGCCGGTGGTCAGTGAAGCTTACCTCGACCTTCTCGATGCCCATGCCGCCTCGCGCGGGGTTGCGGCCTCTCGGGTGTCGGGCGTGGTCTATGTCGGCCGGCATAAGCTGGCGCCGCGTCTGGGCGGGCATGCGGGCGAGAGCTATCTTGCCGGCTGTCTGGCGCAGATCGGGGTGAAGGTCCTGGCACCGGAAACCCTGCCTCTGCGCGATCAGCTTCTCGCCTATGCGGGCGCAGAGCGTCTGATCTTTGCGGAAGGCTCTGCGGTGCATGGCCGTCAGCTGATCGGACGGGCGGCCCAGGCGATAGATGTGCTGGTACGCCGCCGTTACTGGCGGATGGCCGAAAGCCAGCTTTCGCCGCGCTGCGATGCGCTTGGCTATATTCCGGTCAGCGCTCAGGTGCTGCAGTTCCTTGGCCAGGACGCAAAGCCCTATGTCCACAGCGGCATGGCGCTTTATGACCTGGAGGTGCTCTTTGACTACTTCGCCCAGATCGGCCTCGATCTGGCGCAGGTCTGGCAGCAGAGCGCTTATGAGGCGGCCCGCGACCGCAGCGTGCTGGACTGGATCGCGGGTCTTTATGAGCCGGATCTGCCGCCCTTTGCCCGCGCCTGGAACGGCATTGGCCATTTTGAACGGGTGCTGACCGAAGCCGGTCTCCCCCATCTGATCCCCGAGGCTCGCCAGATCCTCGACAAAGCTGCGTGGAAAGGGGTTTATCCGTGACCGGATCTGCTCCCATGGCCATGAGGGTGGCCCGCGCAAACTTCAAATCCGTGCCGGAGCCGTCGCTCCCGTGCCGTTGTTCATCTCTGCGAAACTGAAGGAACCCCTGCATGGTCCAGTTCACGCTTCCCAAAAACTCGAAGATCCGCACGGGCAAAACCTGGCCCAAGCCGGAAGGCGCAAAGAACCTCCGCAAGTTCCAGATCTACCGCTGGAGCTCGGAAGACGGGCAGAACCCTTCGGTTGATACCTATTTCATCGATCTCGATGACTGCGGCCCGATGGTGCTTGATGCGCTGATCTACATCAAAAACAACATCGATCCGACGCTGTCGTTCCGCCGTTCCTGCCGCGAAGGCATCTGTGGCTCCTGCGCGATGAACATCGACGGGATCAACACCCTCGCCTGCATCTACGGCTTGGATGAAGTGAAGGGCGATGTCCGCATCTATCCGCTGCCGCATATGCCGGTGGTGCGCGACCTGATCCCGGATCTGACGCATTTCTATGCCCAGCATGCCTCGATCATGCCCTGGCTGGAAACCGCGACCAACACCCCGGCCAAAGAGTGGCGTCAGTCGATCGAAGACCGCAAGAAGCTCGACGGTCTTTATGAATGCGTGATGTGTGCCTCCTGCTCGACCTCCTGCCCGAGCTACTGGTGGAACTCGGACAAATACCTCGGCCCGGCAGCGCTGCTGCACGCCTACCGCTGGATCATCGACTCGCGCGATGAAGCCACCGGCCAGCGCCTGGATGAGCTGGAAGATCCCTTCAAGCTCTATCGCTGCCACACCATCATGAACTGCGCCAAGACCTGCCCGAAGGGTCTGAACCCGGCAGAGGCCATTGCGCAGATCAAAAAGATGATGGTTGAGCGCGCGGCCTGATCGCGCTGAACCTGTGCCCGTCAGCCCCGGCCCGGAGATCTCCCGGCCGGGGTTTTTCTTTGCGGGTGCAACCACAAATCCTGTCGATTTTTCTCGGTCCGTTCTTATATCGACTGAGTTGATACTGATCCGGAGTAAGGCGCGATGGAAATCAGACCCGAGAACCGCAGAGAAAGTGATCAGATTTCCGCGCTGATTACTGCGGCTTTTGAGACCGCGCCGCATAGCGACGGCACGGAGGCCGCGATCGTTCAGCGTCTGCGTGAAGCGGGCGGCCTGAGCCTCTCTCTGGTGGCGCATGACGGGGCAGAGATCCTTGGGCATATCGCGTTTTCGCCGGTCACCATCACGGCTGAGCCTGGTGGCTGGTATGGTCTGGCACCGCTTTCCGTGCGGCCGGATATGCAGGGGCAGGGCGTGGGATCGGCGCTCCTGCGCGAGGGGCTTTCGCTGCTGCGCAGTCGCGGGGCGGCGGGGGTCGTGGTCCTGGGCGATCCGGGATACTATGGGCGCTTTGGCTTTGCATCTCATGAGGGCCTCACCTTCACCGGCCCGCCGCCTGAGTATTTTCAGGCGCTGAGCTTTGGGGACAGCGTGCCTTCGGGAGAGGTGGCCTACCATCCGGCCTTCTTGGGTTGAAGCGCGGGGGGGGGGCGATGCCTGCGTCTGGTGCATAGCTCCCCTGCAAGGACAGCTCTCGCAATGCTGCAGTGCAGCGACTATATGCAGTGCAGCACAGACACAGACGTCCAAAGACGCTAACGGAGCCCGCTATGACCCTCTCGCTGACCCATCCTCTCACCGGACTGACCGCTGCGAGCGCGGCAGCAGTGGAGGCAGCCCATGACTCGATGGCTTACTGGCAGGCGCCGAAACTGCAAAAACCGCGTCGTGAGGCCAGCCGCGCCCCCGCGCAGACCGAAGCGCTCGATCAGATGTTCGCCTACTTCGGCTGAAACTGACGCTCTGATCCTGACGGCCCTGCGGCATTCCGCAGGGCTTTCGCATGCGCGAAGCGGCCTCTTGAAAGCGGCAGGGCACATCCCCATCTGTCAGAGATGATGGAAGTACATTGGGGAGCACCCCTGCGATTCACCGTCACCACCGAGGGTGACACTATATCCGTAACCACGATCGAAAGCGCGCGCTGGCTGCTTGAACGCAAATGGCCGGTCGCAGATGAAAGCCGGATGACGGCTTTACGGCGCATCGATCAGGCGATGGAGTGCCTTGCACCCGTTGCCGCCGCGCGGGAGGCTTTTGTCTCTGCGGCACAGACCGCCGGTTATCATCCGGCATAAGAAAAGCCGCGGGAAGATCCCCCGCGGCTTTGTTATTTTTAAAAGGGTCGGTGATCAGATCACGCCCAGAGCGCGCATCGCTTCGGCCACTTTGACGAAGCCTGCGATATTGGCGCCCGACACATAGTCGCCCGGCACGCCGTATTCATCGGCGGTCGCATAGCAGGTGTCGTGGATGTTTTTCATGATCGTCGCCAGGCGGCCTTCGGTCTGTTCAAAGGTCCAGCTGTCGCGCGAGGCGTTCTGCTGCATCTCCAGCGCCGAGGTGGCCACGCCGCCTGCGTTGGCAGCTTTGCCCGGTGCAAACATGACACCGGCTTCCTGGAAGACGCGGACCGCATCCGGGGTCGAGGGCATGTTTGCGCCTTCACCCACAGCGATCACGCCGTTTTTCACCAGAGCTTTCGCATCACGGCCGGTCAGTTCGTTCTGCGTGGCCGAAGGCATGGCGACGTCGCAGGCGACATCCCAGATCGAGCCGTCACCGGCTTTGACAAAGTAAACGCCTTTGCCTTCGCCTTTGATGCGCAGGTAGTCCGAAATGCGGGCGCGGCGGACGAGTTTGAGCTCTTTGATCAGCTCAAGATCGATGCCGTTTTCATCGACGATATAGCCCGAGCTGTCGGACATCGCGATGACTTTGCCGCCGAAGGAGTGAACCTTCTCAACCGTGAAGATCGCAACGTTGCCCGAGCCGGACACGACCACTTTCTTGCCGTCGAAGGAGGTGCCTTTGGTGCCCAGCATCGACTGCACGAAATAGGTGTTGCCGTAGCCGGTTGCTTCCGTGCGGGCGCGCGAGCCACCGTAGAACAGCGCCTTGCCGGTCAGCACGCCTGCCTCAAAGCGGTTGTTCAGGCGCTTATACTGGCCGAACATATAGCCGATCTCGCGACCGCCCACGCCGATGTCGCCTGCCGGAACGTCGGTGTATTCACCGATGTGGCGGTGCAGCTCGGTCATGAAGCTCTGGCAGAAGCGCATGATTTCGCGGTCCGACTTGCCCTTGGGGTCAAAGTCCGAGCCGCCTTTGCCGCCGCCGATCGGCATGCCGGTCAGTGCGTTTTTGAAGGTCTGCTCAAAGCCGAGGAACTTGATGATCCCGACGTTGACCGAAGGGTGGAAGCGGATGCCGCCTTTATAGGGGCCAAGTGCCGAGTTGAACTGCACGCGGAAGGCGCGGTTGATCTGCACATTGCCCGCATCATCGATCCACGGAACGCGGAAGATGATCTGACGCTCGGGCTCGCAGATGCGCTCGATGAGGGCATCATCGAAGAAATCCGGGCGTTTTGCGACCACGCGGCCAAGGCTTTCGAGCACTTCGCGGACGGCCTGGTGGAACTCCGGCTCGCCCGCGTTACGTCGGATGACATCCGCGAGGATGAGTTCGAGTTTCTCGTCGAGTTGCGGCATTCCGGGGCTCCTTGAGTCACTTTCGCCTGTTGCTTAGGCGGACCTGAGGGGCGCTAATCCCTTTTTTGAGCAATGTGAAGATGACGCTTTGCCCATCGCATATAAATTTTGCCGCATGGCCGCTTTGCGCATCATTATTGCGTAAAACTTGTGCAGAACGTGGGTGACGCGACGTTCGGCGCGTGATTTCAGCCTGGTGATACGCTGTGGCAGCGCTGCCGGATCACCGGTGCGACGATGCGGAGCGCCGCAGACCTTGTCCGGGCCGCGTGAGATGCCTAAACGGAAGCACGGATAATGACGCGAAGGCTGATCCAGAGATGACAGAACCAGTGACCGAACGGGCCCGCTCGAAACGTGTCGGGGCGCTGCGGGTGCTCGGACCCTATCTTGCACCCTACCGCCTGACCGCTCTGGGGGCAGGGCTTGCGCTGGTGGTCACCGCCTCCGTTTCGCTGGCGCTGCCGCTTGCGGTGCGTTTTGTCGTGGATGCCTTTGGCGACGGCGCTGAAATTCTGGATCGCTACTTCCTGATCGCTGTGGCGCTGGCGGGTCTGCTCGCGCTTGGGACCGGGGCGCGGTTTTATCTGGTCACCCGTCTGGGGGAACGCGTTGTGGCAGACATCCGCCGCGCGCTCTTTGACCGGGTTCTGGGGCTCTCCCCCTCCTTCTACGAGCGGATGATGACGGGAGAGGTGATCAGCCGCCTCACCACCGACACCACGCTGATCCTTTCCGTGATCGGCTCTTCGGTCTCGGTGGCGCTGCGCAATGTGCTGACGCTGATCGGCGGGCTGGTGCTTCTGGCACTGACCTCTCTCAAGCTGACCGGTCTGGTTCTTCTTCTGGTGCCGCTGGTTGTGGTGCCGATCATCTTCCTGGGCCGCCGTCTGCGCGGCCTGTCGCGCGAAGCGCAGGACTGGATCGCGCGTTCGTCGGGCAATGCCTCTGAGGCGCTGCTGGCCGTTCAGACCGTTCAGGCCTTCAGCCATGAAGCCGAGAGCCGCAAGGGCTTTGCCGCGCTGACCGAGCGGGCATTTGACGTCACCATGCGTCGGATCCGGGCGCGGGCTTTCATGACGATGATCGTGATTTTCCTGATCTTCTCAGGCATCGTCGGCATTCTGTGGATCGGGGCCAATGACGTGCGCAGCGGCGTCATGACTGCCGGTGAACTGGTGCAGTTCGTCATCTGTGCGGTTCTGGTGGCGGGCTCCGTCGGCGCACTTTCTGAGATCTGGGGCGAGTTGCAGCGCGCGGCAGGCGCTTCTGAGCGGCTGAGCGAGCTTTTGTCCTCGGAAGACAGCGTGAGCGATCCTGAAAACCCGGTTGCCCTGCCGGCGGATCCGAAAGGCGAAATCCGCTTTGAAGGCGTTGGCTTCCGCTATCCCTCGCGCCCCGATCAGGCGGCGCTGGAGGATGTGTCGCTGACCGTGATGCCCGGCGAGACCGTGGCGCTGGTCGGCCCCTCGGGGGCGGGCAAGACCACGATTTTGCAGTTGTTGCTGCGGTTTTATGACCCGCAGGAGGGCGCGATCCGCCTCGACGGGATTGATCTGCGTGACATGACCCGCGCTGAATATCGCCGCGCCCTGGCGCTGGTGCCGCAGGATCCGGTGATCTTTGGCACGACCATCGCCGAAAATATCCTCTTTGGCCGCCCCGATGCCAGCCGGGCAGAGGTTGAGGCTGCGGCCCGCTCTGCGGCGGCGCATGACTTCATCATGGCGCTGCCGAAGGGCTATGACACCGAAGTGGGCGAGCGCGGCATGATGCTCTCGGGCGGTCAGAAACAGCGCATTGCCATCGCGCGGGCGATCCTGCGCGATGCGCCGGTGCTGCTGCTCGATGAGGCCACTTCGGCGCTGGATGCGGAATCGGAGCGGCTGGTTCAGGACGCGGTTGAGCGGTTGTCGCAAAACCGGACCACTCTGGTCGTGGCCCACCGCCTGGCCACCGTGCGCAAAGCCGACCGGATCGTCGTTATGGATCAGGGCCGTATCGTGGCCACCGGCACCCATGATGAACTGGTGGCGGAAGGCGGGCTTTATGCGCGCCTCGCAAAGCTGCAGTTTTCCTGAGCGATCTTTCGCAGGGACGCGATACCCCCCGCCGGGAGCAGTTGCTTTTGGCGGGCGGGGACGCAAAACTCCGCGCATCCTCCGGGATGATCCGGTTTTGTAAGGGAGTGTGCCAATGGGTCTCTGGTCTTTCGTAAAAGACGCAGGAAAGTCGCTTTTCGGTGGCGCGGCTGAAGCCGACGAAGCCCCGAAAGTCGAGAAGCTGAACGAAGAGGTCAAAAACCTCGGCCTCGACGCCAGCGGTGTGGAATTTGCCGTCGAAGGCGACAAAGTCATCGTGAAGGGCAATGCGGTCAGCCAGGAAGTGAAAGAAAAGCTGATCCTGGCCGTCGGCAACGTGGCAGGCGTCGCTTCTGTCGAAGCGGAAGATGTGGACGGTGATCTGGCAGAGGAGCCGGTCTTTCACACCGTGGTCAAGGGCGACACCCTTTCGGCCATTGCAAAAAAGACCCTCGGCAATGCAAACCGCTACAACGAAATCTTCGAGGCGAACCGCCCGATGCTGAGCCATCCGGATAAGATCTATCCCGGCCAGGTCCTGCGCATTCCGCAGAAGTAAACTCAACGGACCGCGCGGGGCAAAATGCCGCGCGGTCTTCTCCGGCTCCCGCTGCGTCAAGTCTTGCGCGATGCCGCCTTTCCGCCCAGGCTCACCCATGAGCGGTCGGGGAGCCGCGCGGGACTGAGATCGGGGGGAACTATGGCAGGACTGGCCACGCTTGCGGACCGTGACGCGATTGAAGCTGAGATGCCATGGAGCGCGCGCGACGTGCCCGCGACAATCTATGGCTTCCTTTCCGATATTGCGCGGCGTGTTCCCGACAGTCCGGCTCTGACCTTTCAGCTGACGGCCGCAAGTGCTGCGGATCGCTCTCAGACGGTGACCTGGGGTGAGATGCTGGGGTGGGTGACGCGGGCCGCCAATCTGTTCCGCAGCCTTGGTGTGGGGGAAAAGGATGTGGTGGCCTATGTGCTGCCCAACAGCCTTGAGACCGCCGTGACGCTGATCGCAGGTTCCGTTGCGGGGATCGTGAACCCGATCAACCCCCTGCTTGAGCCTGAGCAGATTGCCGCGATCCTGCGCGAAAGCGGGGCGAAGGTTGTCGTCACCCTCAAGGCTTTTCCGAAGACCGATGTGCCGCAGAAAGTGGCTAAAGCCATCGCGCTCGCCCCCGGCGTGCAGACAGTGCTTGAGGTTGACCTCAACGGCTATCTGGGCTTTCCGAAGAACGTGATCGTGCCGCTGATCCGGCCGAAGAACCCGGTGGCGCATCGCGCCAAGGTGCTGGATTTTCGCGCCGCCTGCTCCGCGCAGCCTGCCGGTCATCTGACCTTTGCAGACAGCGCGGGCGACCGTGTGGCGGCTTATTTCCATACCGGCGGCACCACCGGCATGCCCAAAGTCGCGCAGCACAAATACTCCGGCATGATCTACAACGGCTGGCTGGGCGGACATCTGCTTTTCACGCCGAAAGACGTTCTGATGTGCCCGCTGCCGCTCTTTCACGTCTTTGCCGCCTATCCGATTTTGATGAGTGCCATAGCCTCGGGGGCACATGTGATTTTCCCGACCCCTGCGGGCTATCGCGGGGAAGGCGTCTTCGACAATTTCTGGAAGCTTGTTGAGCGCTATAAGGTGACCTTCATGATCACCGTCCCCACCGCGATTGCAGCGCTGATGCAGCGCCCGGTGGATGCGGATGTCTCGACCCTGCGGATGGCAATCTCGGGTTCGGCCCCCCTGCCGGTGGAGCTTTACAACCGCTTCAAGGCCGCAACCGGGGTCGAGATTGCCGAAGGGTACGGGCTGACCGAATGCACCTGTCTGGTCTCGGTCAATCCGATTGAGGGGGCAAAGAAGGTCGGCTCTGTCGGCATAGCTTTCCCCTATACGGAAGTGAAAATCCTGCAGAAAACCCCTGAGGGTTTTCGCGAATGCGAGCGTGATGAGGTGGGCGAGATCTGCGTCTCAAACCCCGGCGTCTTTGAAGGCTCGACCTATACGGAGATCGACAAGAACCGCGATCTCTTTGCCGAAGGCCGCTTTCTGCGCACGGGCGATCTGGGGCGGATGGATGAGGATGGCTATCTCTGGATCACCGGGCGGGCCAAGGATCTGATCATCCGCGGTGGCCATAACATCGACCCCGCGGTCATCGAAGATGCGCTTTTGAAGCATGAAAGCGTGGCCTTTGCCGGGGCCATCGGTCAGCCGGACCCGCATGCGGGCGAATTGCCCTGCGTTTATGTTGAGCTTGTCGCCGGGGCTGAGACCACGGTCGAAGATCTTGCGGCTTTTGCGGCCTCAGCCATTACCGAGCGGGCGGCGGTCCCGAAGTTCATCGGGATCCTGCCGGATCTGCCGAAGACCGCCGTGGGCAAGATTTTCAAACCGGATCTGCGCCGCCTTGCGATCACCCGCGTTTACGATGCGGCCCTCGCGGCTGCGGGTCTCACGGCCCGCGTCACCTCGGTGATCGAGGATAGAAAGCGCGGCCTGGTCGCCCAGGTTGAGGCCGATCCCGCCACCAGCGACGGGGCCGTCCGCCGCGTCCTTGGGGATTACACCATCGCTTATGACCTGAACCGGCCCGGGGCCTGAGCCGGTCCCCTTAGGGCAGGGATCAGTCTTTGCCCTGAGAAGGATCAAGCGGCGGATCGCGCCACCAGGTCGTGTGGTGGTGCTCAAACATCGGATGAACCTGTGCGCCGAAGATCTGCGGCGCACTGTGACGGCTCAGATCGCGCCAGAAGGGCTGGATGATCACGAAGCTTTCGCGCAGCCGCTTCTGCAGTTCCGCCATGACCGGCCTGCGGGCCACATCGTCGCGGATCGCCAGCGCGTCATCGAGCAGGCGGTCAAATTTGGGATCTGCAAAGCCGGTCTCATTCCAGGCTGAACTGCTGCGATAGGCGAGCGCGAGCGACTGGATCCCGAGAGGGCGCATGTTCCATTCAGTCACCGACCAGGGATGCGCGCGCCATCCTTCCCAAAAGGTTTCAAGCGGCAGCCGTTTGCGTCTGACCCTGATCCCGGCATCCAGGCACTGCACCGCGATGGCATCAGCGCTCAGCGCCTGCCAGTCATCATCAAGCGAGATCAGCTCAAACTCGTGATCCGCCATCCCCGCTTCGCGCAGAAGCTGCAGGGCGCGCTCGCGGTCCGGCTCCGGCAAAGGAGGCTGGGGGGCGTAATCGGGATGGGCGGGCCAGACGTGATCATTTGCAGCGACCGCGCCGCGCCCGGCCAGGCCAAGCTCCAGCACCACACGGTTGTCGGTAACCAGGGTCAGCGCCTCACGCACGCGAATGTCGCTGTAGACCGGATCGCGCAGGTTAAACCGCGCGGTCAGTGTCGCCGCACTGGCCATGACCGATGGATTCCACCCCAGCGCAGTAAGTTGCGGCGCAAGATCTGCGGCCGTGTCATCGGTCAGATCGATCAGACCTGCGGCAGCGGCCTCGCCGATCCGCCCCGGTGCAGCGCCGGTGTCGATATATTCAATCGTCTCCAGAAAGGCGCCCTGACCGCGCCCCCACCAATGGGCATCCTGGCGGCGCAACACCGCGCGTTTTCCCGCCTCGTAGCTTTCCGGCAGATAGGGCCCGGTGCCGACAGGGGCGCTGAGCATGGTCTCTTCGCTGAACCCCGGATGCACGATGGCGGCCGGATAATCCGCCAGCCCCGCCAGAAGCGTGGCATCCGGTCGCAGCAGATGCAGCTCCAGCGACAGGGGATCGCGCACCCGGATCGCAGTCTCCGCCGCGCGTCCGGTTTCGGGATCGATTAATGCCGCAAGCCGGGCAGCCATGGAATTGCCGGGCACATGGCTGTCACACCAGCGCCGCAGGTTGAAGGCGACATCTTCCGCGGTCAGTGCCTCGCCATTCGACCAGCGCACGCCCGGACGCAGCCAGAGCGCGATCCGCCGCGTGTCTTCCGAGACCTCCCAGCGCTCAAGAAGCTTCGGGTGAAACTGCCCGTCGGTGTCATATTCCAGCAGATATTCCAGCCAGCCCCGGGTGAAATTCGTCATCTGAGACCGCGTGGCGAGCATCGGGTCGCGCAGCGCCGACAGCGTCATCTGCACCCGGATCCGCCCGCCGCTCAGAGGCATCGCCGCCTGCGCCTGACCTGCGTCCAGCATCAGGCCCAGGCCGGCCAGACCGCTGAGATGCAGGAAGTCCCGGCGGCTGGCGGGTGGGAAAGGGGGCGCAACCGGGGGGCGGGCAGGGCGGCGGGTCATCGGCGGGCTCCGGCAGGAAGGATGCCGTCAGTCTAGCCCTTTGCCGCCCTGAGAGGAAGCTCAGGGCAGGGAAATCACCGGCCAGTGACCCAGACGGTTGCGCATCCAGGTCCGCTGGCGCTTGGCATATTGCCGCGTCGCGGTGCAGGCCGCGTCGCGCGCCTCCTGGAGCGAGATCTCTCCGCGCAGATGCGCCACCAGTTCCGGAGCGCCGATGGCCCGCGCCCAGGGGCGCTCAGGCGCCCAGTGGTCCAGCGCCGCGCGCGCCTCCTCAAGCGCCCCGTCACGAATCATCTGATCAAAGCGCTGATCGATGCGGGCCCCGAGCCACTCTGCCTCCGGCATCAGCACCAGCGTCTGCGCCTGCTCCGGCGGCAGGACCGCGGGCCCGGTCTCCGCCTGCCAGGCCGCCAGTCCGCGCCCGGTGGTGCGCAGCACCTCCCAGGCCCGCTGCACCCGGGCGGGGTTGCGCTGATCTATCCGCGCAGCCGTCGCCGCATCCAGATCGCGCAGCATCCCCTCGTGACCTTCCGTCGCACGCCGCAGATCCGCCTCAGCGCGGATCTCAGCGGGCACCGGCGGGATCTCTGCAAGACCCGCCGTCAGTGCGGTAAAGTTCAGACCCGTCCCGCCCACAATGACCGGACGCGGATCCTGCTTCAGATAGGCCGCGACCTCACGCAGCCAGTGCCCTGTGGAATAGGCCTCATTCCGGCCGATATGGCCGTAAAGGTGATGCGGCGCGCGGCTTTCGTCCCCGACACAGGGCCGCGCCGAAAGCGCCCGCCAGCTGTCATAGACCTGCAAAGCATCGGCATTCACAATGGCACGGCCCTGGGCTTCGGCCAGCCGCAGCGCCAGCCCCGATTTGCCGCTCGCCGTCGGGCCCGCGATCAGAACCGGCTTTTCCGGCGAAACATCGCGCAGGAACCGCGCGAAAGGGTCAGGAAGATCGTTGAACATTACGCCGTTTTCGACCATTTTGCGCGCCAGTCAACCAGGCAGGCTGCGGAAGCGACCGCAGCCGCCTGTCACAGCGAACAGTTTTAAGACGGAGAGCCAGGGCATGAGCACCATCACCGGGGCGGATGAAGCACGCGGCGGTGTGACCTACAAGCGGGTCATGCTGAAGATTTCAGGCGAAGCCCTGATGGGGGACCAGGGCTTCGGCCTGCATCCGCCGACCGTTCAGCGCATCGCCGAAGAGGTGAAGGCCTGCCACGATCTCGGCGTTGAGATCTGCATGGTCATCGGCGGCGGCAATATCTTCCGTGGCCTTGCCGGCTCCGCCCAGGGCATGGAGCGCACCACGGCCGATTACATGGGCATGCTTGCCACGGTGATGAATGCGCTCGCCATGCAATCCGCCCTCGAAGGCCTCGGCGTCTTCACCCGCGTGATCTCGGCCATCCCGATGGATCAGGTCTGCGAACCCTATATCCGCCGCCGCGCCGTGCGCCACCTTGAGAAAAAGCGCGTCTGCATCTTCGCAGCCGGCACCGGTAACCCCTATTTCACCACCGATACCGCAGCCACACTGCGCGCGAATGAAATGGGCTGTGAGGCCGTCTTCAAAGGCACCAAGGTGGACGGCGTCTACGACAAAGATCCGAAGAAATTCGCCGATGCCGTGCGCTATGAAACCGTCTCCTATGATGAAGCGCTCGAGAAAAACCTCGGCGTCATGGATGCAACGGCCATCGCGCTTTCGCGCGACAACAAACTGCCGATCATCGTCTTCTCGCTCGATGAGCCGGGCGGTTTCCGCGGCATCCTCGCGGGTAAAGGCACCTACACCACCGTAAAAGGCTGATCTGTCTTTGGCTTTTTAAAAAATACTCCGGGGGCCCGGGGGCAGCGCCCCCGGCCTTTCCAACTCCGTTCCCTTTGACTTTCCTAAAGCCAGGGGGCTAGAACGAAGCAACTGAACGTCGCCGCAGCACGGCTGTGGCCAAAAGAGGGAAATCCCCATGTCCGACGATCTCGACATTGATCTCGATGACCTCGAACGCCGCATGGAAGGCGCCATGGCCGCGCTGCGGACCGAATTCGGCTCGCTGCGCACCGGCCGTGCCTCCGCCAATATCCTTGAGCCCGTCCAGGTCGATGCCTATGGCCAGATGACCCCTGTCAACCAGCTTGGCACCGTCAACGTGCCCGAGCCGCGGATGGTGACCATCAACATCTGGGACAAGGCTATGGTCGGTAAGGTGGAAAAGGCGATCCGCGAGTCGGGCCTTGGCATCAACCCGCAGACCAATGGCACCATCATCATGCTGCCGATCCCGGAGCTGAACGAACAGCGCCGCAAAGAGCTGACCAAAGTTGCTGCCCAATATGCCGAAGGCGCCCGGGTCTCGATCCGCAACGTCCGCCGCGACGGCATGGACCAGGTCAAAAAAGCCAAAGCCGCCGGCATGCCGGAAGACGATCAGAAGATGTATTCTGATGAGATCCAGGCACTGACCGACCGGATGATCTCTGCCGTTGACAAGGCTCTTGAAGCCAAACAACAGGAAATCATGCAGATTTAAGGCCCGCTCGCGAGGAGAGGCCCGGATGCCGTCTGACAAAACCACGCGGCCACAGCATGTGGCCATCATCATGGATGGCAATGGCCGATGGGCCACCGGACGCGGCTGGCCGCGTCTGGTGGGGCACCGCCGCGGGGTGGAAAGGGTGCGCGATATCGTGCAGGCCGCTCCCGACCTCGGCGTGCAATGGCTGACGCTCTATGCCTTCTCCACCGAGAACTGGAAGCGCTCGACCGAAGAAGTTCTCGGGCTGATGAGCCTCTTTTCGCATTACATCCAGCGCGAGGCGGTCAAACTCGCCCGCGAGGGGGTGCGGATGCGCTTTATCGGGGATCGCTCGGGGCTTTCAAACCATCTTCAGGGTCTGATGCGCGACATTGAGGCGCAGACGGCCGGGAACAGCCGGCTGAACCTGACCGTCGCCATCAACTACGGCGGCCGTGATGAGGTTCTGCGCGCATTGCGCCGGCTGGCCGAGCGCGGAGACGAGATCTCGGAAGAGAGCTTCTGTCAGGCGCTCGATACCCATGACATTCCCGATCCCGATCTGGTGATCCGCACCAGCGGCGAGACGCGGGTGAGCAACTTCCTGCTCTGGCAGGCGGCCTATGCCGAATATGAATTCACGCCCACCCTCTGGCCGGATTTTACCGCCGAAGAGCTGGGTCGCATCCTGGACCGGTTCGGCGAGCGCGACCGGCGTTTTGGCGGAGCTCTGGCCTGATGTCCTCTGGTAACTGGGGCGATCTGCGCGCCCGTGTGCTCTCTGCGATCGTGATGGTCGCAGTCGGGGCGGTTGCGATTGCCCTTGGCGGTCCGGTCTGGTCGGCTCTGGTGGTCGTGGTCACGGCGCTGATGATCTGGGAGCTGGCCCGCATCACCGCACCAGAGGATTCCGCCGGGAAGCACCTCGGCGCCGCGCTGCTGGCGGTCCTGTCGCTTGGCGGCCTGCTCAACCAGGGCGGGCAGGTGATGCTTCTTGCGCTGTTCATCGTGCCGCTGGGTTTTGCCTTCACGCCGCGCCGGATGAAATGGGTGGCCGTTCCCTATGCCCTGGCCATTATGACGGCGGGGGCGGGGCTTGTCTCGCTGCGCACCATGGGCGTCACGCCGCTTTTGTGGCTGCTGGCGGTCATCATTGTCTCGGATGTGGCCGGCTACTTTGCAGGCCGCGCCTTTGGCGGTCCGAAATTCTGGCCGGCGATCAGCCCGAAGAAAACCTGGTCGGGCACCGTGGCAGGCTGGATCGGCGCGGCCCTGGTCGGCGCAGGTTTTCACCTCGTCGCAGGTGCGCCGGCGGCTCTGATCTGGCTCTCGCCGCTGGTGGCTTTTGCCGGACAGCTTGGCGATATCCTTGAAAGTTGGCTGAAGCGCCGGGCAGGGATCAAAGACAGCTCCAACCTGATCCCCGGTCATGGCGGCTTTCTGGACCGCTTCGATGCGCTGCTGCTGGCCGCCATGCTGGTCTTTGTGGCGCAGCATATCCTTTATCTCTCGGTCGTGGGGGGCTTCTGACCATGCGCTCAGTCGCAATTTTCGGCGCGACCGGCTCGATCGGGGTCAATACGCTCGATCTGATTGGCCGCGCGCCGCAGGACTATGAAGTTGCCGTGCTGACCGGCGGGCGCAATACGGCGCTTCTCGCTGAACAGGCCAGGCGCCACCGGGCAAAGCTTGCGGTGACGGCGGACGAAAGCCGTTACACGGAGCTGAAAGAACTTCTGTCGGGCAGCGGCACCGAAGTGGCTGCGGGCGCAGAGGCGATCCGCGAGGCGGCTGAGCGTCCCAGCGACTGGACAATGAGCGCGATTGTCGGCGCGGCAGGGCTGGTCCCCTCGCTGGCGACGGTGGAGCGCGGTGGTGCGCTGGCGCTTGCCAATAAGGAAAGCCTCGTCTGCGCAGGCCCGCTTCTGATGAAAACCGCAGAGGCCGCAGGGGCGGAAATTCTGCCTGTCGATTCCGAGCATTCCGCTATTTTTCAATGCCTTGGCGGGCATACTTCAGAAACCGTTGAGAGTGTGACGATCACGGCTTCGGGGGGCGCTTTTCGTGACTGGCCTCTCGAGAAGCTTGCGGCGGCCAGCGTGTCTGAGGCCTCAACCCATCCGAACTTTGCCATGGGGCAGCGCATTACCATCGACAGCGCGACCATGTTTAACAAAGCCATGGAAGTGATTGAGGCTAAAGAGTTCTTTGGCTTTGAAGCAGATCAGATCAATGTGGTGATCCAGCGTGAGCAGATCATCCACGCTCTGGTCACCTTTCACGACGGGGCGATGATGGCGCATCTTGGTGCGCCGGATATGCGCCATGCCATCGGCTATGCGCTGCACTGGCCTGAGCGGCGCTTTGTTCCGGTTGAGCGTGTGGATCTTATCAAACTCGGGCAGCTGACCTTTGCCGCGCCTGACCCCGCCCGTTATCCGGCGCTTGCGCTCGCGGATGAGGTGATGAGATCGGGCGGCCTTTCTGGTGCGGTCTTTAATGCCGCAAAAGAGATCGCCCTCGACCACTTTATTGCCGGAAAGATCGGCTTCACCGATATGGCGCGGGTGGTTGCGGCGACTTTGTCAGCCTGCTCGCGCGAAAGTGGCTATGGAACTGCGGCAGACAGCCTTGAGAAGGTGCTGCAGATGGACCACTTTGCCCGCGTCACTGCGACGGAGCTGATAGCCCGTCACCAGATCTGAGGACGGTCTATGGAATTTTTCGCCCAGTTTCCCGATTTCGGCGGCGGATTGCGCACGCTGGTGGCTTTCGTCGGAGCGCTTTCGGTCATCGTCGCGATCCATGAATATGGCCACTATATCGTCGGTCGCTGGTGCGGGATTAAAGCGGATGTTTTCTCGCTGGGTTTTGGTCCGGTGGTGTTTTCGCGCGTCGACCGTCACGGCACCCGCTGGCAGATTGCCGCGCTTCCGCTGGGTGGCTTTGTTAAGTTCAAAGGCGATGCGGATGCCGCATCGGGCCGTGACGAAGAGGTCATGGCCGCGCTCAGCCCTGAGGCGGCGCGTGACACCATGCATGGCGCGCCGCTCTGGGCCCGGGCGGCCACGGTGGCTGCCGGTCCGGTTTTTAACTTCGTCTTTTCGATCCTGATCTTTGCGGGCATCGCGATTTCGATCGGGATTGCCACCGATGAGGCGCGGATCGGCCAGGTCAAACCGATGCCGGGGGCAGAGCGGCTGCAGGAGGGCGATCTGATCACCGCGCTGAACGGCGCAGCGGTGAAGGATCTGCGCGACTTTGCGACCATTGCGACCGAGCTTCCGGCCGCCCCCTTTGCGGACTACACCCTTGAGCGGGCAGGTCGGGTGATGCAGGTAGAGGGGCCGTTCCCCTTTCCGCCGCTTGCCGATCAGGTCAATCCTGATTCCCCCGCCCAGGACGCGGGGCTGATTGCAGGGGATGTGATCCTTTCGGTCGACGGCACGCCGATTTCCTCTTTCACCGAACTGCGGGAGGCTGTGGCACTTGCGGGCGGGTCGGAGGTGGCGCTGCAGATCTGGCGCGCGGGCGCGCTCCTTGATGTGTCGCTGACGCCGAAGCGGATGGACGTGCCGCGGGCTGAGGGCGGGTTTGAGACCCGCTGGCTGATCGGTGTGACCGGGGGGCTGGCCTTTGTGCCTGAGACCCGCAATGCCGGTCCGGTTGAGGCGCTGCAGATCGGCGTCTCTCAGGTCGGCTCAATCATCAAAACCTCGCTCTCGGGCATGTGGCATATGGTGACCGGCGCGATTTCAAGCTGCAATCTGCGCGGCCCCCTGGGCATTGCGCAAAGCTCTGGAAATGCGGCGGCGCAGGGGTCTTTCACCTTCATCTGGTTCATTGGCATGCTGTCGACGGCGGTGGGGCTGATGAACCTCTTCCCGGTGCCGGTGCTGGATGGCGGCCATCTGGTCTTTCACGCCTGGGAAGCGGTGACCGGCAAGCCGCCGTCAGACCGGGCCTTGCGGGGGCTGATGACGGCGGGGCTGACCATTTTGCTGAGCCTGATGGTCTTTGCGCTTACCAATGATCTTTTCTGCCCGTGACGCCCATAAGTGGCCACAATCCACTGTCATGATGACAACGCCCGCAGACCCTCTGCGGGCGTTGGTCTTCTCTGTGAGGGTGACATGACCGGCTTTGCGCTGAAAAACCGCCGCCACCGCAATCGTCTGCAGCTGTTTCTGGATGTGAATCTGGACCGCATTCTGGTGCCGGGCCTGCTGTTTTTGTGCCTCAGCCTGGCGGTTGTGCTGCTGGAAGGCTCCCGCCCCTTCTGAGCCTTGCCCCCTGGGGGCTGTGGTCGCCTGGCCATAGCTGCGCAGGATCTGTGGTTTTTCCTTTAAGCATTTTGACAAGTTGCACGGGCTCGGTTAGTCAGTCTGAAAACAGGCGACCGGGAGAGTGACGGATGAGCGGCCTTTTCAGCAAACGGGCAACCGGTAAATCTGCAATGCGCCTTCGGTCCTGTCTTCTCGCCAGTGTTATGGCGGCGGGCAGCGTTGCTGCGATCGTTCCGGTGGTCGCCTATGCCCAGGCCTACAGCTTTTCCAATGTGACGATTGAGGGCAACCAGCGTGTGGATGCCCGCACGATCCTTGGTCATGCCAAAATCAACCGCGGTCGCAGCCTCAGCGCGGCTGAGATGAACGACGTCTACCAGCGCCTGATGAACGCCGGTCTTTTCGAGAGTGTGAACCTGCAGCCGCGCGGCAATACGCTGGTCATCTCGGTCAAAGAGCTTCCGGCGATTTCGGTTGTCAACTTTGAGGGCAATAAGCGGCTGAAGTCCGAAGATCTCCTCAAGGGCATTTCGTCGAAACCGCGCCGCTTCTATTCGCCCGCCACCGCCGAGGCCGATGCCGCCGCGATCGCTGAAGCCTATTTCAGCACCGCCCGTATTGCCGCCCGTGTTGAGCCGAAGGTCATTCCGCGCGGCAATAACGCCGTCGATCTGGTGTTTGAGATCGCCGAAGGCCGCGTGTCGGAAGTCGAGCGTCTGAGCTTCGTCGGCAACCGCAATTTCACGGACCGCCGTCTGCGTCAGGTGCTGCAGACCAAACAGGCGGGTCTCCTGCGCGCCATCATCTCGCGCGACACCTATAACGCGGACCGGATTGAGATCGACAAGCAGCTGCTGCGCGATTTCTACCACTCGCGTGGCTATATCGACATGCAGGTCCAGGATGCGACCGCCGAAATGGCGCGTGAGCAGGACGGCTTCTTCGTTACCTTCACGGTGCGCGAAGGTCTGCAGTATCGCTTCGGCACGACCCGTGTGATCTCGGAAATCGAAGGTCTTGATACCAGCGAGTTTTCCTCGCTGCTGCGTCTGAAGCCGGGCGCGGTCTATTCGCCTTCGGACGTGGAAAGCGCGATTGCGCGGATGGAATCGCTGGCAGGGCGCAAGGGGATCAACTTCCTGCGCGTTGAGCCGCGGATCAACCGCGATGAGCGCAACCGCGTGCTGAACGTCGATTTCGCTCTGACCCGCGGCGAGCGTATCTTCGTTGAGCGCATCGACATTGAAGGCAATACCACCACCTCTGATGAGGTGATCCGCCGCCAGTTCCGCACCGTCGAGGGCGACCCGCTGAACGCACGCGAAGTCCGCGAAGCGGCTGAGCGGATCCGTGCGCTTGGCTACTTTGAAACGGCCAATGTCGAAGCCTCTGAAGGGTCGACCCCGGAAAGCGTGATCGTCAAAGCAACCGTGGAAGAGAAGCCGACCGGTTCGCTGTCCTTCGGTGCCAGCTATGGCAAAGCGGATGGTGTCGGCCTGACCGTGGGTCTGTCGGAATCGAACTTCCTGGGCCGGGGTCAATATGTGGCCGTGGACCTGAACCTCGGTGCCAAGAACGCGACCTCCTCCTTCACCTTCTCGGACCCTTCGGTTCTGGACCGCGATCTGAAGTTCACCTTCGCCGGTCTTTATGAGCAGACGGAGGCGAATTACTCGACCTGGGACAGCCGCACGGTGCAGCTTGCCAGCTCGCTTGAATTCCCGCTGGCGGAAAACACCCGTCTGGCGACCCGGATCACGGTGGGTAAATCCGGCATCCGCAATGTGGCCGGCGATCCGGCGACCGGCCTTCCGGCAACCGGGATTCTGGCCGAGGAAGCCGAAGGCGGCAGCAAAATCTATGCCGGCCCCGGCTATACCCTCAGCTTCGACAACCGTCGGGACGGTCTGCAGGGGCGCACGGCCTATGTCTTCCGTCTGAGCCAGGATTTCTTCGGGCTGAGCAGCGATCTGAAGTATCTCAAGACCGAGATCTTCGCAGGTTCTGAGACGAAGTTCTTCAACGGCGATCTGCGCCTGCGCGCAGAGCTGGAAGCCGGTGCGGTTCATGCCCGTGGCGGCACTGATCTGCGCGTGCTTGAGCGCTTCTTCATGGGCGACAAAATGCGCGGCTTCGAGCCCTTCGGCATGGGCCCGCGCGATGTCAGCAACGGTCGCAGCGACCCGCTGGGCGGCAACTATTACGCCGTGGCGCGACTGGAAGCGGATTTCCCGCTGGGTCTGCCGGAAGAATATAAGATGCGCGGCGCGGCCTTCTTCGACGTGGGCTCTGTCTGGGGTCTCGACAACACCACTTCGGGCGGTGTGACGGTGGACGACAGCCGCAAGCTGCGCTCTTCGGTCGGTGTTTCGCTGCTCTGGGATACGCCGATGGGGCCGCTGCGCTTCAACCTCGCCAAAGCGCTGAAACAGGCTGAGGGCGATAAAGAGCAGCGCTTCGACATCTCGATTTCGACGAAGTTCTGATGCTTCGGCCTTTGCGCCAGGCCCTCTGCGGGCTTGCTTTCACCGCGGCCCTCTCGGGCGGCGGTGTTTTCGCTGAAGAAAGCGGCGCCGTGCAGTTCGGCACCCTGAATGAGGCGCGGCTCTTTGCCGGAAGCCGCCTCGGGCAGGCGATGATTCAGCGCTTTGAAACCGCGCAGCTGGCGCTTGCGGCAGAAAACCGGGAGATCGAGGCCAGGCTGACCGCGCGTGAGCAGGATCTCACGCGGCAGCGTAAGGTGCTGAGCACGGAGGAATTTCGCCGTCTCTCGGATCAGTTCAATGCTGAGGTTGAGAGCTATCGTCGCACCCAGGCCGACAAAGAGCGCGCACTTTATCTGGAGCACGATGCCGACCGCCGCCGCTTCAGCGTGATGAGCAATGATGTGCTGACGCGGCTGATGCGCGACCGCGGGCTTTATGCCATCATTGCCGAAGATGCGATCATCCTGGCCTTTCGCGGTATCGACATCACCGAGGCCATGATCGCGCGGATGGACGCTGAGATTGACGAAGAGGCGATCGAAGCCGAAGCTGAGGCACCGCCACAGACCGGGGGTCCCGCTCCGTCCCGGCCCTGAGGCCCTTCTGGACAGGCCGGGCCTGACTTGTTATCCAGGCCAGAGAGGCGCGGTCCGCTGCGCCGCCATGAGGATTTCTGATGACTGACACGCCGCGCCTTGAAGCCGATCTGGATCTCATTACCCGGATCATCCCGCATCGTTACCCCTTCCTGCTGGTGGACAAAGTCCGCGACGTGGTTGCGGGCGAAAGCTGCGTGGGCATCAAGAATGTCACCTATAACGAGCCGCATTTCACCGGGCACTTCCCCGGCATGCCGGTGATGCCGGGTGTTCTGATCGTCGAAGCCATGGCGCAGACCGCCGGTGTGCTGGTCGGCCTGACCATGGATCTGGTCGACAAAAACGCCCGCGTCTTCTTTATGGGCGTCGACAGCACGAAGTTCCGCCGCAAAGTGGTTCCGGGCGATGTGCTTGAACTGCACGTGAAGGCGCTGCGCGGCGGTGGCCGGGTGTGGAAATTCGAAGGTGTGGCGAAAGTCGACGGCGAAGTCGCCTGCGAAAGCACCTTCACCGCCATGTTCGACGTCCCGAAAGGCTGAGCCATGTCGATTGACCCCTCGGCAGTGATCCACCCCTCTGCCGTCATCGAAGAGGGGGCAGTGATCGGCCCGCAGTGCCGCATCGGCGCTTATGCCATTGTCGGCCCGGATGCCACCCTGCATGCAGGTGTTGAGCTGCGCCCGCATGCCGTGGTTTCGGGCTGGACCGAAGTCGGAGAGGGGACCATTATCTGGCCCTTCGCCTCCGTCGGCGGTGAGCCGCAGGATCTGAAATACCGTGGTGAGCGCACCCGTCTGGTGGTCGGCAAACGCTGCCGCATCCGCGAGGGGGCGACGCTCTCGACCGGGACTGAGGGCGGCGGCGGGCTGACGCAGATCGGCGATGACGTTCTGATGATGACCGGCGCTCATGTCGGGCACGACTCCATCGTCGGCAGCCGTGTGGTCATGGCCAATCAGGTCGCTGTCGCGGGGCACTGCCACATCGGGGATGACGTCATCATCGGCGGCCTGTCGGGCATTCACCAGTTTGTCCGCGTCGGACGCGGGGCGATCATCGGTGCCGTCACGATGGTGACGAATGATGTCATGCCCTTTGGTCTTGTTCAGGGGCCGCGCGGGCAGCTTGACGGGCTGAACCTCGTCGGGCTGAAGCGGCGTGGTCTCGATCGGGCCGGTATCCATGCGCTGCGGGCCGCCTATGAGGCCATGGGCCAGGGCGAAGGAACCTTCATGGAGCGGGTCCAGCGGATCGCCGATGGCGATATGACCGCAGAGGTCCGCGAAGTGGTGGACTTCATCCTCGGCGCCTCTGACCGCTCTTTCCTGACGCCCCATTAAGATTTTCCGGGGCCAGGACGGCCCCGGTCTTCACCTCTGCCCGCCTCTGGTGCCGGGCCTGAGCCGCGCCCTGAGCCGGGCCCTGACCATAGGGAACCGCCATGTCCGGCCGTTTTGCCATTATCGCCGGGACCGGAGCGCTTCCGGTTGCTCTCAAAGCCGCGCGCCCTGACGCTCTGGTCTTTGCGCCTGCCGGGGTAACCCCGGATCTTCCGGCTGAGAGCTTTCATTTCGAACGCCTGGTCCCTTTTCTCAACAGTCTGACCGATCAGGGGATCACCCGGGTTGCCCTGGCAGGGGCGATGCAGCGGCCCCGGCTTGATCCGGCACTCTTTGATCCGCTGACGGCGCAGATGGTGCCGCGTCTGGTGGCCGCCATGCAGGCCGGTGATGACGCGACTTTGCGCGAAATTGTCGCCATTTTCTCTGAATTCGGCATTGAGGTGGCGGGTGTCGATGCTCTTGCACCGGACTTGCTGCCGCAGGCGGGGGTTCTGACGCAGACCCGGCCGAGCGCAGCGGATGAAAAAGATGCAGAGCGTGCTGCCGCCATCGTGGCCGCACTTGGTCAGGTCGATGTCGGGCAGGGCGCGGTGGTTGCCCAAGGGCTGTGCCTGGCAGCGGAGAGCCTGCCCGGCACGGATGCCATGCTCGACTTCGTTGCCCGCACGGGGGGCACGCTGCGCCCGGATCCGGCCGGGCCCAGGGGGCTCCTTTATAAAGCGGCCAAACCGGGACAAAGCCGTGATGTCGATCTGCCCGCGCTTGGGGTGACCACGGTGCAGAACGCCCATGCGGCGGGTCTGGGCGGCATCGTCTGGGCCGCAGGCGATGTGCTGCTGCTGGAGCGTGAGGCCATGGTCGCAGAAGCCGACCGGCTGGGCCTTTTTCTTTGGGCGCGCGCGACGTGAGGCCCTTTCTGATCGCAGGCGAGGCCTCAGGGGATAAGCTCGGGGCTGCGCTGATGGCGGGGCTGACCGCGCGGCTGGGGCCGCTGCCCTATAAGGGGGTTGGCGGTCCTCTGATGGAGGCAGAGGGCATGGTGAGCCTCTTTCCCATGGAAGAGCTTTCCATCATGGGGATCGCTGAGGTTCTGCCAAAGTATTTCCATCTCAAGCGCCGCATAGCCGAGACGGCGCAGGCGGTGCTCGACAGCGGTGCTGATCTCCTGATCACCATCGACAGCCCGGATTTCTGCCTTCGGGTGGCAAAACTGGTCCGTGCCGCGCGGCCGGAGTTTCGCACGGTACATTATGTGGCCCCCTCGGTCTGGGCCTGGCGTCCGGGACGGGCGAAAAAGATGGCGCCGCTGGTGGACCATGTTCTGGCGCTTTTACCCTTTGAGCCGGTGCTGATGGAAGCGGCGGGAATGAGCTGCGATTTCGTCGGTCATCCGGTGGTGGCTGAGCGGCGCGCCGATGCGGATGACGTTGCGGCTCTGCGCGCGAAATATGGTCTCGCCGCCCCCTGGCTTCTGGCGCTGCCCGGCTCGCGGCGCGGCGAGGTCACGCGGCTGGCGCCGGTCATAGGCGAAACCCTGTCGCGGCTCGATCGACCGGTGCAGGTGGTGCTGCCCACGGTGCGCGGGGTGGAGGATCTGGTGCGCGATCTCAGCCGGAACTGGCCGATTGAGCCGCTGATCCTCACGGATGGGGCAGAGAAGCGTGCGGCCTTCGCCGGGGCGGCTGCGGCCATCGCGGCCTCGGGCACGGTGTCGCTGGAGCTGGCGGCAAATGCCGTGCCGATGGTCATTGCCTATGATATGTCGATGATCAGCCGCATGATGCTGAAAACCATGCTGAAAATCGACACCGTGACCCTGGTGAACCTTGTTTCAGAAACCAGAGTGATCCCGGAATTTCTGGGCGCCGACTGTCGGGCTGAAAAGATTGCTCCGGCGCTGAACGCGCTGCTCAGCGACGGGGCACAGCGTCAGGCGCAGCTTGACGCCATGCGCCTGACCATGGAGCGCCTGGGCCAGGGGGGGCTGCCGCCCGGAGAGCGGGCGGCAGAGTCGGTGATCGGCTATTATCAGCGACCGCGCCAGATCCAGCCGCCGCCCAGCACCCGGGTGCTGTCGGGCGCGTAAAAGACGCAGGCCTGGCCCGCGCTGACCCCGTCTTCCGGGGCGATCAGTTCCACTTCAGCCTCGGTCTCCGAGATCGGGCGGATGATCGCCTCGCGCGGCGGGCGGGTCGAGCGCACTTTGACCATGATGTGCCATTCCGGGCGGCTCATCAGCGGGGCATCGCCCAGCCAGTTCACTTCCTTCACCGGCACGATGCGGGTCGAGAGCGCCTCTTTCGGGCCGACGACCACATGGCGGCTTTCGGGATCAAGACGCACCACATAAAGCGGATCGCTGAGGCCGCCGATCCCAAGGCCGCGACGCTGGCCGATGGTATAGTGAATGACACCGCGGTGCTGGCCGAGGACCTTACCCGCCATATCGACGATATCGCCGGGATCGGACGCCCCCGGGCGCAGCTTTTCGATCACCGAGGCATAATCACCGTTCGGCACGAAGCAGATGTCCTGGCTGTCGGGCTTATCGGCCACCGGCAGGCCGTATTTCGCGGCAAGCGCGCGGGTCTCGGCTTTCGACTTCAGATGGCCCAGCGGGAAACGCAGATAGGCCAGCTGCTCCGGCGTGGTCGAGAACAGGAAGTAGCTCTGATCGCGGTTGGCATCGGCGGCCATATGCAGTTCCGGCCCGTGCTCACCCACCATGCGCTGGATGTAGTGACCGGTCGCCATGCAGTCGGCGTCAAGCTCTTTGGCGGTGTTGAGCAGGTCGCGGAACTTCACCCGCTCATTGCAGCGGATGCAGGGCACCGGGGTCGCGCCGCCAAGATAGCTTTCGGCGAATTCTTCCATCACCGCTTCGCGGAAGGTGTTCTCATAGTCGAGCACATAATGCGGAAAGCCCATCTGCTCGGCCACGCGGCGCGCATCATGGATATCCCGACCCGCACAGCAGGCCCCTTTTTTCGCAAGCGCCGCACCATGGTCGTAAAGCTGCAGGGTGACGCCCACCACGTCATAACCCTCTTCCTTAAGCACCGCCGCGACGACAGAGCTATCGACCCCGCCCGACATGGCCACCACGACGCGGGTGTCAGCGGGCGCCTTGGGCAGACCCAGCGAGTTCAGAGGCAGATCGAGGTCGCGTGGCATGGTTCTCTCCGAAAGATGTGCAGGGATATAGGAAAATCCTCAGCATTCTCCAACCCCCCGCTTCAGAGGTCTTTAAGGCTGAACCGCGACATTTCGGTCATCTGTGGGAGAGTGACCATGTTTTTGAAAAAGGTTGAAGGGATGCGGCAGGTAACCCTGGCGGATGGCACGGTGCTCAGCCGTGGCGATCTGCCCCCTGCTGACACCCGCCGCTGGGTGGCCAGCCGCAAGGCTCTGGTGGTGCGTGCGGTCGATCACGGGCTGATCACCCGGGAGGAGGCGCTGTCGCGCTACTCTTTATCCGAAGAAGAGTTTGATCTCTGGAGTGAGGCCGTTCACGCCCATGGCGAAGCGGCTCTGAAAGTCACAGCGCTGCAAAAATACAGGCAACTTTAGGTTGTAAATTTTAAAAGCTCAGGCAGAGTAAGACAGGATTAACGCTTTACGTTCAAGGTTAATCCCATTGTTTTACCAGTGTGGAGCGCGCGATGCGTATATTATTGGTTGAAGACGACGCGGCCACGGCGCGCAGCATTGAGCTTATGCTGACCCATGCCAATCTGAATGTCTATTGCACCAATCTCGGAGAGGAAGGGATCGATCTTGCCCGCCTTTATGATTACGATCTGATCCTGCTGGATCTGAATCTCCCGGATATGCACGGCCACGAAGTTCTCAGGCAACTTCGGCTGTCGCGGGTGGAAACGCCTATTCTCATCCTCTCGGGCGTGGATGATACAGATAATAAAATCAAAGGCTTCGGTTTTGGTGCAGATGATTATCTGACCAAGCCGTTCCACCGGGAAGAATTGGTGGCGCGTATCCACGCTATTATCCGGCGCTCCAAAGGTCATGCGCAATCCGTAATCCGGACCGGGCGGATCTGCGTCAATCTTGACGCTAAAACCGTTGATGTCGAGGGGCGGACCGTGCATCTGACCGGAAAAGAATATCAGATGTTTGAGCTGCTCTCTTTACGAAAAGGCACAACCCTGACCAAAGAGATGTTCCTGAAACATATTCAGATCCGGAAAAACCGTTTAAAATCAATGGTCGCCCGTTTCAATTTCAACGAAATTTCAAAATTCCGGCTTCGTTCCCGTTCTGTCTCCACGCGCTTTCTGTGCCTCTGAGGCCCGGGCCTTTTGCATCGCCGCGCCTGCGTAGAGATGAACCATTGCGGATTGAGCGTGGCCCGTAATAGCTTTGACGTGCTCAGCGGTCATTCCCGGAATTGCCGCAATTTCGCTGGCCGCAGTATAGCGCAAGCCGTGAATGTCATAATCACGAGCGCCAATTTCTTCGCGCACCGTCATGAAATCTTTCCATGCCAAATTATAGCTGACACGCAGGCCGTTATTTTGTGCGACGATATAAACTCGAATTCCTCGAAGAACCGCTTGACCTTGGTCAGTGACGGCCGCCCGACAGGGCGCGTTA
>NZ_SBLC01000022.1 GCF_004054105.1 Falsigemmobacter intermedius
CCAGCGTCGCCGAAAATCGCGCCGCTTGATCAGGCCGTATCACCCAAAATCCCGCATAGCTCCTGGACGGCCGGATCGAGAGCCTGCTGATCATCGCCGCCCCGCGCAGTCTGGGTGAGATGCGCCGCAGCTATCACACAAAGCTGCAGGATGTGCTGGTCGGTGAGATCGACAAGGTGCTGACCGGCGCCAGCGAAGATGAGATCGAAAAGGCCATCTCGGCGGCCTGAGGCCAGGATCTGACAATCTGCGGGCACCCGGATCTCTGAGGTCCGGGTGTTTGCATTTGTAAGTATCGGGTCGCGGCCCTGTCGGAATGCGAAAACCCCGCCGGACCCTGGAGGTCCGACGGGGTGCTGTCTTCTTTATCGCAGCGCGCGCCTTTGCCTTAACCGGCGGTGGGTCGGTTCGCCGGATATACGCCCAGCACTTCGAAGCGGCTTGCGAAATAGCGGATTTCTTCCAGGGCGCGGGCGACATTGGGGTCGTCGGGATGGCCCTCAATATCGGCAAGGAAAGCGGTGGCGGTGAAATTGCCGCCAACCATATAGCTTTCCAGACGCGTCATGTTCACGCCATTGGTCGCAAAACCACCCATGGCTTTGTAAAGCGCGGCGGGAATGTTGCGGACCTGAAAGATGAAGGTCGTCATCATTTTGCCCGAACCGCGACGGCTCAGGTCACGCTCAGGCGACATCACCACGAAGCGGGTGGTGTTGTTGGACTGATCTTCAATGCCGCTGGCAAGGATCTCGAGGCCATAAAGCTCTGCGGCCAGAGCCGGCGACAGCGCTGCAAGGCTGCGGTCGGTCTGGGCGGCCACGGCCTTGGCCGAGCCTGCGGTGTCAAAGCCGGTGATGGTTGAGATGTTATGCTCGCGCAGGAATTTGCGGCACTGGCCCAGCAGCACCGTATGGCTCATGGCCTGGCGGATCTCAGAGAGTTTGGTCCCCGGCAGGGCCGAGAGCGCGATCTCTACCCGCACAAAGGCCTCATCAATGATGAAGAGGCCGCTTTCGGGCAGCAGGCTGTGCATATCGGCGACGCGACCATAGGTAGAGTTCTCCACCGGCAGCATGGCCAGATCGGCATCGCCGCGGCGCACTGCGTCAATCGCATCCTGAAACGTATGACAGGGGAGCACTTCCATCCCCGGACGCGCGCGGCGGCAGGCCTCGTGAGAATAGGCCCCGAGTTCACCCTGAAATGCTATCCGCCCGCTCATTCGTGTCATCCCTGCCAAAATTTCGTCAAGCCTCCGGCCCTCTGCGCGTCTACACCTTGAAACAGGAGGGGGGAAGCGGGTATAGGCCCTTCAAGGGAAAGCCAAGCGGAGAAGCCAGAATGTTTGACACGATGACAGTGACCAAGGCCGGCGGTGCGCTTTGCGGGTCGCTTCTGGTGTTCCTTCTGGGAAGCTGGGCCGCATCTGCACTGTATACCACCGGCGGTGCAAAGCACGGCGCGGATGAACTCGTGCAGGGTTATAAGATCGACACCGGCGCAGATGAACCGGCGGAAGCTGCTGAAGAAGGCCCGGCCTTTGCAGATCTCTATGCCGCTGCTGATCCGGCAGCCGGTGAGAAAGTCTTTGCGAAATGCCGCGCCTGCCACAAGCTGGACGGCAGCAACGGCACCGGCCCGCACCTCGATGGTGTTGTGGACCGCCTGAAAGCCTCGGTCGGCGGCTTCAACTATTCGGACGCGCTCAAAGGCATGTCCGCAGAGCCGTGGTCGCCGGAAAACCTCGACAAGTTCCTGGCCAGCCCGAAAGGCTATGCGCCGGGCAACAAAATGTCCTTTGCCGGTCTGCCGAAAGCCGAAGAGCGCGCAAACCTGATCAAATATCTCTCGACCGTGACCGGCGGCTGATCGCCCCCACACATCGGGATTTCCCAAAGACGCCGCCTCTGCAACAGAGGCGGCGTTTTGCTTTCGCATTTGTGTCCGGCGCTTCTGCAATCGCTGCTTGAGAACCCTTACCGCCAGAGGATAGGGTCGCTGCAAAGGCATAAGATCAGGAGCAGCGCGAATGGGCATCTTCCGGCGGGGATCACTTGTTCTGGCGGGGCTTTTGCTCTCGACGCTGCCGCTCAGGGCTGAGGTGCTGGTCAGCCATGGGATCTCGACTTTCGGCGACCTGAAGTATCCGGCGGATTTTCCCCATCTGGAGTATGTAAACCCCGATGCCCCCAAGGGGGGCGAGATCTCGGTCTGGTCGTTCGGCGGCTTTGATTCGATGAACCCCTATTCGGTCAAAGGCCGCGCCGGGGCGCTGTCTTCGGTGTTTTACGAATCTCTGCTGACCGATGTGGCCGATGAGACCGGGTCGGCCTATTGCCTGCTTTGTGAGAACCTCGAATATCCCCCCGGCCGCGAATGGGTGATCTTCAATCTGCGCGAGGGGGCGAAATTCTCAGACGGAAGCCCGCTGACCGCAGAGGATGTCGCTTTTTCGTATGAGCTTTTCCTGACCAAAGGATTAACGGATTTCCGCACCGTGCTGGCGCAGCAGGTGGAAGGGGTCGAAGTGCTGGGCCCGCATCGGGTGAAATTCACGTTCAAGGCGGGCTTCCCGACGCGCGATCTGCCGCAGACCGTGGGCGGTCTGCCGGTGCTGTCGAAAGCGCAGTATGAGGCTTCGGGCGGCGATCTTGAGGAGGGGAGCACGACACCCTTCCTCGGCTCGGGGCCTTATGTTCTTGACCGGATGGAGATGGGCAAGACCCTGACCTATAAGCGAAATCCCGACTATTGGGGTGGGGAGCTGCCGATCAATAAAGGGCGCGGCAACTTTGACCGCATCCGCATCGAATATTACGCCGATTACAACGCCGCTTTTGAGGGCTTTAAGGCCGGAAACTACACCTTCCGCGATGAGGCCTCTTCGATCACCTGGGCCACGGGCTATGACTTCCCGGCGGTGACCTCGGGCGCGGTGAAAAAGGTGCAGTTGCCCTCGGGGACCAAGGCCTCGGGGCAGGGGTTCCTGATCAACCTGCGGCGTGAGAAGTTCCAGGACCCGCGCGTGCGCCAGGCGATCGGCCTGATGTTCAACTTCGAATGGTCCAATGAGACGCTGTTTTACGGGCTTTATGAGCGGGTAAATTCGGTCTGGGAAAACTCAGTGCTCGAAGCGACCGGCGTGCCTGGTCCGGAGGAAGTGGCGGTTCTGAAGCCGCTGGTTGACGAAGGGCTGTTGCCGGAAGCGATCCTGACCGAAGAGGCGGTGATGGCGCCGGTCTCGGGTGAGCGGCAGCTTGATCGCGGCAATCTGCGCAGGGCCTCAGCGCTGCTGGAAGAGGCAGGCTGGGTGGCCGGGGCAGATGGCATCCGGCGCAATGCGAAGGGCGAGACCCTGAAGCTTGAGATCCTCAACGACAGCCAGACCTTTGATCGGGTGATTCTTCCTTACGTTGAAAACCTGCGCCGTGCGGGAATCGATGCGACCATGACCCGCATCGATAACGCCCAGCTTGAGGCACGTGAACGGCCCCCGGCCTATGACTTTGACATGGTGGTCGGCAATGCCCGCGCCTCGCTGATCCCCGGTGCCGAGCTGAAACAGTTCTTCGGCTCTGAAACGGCGGATGTTTCGGCCTTCAACCTGATGGGGCTGAAGAGCAAAGCCGCTGACCGCCTGATTGAGCAGGTGATCGCCGCGACCACGCGCGAAGAGATGGAGACCCGCACCCGCGCCCTCGACCGTGTGCTGCGGCGCGAATATTTCTGGGTTCCGCAGTGGTTCAAAGCCGATCACACCGTCGCCTATTACGATCTCTTCGGCCATCCCGAAGTCCTGCCGCCCTTCTCGCGTGGCGAACTCGACTTCTGGTGGTATGATGAGGAAAAGGCGGCGGCCGTGAAGGCTGCCGGCGTGCTGCGGTAAGGATCAATGGCCGGTTATCTGTTACGTCGTCTGGCGCTGGTGATCCCGACGCTCTTCGGGATCATGCTGATCAACTTTTTCCTGACCCAGCTGGTGCCGGGCGGTCCGATCGATCAGATCACCGCACGGCTTGAGGGGCAGGGCGATGTCTTCCGCAATATCGCAGGCGGCGGCGATGCGCCTGCTGCCGGGGCAGAGGGCTCGGGCTATCAGGGCGCGCGCGGTTTGCCGCCGGAGTTTCTTGATAAGCTGGAAGTGCAGTTCGGCTTTGCGCGGATGGTCTGCGGACCAACGGCGGAAGATCCTTCAGCCAGTTCCTGCGTGAAAGAGGCGATCCCGATGTGGGAGCGCTTCTTTATCATGATGGGGCGTTACGCCAGCTTCGATTTTGGTGAAAGCTATTTCCGCTCGATTTCAGTGGTGGATCTGGTGCTGGAGAAAATGCCGGTCTCGATCAGCCTTGGCCTCTGGTCAACGCTGATTGCCTATCTGGTCTCGATCCCGCTGGGCATCCGCAAGTCGGTGAAAGACGGCACGGCCTTTGATACCTGGACCTCCGGTATCATCATCATGGCCTATGCGATTCCCGGCTTTCTCTTTGCCATTCTGCTGATCGTGGTCTTTGCAGGGGGCTCTTATTATCAGTGGTTCCCGCTCAGGGGGCTGACCTCTGATAACTGGGAGAGCCTGAGTGTCTTTGGGAAAATCAAAGATTATCTGTGGCACATCACGCTTCCTGTGCTGTCCTCGCTGATCGCAAGCTTTGCCACCCTGACGCTTCTGACGAAAAACTCATTCCTTGATGAGATGCGGAAGCAATATGTCATGACTGCCCGCGCCAAGGGGCTGACGGAAAGCCGCGTGCTTTATGGTCATGTCTTTCGCAATGCCATGCTGATCGTGATTGCGGGCTTTCCGGGGTTGTTTCTCTCAGTCTTCTTTGGTGCTTCGCTGATTATTGAGACGATCTTTTCGCTCGATGGTCTGGGGCGGATGGGCTTTGAAGCGGCAGTGGCGCGGGATTATCCGGTGATTTTCGGCACGCTTTTCGTCTTTGGTCTGATCGGGCTGGTGGTCGGGATTCTCTCGGATCTGATGTATGTCTGGGTGGATCCGCGCATCGACTTTGAGAGCCGGGGGTAATCATGGCACTGTCCCCCCTGAACCAGCGCCGCTGGCGCAATTTCAAGGCGAACCGCCGGGCCTTCTGGTCGCTGATCCTGTTTTCCGGGCTGTTCCTCCTTTCGCTCTTTGCGGAAGTCATCGCCAATGACAAACCGCTGCTGGTGAAGTTCCGCGGCGAATACCGCGTGCCGATCGCCACCTTTTACTCTGAGCGCGATTTCGGTGGCGATTTCGCCACCGAGGCCGTCTGGCGCGACCCGGAGGTGCAGTGCCTGATCGCCACCGGCGGGGCAGAGCTTTGCCTTGATGCGCCTGAGGAGGCTCTGGAGGCGGCGAAAACCGGCAGCATTGACGGCCAGCCGGTTGAGCCGGGCTGGGCGATCTGGCCGCCGATCCCCTTCAGCTACAACACCATTTCAGATCTGGGAAAACCGGCTCCTTCGGCGCCGGATGGCCAGCACTGGCTTGGCACCGACAACACGGCCCGTGATGTTCTGGCCAGGGTAATTTATGGCTTCCGCCTCAGCGTGGCCTTTGCCCTGGTGGTGACGCTGGCGACCTCTGTTCTCGGGATCGCGGCGGGGGCTGTGCAGGGCTATTTCGGCGGCTGGCTGGATCTGATCTTCCAGCGGGTGATCGAGCTTTGGGGCTCGGTCCCCTCGCTTTACATCATCATTATTGTGGCAGCGATCTGGCCGATGAACTTCTGGCTTCTGGCCGGTCTGATGACCCTCTTTGGCTGGACGGCCCTTGTGGGGGTGGTGCGGGCAGAGTTTCTGCGGGCGCGGAACTTTGAATATGTCCGCGCGGCGCGGGCTTTGGGCGTGCGCGACCGCACCATCATGTTCCGCCATGTGCTCCCGAATGCCATGGTTGCCACGGTCACCATGCTGCCCTTTGTGGTCACAGGCACGATTGCCGGTCTGGCCGGTCTGGATTTTCTGGGCTTTGGCCTTCCGGCCTCGGCCCCCAGCCTTGGGGAGCTGACCCTGCAGGCCAAGCAGAATCTTCAGGCCCCCTGGCTCGCGTTTACCGCATTTTTTACTTTCGCCCTCATGCTCAGCCTTCTGGTGTTCATTTTTGAAGGCGTGCGCGATGCGTTTGATCCCCGAAAGACTTTCCGATGACGGATGCGCCGCTTCTGCAGATCGAAAACCTGACCGTCTCCTTCCGTCAGGATGGACGCATCGTTCAGGCCGTGCGCGGCGTCAGCTTCGCGGTGGGCCGGGGTGAAACCGTGGCCCTCGTCGGCGAATCCGGCTCGGGGAAATCGGTCAGTTCGCTGGCCGCGGTCGGGCTTTTGCCGGACAGCGCGACGGTTGACGGCTCGATCCGCTGGCGGGGCGCTGAGATGGCGGGTGCCTCGCCTGAGGTGCTGCGCAAACTGCGCGGGAATGAGATCAGCTTTATTTTCCAGGAGCCGATGACCTCTCTGAACCCGCTGCACACCATCGAGCGGCAGATCGGTGAGGCCCTGGCCCTGCATCAGGGGCTGCGCGGCGAGGCGGCAAGGGCAAGGGTGCTGGAGCTGCTGACCCGGGTGGGTATCCGCGATCCTGAAGGCCGCCTGAGCGCCTATCCGCATCAGCTGTCGGGGGGGCAGCGCCAGCGCGTCATGATCGCCATGGCCCTGGCCAACGGGCCTGAGCTGCTGATCGCCGATGAGCCGACCACGGCGCTGGATGTGACGATTCAGGCGCAGATTCTGGACCTTCTGGCCGATCTGAAGCGCGCTGAAGGGTTAAGCATGCTCTTCATCACCCACGATCTGAACGTGGTGCGCCGCATTGCTGACCGGGTCTGCGTGATGGAAAAGGGCGTGATTGTAGAGCAGGGGCCCGCCGCTGAGGTGATGTCCCGCCCGCAGCACCCCTATACGCAGAAACTCCTGGCGGCGGAGCCTTCGGGCAGGCCCGCGCCGCTGACGGCTGAGGCCGCCGAAGTTCTCTCGACAGAGGGGCTTCGCGTCTGGTTCCCGATCACCAAAGGCTTTTTGCGCCGCACGGTCGGCCACGTAAAGGCGGTCAATGCCGCAAGCCTGCGGCTTCATGCCGGCGAAACGCTTGGTATTGTGGGGGAATCGGGGTCCGGGAAAACCACCCTTGCTCTGGCGATCCTGCGGCTGACGCGGTCGGAAGGCCCGATTGTGGTCCTCGGCCGCGAAATCCAGGGGCTGTCGGAGGATGCGCTGCGCCCGCTGCGGCGGCAGATGCAGATCGTGTTTCAGGATCCCTTCGGCAGTCTCTCGCCGCGTATGACCGTGGGTCAGATTATCGCTGAGGGTCTTGGCGTTCATGGCACGCCCGACGGGCGCGGGGCCGATGAGGTGGTGGCAGAGATCCTGGGTGAGGTCGGTCTCGACCCCGCCATGGCAAGCCGGTATCCGCATGAATTTTCGGGCGGCCAGCGGCAGCGGATCGCCATTGCCCGCGCCATGGTGCTTCGCCCCTCGGTGCTGGTGCTGGATGAGCCGACTTCGGCCCTTGATATGACGGTGCAGGTGCAGATTGTCGATCTGCTGCGCAATCTGCAGGCGCGCTACGGTCTGGCCTATCTGTTCATCAGCCACGATCTTCGGGTGGTGCGGGCCATGTCGCATCGCATCATGGTCATGCGGGCAGGGGATGTCGTCGAAGAGGGCAGTGCCGAGGATATCTTTGAGCGTCCCTCGACGGAGTATACCCGCGCCCTGATCGCTGCCGCTCTGGGCTGAAGGGGGCGCCGGGTGAAAATTCTGTTTGTTCATCAGAACTTCCCCGGCCAGTTCCTGCACCTCGCGCCGGAATTGCAGCGCCGCGGCCATCAGGTCCTGGCGCTGACCGATGCCGCCAATACCCGCCCTTCACCGGTCCCGGTTGCGCGCTATCGTGCCCCGTCTGAACCGGCGGATCCTGCGGCCTGCCGGTTGGGGCGGGCCTATACAGAAGCCTCCGATCGCGGCGTGGCGGTGGCCCGCGCCGCGCGGGCGCTGCGCGACCGGCATGGGTTTGTGCCCGATGTGATCTTTGGTCACTCCGGCTGGGGCGAAACCCTGTTTCTGAAAACCGTCTGGCCTCAGGCGCGGCTGCTGGTCTATGCGGAGTTCTTTTATCAGGCGGAAGGGGCGGATACCGGATTTGATCCGGAGTTTGAGACGCGGCCGGATTTTGAACGCGCGATCGTGACAGAGGCGCGCCGCACGCATCTGGTGATCGCGCTCATGGGGGCAGATGCGGCGCTCTCTCCGACGCAGTGGCAGGCCTCGACCGTGCCGCCCGCGCTGCGCGACCGGGTTGAGGTCATCTTTGACGGCGTGAACACGGATCTGGTTCGTCCCGATCCGGTGGCCACGCTCACTTTACCCGATGGCACGGTGCTTCGTGCCGGGGATGAGGTGCTGAGTTTTGTGAATCGCAACCTTGAGCCCTATCGCGGCTGGCATATTTTCGCCCGTGCCCTGCCTGCGGTGCTGGCGGCGCGGCCTGGGGCGCGGGTGGTCATCGTGGGTGGTGAGGGCACATCCTATGGTCCGCCGCCGCCCAACGGCAGTTGGAAAGATGTTATTTTACAGGAACTTGAAGGGCGCCTTGATCTGTCGCGAGTGCATTTCACCGGCAAGCTGCCCTATGCGGATTTCCTGCGACTGATGCAGGTGACGCGGGTGCATGCCTATCTGACCTATCCCTTCGTGCTCAGCTGGTCGATGGCCGAGGCCATGGCCGCCGGGGCCATGGTGGTGGCGTCAGACACGGCGCCGGTGCGGGAATTTCTGACCGATGGTGTCACGGGCCGGCTGGTCGATTTCTTCGACGTGCCCGGCTGGAGCGCTGCTTTGACAGAGGCGCTGGCCGATCCGGCGGCCCAGGTGCCGCTGCGGCGTGCAGCGCGGGCGTATATGGTTGCGACTTACGATCTGCAGCGGCGCTGCCTGCCGCAGATCGTCAGCTTTGTCGAAGGTCAGACTCTGCCGCGCGCACCGCGCAGCGAGAGGAGCGCCACCACACCGATCAGCGCTGATCCCAGCATCACCAGTTGAAGCGGCAGGGGAGAGGTCGCCCCGGTCAGAACCACCCCGGCCAGCGCCGAAAGTGCTGCACCGCCCCCGATGGTCAGCGCCGCCCCCAGCCCCGAAGCCGAGCCGATCAGGTCGGCGCGCACGGACATCATGCCCGCCGAAGCCGAGGGCAGGGCCAGGCCGTTGCCAAGTCCGACCAGCGGCATCAGGCCAAAGATCGTCAAAGGTGAGTGGATCCCGATGAGCGAGGTGATCACCATGACCGACACCCCGGCCAGGGTGATCATATTGCCGGTCACCACCATTTTCAGTATGCCGACTTTTCCCGACAGCCGGCCGGAGAGGAAATTCCCCACCAGATAGCCGATGCCAGGAGCGGCCATGTAAAGCCCGAGGGTTGAAGGCTCCAGGTGATAGACCCGGCTGCCGATGATCGGCGCACCGCCCATGAAGCAGAAAAATGCCCCGGAGGTGGCGGCAGCCGCCACCGCATAGCCCCAGAAGCGGCCTGATTTCAGCAGCACCGGATAGGCCCGCAGCTGCGCGCCCATGGTGGCCTGTCGCACCTGCAGCGTCTCTCCGAGATCGCGCCAGACCAGAAACAGCACCAGACAGCCCAGCAGCGACAGCGCATGAAGGCTCGCCTGCCAGCCGAAGGTCTCCCCCAGAAGCCCGCCAAAGGTCGGCGCCAGCATCGGCACCAGCGACATCGCCATGGTCACATAACCGATCATCGAGGCGGCCTGATCTGCGGGCACCATATCGCGCACAATCGCCCGGCTGAGCACGATGGCTGAGGCGATCACCGCCTGCAGCATCCGGCAAAAAAGGAATGTCCCCATGGTCGGAGCAAAGGAGGCTGCCACTGAGGCGAGAATGAAGATCACCGCGCTGATCAGCAGGATCGGCCGGCGGCCATAACGATCGGCCAGCGGCCCGATAACCAGCTGCATCACCCCACTGACCGCCAGATAGAGCGAGACGGTCAGCTGTGCCCGGGCGGGCGTGGCATTGTAATGCTCTGCCACCGCCGAGAGGTTCGGCAGAAAGATGTTCATCGTCGCCGCTGAAACCCCGGCCATGAGGATCAGCGTGCCGATATGAGGCGGGGTCCGGGGGTTCAGAAAAACCGCTTTCGGGCGAGAAATCTCAGTCATGCCTTATCGCTACGCCCTGCTGCAGTGCTTGTCGAGGGATCTCAGGGGCGGGGCGCTGAAATGCGAAGGCTCCGGCCTCAGCGGGCAAAAATCATGCTCTCAATCAGCGCGACCGCCGCCTCACCATCGGGCAGATCGCCACTCAGGGCGGTGCGCAGATAGACCCCGTCGATCAGAGCGCCGGTGGCATCGGCCAGTTCCGTTGCGCGGGCGCCGGTCAGCGGGCGCAGGCAGAAGAGCAGGTTAGACTGCAGGCGACGCTCATAAATGGTCAGGAGGCGGCGGGCCTTGGGCACGGCCCGCGCCATGACCCAAAAGGTCAGCCAGGCGGAAATCACCTCACGGCGAAAGTTCTGCGGACCAAAGCTGGTTTGCAAAATCACCCGCAGCCTTTGGGCCGGATCCTCAAGGCCGAGCAGAGCGGCCCGGATCTCAAGCCCGTACTGCGTCAGCACATCGCGCATGGCGGCCAGAAGGATCTCTTCTTTAGAGCCAAAGTAGTGATGGGCGAGGGCTGAGGAAACGCCGGCGCGGCGGGCGATCTGGCTGACCGTTACGTCCAAAGTGGACGAGGCCCCGATCTCTTCGATCGCGGCTTTAATCAGTGCAGCCTTTCGTATAGGCTCCATCCCGAGCCTGGGCATCGGCATCTCCTGCAGAATCGCCCAGACTAGATAGCCACATCTTTATTGACTCGTCAATCAACAAAAAAACGACCCGGAGAAATTTATGATCCTGCGCCGCCTTCTGATCGCCACCGCCCTGATCGGCACCTCTGCTCCTGTCCTTGCGGCCGGCTGCGATAAGATCACCCTGTCAGAGCCCGGCTGGACGGATATTGCGGCGACCACCGCTTCGGCGGCCGTGATTCTCGAGGCGCTTGGCTATGAGACCGAAACCAAGGTCCTTGCCCTTCCGGTGACTTTTGCGGGCCTTGCCAAGGGCGATCTGGATGTCTTTCTCGGCGCCTGGATGCCGACCATGGAGGCGGATCTCGGTCCCTACCGCGACAAGGGTGAAATTGACGTGGTGCGCACCAATCTGACCGGCGCGAAATATACCCTTGCCACCAATGAGGCGGGTGCGGCGCTCGGGATCAAAGATTTCGCGGATATCGCAAAGCAGAAAGACGCGCTGGACGGCAAAATCTATGGCATCGAGCCGGGCAATGACGGTAACCGCATCATCCTGGACATGCTTGAGAACGACGCCTTTGGTCTGAAGGGCTTTGAGATCGTTGAAAGCTCCGAGCAGGGCATGGTGGCGGAGGCCTCGCGGGCGACGAAGTCGGGCAAGCCGATCGTCTTCCTGGGCTGGGAGCCGCATCCGATGAACGCCAATATGGCGCTGACCTATCTGACCGGCGGTGATGATCACTTCGGCCCCGATTTCGGCGGCGCCGTGGTCGACACCACCACGCGGAAGGGCTATGTGGCTGAATGCCCGAACACCGGGAAATTCCTGAAAAATCTGGAATTTACCCTGGGTATGGAAAACGAAATCATGGGCGCGATCCTCAATGACGGCGCGGAAAGCCGTGATGCGGCGAAAGCCTGGCTGAAGGCCAATCCCACAGCCTGGGAAGCCTGGCTGGACGGCGTGACCACCAAAGACGGCGGCGATGCCAAAGCCGCTGTGGCCGCTGCGCTGAACTGATGCGACCGGCCTCAGGCGGCGCGCTGCGCCGCCTGAGGGCTGACGGGAACGGATGGAATGGACTGGATCACCGGAACGAAAATCCCTGTCGGTAAGACCGCCAAGACGGTCTTTGACTGGATGACTGAGAATCTGACGGGGGTGTTCGACGCCATCGCCGCCGGCCTGGAAGGCATGATCGCGGTGATTCTCGCCTGCCTGACGCTGCCACCGGATGCACGCCCCTTTTCGGGGGCTTATGAGGTACTTTATCCGGCGGAGTTTCATCCGCTGCTGGTGATCGCGGGTTTTGTGGCGCTGACCTGGGCGCTGCAGCGCAGTTGGAAACCCTGCCTGCTGGTGGCCCTCGGTTTTCTCTTTGTCCTTAACCAGGGCTATTGGAAGGCCACGGCCGAAAGCCTGACCCTGATCCTTTCGGCCTGTGTCGTCTGCATGGCGATCGGCGTGCCTTTGGGGATCGCAGCGGCGCATCGGCCAAAGCTTTACCGCTTTATGGCGCCGGTCCTGGATCTGATGCAGACCCTGCCCACTTTCGTCTATCTTATTCCGGCTATTGTTTTTTTCGGGCTTGGCATGGTGCCGGGGCTTATTGCCACGGTGGTCTTCGTGCTGCCCGCGCCGATCCGGCTGACGCGGCTTGGGGTGGTCTCGACCCCCCCGGCGCTGCTGGAGGCGGCAGAGGCTTTCGGGGCCAGTCCCTGGCAGAAGCTGCGCAAGGTGGAACTGCCCTCGGCCTGGCCGCAGATCATGGCGGGTCTCAATCAGACCATCATGCTCTCGCTTTCCATGGTGGTGATCGCGGCGCTGGTCGGGGCCAATGGCCTTGGTGTGCCGGTGGTGCGCGCGCTCAATACCGTCAATACCGCGCTTGGCTTTGAGGCCGGGCTGATCATCGTGGTGGTGGCCATCGTGCTCGACCGCATGCTGCGCACAGGAGCGAAATGATGAAACCGGTGGTGGAATTTGACCGCGTCTCGGTGGTCTTCGGCGATCGGGAGACCGAGGCTCTGGCGCTGATGGATCAGGGCCTGTCGCGTGAAGAGATCAAAGCCCGCAGCGGGGCGGTGGTGGGCGTGCATGACGTCAGCCTGACGGTGCATGAGGGGGAAATCCTTGTTCTGATGGGGCTTTCCGGCTCGGGGAAATCCACACTTCTGCGGGCGGTGAACGGGCTTTTGCCGGTCGCGCGGGGGGAGGTTCGCCTGCGCCATCAGGGAAAAATGCATCCCGTCAGCCGCGCCACCGGGGGCGATCTGCGGGCGATCCGGCGGGAAAGCGTCTCGATGGTCTTTCAGCAGTTTGGCCTGCTGCCCTGGCGCAGCGTGACCGAAAATGTGGCCTTCGGCCTGGAGCTTGCGGGCATCCCTGAGGCAGAGCGGCGTGAAAAGGTGCGCGCGCAGCTGGATCTGGTGGGCCTCACTGACTGGGCAGATCGCAAAGTCAGTGAGCTTTCAGGCGGTATGCAGCAGCGGGTGGGGCTGGCGCGGGCCTTTGCCTCAGAGGCGCCGCTTCTGCTCCTTGATGAGCCGTTCTCGGCGCTCGATCCGCTGATCCGAAGCCGGTTGCAGGATGAACTTCTGGCGCTTCAGGCGCGGCTGAAGCGGACGATGATTTTCGTCAGTCATGACCTTGATGAGGCTTTCCGCATGGGCAACCGCATCGCCCTGATGGAGGGGGGGCGGCTGGTGCAGGTCGGCACGGCGGCAGAGATTGTGGCCGCACCGGCAACTCCGGGTGTGGCGGAGTTCGTCTCTCACATGAACCCGCTGGATGTGCTCTGCGCCCGCGACCTCGCCGAGCCGGGGCTTGCCGGAGAGGGGGTGCCGCTGGAAGGGGCGACCCCGATCCGCAAAGTCATGGATCGTCTTTTGGCGGCCGAAAGCCCGGTCCCTGTGGTGCAGGGCGGGGCGCTGATCGGGGCCGTCAGCCCCCGGGCTGTGCTTGCAAGGCTGGCGCGGGCTGCCTAAGACTTCGCTTTGCAAAGCCCGCATAGGGATTTGCAAAGGGGGGCGGAATGGCGGTTCAGAAACTCTATGCCGGGGCTAAGCTGCGCGAGATGCGCAGCCGTATGGCCCTGTCACAGAAGGCTTTTGCAGAAAAGCTGGGCATCTCTCTGCCCTATCTGAACCAGATGGAGCACAATCACCGTCCCGTCTCAGCGGGCGTTGTGCTGCGGCTGGCGCAGGAGTTCGGTTTCGACGTCACGGAACTGACCACCGGCGATACCGAGCGGCTGCATTCGGATCTGCGCGAGGCGCTGTCTGACCCGGTTTTCACCTCCGGCGTGCCGGCCCAGGCGGATCTGCGGCTCGTGGCCTCCAACGCGCCGGCGGTCGCGCGGGCGCTGCTGGATCTGCACCGCGCCTATCGTCAGGCGCATGAGCGGCTGGCCTCTCTCGATGAGGCTCTGGGGCGCGAGGATCGCCACGCTACCCCTTCGCCCTGGGAAGAGGTGCGTGACTTTTTTCACTACTGCGACAACTACATAGACGCCGTTGACCGCGCCGCTGAGCGTTTTGCCCGTGAGGCGGAGGGGCAGGATCTGGTTGCCGTGGCGGCTCAGGCGCTGGCCCGGCACGGCATCACCCTCGAGATCCGCGACAGCGCTTTGGTGCGGGCCTATGATCCTGAAACCCGCGTTCTGACCATCGCCGCCCGCGCCCCGGAAGCCACCCGGCGCTTTCAGCTGCTGCATCAGCTGGCGCTGCTGACCCAGGATGAACTGCTGGAGGCGATGCTCGATCTTGCCCGCTTTCAGACCCCCGAGGCGCGGGGCATCGCCAAGATCGGTCTTGCGAATTATTTCGCCGGGGCTGCGCATCTGCCCTATACCGCCTTTCTGACCGCCGCGCGTGAGATGCGCCATGATCTGGAACGGCTGGCCGATCACTTTCAGGCCTCGATTGAGCAGGTGGCCCACCGGCTTTCAACCCTGCAGCGGCCGGGCATGAAGGGCATTCCCTTCTTCTTTGTGCGCGTCGATCAGGCCGGCACCATCACCAAGCGCCATTCCGCCACGCGGCTGCAGTTTGCCCGCTTTGGCGGCGCCTGCCCTCTCTGGAACGTCCATCAGGCTTTTGAGACGCCGGGCCGCTTTCTGCGCCAGCTGGCTGAGACGCCGGATGGCGTGCGCTATCTCTCGCTCGCCCGCGATGTGACGAAATCGGGCGGAAGTTTTGCCGCGCCGGTGCGCCGCTTTGCGATTGGTCTGGGCTGTGAAATCAGCCATGCGGCCCAGGTGGTCTATTGCGACGGGCTGGATCTTTCGGGCCGCTTTGAGCCGATCGGAATCTCCTGCCGGATCTGCGAGCGGCCCGACTGCCACCAGCGCTCGGTCCCGCCGCTGGAGCGCCGTCTGGTTGTCGATCCGGACCGGCGCGGCGTGCTGCCTTATCAGATCGCGCCCTGAAATCACCGCCACCGGCATGTTTTTGCTGCGCCGCCGCAAGAAAAGCGGCGGCTCTCTGCAGAACCCACGCGGTTGTGTTATCTTTCCCCTTTTAAAATAGGTAAAAAGGGCGCAAATGCGCCGCCGAAGCGGCCTGTCCGCAAAAAAGAGTTGAGCAGTCTTTGATGGAAACCGAAGCCCTTGCCATGGCGCAGGAGATTGATTTCTCCCTGATCGCGCTTTTCGCCCGTGCCACCCTGACCGTGAAGCTGGTGATGCTTCTGATGATCGGCATGTCGATCTGGTCCTGGGCGATCATCATCCAGAAAGTGATGCTCTATCGCAAAGCCCGCGCTGAGGCGCAGCAGTTTGACGCGGCTTTCTGGTCGGGCGAGCCGCTGGATGAGCTTTATGAGGCTCTGGGCCCGGAGCCGCAGGGTGCCTCTGAGCGCATCTTTGCTGCCGGTATGACGGAATGGCGCCGCAGCCACCGCCATGACGGAGCCCTGATCGCGGGTGCACAGGCGCGGATCGACCGGGCCATGGATGTGGCGATTGCACGCGAATCAGACGTGCTGAACCACTCGCTTCAGGTTCTGGCGACCACCGGGGCGACCGCGCCTTTCATCGGTCTTTTCGGGACCGTCTGGGGGATCAAACACGCCTTTGAGGAAATCGCGATCGCCAAGACCTCTGATTTCGCGGTTGTGGCTCCGGGTATCGCTGAGGCACTTCTGGCGACGGCGATCGGCCTTGTCGCCGCAATCCCGGCTGTTGTGGCCTATAACAAGCTTTCGGCTGACAGCGAGCGGATCACCGGCAATTACGGTGCCTTCGCGGATGAGTTCTCGACCATCCTGTCGCGCCAGCTTGATTCGGCGGCCTGAGCCATGGGTGGCGGTGTCGTTCAAAAAGGCGGTGGCGGCGGACGTCGCCGCGGGCGCCGCTCGGGCGGCGGCAGCCGTCCGATGGCTGAGATCAACGTCACACCCTTTGTGGATGTGATGCTGGTGCTGCTGATCATCTTTATGGTGGCAGCGCCGATGATGACCGTGGGGGTTCCGCTCGAGTTACCAAAGACGGCTGCGCAAAGCATGCCGACGGAGCAGGAAGAGCCGCTGACCATCTCGCTCACCGCGGACGGCGGTCTGACCATTCAGACCACGGCTGTCAGCGATGAGGAACTGATTCCGCGCCTGCAGTCGATCATGACCGAGCGGCGCTCGAACAAGCTCTTTATCCGTGCGGATAACGGCGTGAATTACGGTCGCGTGGCGGAAGTCATGGGCGCGTTGCAGGCGGCGGGCTATACCAGCCTCGGGCTTGTGACCGATCCCAATGGTCCGCGCTTCGGGGCAACGGGCGGCTGATTATGGAGAGCCGCAAGCCTCTCATTTTCTCGGCTGCAGGTCACAGTCTCGTCATCCTGTGGATGGCGGTGGGTGGCTTTTATACGCCTCGCGAGAGCGAAGCTGAGATCACTGTCACTCAGGTCTCGCTGATGAGCTCGGAAGAGTTTGAGGCCATGGCCGCTGCTGCGCCTGCGCCCTCGGATGACCCTGCAGAAGACCCGGCCGAAGAGGCCCCGCCGGAGACTGCGGCGCCCCCGGCCTCGCGTCCGCCGCAGTCCCGGCCCGAGCCCGTGGTCACCGAGGCAGAGCCCGAGGCACCGCCGCCGGTTCCCGAAGAGGTTCCGGTCAGCCCCGAGCCGCCTGCGGTTGAAGAGACCCGTCCGCCCGTTGTGACCCCGCCGAGCAAAGCCCCGCCGGTTGAGCGTCCGCAGGAGGCCGCCCCCGTTGTGGCGCCCGAGCCGCCGATTGAGGCGGTGAAGGAAAGCCCGCGTCCGCGCCAGCGCGATGTTCAGCGCGTCGCGGCTGATGCCGCGCCGAAACCGCCGGCAGAGGCTGAGCGCGCGCCTGAGGTCCAGGCCCCGCCGCCTGAGCCCGTGGCCGAAGAAGCCCCGGTCAAACCGGAGCCGCCGAAGCCTGCCGCAGCGCCGGAGGAAGCCACGACCCGGACGGTGACGGAAGCCACTGAAATCGCAGAAGAAGACGCGGCACCAAAGACCATGGCTCCTGAGGCTTCGCGCCGCCCGCCTGGTCGCCCCGCCCGTCCTGAGCGCACCGAGACGGCAGCCGCTGAGACGCCTGCGGCAAAGCCTGCGGAGCAGCCGAAGCCCGCCCGCAATGATGCGGCCGCAGATGCCATCGCCGCCGCCGCCGCTCAGGCCGCAGCGGATGCCGTGGCAAGCGCGGCTGCAGAGGCTGCGGCGAAAGCTGCCGCTGCGGCGGCAAAGCCTGAGCGCACGGCCTCGCGCCCCTCGGGCAGTGGTAGCGGCGGGGCAGGGCGTGCCGCTTCGGGTCCGCCGCTCTCCTCGGGTGAGGTGGATGCGCTGCACCGCGAAATCTCGAAGTGCTGGGGTGTGGGTTCTGCCTCCACCGATGCCATGAGTTCGGTGATCGAACTGCGCGCCCATATGCGCCCGGATGGGGGTGTGGAGCGCGTTGAGATGCTTTCGGCCAACGGACCCTCTGAGGCGGGTAACCGCACCGCTTATGAAACCGCACGCCGGGCTGTGATGCGCTGCGCGCAAAACGGTGCGCTTCCGGCAGATAAATATGAGCAGTGGCAGCAGATCGACATGACGTTCGACTATAACGCCATGCGGCTGCGCTAGACTGTGAATGCCGTCTGGCAAAGACGTGACTGGAACCTCTGCCCCTTCCTTTGCATTCTGAAAGGGGCAGGAACTGATCAACAAGGGCCGGGTCAACCGGGGTGGGATATGAAAGTGATGCGCGTGAACGTCGCAAAGCGGCTGATGGCGGTGATGCTTGGCATCGCGCTGGCCGTGCCGTTTCTGGGGGCCGCACCGGCGGAGGCACAGCTGAATCTGCGCTTCACCGATGGGGTGATTGAGCCGCTTCCCTATGCCCTGCCACGCTTTATCGGCGAGGGCGGTGCGAATGAGATGGCGGCGAATATTTCGTCGCTGGTGGCGCAGGACCTGAACGGGACCGGACTTTTCCGTGAAATCCCGGCTTCGGCCCATATTTCGCAGGTGGTGAGCTTTGATTCGGCCGTTCAGTATCAGGACTGGCGCGCGATCAACGCGGAAGCGCTGATTACCGGGGCTGTCTCGGTGCAGGGCAGCAAACTGGTGGTGAAATTCCGCCTCTTTGACGTGGCTTCGGGCCAGCAGATGGGCGAGGGGCTGCAGTTTGCGGGCACCACGCAAAGCTGGCGGCGCATGGCGCATAAGGTGGCCGATGCCGTCTATGCCCGCATCACCGGCGAAAGCGGTTATTTTGACAGCCGCATTGTGTTCGTCTCGGAATCCGGACCCAAAAACGCCCGCGCCAAACGTCTGGCCGTGGCCGATTATGACGGCGCGAACCAGCAGTTCCTGACGGACAGCCGTTCGCTGGTTCTGGCCCCGCGCTTCTCGCCTCAGGGCGACCGGATCCTCTACACCTCCTATGCCTCGGGCTTCCCGCAGATCGTTCTGATGGATGTGGCTTCGGGTCAGCAGCGTGCGCTTGGCAATCTTCCTGGCGAGATGACCTTCGCGCCGCGTTTTGCGCCTGATGGCCGCACGGTGGTTTTCTCCTCCTCGCAGGGCGGCAATACCGACATCTACCGTATGGATCTGTCCTCCGGGTCGAGCGTGCGTCTGTCCTCGGCGCCTTCCATTGAGACCGCGCCGAGCTTCTCTCCCGATGGCAGCCAGATCGTCTTTGAGTCTGACCGCACCGGCGGCAGCCAGATCTATGTGATGTCGGCCTCGGGCGGCGAGCCGCGCCGGATTTCCGCCGGCAAGGGGCGTTATGGCACCCCGGTCTGGAGCCCGCGGGGCGATCTGATCGCCTTTACCAAGCAGCTCGATGGCCGCTTCCATATCGGCGTCATGCGCACCGACGGCTCGGAAGAGCGTCTGCTGACCGCTTCGTTCCTTGACGAGGGCCCGACCTGGGCACCGAACGGCCGGGTGATCATGTTCACCCGCGAGAATGCCGGTGAAGCGGGCGTGCCGGGGATCTTCTCGGTGGATATCACGGGCCGCAACCCGCCGCGCCAGGTGCGCGTGCAGGGCGGGGCGTCGGATCCGGCCTGGTCGCCGCTGCTGCCGTAAGGCTCTGCGAGACGAAAATTCACTCTCCTGCGCGCGGGCGTTTCCCAGAGGCGCAGGATGATGCTAAAAAGGCCCGAAGCCGCTGTGCCGGGTGGCCGTTATAAGGAACAGACCATGCGCATTCTGACGAAAGCCGCACTTCTGATGACCGTTCTTGGCCTCGCGGCCTGTAACAACCCCGACCGCTTTGGTGCGGGCGGCGCGGATGGCGCTTATGGCGCGGGTGGCTATGGGGCCGGTGGCGCAGGGCAGGGTGGCTTTGGCGCCGGTGGCATCGACAGCACCGGCCTTGGCGATCCGAATGATCCGCGCTCGCAGGCCTATTTCCAGCAGCGTGTCGGTGACCGCGTGCTCTTTGGCTATGACCAGCACACCGTCTCGCCCGAGGGCCGTTCGATCCTGACCGCTCAGGCCGGCTGGCTGAACGCTAACCCGTCTTATGCGATCATCATGGAAGGCCATGCCGACGAAAAGGGCACCCGCGAGTATAACATCGCGCTTGGGGCCCGCCGCGCCGCTTCGGCGCAGCAGTTCCTGATCTCGCAGGGCGTCGCCCCGAACCGCATTCGCACCATTTCTTATGGCAAAGAGCGTCCGGTTCAGGCCTGCTCGGATGAGGCATGCTATGCACAGAACCGTCGCGCTGTGACCGTTCTGTCGGTTGGCGCAGGCAGCTGATGATGCGGGCTCTGCGCGGCGCTGTCGCCGCTTTCAGCCTGGCGGTTCTGCTCGCTCCCCTTCCGGGGGCGGCGCAGTCGCGTCAGGAGACGCTTGCGGATATCCGCGCGCAGGTCACCCAGCTGGGCGATGAGATGGCCGCGCTGAAGGCCGAACTGATGAGCACGGGCGCGGTGTCGCGCCCGGGCGGTGCCACCATTCTCGAGCGGCTAGAGGCTATCGAGCTGGAGCTGATGCGGCTGACCGGCCGCACCGAAGATCTGGAACTGCGCGTCAACCGTGTGGTCGCCGATGGCACCAACCGTCTGGGCGATCTGGAATTCCGGATTGTCGAGCTTGAAGGCGGCGATGTCTCCGCCATCGGTTCTTCCGCTCCTCTGGGCGGTGAAAAACCCTCGGCCCCGGCTCCGGCCGTTCCGGCCCCCCAAGCGAAGCCTGCAGCAAGCGATCAGGCAACTCTCGACCGGGCCCGGGAGGTGCTCGGTCAGGGTGACTTTCGCACCGCCGAAGACCTCCTTGCGACCTTTGCCCAATCCTTTCCGGACAGCCAATTAAGCGGTGAGGCGCTGTTTCTGCGCGGCGAGGCCCTGGAGGGTCTGGGCGATCAGAAAGCAGCGGCGCACAGCTACCTTGAGGGGTTCTCCTCCTATCCGGCGGGTCCTCAGGCGGCACAATCGCTCTTCCGTCTTGGCCGTGCCCTCGGGCGTCTGGGACAGGTGAATGAAGCCTGCATCACCCTCTCAGAGGTTGGTCTGCGCTATCCTGGTGATCCGGCGGAAGATCAGGCCTATGCCGAGCGTCAGGCGCTGCAATGCCCTTAAGGGCGGCTGAGGCTGCCCTTGCGGCGGTCATGGACGACATTAGCGCCCGGGGCCTGACGGCTCTGGGCGCTGCCGTCTCCGGTGGCGGCGATTCGCTGGCCATGCTGGATCTGGCGATTCCGCTGGCCCGGACCCGGGGTCTGCGCCTTGAGGCGGCGACCGTCGATCACGGCCTGCGGCCGGAGGCGGCTGCGGAAGCGCAGATGGTTGCTGACTTTTGTGCCGCCCGCGGCGTTGCGCACGAAACGCTGCTCTGGCGGCGGGGAGAGCCTGCGGGAAATCTTTCGGCAGAGGCGCGGGCAGGGCGCTATGCGGCGCTGACGGGCTGGGGAAAAAGGCGGGGGCTTGCTGCGATCCTCATCGCGCATAACCGTGAAGATGTCGCAGAAACCTTTCTGATCCGGCTGGGCCGCGCCGCAGGGCTCGATGGTCTGGCCGCCATGGCACCCGCATTTTTCCGCAACGGCATGCAGTTTCAGCGCCCCTTTCTCGACATCCCGAGAGAGGTTTTGCGCGGACATCTGCGCAGGCAGGGCATCGCGTGGGCAGAAGATCCCTCCAACAGCGATGAGGGCTATACCCGCGTTAAGATGCGCCGCCTGCTCGACGATCTGGCCCGCGCCGGGATCAGCGCTAAGGCCATCAGCCAAAGCGCCCGCGCGCTCAGCGACACCCGCGCCTGGACCGAGCGGCAGCTGCAGGCGGATTGGGCGGCAGGTGTTCAGCTTCAGGGCGCCGATCTGCTGATCGCCCGCCTTCCCGAGGATGATGAGGCGCAGCGCCGCCTGTTGATCGCGGCTTTGCGGCTGATCGGGGCAGGGGAGTTTGCGCCCCGGCGCGAGGCGCTGGCCCGCCTGCGTCAGAGCCTGCGTGACGGGGTGCAGCGCCAGACGCTCGCGGGCTGCCTGATCACACAGAGAAACGGCGTTTTAAGGATCGCGCGGGAGGTGCAGGCGGTGCGGGGCCTCTGTGCCGGTCCGGGGGAGTGGTGGGACGGGCGCTGGCAGATCGGCGGGATCTGGCCCGAAGGCGCGGTGACTGCGCCTCTGGCCGAGGGCATCGCGCAGGTGAAGGACTGGCGTGATTTCACCGCTTTGCCGCGCGACTCGCTGATGGCGGGACCGGCGCTCTGGTGCGAAGGCCGGCTGATTGCCGCCCCGCTGGCCCGGCCTGAGCCCGATTACCCGCTTCTTCTGCGCAAAGGCTTCGGCTCTTTGCCGTTCCTGCATTGAACCTTGCGATCTAATCTCTATTTTAACTCGCAAGGGGCAGGCTTTGCCGGCCCGGCTATGGGAGATTACTTTGGGCAACGCACGCAACATCGCTTTCTGGGTCGTGCTTCTGGTACTGATCGTCACCCTGTTCTCGGTCTTCGGTGGCGGGCAGACCACGTCGTCGTCCCGGCAGCTGTCCTACTCGGAGTTTATGCAACGGGTTCAGGATGGCGCGGTGACGGCTGTCACGCTCGACGGCGAAAAGGTTGAGGTGCAGGGCAAGGATGGCGCACGCTATTCGGTGGTCCGTCCGGAAGGCGAAAACATCGCCGACAAGCTGATTGCAAGCAACGTAGAGGTCCGCGCCGTTCCGCAGGAACAGTCGGGTTTCATGTCGCTTCTGTCGCTCTGGATGCCCTTCCTGATCCTGATCGGCATCTGGATCTTCTTCATGAACCGCATGCAGGGCGGTGGTCGTGGCGGCGCCATGGGCTTTGGGAAATCCAAGGCCAAACTGCTGACCGAGAAGAACGGCCGCGTTACCTTTGACGATGTCGCGGGCATCGATGAAGCCAAGGAAGAGCTGGAAGAGATCGTGGAATTCCTGCGCAACCCGCAGAAATTCTCGCGTCTGGGCGGCAAAATCCCCAAAGGCGCGCTGCTGGTCGGCCCTCCGGGCACCGGTAAAACGCTGCTCGCCCGTGCCATTGCCGGTGAGGCGGGTGTGCCCTTCTTCACCATCTCGGGGTCGGATTTCGTTGAGATGTTTGTGGGCGTTGGCGCAAGCCGCGTGCGCGATATGTTTGAACAGGCCAAGAAAAACGCGCCCTGCATCGTCTTCATCGACGAGATCGATGCCGTAGGCCGGGCCCGTGGTGTTGGCATCGGCGGCGGCAATGATGAGCGTGAGCAGACCCTGAACCAGCTTCTGGTTGAGATGGACGGTTTTGAGGCCAATGAAGGCGTGATCATCGTTGCGGCGACCAACCGCAAAGACGTGCTGGACCCGGCTCTGCTGCGTCCGGGCCGCTTTGACCGCCAGATCCACGTGCCGAACCCCGATATCAAAGGTCGTGAGAAGATCCTCGCCGTTCACGCCCGCAAGGTTCCGCTGGGGCCGGATGTCGATCTGCGCACCATCGCACGCGGCACCCCGGGCTTCTCGGGTGCGGATCTGATGAACATCGTCAACGAAGCTGCCCTGCTGGCTGCCCGTGTCGGTCGTCGCTTCGTCACCATGGACGACTTTGAAAATGCAAAAGACAAAGTCATCATGGGCGTGGCCCGCCGCTCGATGGTTCTGACGCCCGCTCAGAAGGAAATGACCGCCTATCATGAGGCTGGTCACGCCATCGTGGGCATGAACCTGCCGAAGTGTGACCCGGTTTATAAAGCCACCATCATCCCGCGCGGCGGTGCACTTGGCATGGTCGTCTCGCTGCCTGAGATGGACCGCCTTGAGTTCCACAAGGATGAGGCAGAGCAGAAAATCGCCATGACCATGGCCGGTAAAGCGGCTGAGATCATCAAATTCGGCGAAGAGCGTGTCTCGAACGGTCCGACCGGCGATATTCAGCAGGCTTCGGCTCTGGCGCGCGCCATGGTGATGCGGTGGGGCATGTCGGATGTGGTCGGCAATATCGACTATGCCGAAGCGCACGAAGGCTATCAGGGCAATACCGGCGGCTTCTCGGTTTCAGCTGAAACCAAAAAGCTGATCGAGGCCGAGGTGAAGCGTCTGATCGACACCGGCTATGAGACGGCTTACCGGATCCTGACGGAAAAGAACGACGACTTTGAGCGTCTGGCCCAGGGCCTGCTGGAATATGAGACCCTGACCGGGGATCAGATCCGTAAGGTGATCGCAGGTGAATCGCTCGACAGCGAGGACGACAGCGATGCAGGTGGTCTCTCCAGCCTGACCGCCATTCCGCGGACCCGCCCGCGCAATGAAGGCGGCATGGAGCCTGAACCGCTGGCATAAGCGCGGATAAACGCCTGAAAATCGAGCCGCTGCGGGACTTTGACCGCGGCGGCTTTTTATATTGCGGAACCTGATGAGGGTTCCGCTGCTTGACGCAGGCATCTCCGGTCGCTTCTCTGGGCGGGGGTGAGGACCGCAGGGAGACAGGAATGGCAGTATTTGTGGAATCGGCCTGGAAGGGTCGTGTTGTCTGGACGGGCGTGGTGCCGGATCGCGGGGCAGGGCTTGAATCGCAGGTCCGGCCGGGGTTGACCCTGAGTCTTGCAGGCCCCGAGGGTGAGGCACATGGCGGGCTGACGCGGCCCTCCTGCTCACGGGTCAAGATGATCCATCCGAAAGACACCGAGATTGCCAATACCCGTCAGCTCTCCGTTCTCAGTGCGGAAGAACTGGCGCAGATTGCCGTCAATATGGGCATTGAGCGGCTGGACCCGGCATTGGTCGGCGCCTCTCTCGTGATCGAAGGGATCCCGGATCTCAGCCATCTGCCGCCCTCCTCGCGGCTCCTGGGGCCGGATGGCACAACCCTTGTGGTCGATGTGGAAAATCTGCCCTGCATGCTGCCCGCCAAACCGATCGAGAAGGCCCATCCCGGTTTCGGAGCCGCCTTCAAACGCGCCGCCGTGGGGCTGCGCGGCTTTGTCGGCTGGGTCGAGCGGGGCGGCACCCTGCGCGAAGGTGATGAAATCCGTCTCTTTGTGCCCGGCCAGCGCGGCTGGTCGCCGCGCTGAGCGCGAAGACGGCTTGCTTCGCTGGACTTTCGCGCCCTGCCGTGACATGGGCAGGGCCAAAGCCAGACCCCAGTTGAGGTGCCGCGATGAGTTTTCGCTCGGATATCGAAATCGCCCGTGCAGCCGTAAAGCGCCCGATCCGCGAGATCGGTGAAAAGCTGGGGATCAGCGAGCAGGATCTGCTGCCCTATGGTCACGACAAGGCCAAGATCAGCGAAGGTTTCATCCGCGGTCTTGCAGATCGACCTGACGGCAAACTGATCCTGGTGACTGCGATCAATCCGACCCCGGCGGGGGAGGGCAAGACCACCACCACCGTCGGTCTGGGCGATGCGCTGAACCGCATCGGCAAAAAAGCCGTGGTCTGCATCCGTGAAGCGAGCCTCGGGCCGAATTTCGGCATGAAGGGGGGCGCTGCGGGTGGCGGCATGGCGCAGGTCGTGCCGATGGAGGAGATGAACCTCCATTTCACCGGCGATTTCCACGCCATCACCTCGGCGCATAACCTGCTGGCGGCGATGATCGACAACCACATCTATTGGGGCAACAGCCTTGATATTGATGAGCGTCGCATCACCTGGCGGCGCGTGATGGATATGAACGACCGGGCTTTGCGCGACACGGTGGTCAGCCTGGGCGGTGTGTCAAACGGCTTCCCGCGTCAGACCGGCTTTGACATCACCGTGGCCTCTGAGGTGATGGCGATCCTTTGCCTTGCGACGGACCTGCAGGATCTGGAGCGCCGTCTGGGCGATATCATCGTGGGCTATACCCGGGCGAAAGCGCCTGTCACCGCCCGCGATCTGAAAGCCGATGGCGCGATGACGGTGCTGCTGAAAGACGCGATGCAGCCCAACCTGGTGCAGACGCTGGAGAACAATCCCGCCTTCGTGCATGGCGGGCCTTTTGCCAATATCGCCCATGGCTGCAACTCGGTCATTGCCACCCGCACCGCGCTGAAGCTTGGTGACTACGTGGTGACAGAAGCGGGCTTTGGCGCGGACCTTGGCGCGGAGAAGTTCTTCAATATCAAATGCCGCAAGGCCGGGCTTTCGCCTGCGGCGGTGGTGCTGGTCGCCACGGTGCGGGCGCTGAAGATGAACGGCGGTGTGGCGCGGGCCGATCTCGGCCTTGAGAATGTCGCTGCCGTCCAGGCAGGCGCTGCCAACCTTGGCCGCCATATCGAAAACCTGCGCAGCTTCGGCGTGCCGGTGGTGGTGGCGATCAACCATTTCCATTCCGACACCGAGGCCGAAATCGCCGCCGTTCAGGCCTATGCATCCGCGATGGGTGTTGAAGCGATCCTCTGCCGTCACTGGGCCGAAGGCGGTGCCGGGGCAGAGGCGCTGGCCCGCCGTGTCGCAGAGCTTGCCGACAGCGGCGCCGCGCAATTCGCGCCGCTTTACGGCGATGATCTGAGCCTTTGGGACAAGATCAACACGGTCGCCAAAAAGATCTACCGCGCGGGCGAGGTGACGGCGGATAAGGCCGTGCACGCCCAGCTGAAAGCCTGGGAAGAGGCGGGCTACGGCCATCTGCCGGTCTGCATGGCCAAGACGCAGTACAGCTTCTCGACTGATCCCGACCTGCGCGGCGCGCCTGAAGGCCATACCGTTCCGGTGCGCGAAGTGCGGCTCTCGGCGGGGGCGGGTTTCATCGTGGCGATCTGCGGTGAGATTATGACCATGCCGGGTCTGCCCCGCGTCCCTGCTGCGGAGAGCATCCGGCTGAATACAGAGGGCCAGGTCGAAGGCCTGTTCTGAGCGACGCGAAGGGGGGAACATGCGCAGCGCAAAAGACTGTCAGGATATGACCGAGCTTCGGGCTGAGATTGACCGGCTCGACACCGCGCTGGTGAGCCTTTTTGCCGAGCGCGCGACCTATATCACCCGCGCCGCAGAGCTGAAGTCTGAGAACGGCTGGCCTGCACGGATTGAGAGCCGTGTTGAAGAGGTGGTGCGCAATGTGCGCGCCAAATCTGAGGCGACCGGCATGGATGCCGATCTGGCCGAGCGGCTGTGGCGCGAGCTGATGGAATGGGCCATTGCTCACGAGGAAGACCTCCTCGGGGCAGGGCAGAAGACGAAGGATTGAACCATGACGGCAGCGGTCATTGACGGAAAGGCCTTCGCGGCCGAGGTGCGCAGCAGGGTTGCTGCGGGCGTGGCGGGGCTGGTGGCCAAAGGCATCACCCCAGGGCTGGCCGTGGTGCTGGTGGGCGAAGACCCGGCAAGCCAGGTCTATGTCCGCTCCAAGGGCAAGATGACCGTCGAAGTCGGCATGAACAGCTTTGAGCATAAACTCGATGCCTCGGTCTCTCAGGACGAACTTCTGGCGCTGATCGCACAGCTGAATGCTGACCCGGCGGTGCACGGCATTCTGGTGCAACTGCCGCTGCCGGGCCATCTGGAAGAGGCCGCGGTGATCAATGCGATCGATCCGGCCAAGGATGTCGACGGGTTCCACATCTCCAACGTCGGTCTGCTGGCGACGGGGCAGAAGTCCATGGTGCCCTGCACGCCGCTCGGCTGCCTGATGCTGCTGCGCGACCGTCTGGGCGATCTCTCGGGGCTGAACGCCGTTGTGGTGGGCCGCTCGAATATCGTCGGCAAGCCCATGGCGCAGCTTCTCCTGGGGGACAGCTGCACGGTGACCATTGCGCATTCGCGGACGAAAGACCTGAAAGAGGTCTGTAAGCGCGCCGATATTCTGGTCGCCGCCGTGGGTCGCCCCGAAATGATTACCGGTGATTACGTGAAACCCGGTGCCACCGTGATCGACGTCGGCATCAACCGCATTGAGCGCGACGGCAAGCAAAAGCTGGTCGGTGACGTGGATTATGCCTCGGCCGCTGAAGTCGCAGGCGCGATTACCCCGGTGCCGGGGGGCGTGGGGCCGATGACCATCGCCTGCCTGCTGGCCAATACGCTGACGGCCTGCTGCCGCGCCAATGGCCTGCCGGAGCCGGAAGGCCTGACCGCCTGATCCCCCTTCAAAGCGGCCCTTCGGGGCCGTTTTTCATGAAAGCTCGGGGGCGACCGGCACCATGGTGCCGAGCAGCGTGGCGATCAGCACCTCATCCGGGCCGCGGCGCGCGAAGACATCCGCGCGGGTGACGATCAGCCGCCGCCCCGCTTTGAGGACGAAGCCCTTTGCCACCAGTTCCTCCCCCACTGCCGGGCGCAGAAGGTGGATCTTCATCTCAGAGGTCATCACCTCAACCCCCGGCTCCATCAGGGTCAGCGCCGCATAGCCTGCGGCCACATCGCCCAGGGTGAAACTGATCCCCGCATGGCCCGCGCCATGCTGCTGGCTGAACTCAGGCCGCAGGGTAACGGCGAGGCTCACCTCTCCGGGGGCCACGCTGAGAAGCCGGGCGCCGAGCAGGGTCAGGAACCCCTGGCGTGAAAAGCTGCTTTCGATCCGGTGTCGCATGAAATTCCGTGTCTGCTGCATTCTGTCTCACCCCGCAGTAAGGACAGTTCTGCGGTGATCTGTCCTGAAACTGTTGCGCAGGCAGCGTTGTAACGTTACGGCAAAGCTGACCTGGCTGCTTTGCTTTCAGGGCGTGGCTGCGGCCGCCTGCGCAGGCAGGCGGGTTTCAGCTTACCGGGCCCGGGGGGGATGTGAGACATCATTCCGGGGGTGTTGCAAATGACACGGGAGGTGCTGCTTTGCAGCATCCTCTTGTGAAACTTTGTTGCGCGATGGTAAGTGGTCACGTGCAGAATCTGTCGGACTCTTGCAGGGCCGGCTGTGCAGAAACAATCCCTTCGGGGATGTGAAGGGGATAGGGGGACGGATCAGGTGAAGATCGGCGCTCTTAAAGAGATATTCGAGGGTGAGAACCGGGTCGCAATGACTCCGGATTCGGCTCTGCAGCTGGTGAAACTCGGCCACACCTGTGTGATCGAATCCGGTGCAGGGGCGAAGGCCGGTTTCTCGGATGCGGCCTATGAGAAGGCGGGTGTCACCGTTCTTCCGACCGCCCAGGCGGTCTCGGAAGCAGCGGATGTGCTGGTGAAGGTACGCGGACCGGAGGCCTCTGAGGTCGCCCTTCTGCGTCAGGGCCAGACCCTGATCTCGTTCTTCTGGCCGGCACAGAACGCAGAGCTGCTGGAGGCGATCAGCGCCCGCGGCGCAACCGTTGTTGCCATGGACATGGTGCCGCGGATTTCGCGCGCGCAGAAGATGGACGCGCTGTCGTCGATGGCCAATATCGCGGGCTACCGCGCGGTCATTGAGGCGGGCAACAACTTCGGCCGCTTCTTCACCGGTCAGGTCACCGCTGCAGGCAAAGTGCCGCCGGCGAAAGTCCTGGTGGTGGGTGCGGGCGTGGCAGGTCTGGCCGCCATCGGCACCTCGACCTCGCTGGGCGCAATCACCTATGCCTTCGACGTGCGCCCGGAAGTGGCGGAACAGATCGAGTCGATGGGCGCCGAGTTCGTCTACCTCGATTTCGCAGATCAGGTGCAGGACGGCGCGGCAACCGGCGGCTATGCAGCCCCCTCGAGCCCCGAGTTCCGTGAAGCTCAGCTGAAGAAATTCCGCGAGCTGGCACCGGATATGGACATCGTCATCACCACGGCGCTGATCCCGGGCCGTCCGGCTCCGAAACTCTGGACCGAAGATATGGTTCAGATGATGAAGCCCGGCTCGGTCATCGTTGACCTTGCGGCCGAGCGCGGCGGCAACTGCGATCTGACCATTCCGGACGAGAGAATCGTCACCGAGAACGGCGTGACCATCGTTGGCTACACCGATTTCCCGAGCCGTATGGCGGCTCAGGCCTCGACGCTTTACTCGACCAACATCCGCCACATGCTGACGGATCTGACGCCGAAAAAAGACGGTGTGATCTTCCACAACATGGAAGATGACGTCATCCGCGGCGCGACCGTGACCCATGAGGGCGCGATCACCTATCCGCCGCCGCCGCCGAAGATCCAGGCGATTGCTGCTCAGAAGCCGAAAGAAAAGGTGAAAGAGCTGACGCCGGAAGAGAAACGCGCGAAGGAAGCCGCTGAGTTTAAGGCGCAGACCCGCAACCAGTTCACTCTGCTGGGTGTCTCGGGGGCTCTGCTGCTGCTGGTGGGCCTGGTGGCTCCGGCAGAATTCATGCAGCACTTCATCGTCTTCGTTCTGGCCTGCTTTGTGGGCTTCCAGATCATCTGGAACGTTGCGCATTCGCTGCACACGCCCCTGATGGCGATCACCAATGCGATTTCGTCGATCATCATCCTCGGCGCGCTGATGCAGATCGGCTCGGGCTCCTGGCTCGTGATCGTGCTGGCAGGGCTGTCGGTCTTTATGGCCGGTATCAACATCTTCGGTGGCTTTGCGGTCACCCGGCGCATGCTCGCCATGTTCCAGAAGTCGTAAGGAGAGGGCCGAATGGATTACGGATTTACCACGGCCGCATATGTGGTCTCGGCCGTTCTCATGATCCTCAGCCTGGGCGGTCTGTCCGGGCAGGAGAGTGCAAAGCGCGCCGTCTGGTACGGCATCGTCGGCATGGCGCTGGCGGTGGCGGCAACCCTGATCGGACCGGGCATTTCGACCGGTTTTGCTGCGGCAGCGCTGGTTCTGGTGCTGATCGGCGGCGCCATCGGCGTTGTGCTGGCCAAAAAAGTTCAGATGACCGAGATGCCGCAGCTGGTCGCTGCGATGCACTCGCTGGTCGGTCTGGCGGCGGTCTTCATCGGCTTCAACTCGGAAGCTGAGATGGCCCGTATTGCTGCGGCTCTGGCAGCCGGTGATGCGGATACGCTGAACGCCATTCAGGGCGCGGGCGGTTTTGCCGCGAAAGTTCTGGCGAAGTTTGACCCGGCACGTTCGGCTGAGCTGTCGATCCTGCGTGTTGAGACCTTCCTCGGCGTCTTCATCGGTGCCGTGACTTTCACCGGTTCGGTGATTGCTTACGGCAAACTGGCGGGCAAAGTGGACGGCAAGGCGAAGAAACTGCCCGGCGGCCATATGCTGAACGCGGGCGCTGCGCTGCTGTCGCTGGTGCTGCTGATTGCCTATCTGAACGGTGCCGGTTCCTGGACGCTGATCCTGATGACCGTGGCTGCGCTCTTCATCGGTTATCACCTGATCATGGGTATCGGCGGCGCCGATATGCCGGTCGTGGTGTCGATGCTGAACAGCTACTCGGGCTGGGCGGCTGCAGCGATCGGCTTCTCGCTTGGCAACGATCTGCTGATCGTTGTGGGTGCGCTGGTGGGTTCGTCGGGTGCGATTCTCTCCTACATCATGTGTAAGGCGATGAACCGCTCGTTCATCTCGGTGATCCTGGGCGGCTTTGGCGGCACCACCGGTCCGGCCATGGAAGTGACCGGCGAGCAGGTTGCGATCGACGCCGAAGGCGTGGCTGCGGCGCTGAACGATGCCGACAGCATCATCATTGTGCCGGGCTATGGCATGGCGGTGGCTCAGGCGCAGCAGTCGGTGTCGGAACTGACCCGCAAGCTGCGTGGCCGTGGCAAGAACGTGCGCTTTGCGATCCACCCGGTTGCGGGTCGTCTGCCGGGCCATATGAACGTGCTGCTGGCGGAAGCCAAAGTGCCTTACGACATCGTGCTGGAGATGGATGAGATCAACGACGACTTCCCGGAAACGGATGTCGTGATCATCATCGGCTCGAACGACATCGTGAACCCGGCCGCTCAGGAAGATCCGAACTCGCCGATCGCAGGCATGCCGGTTCTGGAAGTCTGGAAAGCGAAACAGGTCTTCGTGTCGAAACGCGGTCAGGGCACCGGCTACTCGGGCATCGAGAACCCGCTGTTCTATAAAGACAACACCCGCATGTTCTACGGTGATGCGAAGAAGTCGATCGACCAGCTGCTGCCGATGATCGACGGCTGATCTTTCAGCTTATGGAATGAAGAAGGCCCGGGGGTGTGAACTCCCGGGCCTTTGCTTTTGTGGTGAGCGCCGGGGGCTGCCGGCCCCCGGACCCCCCGGGAGTATTTTGAAAAAACCAAAGTCAGGGAGTGGGGGTGAGGCCGCCGTGGCGCAGGAGCCATGAGATGATCTGATCTAGGCCTTTGCCGTTGCGTACTTCGGCGAGAACGAAGGGTTTTGTACCGCGGGCTTTGCTGGTGTCGGCTTCGAGCTCTGTGAGATCGACGCCGACATGGGGGGCGAGGTCGGTTTTATTGACCACCAGGAGATCTGATTTTGTGAGCCCCGGCCCCTTCTTGCGCGGGATGTCCTGGCCTGCGGCGGTGTCGATCACATAGATCGAGAGATCTGCGAGTTCGGGCGAGAAGGTGGCGGCGAGATTGTCGCCGCCGGATTCGATGAGGATCAGATCGAGGTCGGGGATCCTGGCGGTCAGATCGGAGATGGCGGCGAGATTGATCGAGGCATCTTCCCGGATTGCCGTATGCGGGCATCCGCCGGTTTCGACGCCGCGGATCCGGGCCGCGGGCAGGACCTGGGCGCGGGTGAGGTAATCGGCATCTTCGCGGGTGTAGATGTCATTGGTGATGACGGCCATGGAGAGGCGGGGGGCAAGGGCGCGGGCGAGGGCCTCAGTGAGCGAGGTTTTGCCGGCGCCGACGGGGCCGCCGATGCCGACGCGGAGGGGGCCGGTGCTCATGTGCGGTAAAGCCTTGGTTGCAGGGTTTCGTGTGAAAGAGACGCGAGATCCGCCGCAAAAGCGGCTGTGCCGAGGTCAGAGAGATCGGAGGCCGCGGCGCGGCGGGCGGTCCGGAGGATCAGGGGGTGGAGGGCTGCGAGGATGCGCTGGCCCTCGGTCTGGCCGAGCGGGACCGCGCGGGTGGCGATGGTGACGAGATTGCTGAGGGCGGCGTGAAGGCTGTGGGCCAGCACGGTCTCGACCGGCAGCCTGAGGGGGGCTGCGGCTTCGGCGATGGCGATGGGCAGGGCGCGCGGCGGCAGGCTGCGGCCGGTGGCGGCCGAGACTGTTCGGGCAAAGGCCGTGCCGAGGCTGAGGGTTTCTTCGAGCCTCTCGGCAGAGAGACAGAGCGCGCGGGCGAGGCCATCGAGGGCCTCGGGATCGGCCCCGGGTTTCAGGCCTTCGGCGAGCAGCACCGCGTCGGACCAGAGGGGGCCCTGGCAGAGCAGATGGCTGAGCCAGGCCTGCAGGTCGTGGCCCGTGCTAATGCGCCCATCTGCGATGGCGGTCTCGAGCCCGCCCGAGCAGGCGAAGGCGCCGGTCGGGAAGGCGGGGGAGAGCCATTGCAGCAGCGAGAGGGCATTGAGGCTGAGCATCTCAGTGGTCGTGGCTGCAGCCGGGTCCGTGCACATGGGGCTGGCCGCCGCCGTGGGAATGGCTGTGGCTGTGGTCGTGACCATGATTCTGGGCGGGGCCGTGATCATGGCCCATGGTGCGGCCCTGCCCATAAGCGCCGCCTTCCGGCGTGAAGGGCGCTGCGATGTAGCGTATGTCAGCCTCAAGGAAGCGCAGCATCTTTTCGAGCACATGATCGCGCCGGATTAGCAGGCGGTCGGCCTCAATGGCGCAGGGGGTGTGGCGGTTGCCGATATGCCAGGCCAGACGCGGGAGGTTGCCGCGGATTTCCACGAGCTCTTCGACGGCGGGAAGGATCTCGACGATGGTGCCGTCAGAGAGTTCCATCCCCTGGTAGTCATCCAGGTTCACCAGCGCGGGCTGGTCGAACATGAACTCGACCCCGTGATCGGTGGTCAGCAGTTTGCGGCGCAGCAGGCGGCCGTCATAATCGAGGGTGATGTGGTCGTAGTGACCCTCAGGGGTGACGGGCATCAGGCGGGTGACGGTCAGCATGGTAACCTCAATACAGGAAATAGCGCTGCGCGAGCGGCAGCTCACCCGCGGGCTCACAGGTCAGCAGCACGCCATCGGCGCGGACCTCATAGGTCTCGGGGTCCACCTCAATCTGCGGGGTGGCCGAGTTGAGGCGCATATCGGATTTTTGGATGCCGCGGCAGTTCTCAACCGCGATCAGGTCTTTGCGCAGGTCGTAGCGGTGTTTGATGTCATCCTCGAGCGCAGCCTTGGAGGTGAAGATCGCCGCTGCGCGGGTGACCGCGCCGCCGTAAGCGCCAAACATCGGGCGGGTGTGGACCGGCTGCGGCGTCGGGATCGAGGCATTGGGATCACCCATCTGCGCTACGACGATCTGCCCGCCGAGGAGCACCATCTCGGGCTTGGCGCCGAAGAAGGCGGGCGACCAGAGCACGAGATCGGCGCGTTTGCCGACCTCGATTGAGCCGATATGCGCGGAGATGCCATGCACCAGCGCGGGGTTGATGGTATATTTGGCGATATAGCGTTTGACGCGGGCGTTGTCGTTGTTGCCGGTTTCCTCCGGCAGGGCACCGCGCTGGCGCTTCATCTTATGGGCGCTCTGCCAGGTGCGGGTGATGACTTCACCGACGCGGCCCATGGCCTGGCTGTCAGAGGAGATCACCGAAAACGCCCCCATGTCGTGGAGGATGTCTTCTGCGGCGATCGTCTCGCGCCGGATGCGGCTTTCGGCGAAGGCCACGTCTTCGGGCACTTTGCGGTCGAGATGGTGGCAGACCATCAGCATATCGAGGTGCTCCTCGATGGTGTTGACGGTATAGGGCATGGTCGGATTGGTCGAAGAGGGCAGGATGTTCTGCGAGGCCACGACCTTAATGATATCAGGCGCATGGCCGCCGCCTGCGCCTTCCGTGTGGAAGGCGTGGAGGGTGCGGCCTTTGATGGCGGCGAGGGTGTTTTCCACAAAGCCCGATTCATTCAGCGTATCGGTGTGGATCATCACCTGAATATCCATCGCTTCGGCCACGCTCAGGCAGCAGTCGATGGCGGCGGGAGTGGTGCCCCAGTCCTCATGCAGCTTCAGGCAGGAGGCACCGGCGCGGATCTGCTCTTCCAGCCCGGCAGGCAGCGAGGCATTGCCCTTGCCTGAGAAGGCGAGGTTCATCGGAAAGGCCTCAGCCGCCTGCATCATCCGCTCAATATGCCACGGCCCGGGGGTGCAGGTGGTGGCAAGCGTGCCATGGGCCGGACCGGTGCCGCCGCCGAGCATGGTGGTGATGCCGGAGTGCAGGGCGTCATCAATCTGCTGCGGCGCGATGAAGTGGATATGGGCGTCCATGCCACCGGCGGTCAGGATGCGGCCTTCGCCGGCGATCACTTCGGTGCCGGGGCCGACGATCACATCGACGCCTTTTTGGGTGTCGGGGTTGCCCGCCTTGCCGATTTTGGCGATGCGCCCGCCGCGCAGGCCAACGTCGGCTTTATAAATCCCGGTGTAATCCAGGATCAGCGCATTGGTGATCACGGTGTCCATCGCGCCCTCAGCGCGGGTGATCTGGCTCTGGCCCATGCCGTCGCGGATCACCTTGCCGCCGCCGAATTTCACCTCATCGCCATAGCCGCCGCGTTCTGCGATCAGGTCACGCTCGACCTCAATGATAAGGTCGGTATCGCCAAGCCGCAGGCGGTCGCCTTTGGTGGGGCCATACATATCAGCATAGGCGGCGCGGGAAATGGCGTAGGGCATCGGGCACCTTTGTCAGGGTCTTGGGGGAGGAACCGGGGCGGGCGGGCCGCCCCGGCAAAGGGTCAGGCCAGGAAGCGGTCGTCGGTTTCCACCTGCAAAGCCGTGGCCAGTGCATTGGTGCGCGAGGCCATGGCGATGACCGAGAGGAGCTCGGCATGCATCTCAGGCGTCATGCCTTTGTTGCGGGCTGAGGCCGTATGCGAATGCAGGCAATAGCCGCAGCCATGGGCGGCAGAGACGGCGATATAGATCAGCTCTTTGGTCAGCGGATCGAGCGCGCCCGGGGCCATCACCCTTTTGATCCGGGCCCAGACATCGGTCAGCTCATCCGGGTTATGGGCCAGCGCACGCCAGAAGTTGTTGACGTAATCCGTGCCGCGGCTGGCGCGGATGTCATCAAAGACGGCGCGGGCTTCGGGCGCGGCCTCTTCATCGGAGAGAAGCTTGACCGTGGCCATCAGTAAACCGCCAGCACCCGGGCCGGACCGCCGGTGCCCTTTTTGTGTTTCGGCGCGCCAACGAAGATCGTCGCCCCCCTGGCGGGCACCGCATCAAGGCCGGCAAGCCCCTCGATCCCATAGCGGCCCGAGGGCAGCCAGGAGTTATGCACCGCGAAATCGGCGGAATTGCCCGGATCGAGCGAGAGCGTATCGGTGCCGATGCAGGCAACATTCATCGTGGCCAGCAGATCGGTCGCGGCTTTCGAAAAGCCCGGAAAGGCAAAATTGCCATCGGGCGTGTTGCGGAATTCAGGCGTTGCCACCTTATCGGCCCAGCCCGAGTTGAAGGCCACGCAGGCCCCGGCGGGGATTTCACCATTGGCAGAGACCCAGGCCTCAATATCGGCAGGCTCAACCATGGCATTGGCGTCGTATTTGGCCTTTGCTTTCAGATCGATCACGCAAAGCGGGCAGACGAGGTTCCCGGCGGGGATTTCATCGACCGACATGCCGTCTTTGGAGAAATGCAGCGGCGCGTCGATATGGGTGCCGGAATGTTCAAAGATCGTCAGCTTATAAAGCTGATAGCCGGACTTATCGATATTGACGGCTTCTTCGTAAAGAATGCCGGGGTTGCCGTCGAAGGTCGGAAAGTCGCTGTCCCAGGCATGGGTCAGATCGGCGACCTTGCCGGAACCGGCAGCGAGGGCCGGACGGGCCGAAGTAAGCCCTGCGGCCACAACGGCGGCGGTGGTGGCTGCGGCCCCGGTAAAGAGGCTGCGGCGCGAGAGCATGGAACGTTTCACGGAGTCGATCACACAGGCATTGCACATGGTCTTAGTCTCCCTGTTCTGCCGGTTTCCCGGCGTTTTGCAGTCATCTGCCGCAGCAGCGTTTACCCCGGCGCTTTATCCGTCAAGCTTGCCCATGATCTGCTGGTTGAAGCCGTAGACAATCCGCGCACCGGCCAGCGGCACGAGGCTCACTTCGCGGCTTTGCCCCGGCTCAAAGCGCACGGCGGTGCCGGCGGGGATATCGAGGCGCTGGCCGCGTGCGGCCTCCCGGTCGAAGGAGAGCCCGGCGTTGGTTTCGGCAAAATGGTAGTGGCTGCCGACCTGGATCGGGCGGTCGCCGGTATTGGCGACCATGAGCTTCGTCACCGGTGCGGTCTCGTTGAGGATCAGATCGCCCTTCGCCGCCAGCACCTCACCGGGCGACAGCGTCTCAGCCCCGCGGATCGGGTGGTGGACGGTCACCAGCTTGGTGCCATCCGGGAAGGTGGCTTCGACCTGGACCGAGTGGATCATATCGGCCACGCCCGGCATGCATTGATCGGCGCTGAGAATGGTGGCCCCGGCCTCCATCAGATCAGCGACGGAGCGGCCGTCGCGTGCGCCTTCCACCACGAAGTCAGTGATCAGCGCGATGGCCTCGGGGTGGTTCAGCTTCACGCCACGCGCCAGGCGGTTACGGGCCACCATGGCGGCAAGGCTGACCAGAAGTTTGTCTTTTTCGCGCGGGGTCAGGTTCATTGGGGTCCTCAGCTGTGCCAGACACGGGGCAGGGGGGACGGGCGAAGCACCGTCAGAAGTCGGATAAGCTGGCGGCGCAGCGGCCAGTTGTCTCTGGCCATCAGCCGCACCACGAGGCGGCCGTCAAAGCCCGAAGCCGCGCCCTGCACCCCCGGCTCGTCCAGCGCGGCGCGCACGGGGCCGATGGCGTCTTCCGCGCCCTGGCCGAGAAGCACGGTCCCCGAAAGGACACGCGCCCCGGCAAGCCCTGCGGGCGTGTCGCGCAGGGCATCGGCGTTCAGATGCATCGGCTCAAAATGGACGGGGCGACCGGCGCGGGTGAAGAGACGCTCATCGCGGAACGAGACGTCGCTCAGCACTTCGCCCATGGCGGTGCGGCCCAGGATGACGGTCTCACAACTGAGGCAGCTGGCATCTGGGGCAAGGTCGATCTGCGTGCGGCGATGCGCGGCAGAGCGTTCAAAGAGAATGGTCTCCTGCGGCAGCCAGTCGAGGCGGGCGCCCTCGCCCACCGACATCTGCAGCGATATCTCCGCCTGACCGCCCGGGGATTTATAGACCCGCTCAGCGGTCTGGGTGGTGGCGGTGACACGGGTGCCCGCGCCCAAGGTCAGGCGGATCTCCTGACGGTCACCGCCCGTCAGCCCGCCGGAGGTGTTCAGGATCACCAGTTCCGGCCCCGGAAGCGAAATGGCCCGCGCCGATCCGGCCTGTCGCAGCCCGCTCAGATACGTGACGCCCGACCGGGCCTCAAAGGAGGCGCGGATCTCGCCAAAGCTGCGTTGCAGCCGGGGCGGAGCAGGGAAGAGGGGGGCGGTGATCAGGCTCATGCCCTCTTGGGACCCCAGGGCCGTGGCATTCTCAATTCCCGGCGCGGGGCGGGGCGGTCCCTTTTGCAACAAAAACGCGCAGTTGCCTGTCCTGCGGGCAGAGTGCCTGAAATTCGGGCGAAACTGAAAAGGCCCCGCAGAGCGGGGCCTTTGAGTGTCAGAGGGGCCTCTCAGCGGCCGCGGATGCGCGGATCGAGCGCGTCGCGCAGACCGTCGCCGATGTAGTTCACCGAGAGCACCAGCGACGAAAGCGCCAGCGCGGGCCAGAGAACGCGGCTCGGGTAGAGGTTGATATAGGGCATGCCGTCCTGCAGCAGGCGCCCCCAGGTCGGGAAGTCCGGTGGGAAGCCGAGCCCAAGGAAGGAGAGCGCCGATTCCGTGATGACGGCGTTTGCGATCCCGAGGGTTGCGGCCACCATGACCGGCGAAAGCACCGAGGGCAGGATGTGGCGCAGGATGATGCGCCGCGCGGGCGTGCCGATCGAGCGGGCGGCCAGAACGAACTCACGCTCTTTGATGGTCAGCACCTCACCGCGCACGATGCGGGCGGTGTTCATCCAGGAGGTCAGCGCGATGGCCGTCACGATCAGAAGGAAAATCCCCAGCTCCGGCCCGAAGTTCTGCACCAGCGGCTCACGGAAGAGCATGACCATCAGCAGCAGCAGTGGCAGCAGCGGCAGCGCAAGGAAGAGATCGGTGATCCGCATCAGGATGTTATCGGCGCGGCGGAAGAAGCCCGCGCAGATCCCGATGGTCGCCCCCAGCGTGATCGAGAGGCACATGGCGGTCAGGCCCACCGCGAGGGTGGTTTTGCCGCCTGCAATGACCCGGGCCAGGATATCCCGGCCCAGCTGGTCCGTCCCGAGCGGGAACTCCCAGCTCATGGGCTTGTTGCGCATCCGCATATTGGTCTGGGTGGCGCTGGCATCCCAGAGCCAGGGCCCCAGCACCACAAGCCCGATCAGCAGCACAAAGACACACATGCCGAACATGGCGCCCTTATGGGTGCGGAACTGGTCCCAGACATCCCACCACTGGTTGCGCGGCGGGCGGTAGGAAGCGGCGGCTGCGGCCGCTTTGGCGGTGTTCATGCTGTCAGTCATAGCGGATCCGCGGGTCGAGAAGGCCGTAGAGAATGTCGGCGATCAGGTTGAAGGTCACGATCAGCACCGCGAAGATAAAGGTGATGGTCAGCACCATGGGCGCATCATTGCCCTGCAGCGACAGCAGCAGCTGCTGCCCGATGCCGTTCACCTTGAAGATCGTCTCGGTGATGATGGCGCCGGTGAAAACGCCGGGGATCATCAGCGCGATGACGGTGACAACCGGGATCATCGAGTTGCGCAGCACGTGGATCAGCACGACGACCTTCTCGCTCATCCCCTTGGCACGGGCGGTGCGGACATAGTCCTGGCTGAGATTGTCGAGCATCGAGGAGCGCATATAGCGGCTGATCTGCGCGGCGTAGTAAAGCGCCAGCACCGCAGAGGGCAGGATCATCTGCCGGACCTGAGCGACAAAGGTGTCCCAATTGGTGACCTTCAGCCCGGTGTCATAGACCGTCGGCAGCCAGAAGGGGCTGTCGTTCGGGATCCAGACCGAGAAGATCACGATCAGCACCACGCCGGTCACGAAGGTCGGGACCGAGAAGCCGATCATCGAGATAAAAGTCCCGATCTGATCGAACCAGGAATATTGCTTATAGGCCGAAATCACCCCGATCGGCACCGCAAGGCAGATCCCGATGATCATGCCGGTGCCCACGACCTTCAGGGTCTGGGGGATACGCTCGCCGATGGTGTCAAAGACGGGCGAACGGGTCTGATAAGACAGAATGCGCTGGCGGCCATCGGCAAAATCGGTGCCGAAGGTTCCGTCGAACCAATACATCGGCTCGGTGACGAAGAAGTTGTTCAGCCACAGGACGTAGCGCACGTACCAGGGCTCGCCGAGGCCCATGGCCAGGCGGATCTTTTCGCGCACTTCAGGCGGAATGGTCAGCGGCATATCCGCAAGCGGATCCCCCGGAGACAGTTCCAGCACCATAAAGAGCACCAGAGAGATGAAGATGAGGGTGGGAATCGCCGTCATGAGACGGCGCAGGGCGAAGGTCAGCATGTGGCGAACCCGGACTTTCAGACGGCTTGGAAGGAGGCGGGGGCACGGTGGCGCCCCCGCCGGAGAACCGGAGTAAGCCCTGGCTTACTTGACGCGGTGCCAGTCTTTGACGTTCCAGATCGAAGCGTCGACCGAGTTCAGAACCACGCCGCCGAGCGAGTTGCCGTGAACGGCAACAGCGCCACGGTGCACCAGCGGGATGATGTGGTTGTTTTCCACGGTCAGCCAGTTGTTGATCTTTTTCGCCAGTTCCTGACGCGCAGCCGGATCGGCGGTGCGGTTCAGCTCATTGATCATCGCGTCATACTCTTCCGAGCAGATGCGGTTGTAGTTCGGGCCCTGCCAGCCGGTGTCCGGGCCGGGGATCTTTTCGCAGGTGAAGTCTGCGAGGTAAGCGGCCGGATCGGTGCCGTCGAAGTTGTTGGCATACATTTCAACGTCTGCGTAGAACTTCACGAGGGTATCGGGCGAACCCGGGTCCGAGCCGAAGTAAACGGCACCGGCCACGTTCTTCAGTTCGGTCTCAACGCCGATTTCAGCCCACCAGTCTTTGATCATCGACTGGAAGTCCTGACGAACCGCGTTGGTCGAGGTCTGATAGAGGATCGAGAGACGCACGCCGTCTTTCTCACGGATGCCGTCGGCGCCTTTTTTGTAGCCGGCCTCTTCGAGCAGCGCGTTTGCGCCCTCGATGTCCTGCTGGAGGCAGGAGGTGTTGTTGGCGGCATAGGCTTCCGGCGCCGGAACGAAGTCGCAGGTCGGTTTGCCGGTCGGGCCGTAGCCGACTTCGGTCAGCAGCTCACGGTCTATCGCCATCGACAGCGCCTTACGCACGGCCGGATCGGTCATGAAGGGGTGCGGATGTTTGACGGTGGCGCGCTCACCTTCCGGCAGTTGCGCCGAAGGGTTGGTGAGGTTGGTCATGATGCGCTCAACCAGGGTGCCGAAGGAGACCACGGCTTTGCCTTTGCCCGCAGCGGTCATCTGCTCCATCACCTCGGGGGCGATCATGGCGTTCCAGGCGTAGTCAAATTCGCCGGTTTCCAGAACGGCGCGCACCGCGGCTTCCGGGTCACCACCGCCTTTGATGGTCATGGTGGCGAAAGCCGGTTTGTCGGCTTCGCGGAAGTAGGGGTTGGCTTCATACTGGATGACGTCGTTGGTCTTGAAGTCCACGACTTTGAACGGGCCGGTGCCGATCGGCTTGAAGTTCTGCTCGGTGCAGGTCGGAGCCGCGGTGCCAAGGCAGTTCTCAAATTGCTTCTTCTGCAGGATCGGCTGCATCGGGCCAGAGAAGGTGGCATAGGGATAGGGCTTCGGCTCAACGAAGCTGACCTTCACGGTGTGCGGGTCAATGGCTTCGACCTTTTCCACGCCGTGGAATTTCGACGCCTGAGCGCAGCCGCCCTCCGGGTGGGTGCAGTACTGCCAGGTGAAGACAACGTCATCGGCGGTGAAATCCGAGCCGTCGTTCCATTTGATGTCTTTTTTCAGCTTCCAGGTGATCGATTTCAGATCCTGCGCGAAGCCGCCGTTGTCCAGCGTCGGGATTTCCTCAGCCAGATGCGGGATCATCTCACCGCTGGGCGAGAAGCGGGCCAGCGGCTCGATGACCGGCGAGGCCACTTCAAGCTCTTTGGTGCCGCCCGAGAGATAGGGGTTCATCAGCGAGGGGGCCTGCCAGTAGAGCACGTTGACGTGGCCGTCAGCGCCGCGCTCTGCGAAGGCGGCCGGTGCAAAAACCAGGCTCGCAGCAGCGCCCATAAGGGCGGATTTCAATTTCATCGGGTTCTCTCCATGTTGGTCTTAATGGTCGCGCCGGTTGATCCGGTCGTTATTCTGGCGCCGCCTGCGCAGATCAGAGAAGATGGCAGGCTGCGAAATGCCCGGGCTTATGCTCCTTCAGCTCGGGCTTCACCGTTTTGCAGATCTCCATGACTTTCGGGCAGCGGGTGCAGAAATTGCAGCCCTTCGGCGGATTGGCAGGCGAGGGGACATCGCCCTTCAGGATAATCCGCTGTTTGCCCTCGGTGGCATCGGGATCGGCCTCAGGCACGGCTGAAAGCAGCGCCTCGGTATAGGGGTGCAGCGGAGCCTCATAGAGCGCGTCGCGCGAGGCAAGCTCTACGATGCGGCCCAGATACATCACCGCCACGCGGTCACAGATGTGACGCACCATCGACAGGTCGTGGCTGATGAAGAGATAGGTCAGCCCCAGCTTTTCCTGCAGATCCTCCAGCAGGTTCACCACCTGAGCCTGAATCGACACGTCAAGCGCCGCAATCGGCTCGTCGCAGACGATGAACTTGGGGTTCAGGGCCAGCGCACGGGCAATGCCGATCCGCTGCCGCTGACCGCCCGAGAATTCATGGGGGTAACGATTCGCAAAATCGCGGTTCAGACCCACCGCATCCATCAGTTCATAGACGCGGGCGAGTTTTTCCTCGCGGCTCATCTTCGTGTGCTCATCGAGCGGCTCAGAGATGATAGAGGCCACCGACATCCGCGAGTTCAGGCTGGCCTGCGGGTCCTGGAACACCATCTGCATCAGCGGGCGCTTGGGGCGCAGTTGCGACTGGCTCAGCGTGCCGATCTCATGGCCGTCGATGCGAATCGAGCCGGCCGTCGGATCGTAGAGCCGCAGAACGGCGCGGCCGCAGGTCGATTTCCCGCAGCCCGATTCGCCCACAAGGCCAAGCGTCTCGCCCTCATAGATGGTGAAGGAGACGTCATCGACGGCCTTCACATCCCCGACATGACGGCGCAGCACACCGGCATGGATCGGGAAATACATCTTGAGGCCATTGACCTCGACCAGCGGCTTTTGTGCGGTCACAGGCCGGTGTTCAGACATGGGCAGCCTCAGCGATAAGTTCTTCGGCGCGGTGGCAGGCCACATCGTGACCCGGACTCAGCTCGCGGCGTTTGGGATTTTCGGTGCTGCAGCGCGGAATTGCGTGACGGCAGCGCGACAGGAAGGGGCAGGCGGTCGGTTCTGCCCGCAGAATCGGCGGCTGGCCTTCGATGGTGCGAAGCCGCGCCTCGCGCGGGCCGCGCAGCGAGGGCACGGTCTGCAAAAGCGCCTGGGTATAGGGGTGCAGCGGTTTGCTGAACACCTCTTTGACCGGCGACATCTCCACCACCTGACCGCCATACATCACCATGACGCGGTCAGCGATTCCCGCCACCACCCCAAGATCATGGGTGATCCAGACGATCGCCATGCCGAGTTTCTGGCGCAGGTCTTTCACCAGCTCCAGAATCTGGGCCTGGATCGTCACATCAAGCGCCGTGGTCGGTTCATCGGCGATCAGCACTTTCGGATCGCAGGTCAGCGCGATGGCAATCATCACCCGCTGGCGCATGCCGCCCGAAAACTGATGCGGAAAGTCCTTCAGGCGCCGCCCGGCATCGGGAATGCCCACCAGCTCCAGCAACTCCTGCGCACGTTTGCGGGCCTGCTCTTTCGACATGCCCATATGGCGCCGCAGCGGCTCCATAATCTGATAGCCGACCGTAAAGACCGGGTTCAGAGAGGTCATAGGGTCCTGAAAGATAAAGCCGATCTCACCGCCGCGGATATTACGCAGCTCATTGGGTGAAATCTTCAGAAGGTCTTTGCCCTGAAACATCACCTTCCCGCCCTTATTCATGGCCGGAGGCGAGGGCAGAAGCCCCAGAAGGGACATCATCGTAACGGATTTGCCCGAACCGCTTTCGCCCACAACCCCGAGAAGCTCCCCGGGTTGCAGCGAAAAGCTGACGTGGTTGACCGCATGGACCTCACCACCGCGCGTTTTAAACACGGTCTTCAGGTCCTGTACTTCAAGAACAGGATGAGCCCGGTCGGGCATAGGATACTCCCCGCATTTTCTTCTTTTCAGCGCCCCGTTGGCCGGAGCTGCTTTTATGAGGGAACTGTCAGCTAAAAAAATTAATCCGGCAAGCGTCCTCTTGGGCCTGTCGCAGCGGCACAGCTGTCGAAGTGACGAAAACCACGGCAGTCTGACGTGCGCAGGCCGCATTTCCGGTCGGAATGCGGGGTAAAATAACCATTACGGACCAGTGATTTGGCAAATTATGCCATAATTGCAGGCAATCTTCGCCCTGATCTGCACCATCAACAGACATGCCTCGTCCCGGCCCGTCCAGCCGCGCTGAAGCAGGGGGTGCGGGAAAATTCGACTTTTTTGAATTTTGCTCTTGCGGCCGGCGAGTGAAGGCCATAGATACCCCTTCACCGCAGCGGGGCAGACGGAAACGGATGCAGGTTGTGG
>NZ_SBLC01000023.1 GCF_004054105.1 Falsigemmobacter intermedius
CCGATGGTCTGCCGCTCTATCGGCAGGAAGGTATCTATGCACGTGACGGTGTCGAACTGGAACAGCGCCAAGACCAATGCCGAGTATGGCGAGAAGTCGACGGAGCGCACCGCGCAGCGCAACGGCTACCGTGAGCGCGACTGGCAGACCCGCGCGGGTCAGGTGGAACTGAAGATCCCCCGCCTGCGGACGGGATCGTATTTCCCGTCTTTTCTCGAGCCCCGCCGCTCGGTGGAGAAGGCGCTGACGGCCGTGATCCAAGAGGCCTATATTCATGGCATTTCAACACGTTCCATGGATGATCTCGTGCAGGCTATGGGCGGAACCGGCATTTCCAAAAGCCATGTCAGCCGGCTGTGCGAAGAGATCGATGAACGGGTGGATGCCTTCCTTGAGCGCCCCATTGAAGGCGAATGGCCCTATCTTTGGATCGATGCCACTTATCTGAAGGTGCGCCAAGGAGGGCGGATTGTCAGCGTGGCGGTCACCCTCGCGGTGGGCGTCAATACGGATGGGCGGCGGGAGGTGCTGGGCATGGCCATCGGCGCATCCGAGGCCGAGCCGTTCTGGACGGAGTTCCTGCGCGGCCTCGTCCGGCGGGGTCTGAGCGGGGTGAAGCTGGTGATCAGCGATGCACATGAGGGCATCAAGGCCGCAACAGCGCGTGTGCTTTCAACGACTTGGCAGAGATGCCGCGTCCACTTCCAGCGCAATGCCCTGGCCCATGCCGGCAAGAACAGCCGCGGCATGGTGTCGGCCTTCATCGCCACGGCCTTCGCCCAACCCGACCATCAGGCCGCCAAAGCCCAGTGGCGCGTCGTGGCGGATCAGATGCGGGGTAAGTTGCCCAAGCTCGCGGCCCTCATGGATTCTGCTGAGGAGGATGTGCTGGCTTACATGACCTTCCCCGCCCAGCACCGCACCAAATTGCATTCCACAAACCCCATCGAGCGCCTCAACGGCGAAATCAAGCGCCGCACGGATGTGGTGGGCATCTTCCCCAACGAGGCCGCCATCCGCCGTTTGGTCGGCGCAATCCTCATGGAGCAGACCGAGGAATGGACCGTTCAGCGCGGCCGATACATGACGCTGGAAACGCTGGCCCCGATCTGCGATGATCTCATCGTCAGCCTGCCAGTCGCGCAGAGAAACTGACCAGCTCGGACCGCGCCAAAGGCAGTGGCATAGACCGAGCTACACCACGCTATGGGACACGATCCGGTTCTGCCAGCACGACTGCAACACCAGATGCTGAAAGTAAGTCGGCCTCCGGTACCTCTATCTCACCTAACAACAGTCTACGTGGAACGTGAAATGGCACCACCGCTTGGCCTCGCTAGCTAATCTTGATTTTCGTGACGGTGCTGTCTGAGGAGTGCTATATCAAGATGGATTAACTCCTCCTGCTGAGAAAGCTTGCAATTCACGCTCGGGCGCCTTTCAGCAGCTCCCCTCGCAACAGTTCATCAGTTTGATACCTCTTGTCAGACCGCACGAACGACCTCTCTCCGAAGAGAGGAGCACGTGCCACGCCGCACCACCTGATATGATCCCCGAAAACTCGAGCTTCGGGCGGTCCAACGTTGCGGAACGGATCAATCAGCAACCGGCTCCGGTTGCAGGTGGATGAAGGACCAGTGGCAGGTCACCTGCGGCGAGAACGGAAGGATACCTATGCCCATGACAGGTGATGATCTTGCAAAAATCCGAAAAGCTGCTGGCCTGTCTCAAACTAAGCTCGCCGAGCTGTCAGGAGTGGGAAGGCACGCCATCAGCTACTGGGAGAACCGCCGCACGGTAAAGAGATCAGCACATGCCATTGTCGCCATAGCCAGCGTTCTGGACTTGCCGGATACATCGGCGGTCAAATGCGCGCGCGCGGTTTGGGGTGTTAGAATGCGCGCACGTATTGCGGCCGAGAACCGCGCGATAGAATTAAGCCTCCAACGACTTAAGGCACAGTATGCAGTCGCGGCAGACCAACGCAGGGTTCGATGCAACGCTAAGACGAGGAAAGGCACGCACTGCTGGTGCAGCTCAGCGCCGGGAAAACAGCGGTGCAAATATCATGGAGGCCTTTCTACGGGAGCGAGGACAGAGGAAGGCCGTGAGCGGATCGCACAGGCACAGCGGCGGCGCTGGGCGCGGTGGCGAGCGGAAAAGCTCACCGACAACCCAAATGCGTAAGACCTGCCAGCAAACAATCAGAATACTACGCAACTTCACCGTGGCCTCGCTGGCCGTCGGTAGATAACAGTATGGCAAAACATACAGCGAGCGGCCCATGAACCAACAAGCACTTTCAGCCTTTCTCTGGTCCGTCGCCGACCTTCTGCGCGGTGACTACAGGCAGTCCGACTATGGCAAGGTAATCCTGCCATTCACTGTGCTTCGCCGTATCGACTGCGTGTTAGCAGCCACCAAAGACGATGTGCTCGAAGAAGCTAAGCTGCGTCAGTCACAGCAGATGCCCGTCGAAGCCTTTGTTCGCCGCAAGTCCGGCGTTGGTTTTTACAATCTCTCTCGCTTTGACCTGAAGCGGCTCATGGGCGACCAGGACAACATTGCTGTAAACCTGCGCACTTACATCGACGCCTTCGCTCCCGAGATCCGCGATATCTTTGAGCATTTTGAGTTTGACCTTCAAATCGACCGGCTCGCCAAAGCCGGCCTGCTTTATCAGGTCGTTGAGAAATTCACCCAAATTGACCTGCACCCTGATCTGGTTAGCAATCACCAGATGGGTCTTGTCTTCGAAGAGCTGATCCGTCGCTTCTCAGAGCTGTCGAATGAAACTGCGGGTGAACATTTTACCCCGCGTGAAGTTATTCGCCTGATGGTCAACCTCATCTTCACCGAAGACGACGACGCGCTGGCAAAACCCGGCATTGTGCGCACCATCTACGACCCGACGGCTGGCACCGGTGGCATGCTCTCGGTCGCAGAGGAATATCTGACCGATATGAACCCATCGGCCTCTGTCTCTCTGTTCGGACAGGAGCTGAACCCCGAGTCCTATGCCATCTGTAAGGCTGACATGCTCATTAAGGGTCAGGATGTCGGCAATATCAAATTCGGCAATACCCTTTCAGACGACGGGCACACGGATCAGAAGTTCGACTACATGCTCTCGAACCCGCCTTTCGGCGTGGAATGGAAGAAGGTCGAAAAAGCCATCCGCGAAGAGCATGAAAAACGGGGCCATGCCGGACGCTTTGGCCCCGGCCTGCCGCGCGTATCGGATGGCTCGCTTTTGTTCCTGATGCACCTTCTGTCGAAAATGCGCCCCGCAGCCCAAGGCGGCGCACGCTTTGGCATCGTCCTCAATGGCTCGCCGCTGTTTACAGGAGGCGCAGGCTCGGGCGAAAGCGAAATCCGCCGCTATGTGTTGGAAAACGATCTGGTCGAGGCCATCGTCGCCCTGCCGACCGACATGTTCTACAACACAGGCATCGCGACCTATGTTTGGATCTTGTCAAACAAAAAGCCCGCCGAGCGCAAAGGCAAGGTGCAGCTGATCGACGGATCAAGCTTCTGGCAAAAGATGCGCAAAAGTCTTGGCTCTAAACGCAAAGAAATGGGCGAAGAGCACATCGCCACCGTCACCCGCCTGTTCGGCGACTTTGCCGAGGCGCAGCTTGCCCGCATTTTGGATGAGGCTGGCAAAGAGATTGCAACCGAGGTCGTGTTGAAAGGCCAAACCCCGCCCGCAGCCCCCACAGGCGGTGCGGTGAAGTTGGCACCCTTGTCGAAAATCCTGCCCAACGAGGCTTTTGGTTTCCGCCAAATCACCGTTGAGCGGCCTTTGAAGGATGAAGCTGGCAATCTGATCTTGGGCCAACGCGGCAAAGCCAAGGGTAAGGTGCAAGCCGATAGTGCCCTGCGCGATACCGAGACCGTGCCTTTGGCCGAAGATGTGGCCGACTACTTTGCCCGCGAAGTGCTGCCCCATGCGCCAGACGCTTGGATTGACGAGGACAAGACCAAGATCGGCTATGAAATCCCGTTCAATAGGCATTTCTACGTCTTTGAGCCGCCGCGCCCCTTGGCCGAGATTGACGCCGATCTGGCGAAAGTCACCGCCCGTATTCAGGACCTACTGAAAGGCCTGAGCGCATGAAAGCCTATCCTGAGTATAAATACAGCGGTGTAGAGTGGCTGGGCGAGGTTCCCGCTGGCTGGGAGGTATCTCGCTTTAAAAATCACCTTCATGAACGGGACGAACGTTCCGAAGATGGAGATGAGACATTACTGTCTGTTTCGGCTTACACTGGAGTTAGACCACGTTCAGAAGGTATCGAGGACGGCGAGTTTCTTAGTCGCGCAGAGAGCCTTCAAGGGTATAAAGTTGCCTATAGTGGCGACCTTGTGATGAATATCATGCTTGCATGGAATCGCGCGCAAGGGATCACTGACTTCAACGGGATTGTCAGTCCCGCCTATGCTGTTTTTAAGCTCAACAGCTCGATATTTCCTGCGTATCTAAACCATTTGGTCAGAACTGATGAATACTGCCGATATTTCAAGGCTTTTTCAGCTGGGGTGATTGACTCGCGCTTGAGGCTATACCCAGAAAAATTTGGAGGCTTATTCGCGATTATCCCCCCTCTCACCGAACAACGCAAGATTGCTGCGTTTTTGGATCGGGAGGTGGCGAAGATTGATGATCTGATCGAGGAACAGCGCCGCCTGATCGCGCTTTTGGCCGAGAAACGTCAGGCCACAATCAGCCACGCCGTCACCAAGGGCCTCAACCCAAACGCCAAACTCAAACCCTCCGGCATCGATTGGCTCGGCGATGTGCCTGAGGGGTGGGAGGTTATTAGGCTCTCCAGAATGACAAGCCAGATTGTGGATGGTGCGCATTTCACTCCCACCTACGTTTCTGAAGGTGTGCCGTTCCTACGAGTAACAGATATTTCACGTGGTTTTCCTGATCTTGAAACAGTTGCCCGTATTCCCCTGGAAGAGCATCTCGAATTAATTAAACGCTGCCACCCGCGCAAAGGCGATCTTCTGCTGTCCAAAAATGGGACGGTTGGGGTCCCAATGGTCATCACTTGGGACTGGGACTTTAGCATCTTTGTCAGCCTTTGCCTTATACGGCTGAACAGGGAGTTAAGCGCAGAGTTCGCAAAATATGTCTTCCTTTCAAAGCAAATTGAAATGCAAATCGAGGCTGACAAAAAGCAGAGCACCGTCATCAACCTTCACTTGGAAAAAATTGCAGGCTTCATGTTCCCCTGTCCATCTCTACCGGAACAAGAAGAAGTTGTTCAGTTTTTGGATAGGGTAACTCAAAAATTTGATAGCCTATCCAATGCCGCAGTCGCTGCTATCAGCCTTCTCCAAGAACGTCGTTCGGCCTTGATCTCGGCGGCGGTGACCGGAAAGATTGATCTGCGCGATTTTGACGACAGCATTTTAGAATAAGGCTTTTCATTCCATGGCAACGCATAAGGAAATCGGGTTCGAGGATTATATTTGCAACCACCTCGCCGCCAATGGTTGGGCCTATAGCATCGGCGATGCAGCGCAATATGATCGCCCGCGTGCCCTGTTTCCTGCCGATCTGGTGGCATGGTTCACCGACACTCAGCCCAAAGCTTGGGCTGAGGCTTGCCAGAAACATGGGGAATCCAAGCTTTTAGATCGTATCCGCGCCCAGCTTGATCAGCGCGGCACTTTGGATGTGCTGCGCGCGGGCATCGAGGTGGTGGGCCTGCGTGCGCCTTTGTCACTCGCCCAGTTCCGCCCTGCCATGGGCCTCAACCCCGATATTCTGGCGCGTTACAATGCCAACCGCCTGCGCGTGGTGCGTCAGCTGCGCTATTCGACCGAGAACGAAAATTGTATTGATCTGGCGCTGTTCTTGAACGGCATCCCCGTCTCAACGTTAGAGCTGAAAACTGATTTCACCCAAAGCGTGGCGGATGCGGTGGACCAATACCGCTTTGACCGTATCCCACAGGCTAAAGGCAAAAAGCCTGAGCCCCTTTTGAACTTCCCCGGCGGGGCCTTGGTGCATTTTGCGATCTCAGATCGTGAAGTGATGATGACCACCCGCCTTGCAGGCCCCGACACGCGGTTTTTGCCCTTTAACAAGGGGGACAATGGCGCGGCGGGCAATCCGGTAAACCCGAACGGTCACCGCACCGCTTATCTGTGGGAAGAGGTCCTTCAGCGCGACAGCTGGCTTGAGATTTTGGGCCGCTATATGGTGGCGGAAAAAAACAAGAAAAAGCAGCTGACAGGCGTGATTTTCCCGCGCTTCCACCAGTTGGATGCCACGCGCAAGCTGCGTCAGGCGATTTTGGCGGAAGGTGCGGGCGGAAAATATCTGATCCAGCATTCGGCGGGGTCAGGCAAGACGAACTCGATCGCTTGGGCGGCGCATCATCTGGCCGATCTGCACGACGAAAAGGATGAGAAGATCTTTTCCTCGGTCGTGGTAGTATCGGACCGCAATGTGATTGACACGCAGCTGCAAGAGGCCATCTTTGCCTTTGAGCGCACTACGGGTGTGGTAGCGACCATCACTTCAGAGACGGGCTCCAAGAGCAGCCAGCTGGCTGAGGCCTTGGCGGGCGGTAAGAAAATCGTCGTATGTACGATCCAGACTTTCCCATTCGCTCTTGAAGCTGTGCAGCAGCTGGCTGCAACCTCGGGCAAGCGCTTCGCGGTCATCGCCGATGAGGCACATTCCAGCCAGACCGGTGAAGCGGCCTCCAAACTCAAGCAAATCCTCTCCGCAGACGATTTGGCGCATGTGCAGGATGGCGGCGAAATCAGCGCCGAGGATATTCTCGCGATGCAGATGGCCTCAAAAGCCGGTGAAGCCAAAGGGGTCAGTTTCATCGCATTCACGGCAACACCCAAGGCCAAGACCATGGAGCTCTTTGGCCGCTGCCCTGACCCCAGCGCCCCTGCTGGTCCAGGCAATCTTCCTGCCCCATTCCATGTCTATTCGATGCGGCAGGCGATTGAGGAGGGGTTCATCCTCGATGTCCTCAGGAACTATACGCCCTATTCCCTCGCCTTCAAACTGGCGAGTGATGGCGCCGAAATTGATGAGACCACCGTTGAGAAGAATGCAGCCCAAAAGGCTTTGATGAAATGGGTTAAGCTTCACCCCCATAACATCGCCCAGAAGGTTGCGGTTGTGGTCGAACACTACCGCGAGATGGTGATGCCCCTGCTGGGCGGTCAGGCCAAAGCGATGGTGGTGGTTGAAAGCCGTAAGGAAGCCGTGCGCTGGCAGCTGGCAATCCAGAAGTACATAGCCGAGCGCGGATACGGCCTTGGCACCCTGGTGGCCTTCTCGGGCGAAGTCACAGACCCCGAGAGCGGTCCCGGTGAGTTCACCGAGACCAACAAGACGGTGAATCCCTACCTCAAGGGCGACATTCGGGAAGCCTTCAAGCAACCCGACTACCATATCCTTTTGGTCGCCAACAAATTTCAAACCGGCTTTGACCAGCCGCTTTTGTGCGGGATGTATGTGGATCGTCGCCTTGCGGGTATTCAGGCGGTTCAAACGCTCTCCCGGCTGAACCGCGCGTGGTCCTCCGGCGACCTGAAGAAGGACACCACTTACATTCTCGACTTCGCCAACAGCTCTGAGGATATCCTCACAGCCTTCAGGCAGTATTACGAAACGGCCGAACTGGAAGATGTGACTGGTCCGGATCAGGTCCTCGATCTGCGCGCGAAGCTTGATGCTTTTGGCCACTATGACGACTTCGAGGTCGATCGGGTCGTTAAGGCTGAGCTGAACCCAAAAGCGACCCATGCAGACCTGCGCGCTGCGATCGAGCCCGTTGCAGATCGGCTTTTGAAAGAGTTCAAAGCAGCACAGACGGATGAACGTCACGCATTGGCTGCCGGTAACGAGAAAGCCGCACAGGCGGCAAAGCAGGCTCAGGAGGCTCTGATCCTCTTTAAGTCGACGATGGCCTCCTATCGCCGGCTCTACGCTTTCCTGTCGCAGATCTTCGACTACGGCTCTACGGCGATCGAAGCCCGTTATATGTTTTACCGCCATCTCATCAACTCGCTGGACTTTGGCCGTGAGCGTGAAACCATCGACCTGAGCAAGGTGGTGCTGACGCATCACCGTCTGAACAAAACAGGCCAGACCGATCTGGTCCTCAATGGTGACGCTCCAAAGCTGAAGCCGCTGACGGATACCGGGACCGCCAGTGTGCAGGATCAGGAGAAGGCCTTGCTGTCAGCAATCCTCGGCAAACTGAACGATATGTTCAGTGGCGTGACGGATAACGACCAGCTGGCCTATGTAGCTGCCATCAAGGGGGCTCTGCTCGACAACAGTAAACTGGCCGAACAGGCGCAGAACAATATGAAGGATCAGTTTGCCAGCTCACCGGCCCTCAAAACCGCGGTAACTGACGCAATTATCGATGCCTACGCAGCCCATAGCGAGATGAGCAGACAGGCGCTGGGGTCAGCTCACATTCAAGAGGGCCTCATTGGTGCCCTGATAGGGTATGGTCAGCTGTACGAAGCTCTCAGAAATGCCTCAGCCCGCCTGTAATCACACCCGCGCGCTGGGCATTAGCCTGCATTAGCCAGAAAAGCGCCCATCGTGATCTGTCGATCGCGATGGGCGCTTGTTCCACGAAGGGCTGGGAGTGGTTTCTTCGCTGCGCTGACGGAGAAGAAGCTATCGAAGTGACCTCGACAGCGCGCTGCGGGCGATGGGCCGCCGGGTACAGGATTCTCGTAAAAAGACTGATAGAGGCCCCTGCCCGGATTGTTGCAACTTGTAGTATCCAAGCGCATTTCGGATGGCGGGTATTATGGCGGGTATGAAGCCAAAATCCGCAAAAAATATAGCAATATCAAGGTGTAATGGCGGACAGTGAGGGATTCGAACCCTCGAGACGGTTCCCCGCCTACACACTTTCCAGGCGTGCGCCTTCGACCACTCGGCCAACTGTCCGTTGCGCTGTGATTAGCCGCCTCTGCGGCGCGATGCAAGGCATCTCAGGCGGAAAAATTCAATCATCTGCCTGATTTATGTCAGATCCCCTGTCACAGAAGGCGGCGCGCCACCGAAAAGCCGTGCGTGCTCCTGTAAAGCGAAGCGGTCGGTCATGCCGGCGACATAATCGGCGACGATCCGCGCGAGGGCCACGTCATCCTCCGCCAGATCCGGCGCCGCCCGCCAGTCTTCGGGGAGGTGTTCGGGGCGCGAAAGAAACAGCGGGAAGAGGTCGTGCAGAACTGCGGTCACACGCCTGCGCTCTGCCATGACAGAAGGGGCCCGATACATATGGCTGAAAAGAAAACTGCGGACCGCCTTCAACTCCTGCAGAAAGGGCTCGGAAAAGCGCACGACCATTCTGTCCATCGCACGGATGTCCTCAGGCGAGGCAGGTTGCGCCTCTCTCAGACGGGTCTGCGCGACGGCGATCACATCCTCAACCATCGCGCCGAAAACCCGACGCAATGCCTCATGACGGCGGCGCATCCGGTCGAGTCCCGGATAGAGCCGATCAACAACCTCGAACGCCGGACCGGTCACCGGCAGCCCCTCAAGCTCTTCCTCCGTGAACAGACCGGAGCGCAGCCCGTCATGCAAGTCGTGATGCGTATAGGCGATGTCATCGGCCAGCGCCGCGACCTGAGCCTCAGCGCTGGCGAAGGTGGATAACTCCAGATCCCACATCGCATTCGCCTCAGCCAGGGCATAGGGCAAAGGCCCGGAGGGTTCCCCATGGCCCGCAAAGGGGCCGACGACCGGGCCATTGTGCTTGGCGATCCCCTCGAGCGCTTCCCAGGTCAGGTTCAGCCCGTCGAAATCTGCGTAATGACGCTCAAGCCGGGTGACGATGCGCAGCGCCTGGGCGTTGTGATCAAAGCCGCCGTAAGGCTGCATCAGCTCTGCCAGCGCATCTTCGCCGGCATGCCCGAAAGGGGTGTGACCAAGATCATGGGCCAGCGCCACCGCTTCCGCCAGTTCCGTGTTCAGACCCAGCACACCTGCGATGGTCCGCGCCACCTGCGCCACCTCAATGGAATGCGTCAGTCGGGTGCGATAATAGTCCCCCTCATATTCCACGAAAACCTGGGTTTTATGCTTCAGGCGACGGAAGGCCGAGGAATGGATGATCCGGTCCCGGTCGCGCTGAAAGGGCGAGCGAAAGGTGCTCATGCGTTCTTCAAAAAGCCGGCCGCGGCTGGTCTCGGGGTGGCAGGCATAGGGGGCGAGCATCTGGCCTTCCTTGTCGCTGACAGTCATGAGGCTTATATTCACACCGGATGGAAACTTAACGCAATGATCGCCGCCATGTCCCTGACCCTGCCCCCCACTGTGACCGACCGCGCCTGGGCGCGGCTTGCCGAAATCGCGGAGGCCATGGGCGAGCAAAAGCCCCTGCGCGTGGCCGTCGAAGGCGGCGGCTGCTCGGGCTTTCACTACGACATCAAGCTCGACGATCCGGCCGAGGATGACATCGTGCTGGAACGCGCGGGCCAGAAAGTGCTGATCGATCCGGTCTCCCTGCCCTTCCTGCAGGCCGCAAAGATCGACTTCACCGATGAGCTGATCGGCGCGCGCTTTGTCATTGAAAACCCCAATGCCTCCAGCTCCTGCGGCTGCGGCACCTCTTTTTCAATGTAACCGGGGGCCTCAGCCTGCGTCCGGCTGCCGCGCTTGACAGCGGCGCCAGGGATTTCTATCTGCCACAGGTCGAAAAGATTTCAGTCCGGTCTGGTTATTCCGGGCACCGGGGTTCAGCTCCCCGGGAATTGGTCGCGGGGCGAGACATCCCCCGCGAACCCGCGGCACCTTCGTTCACGTCGGTGCTGCGGTGTCAGATCTGCTGACAGCCCGGCCCGCATTCTGACAGGCTGAGGCTATGGACAAAAAAGTACAGATAATCGCACAGATCCTGATGACCCTGATGATGGCATTCTCAATGTCCGGGATCATGATGCTGGTGGCCCTTGGCCCGCATGAGGGCTTCTTCAGGGAATGGATGAGCCAGTTTATCATCGCATGGCCCATTGCCTTCCTGATGACCCAAGTGGTCTCGCGGATCGCCTTCCCGCTGGCCGGGATCCTGCGCGGCAAACTCTTCCGCTGACGGCCTGGCATCACCGGCAGGCGCTCTGCCGGTGATGCAGCCCCACCACCTCGCGCATGGCGACATAGGTGTAGAAGGACGAGACGTGGGGGTCAGCGTGAAAGACCTCGGCGGCGAACTGCGCATAGGCCTCCATGCTCTCCAGCTGCAACAGCAGCACAAAATCCGCCCCCCCGGTGACATAAGAGGCGTGAATCACCTCCCGCCGCCCCTGGAGCTTCTTTGAAAAGGCCGCCGCCTGACGCGCGCCCTGATCAATCGAAACCAGCACATGAATGCGCAGCGGCACCCCCATCACCGCCGGGTTCACCACAGACACATCGGCCAGGATCACCCCCTCTTCGCGCAGCCGCCGCAACCGGCGCAGCACCGCGCTTTGCGACAGGCCCACCCGTTCCGCCAGTACCCGCGCCGGTGTCTGGTTGTCACTTTGCATTTCCCGCAGCAAAGCCTCGTCAAACTGATCAAGTTCGATGCTTTTCGCCATCTGCCCCCGCCTTTTGGACGATTTTTGTCACGCGGCGCGAAAAAACGCCATCTTTCACCAAAACTTCGCGGCTATTTTCCGGGCCAGAGCAGAAACTGCTCAAAAGACCATCAAGGATTCCAGCGACATGGACAAAAAAGACTACAGCCCGCGCACCCTTGCCGTTCACGCCATGGGGGCCATCGATCCGATCACAAAGGCCGTGGTGCCGCCGATCCATGTCGCCACCACCTATATCCGCGACGAGGACAATGCCTATTCCTCAGGCTATTGCTACGGCCGCCCGGACAATTCCACCATCCGTGAGGCAGAGGCCGTCCTCGCCCATCTCGAAGAGGCAAAGGCCGGCGCGCTTCTCTTCGGCTCCGGGATGGCAGCCGCGACGGCGGTCTTCATGGCGCTGGAACCCGGCGCCCATGTGATTGCCCCGAAAGTCATGTATTGGGCGCTGCGCCGCTGGCTTCTCGAAGACGCCCCCGCCCTCGGCCTCAGCGTCACCTTCGTTGAGATGGACAGCCTCTCGCAGATCGAAGCCGCCATTCAGCCCGGTAAAACCAGACTGATCTGGGCCGAAGTCCCCTCAAACCCGCTCTGGACCATCACCGACATCCGCGCCGCCGCCGATCTCGCCCATACCCATGGCGCGCTTTTCGCCGTCGACAGCACCGTGGCCTCCCCTTTCCACACCCGCCCGCTCACCCTCGGGGCCGATGTGGTGATGCATTCGGTCTCAAAAATCCTCAACGGTCACTCGGACGTCATCGGCGGCGTGCTCATGGCCGCCAAGGATGATGCGTACTGGGCCCGCGTCAAACGCATCCGCGGCGCCATCGGCGCCATCCTCGGCCCCTTTGAAGCTTTCCTTCTGATGCGCGGCCTGCGCACTTTCCATCTGCGCGCCGAGGCCCAGGCCAAAGCAGCGGACACCCTTGCAAAACGCCTCGCCGCCCATCCGCTGGTGGCCCAGGTGCTCTACCCCGGCCTGCCGCAACACCCGGGCCACGATATCGCCGCCACTCAGATGGAGAACGGTTTTGGCTATATGATCTCAATCCGCGTCAGCGGCGGCGAGGCGGCCGCCATCGCCACGGCAGCAAAGGTCAGGCTCTGGAAACGCGCCACCTCGCTTGGCGGCGTCGAAAGCCTTATTGAGCACCGCGCCTCCATTGAGGGCCCCGGCACCCCCTGCCCGAGCGATCTTCTGCGCCTCTCCATCGGCATCGAAGATGCGGAAGACCTCTTCAACGACCTGGATCAGGCTCTGAAAGCCGCCCACGGCTGACAGGCTGCGTGACCTCCCGGTCCTTGCGCGATTGTCCGATCCGCGCTAGGTCCGGGCTTTATTCGTCAGCGCCGGAGGTCTTTCCATGGGCATCGATAAACAAAGCGACATCGCCGCCAATCTGCAGATCGGCCCGACCACTCTGGGCATGGTCCGCATCTATCTCGAAGCCGACGGGGTTGAGCTGCCGCTCGATTTCGACCCGGAAGAGGCAGAAGAAATCGCCGAAGAACTGCGCTCCGCCGCAGATGCAGCCCGCCGCATCGCCGACAGCGCCGCCGGCAAATCCGGCAAATCGAAGAAATAAGAAAAGGGGCCCTGCGGCCCCTTTTTTCCAACCACCCCTCCTGAGACTTTGGCTTTTTCCAAATACTCCGGGGGTCCGGGGGCAGCGCCCCCGGCGCTCACCGCTTAATCCGCGATCAGCTCAAAGCGGTCCACATCCACCATGCCGCGATCGGTGATCTTCAGATGCGGGATGACCGGCAGCGCCACAAAGGCCAGCTGCAAAAACGGCTCATCGAGCACCACCCCCAGCGACTTTGCCGCCGCCCGCAGCTCCACCAGTTTCCCGCGCACCACCTCGAAGCTCTCAAGGCTCATCAGCCCCGCGACCGGCAGCGCCAGTTCCGCCAGAACTTCACCCCCCGCCACCACGACAAATCCGCCTTCAATCTCCCCCAGACGATTGGCCGCGATTGCCATATCTTCGTAATCTGCGCCCACCACGGCGATATTGTGGTGATCATGACAGACGGTCGACGCAATGGCCCCCCGCGTCATGCCAAAGCCTTTCACAAAGCCATTGGCGACATTGCCATTGATGCCGTGCCGCTCGATCACCGTAATCCGCATCAGATCACGCGCCACATCGGGCCTGCGGTCGCCATCCTCAGGCGCGATCTCCACCCGCAGATGCTCGGTGATAATCTTGCCCGGCAGTATGCCGATCACCGGCAGCTCATCACGGTTGCCGCGGTGGCGGAAGTCCACTGCCGTAACCTTCGCAGCCCGGACGGATTTCCGGGCCACCGGCTCAATCAGCGCCCGCGCCGCAAAGGCCGCCTCATCGGCCACGACGCCGTTGCACAGCACCAGCGAAGCGTGACAGCCCTCAAGGCTGTCGATCACCGCAATATCAGCCCGCTTGCCAGGGCTGATCTGGCCCCGGTCTTTCAGCCCGAAAGCCTCTGCCGCCGAAAGGCTTGCCGCGCGGTAAACCGCCAGCGGCGGGCAGCCTTTGGCAATCAGCGTTCGGATCATATAATCAAGATGCCCGTGTTCCGCGATATCCAGCGGGTTCCGGTCATCGGTGCACAGACACATATAGGCCGAGGTCAGATCCGTCAGCACAGGGGCAAGCGCCTCCAGATCCCGCGAGACCGAGCCCTCGCGGATCAGCACCCGCAACCCGCGCTGCAGCTTCTCAACGGCCTCCGCCGCCGAAGTGGCCTCATGCTCGGTGCGGATGCCGGCCGAGACATAGGCATTCAGATCACGGCCCGACAAAAGCGGCGCGTGACCGTCGATGTGGCGGCCCTGAAATGCCTCCAGCTTGGCCATGCATTCGGGATCTTCATAAATGACGCCCGGATAGTTCATAAATTCCGCAAGCCCGATCACCTTCGGATGATCCGCAAGCGGCAGCAGATCCCCGGCGAGGATCTCAGCCCCCGCCGTCTCCATCGGCGATGAAGGCACGCAGGACGAGAGGTTCACCCGGATATCCATCACCGTCCTTAAGGCCGCATCCAGAAAATACTGCAGACCCGGCACACCGGCGACATTGGCGATCTCATGGGGATCGCAGATCACTGTCGTCACCCCCCGCGGCGCCACGCAGCGGTCAAACTCAAAGGGCGTCACCAGCGAGCTTTCGATATGCAGATGCGTGTCGATAAACCCCGGAACGAGGATTTTCCCCGAGACATCAATCTCGCGCCGCCCCGAATAGCTTTGGCCAAGCCCCACGATGGTGCCGCCGCAGATCGCCACATCCCCCTCGATCAGCGCGCCGGTGACGGTGCAAAGCACCCTGCCCCCCTTGAGCACCAGATCGGCCGGTTCGGCCCCACGGCCCTGACGGATGCGGTTTTGAAGCTCACTCATCGGCTTTCCCCTGCTCAGTTCCGGCGCAGATTACCTCTGTCCCGTGGCTGGCGATACCGCCATAATCGCGCAATATGTCGCGGATCAGACGGCTGCGGCTGGCCAGGCGCGCTCCGGACTGTTACTGCTGTCTTAGCGAAATATTAACCATGCCGGAGTATCCCGCATCTATGTATCGGTTCGCTCTGCCCCTCACCCTTCTGCTTGCCGCCTGCGGAGCCCAGCCCGCGCCGGAGTTTTTTGACGCAAAGCGCACGGACATCCGCCACGACGGGCGCGACTATGTCGTCTATCAGAAAGGCAATCGGGCTGAGATTATCCGGCTTGGCTTCCTGCGCCCCGGACAGCACCGCGCCACGCGGGAAACCATGACCCGGCTGCTGGAGCAGGTCACCGGCTGCGCCATTATCGCCGCCACGCTTCAGGGCGACAGCGGCGAGATGCGGACCACATTGCGCTGCCCCGAAGCCGCAGGGTGACATCAGACTTCCGCGCGGGCGGAAAGGGACAGCGGAGCCAGAAATGAAACGGGGGCCCGAAGGCCCCCGCCGAAAGACTGCTCCGGTCAGGATCACTCCTGAATGGTGACCTTCACCATCTTATCAGGATTGGTGACCGAGCCCGACTGACCGGCACCGCGGCGGATCTTATCGACCACCTCCATGCCGCTCTCAACCTCACCAAAGACGGTGTACTGGCCGTCAAGGAAGGGGGCCGATGCAAAGGTGATGAAGAACTGGCTGTTGGCGCTGTCGGGGTTCTGCGACCGCGCCATGCCCACCACACCGCGCACATAGGGCGTCGGCGTGAATTCGGCCTTAAGATCGGGCAGCGACGAGCCACCCATCCCGGCGCGCGACAGATCGCTGCCTTTGCCGAATTCGACATCGCCGGTCTGGGCCATAAAGCCGTCGATCACCCGGTGGAAGGCCACGCCGTCATAGGCACCTTCTTTGGCCAGGGTCACCACACGCTCAACGTGGTTCGGAGCCAGATCCGGGCGCAGGTTGATCACAACCTGACCATTGGCTTCACCCGCAACATCGATCACCAGTTTGGGGTCCGCAAAGGCCATGCCCGCCGCGCAGACAAAAGCCCCCGCCAGCAGCGCGACCTTAGACATCGGCAGCCACGCGCACTTTGAGCATACGGTCCGGGCTTTGCGGCGGCTCACCACGAACGATCCTGTCAACATGCTCCATGCCCGACACGACCTGACCGTAAACGGTGTATTGGCCGTTCAGGAAGTTGTTGTCGCTGAAGTTGATGAAGAACTGCGAGTTGGCGCTGTTCGGGTTCGACGAACGCGCGGCGCCCAGCGAGCCGCGGGCATGCGGAATGCGCGAGAATTCCGCCGGCAGATCCGGCAGATCCGAGCCACCCGTACCGGCGCGGCGGATGTTGAAGCTGTCTTTATCCGCATTGCCATTGGCGACGTCGCCGGTCTGCGCCATGAAGCCGTCGATCACGCGGTGGAAGACCACGCCGTCATAGGCCCCGGCGCGTGCCAGCTCTTTCATACGCTCGCAATGTTTGGGCGCGACATCGGGCAGCAGCTCGATGACAACATCGCCGTGCTTCAGCGTCATGATGATGGTGTTTTCCGGGTCTTTATACTCGGCCATAGGTGCCTCCTTGGTAGCTGGCGGCAGAGTAATGCGAATGCGGCAACTGGGAAAGGCCAAAGCTGTTGACTTCCGGCCCATGGGCGGGAATGAGAGTGCGCCGGAAGCGGAGATGGATATGGCCTGGAAAACACTCGATCAGATGGAGCTGAACGGTAAGACCGTTCTCGTGCGCGTGGACATTAACGTGCCGCTGGAGAACGGGCTGGTGACCGACACCACCCGGATCGAAAAAATTGTGCCCACCATCACGAGCATCCTGGACAAGGGGGGCAAACCGGTGCTTCTGGCACATTTCGACCGCCCCAAAGGCAAAGTCGTCCCGGAAATGAGCCTCTCGAAGGTTTTCCCGGCGCTGGAAAAATGCCTCGGCCGCCCGATCCGCTTTGTCGAAGACTGCATCGGTGCGGTAGCGGAAGCGGCGGTGGCTGCGCAGCAGCCCGGCGAAACTCTCCTGCTGGAGAACACCCGCTTTCACGCGGGCGAAGAGAAAAACACCCCTGAGATGATCGCCGCGCTGGCGAAACTCGGTGACATTTTCGTGAACGACGCCTTCTCGGCTGCCCATCGCGCCCATGCCTCGACCTCGGGTCTGGCTTCGGCCCTGCCCGCCTGTGCGGGTCGTCAGATGGAAGCGGAACTCCAGGCCCTCGATGCCTCGCTCGGCCACCCCAAACGTCCGCTGGCGGCCGTGGTGGGCGGTGCGAAGGTCTCAACCAAACTGGAGCTTCTGTCGAACCTGGTGACGAAGGTCGATCACCTGATCATCGGCGGCGGCATGGCCAATACCTTCCTTGTCACCCAGGGCGTTGAGGTCGGCAAAAGCCTGGCTGAGCGCGATATGGCCCCCACGGCAGCAGCGATTCTCGCCCGCGCCAAAGAGGCGGGCTGCACGATCCATCTGCCCGTCGATGTGGTGGTGGCGCGGGAATTCAAAGCCAATGCCGATCACGATGTGGTCGCGGCTGCGGATTGCCCTGCCGATGCCATGATCCTCGACGCGGGCCCGAAAACGGCTGAGGCGATCGCTGAGGTCTTTGCGCAGTGCCGCACGCTGATCTGGAACGGCCCCTTGGGTGCTTTTGAGATTGAGCCTTTCGACGCAGCCACCAATGCCGCAGCCAAAGCCGCCGCAGAGCTGACCAAAGCCGGAAAGCTGATCTCGGTTGCAGGTGGCGGTGATACGGTGGCGGCCCTGAACAAAGCAGGCGCAGCCTCGGATTTCACCTATATCTCAACGGCCGGCGGTGCTTTCCTTGAGTGGATGGAGGGCAAGCCCCTTCCCGGCGTCGACGCGCTGGATCAATAAGCTTGCAGGGCCGCGCGGGAGAACCCGGGCGGCCTTTTCTTTGCGGGGGAAACTATGGCGGGAATTTTGCTTCTGAACGGGCCGAACCTCAATATGCTGGGCCTGCGCCAGCCTGAGGTTTACGGCCGGGACACGCTGGAGGATGTGGTCGCCCTGGCCGGTGCGACGGCCGCCTCTCTGGGTCTGAGCCTTGAGGCACGGCAGTCGAATTTTGAGGGCGAACTGGTCACCTGGATCCAGCAGGCACGCGGGACTTTCGATGCCATCATCATCAACCCCGGTGCCTACAGCCACACGTCGGTTGCGATCCTTGATGCGCTGAATATCTTTGAGGGGCCGGTGCTTGAGGTGCATATCTCAAACATCCACAAGCGCGAAAGCTTCCGCCACCACTCCTATATCAGCCTGCGGGCAGAAGGGGTGATCGCGGGCTGCGGGGTGCAGGGCTATGATCTGGCCGTGCGGCGCGTGGCGGCGCTTTTGCAGAAATAAAGAGGCCAGCGCCTCTGCCTCAGCCCCCGTCTCTGCGCCCGAAGGCGCAGAGCCTCTCCCCCGATGGTTCAGGCGGGCTTCAGGTGAGTTTCACGGTCACCGGGCCAAAGCGGCTGCGCAGCTCAGTATTCACCTGCTCGGGCACGAATTTCGTCACATCCCCGCCCAGACGCGCGATCTCTTTCACAAGACGCGAGGCAATGGCCTGACGGCGCGCATCCGCCATCAGAAAGACCGTCTCGATTGAGCTGTCGAGCGAGCGGTTCATGCCAACCATCTGGAATTCATATTCAAAATCCGCAACCGCCCGCAGGCCGCGCACGATGACCGTGGCCCCCACATCTCTGGCGCAGTCGATCAGCAGATTTTCAAAGGGATGCACAAGGATTTCGGTCCCCGTGCGGCGGGTCAGCTCGGCGCATTCTTCCTCGATCATCTGCACCCGCTGCTCCAGCGAGAAAAGCGGACCCTTGTCGCGGTTGATGGCAACGCCGATCACCAGCCGGTCCACAAGCCGCGCTGCCCGCTCAATAATATCCAGGTGACCCAGAGTAATGGGGTCAAACGTCCCCGGATAAAGTCCGATCCGCATGGAAGCCTCCTCGCTGCCACGCAGCAGAGTTTTGCTGCGCTGCTGCAAGAGCAACAATATTACCGCCGTATTTTCAAGCGGAGATTGCGTCTCTCTGCCCGGTTGCGCGGCGCTTAATGGCCCCGGATCATATCGGCCAGAGCATTGGTTTCCATGGTTAATTCATCAAGGCGTCCCTTGACGACATCACCAATGGAAATCAGCCCGATCATTTCATCGCCTTCCAGAACCGGCATGTGGCGGAAGCGTCCGGCGGTCATTTTTTCGACCACATGTCGCGCCGAATCGCCGGGGGTGCAGGTCACGAGGCGGCGGGTCATCAACTCGGCGACCGGCTGGGTCAGAATCTCGCCACCCCGGACCGCAAGTTCGCGCACGATGTCACGCTCTGACAGGATGCCTTCTGCCCTGCGCCCGTCCGAGGAGATGACCAGCGCGCCGATCCGTTTTTCCGCAAGGATCCGCACCGCCTCAGCAACCGGGGTCTGCGGCGCGACGGCCAGCACTTTCTGCTCCGGCTTCGCACTCAGGATCTGTCTGACCAGCATCGCTTTTCTCCCGCACCATTACCCCTTCACGCTGCGGAGGGTGCGCGATTCTGTCAAGTCAGCGCTTCGAGGCGGGCCACCTCGCGGCGCAGGCCCTCGCTCAAGGCCTCTGCCAGCCGGTTCATACGGTCTGACCGGCGGTCATCGGCATGGCGGATGAGCCAGAAGCTGCGCTTGAGCGAAATCTCATCAGGCAGAACTTTGACCACCCCCGCCGCGCCGGGAATCGCAAAATCATGCACCACGCCGATGCCCGCCCGCGCCCGCACCATCTGCATCTGCACCGAGACCGAGTTTGATCCCAGACGCACCGGCCCTGCCCCGGTCTCTCCTAAGTAGTCGAGTTCCTTGTCGAAAATCATATCCGGGATATAGCCGATGATGCGATGCGCCCCCAGATCGGCGGTGCTGCGGATCGGCGGGTGACGCGCCAGATAATCACGGTGCGCGGCGAGATGAAGGTGATAATCCGTCAGCTTCTGGACCGTCAGCCGCCCTGCCGTGGGCGGTGAGACCCCGATCACCAGATCCGCCTCGCGCCGCGAGAGGTTAAACACCCGTGGCAGAGCGACGATCTGAATATCCAGATCGGGGTGCAGATCCGAGATCGCGGCACAGACCTGGGGCAGCACATAATTGGCGCAGCCATCGGGCGCGCCGATGCGCAGCTGGCCGCTGATCTTTCCGGCCGTGCCGCCCAGATCCTCACCGGCGGCTGTCATCGCCGTTTCTGCCGCTTCGGCGTGGGGCAGCAGGCGCTGGCCCGCATCCGTCAGCTGATAGCCCTGCGGCGAGCGCAGAAAGAGCCGCGCCTTTAACGCCTCCTCCAGACGCGTCACCCGCCGACCCACGGTCGCGGCATCGCAGCGCAGGGTCTTTCCGGCCCCCGACAGGCTTTCCGTCCGCGCCACCGCCAGAAACACCCGCAGATCGTCCCAATCCATCGCCCCTCCGTTTTGCATTTTTGCAAATCCTCTTTGCCAAACTTCCTCTGTGAGAAGCAAAACTGCAAGGCTAACCTGCGGGTTGAAACGACTAAACGGGAGGATCCCATGCAAGAGATCGGACATTGGGTTAACGGCAAAATGGTCGCCGGCACCTCGGGCCGCTTTGCCGACGTCTTCAACCCCCACACCGGTGAGGTTCAGGCAAAGGTCGCTCTCGCCACCCAGGCAGAACTCGACCAGGCCGTGGCGGATGCTGCGAAAGCTCAGGTTGCCTGGGGCGCGACCAACCCGCAAAAACGCGGCCGTGTGATGATGGCCCTGGTCGGCCTGATCAACCGTGACATGGAAAAGCTTGCAGAAGTGCTGTCGCGTGAGCATGGCAAGACCATTCCGGACGCCAAAGGCGATATCCAGCGTGGCCTGGAAGTGATCGAATTCTGCATCGGCGCACCGCAGCTGCTGAAAGGTGAATTCACCGACAGCGCAGGCCCGGGCATCGATATGTACTCCATGCGCCAGCCGCTGGGCGTTGTGGCAGGCATCACGCCCTTCAACTTCCCCGCCATGATCCCGCTGTGGAAAATGGGCCCGGCGCTGGCCTGTGGCAACGCGATGATCCTGAAGCCCTCTGAGCGCGCGCCGAGCGTGCCGCTGATGCTGGCTGCGCTTTGCAAAGAAGCCGGTCTGCCCGACGGCGTTCTGCAGGTCATCAACGGCGACAAAGAATCGGTCGATGCGATCCTCGACAATGAGACGATCCAGGCCGTGGGCTTCGTGGGTTCGACCCCGATCGCGCATTACATCTATTCGCGCGGCACCGCAGCCGGTAAGCGCGTTCAGTGCTTCGGCGGCGCGAAGAACCACATGATCATCATGCCCGACGCTGACCTTGATCAGGCCGCTGACGCGCTGGTCGGTGCAGGCTACGGTGCAGCAGGCGAGCGCTGCATGGCGATCTCGGTTGCGGTTCCGGTCGGCGAAGAGACCGCGAACAAGCTGATCGAAAAGCTGGTCCCGCGCATCGAGAAGCTGAAAGTCGGCCCCTATACCGGTGGCGCAGACATCGACTACGGCCCGGTTGTGACCGCTGCTGCCAAAGAGAACATCCTGCGTCTGGTGGAAACCGGCGTGGAACAGGGCGCGACCCTGGTCGTCGATGGCCGCGATTTCACTCTGCAGGGCTATGAAAACGGCTTCTACGTCGGCCCCCATCTCTTTGACCATGTCACCCCCGACATGGACATCTACAAAAAAGAGATCTTCGGACCGGTTCTCTCGACCGTTCGTGCACAAAGCTATGAAGAAGCGCTCAAGCTGGCCATGGACCATGAATATGGCAATGGCACCGCGATCTTCACCCGTGACGGCGACACCGCGCGTGACTTTGCCGCCCGTGTCAACGTCGGCATGATCGGCATCAACGTTCCGATCCCGGTTCCGCTGGCCTATCACACCTTCGGCGGCTGGAAGAAATCCGCCTTCGGTGACCTGAACCAGCACGGCCCGGATGCGTTCCGCTTCTACACCCGCACCAAAACCATCACCTCGCGCTGGCCCTCGGGCATCAAAGAAGGCGCGTCGCTGAACTTCAAGATGATGGACTGACAATCTGAAAGGGGGCCGGCTGCGGCCCCCTTTTTGCCCCCGATCTCGGGGAAAGACATCGTGCCAGGGAGTGGGAGGGCGCAATGGGTTTCGGATTGAGCGAAGAGCAGCAGGCCATTTTTGACATGGCTTACGCCTTCGGGCAGGAGCAGATCGCCCCGCATGCGCGGGCCTGGGAAGAGGCCGGGACCATCCCGCGCGACTTCTGGCCCCGGGTGGCCGAACTGGGACTGGGCGGGATTTATGTCTCAGAGGAATATGGCGGCTCAGGCCTGTCGCGGCTGGATGCGGCGCTGGTCTTTGAAGCCCTGGCCATGGCCTGCCCCTCGGTCGGCTCGCTTTTGTCGATCCACAATATGTGTGGCGGCATGATCGATAAATTCGGCTCCCCTGAGCTGAAGGCGAAATGGCTGCCGGGTCTGTGCAGCATGGAGACGATCTTTTCTTACTGCCTGACCGAGCCGGGCGCCGGCTCTGACGCCGCCGCTCTGCGCACGCGGGCCGAGAAAGGCAATGAGGGCTATAAGCTCAACGGCTCAAAAAGCTTTATCTCGGGCGGCAGCTATTCGGATGCCTATCTGGTCATGGTCCGCACCGGCGGCGATGGTCCGAAAGGCATCTCAACGGTGATCGTGCCGAACGGCGCACCGGGCCTGTCCTTCGGGGCGCTGGAGCAGAAGATGGGCTGGCGTTCGCAGCCGACGGCCCAGGTGCAGTTTGACGACTGCCTGACCGGGCTTGATAATCTGGTGGGCGAAGAGGGGCGCGGGTTTTCCTATGCCATGGCCGGGCTGGACGGCGGGCGGCTGAACATCGCGGCTTCGGCCCTCGGCGGCGCTCAGGCCGCCTTTGATCAGACCCTGCAATATATGAGCGAGCGTAAGGCCTTTGGCCAAAGCATCGATCAGTTCCAGGGCCTGCAGTTCCGCTTGGCTGATATGGAAGTGAAGCTGCAATCGGCCCGCACCTTCCTGCGCCAAGCCGCCTGGAAGGTCGACAGCGGCACCGCTGATGCCACCAAATTCTGTGCCATGGCCAAGCTTTATGTGACCGATGCCGCCTTCGAGGTGGCCAATGACTGCCTGCAGCTGCACGGCGGCTACGGCTATCTTGCCGATTACGGTATCGAAAAGATCGTCCGCGATCTGCGTGTCCATCAGATCCTCGAGGGCACCAATGAAATCATGCGCGTCATCACCGCGCGCAGCCTGATCGGGGGCCGGAAATGAGCGAAATTGAGATCCGCAAAGAGGGCCGCGCCGGGATCCTCACTCTGAACCGCCCCGAGGCGCTGAATGCGCTGACCCATCAGATCTGCCTTAATGCCGAAGCCGCCCTGCGCGCCTGGATCAATGACCCTGAGGTCGCGGTTGTGATCCTCGAAGGCGCAGGCCCGCGAGCCTTCTGCTCGGGCGGCGATGTGGTGCAGGCGGCGCAGGCGGCACGTCAGGGGGATTACAGTCTCGGCCGCAATTTCTGGCGCGACGAATACCGGCTGAACCTGCTGCTGGCGGAGTATCCCAAACCGATCATCTCCTTCCTGCACGGCTTCGTCATGGGCGGCGGCGTGGGCTTTGGCGGCCTGGTCAGCCACCGCGTGGTGGGTGAAAGCACGCAGGTGGCCATGCCCGAATGCGGCATCGGCCTGATCCCGGATGTCGGCGGCACCTGGCTTCTCTCCCGCGTGCCGGGAGAGGCGGGCCTCTACCTTGGCCTCACCGCGGCGCGCATGGGGCCGGGCGATGCCATCTGGGCCGGCTTTGCCGATCACTTTATCCCCGAAGCCGACTGGCCTGCGCTCAAAGCACAGCTGATCGCCACCGGTCAGCCCGATCTGTCGCATCACCTTGCCCCGGAAAGCCCGCTCGCGGCGCAAAGCGCAGAGATCAACCGTCTCTTCAGCGCCGACAGCATCCCCGCGATCATGACCGCCCTTGAGGCTGACGGCAGCGATTTCGCCGCCTCCGCCCTCAAGGCGCTGCGCCGCAACTCGCCGCTCTCCATGGCCTCGACGCTCGCGATGATCCGCCCCGGCCCCGCCACCCTGGCCGAGGCCCTGCGTCAGGAATTCCGCTGGACCTGGCGCTCGATGGATCAGGGCGATTTCATCGAGGGCGTGCGCGCACAGCTCATCGACAAAGACCGCAAACCGGTCTGGCAACATGCTTCAACCGCAGAGGTGACGGCAGAGGATGTGGCCGCAATGCTTGCGCCCCTTGGCGCAGACGAATGGGAGGAAGACCAATGAAGATCGGCTTTATCGGCCTTGGCAATATGGGCGGCCCCATGGCCGCAAACCTTGTAAAGGCAGGCCATGAGGTTACGGGATTTGACCTCGTCACCGCGCCCCCTGAGGGGGCCGCCCGCGCCGCTTCCGCGGCAGAGGCCGCAAAGGGTGCCGATGTCGTCATCACCATGCTGCCCAATGGCGCGATCCTCCAGGCCGTGGCGGCCGAAGTGATTCCGGCGATGAAGTCCGGCGCAGTGCTTTGCGACTGCTCGACCGTCGACGTGGAAAGCGCCCGCGCCGTGGCGGAGAAGGCCGCCTCCGCAGGGCTTGGCGCTCTCGATGCCCCGGTCTCGGGCGGCATCGGCGGCGCGGCTGCCGGCACGCTCACCTTCATGGTGGGGGGGGCGGACGCGGCCTTCGCCACCGTGAAGCCGCTCTTTGATATCATGGGCCAGAAAGCCGTGCACTGCGGGGATGCAGGCGCCGGTCAGGCCGCCAAGATCTGCAACAATATGATCCTCGGCGTCACCATGATCGCCACCTGCGAAGCCTTTGCCCTGGCGGATAAACTCGGCCTCGACCGCCAGAAGATGTTCGATGTGGTCTCCACCTCCTCGGGCTATAGCTGGAGCATGAATGCCTATTGCCCGGCCCCCGGCGTCGGCCCGCAAAGCCCCTCCGATAATGGCTACAAACCGGGCTTCGCGGCAGAACTGATGCTCAAAGACCTGCGCCTGTCGCAACAGGCAGCCGAGGCTGCCGATGCCGATACCCCCATGGGTCAGCTGGCCGCCGAGCTCTACACCCGCTTTGTCGAGCATGAGAACGGCAAAGGCATGGATTTCTCCGCCATGCTGCCGCGCTTCGAGCAGCGCAGCCGCGGCTGAGCATCCGGGAGATCGGGGAGGGATCGGGAGGGGCGCTGCCCCTCCCGACAGGGTGCGGGGCAGCGCCCCGCCTCCCCCGCCCGCCTGTTACACGATGGCCATCTCCAGAAACGGCCGCCCCGCCAGCACCCGCTCAACCCCCAGATCACTCAGATCAAGGCTGCGGTAGCCCCCAGTCAGAATCAGCTCCGCAATCCCGCGCCCGGTCGCCGGGGACTGCTGCAGACCATGCCCGGAAAATCCATTCATCAGATAGAGATTCTCCCGCGCCGGATGCGCGCCCAGAATCGCATTCTGATCGAGCGTATTGTAATCATAATGCCCGACCCAAAGCCGCTGCACCCGGCAGGCGTCAAAACCCTCTGAGCGGTTATAAAGCATCGGCCAGATCACCTCTTCAAAGAGATGGGCATCGGGCTCAAAATCATCCACCGCGCAGGGTCCATCGCCCTCAGGGACCGTTGCCGTGATCCAGCCCTGATGCTCGGGGCGCATATAATAGCCCTGATAATCAATAATCAGCGGCGCCTCCGGATGGCGCGCATTGGGAGCATCAATCACGAAAACGGTGCGCTTGCGCGGCTCAACGGGCAGCGTCAGCCCCGCCCATTCCATGACCTGCGAGGCCCGCGTCCCGGCCGCATTCACCACTGCCCCGCAGCCGAGCCGCGCGCCGGAGGCCAGCTTCACTGCGGTGATCCTTGTGCCCTCCAGCTCAAGCCCCACGGCCTCGTCTTTCAGAAAAACCACGCCCTGACGCCGGGCAGCAGCGCGAAAACCGCCCAGAAGGCCCATATTATCAAACCAGCCTTCGTCACGGTGGCCAAAAGACCCCGCACTCAGATCTTCGGTTTTCATCCAGGGAAAGCGCTTTGCAATGGCCTCCGGGTTCAGCACCTCAGTCGCTGCCCCGAAGCCGCGCTGCATCGCGGCCAGCTCTTCCAGCTGACCCGGCGCCTCGGCAGAGGCCCCCAGAAACAGATAGCCGTTCTCCTTCAGGCCCAGATCACCTTGCCCCGGCTCCAGCGCGAGTTCCTCGCCAAAATTACGGATAAACTCCACCCCAAAGCGCGAAATCTGCACATTGACCGGATTGCTGAACTGGCTTCGCACCGAAGCCACCGAGAGGGCCGTGGCCGAAAATGCATAGCCCGGATCCCGCTCAATCACCGCCGCACGCAGCTCCGGCTGCATCCGCGTCAGCCAGAAAGCCGCCGAAGCACCTGAGACAGCGCCGCCTATTACCACGACATCAAAATTTTGCGTCACGGCCCACTCCGTTCAAACAGGTTGGAAAGGCCTTGTGCGGCCTTGTAATACCGGGAATAGAATGAAAACAAGGAACTTGAGCAAGGCCTCTTTCAGAGGCCCGGACGACAAAAAAGGTCGACAGTTTGACTGATGCGCTCTCTCAGATCCGAAGGATCGTCAGCGCCCGGACGCCGGAGGCTGTCTGGCACGAGCTTGCTGCCGCGTTGAAGCCCTTCGGGTTTGACCGGATCCTTTATGGTGCGACCAGCAACCGTCGGGAAGGCTCCGTCGGCGACATTCAGGATGTGGTCTCCTTCACCACCATCGCCCGCCATCCCGGCCGTGGCCGGGAGGATATGAGCTTCTTCATCCGCACCCCGATGTTTCGCTGGGTGATGAACAACTCTGGCGCCAGCTCCTGGCGTTGGGCGGAAGAGCAGTTCGCCAAAGGCCTGCTGACCCCCGATGAAGTGGCCGCCCGTGATCTTGCCCGCAAAAGCGGTCTCTGCGCAGGTTATGTGATCTCTTTCGAAGAGCCGGGATCGCGCCGCGCAGCCGCGCTGAGCATGATCGCGGCCCCCGATCAGACCCAGGACAGCATCGACGCCATGTGGGCGGAGAAAGGCGATGAGATCATCATCCTCGCCCAGACAATGCATCTTAAAATTCAGTCGATGCCGCTGAAAGTGCACCGCCGGGCGCTCTCACCGCGCCAGCGCGAAGCGCTTGAATGGGTGGCTGAAGGCAAGACCAGTCAGGATATCGCCATCATCATGGGCATCAGCCCCGGCATGGTGGAAAAGCATCTTCGGCTGGCCCGTGAATGCCTTGATGTGGACACCACCGCACAGGCGGTCGCCAAGGCCGCGATGTTCAATCACCTCTACGCCAACCCGACGGGCGAGCCGAAACGTTGATTTAAAAGCACCTGGCCCCGGATGGAGGCCCGGCCCGGGAAACAGCACCGGGACCTGGGCGTTGTGACCGGTCTGGAGGCAAGCCGCACAACCGGCTCATTTACACCGGTCTTTCCCGGCTGTCCTTTCCGCCCGCAGAATGGCCTGCGCAGCTGCATTAACGCACCACATCCGGCGCTCTGCGCCCGCCACAAACCGGATCGCTCCGCCTGCCTGCAGGCCAGCCGTTTCTGAACGCCACTTTTCGCACTGACACCCCGGAATATAAAAAAGCGCCCCGAGGGGCGCTTTTCCATCTGAAACCCTGCTCTGCTCCGAAAAGCAGAGCAGGAGAAAATCAGCCCTGCAGGGTCTTTGCGACTTCTGCAGCGAAATCTTCTTCTTTTTTCTCGATGCCTTCGCCGCAAGCGACGCGGGCGTAACCGGTGATTTCCACGCCGGCTTCTTTTGCAGCCTGCTCAACCGTCAGATCGGGGTTGATGACGAAAGCCTGGCCGAGAAGGGTGTTCTCTGCGAGGAATTTCTTCATACGGCCCGGGATGATGTTGTTGTGGATGACCTGCTCGGGCTTCGGCTTGGCCGAGGAAGCGTTCTCTTCCAGAGCTTTTGCGGTCTGCACGGCCAGTTCACGCTCAACCACGACCGGGTCAAGGGTGGCTTCCGACAGCGACAGCGGGTTCGTTGCAGCGATGTGCATTGCGAACTGCTTGCCGATTTCCTGTGCTTTCGCCGCATCGCCGCTCAGAGCAACGAGAACGCCGATTTTGCCCATGCCTTCAGCGGCAGCGTTGTGCACGTAGGACACAACGGTCTCGCCTTCCAGAACTTCCAGACGACGGAAGGTCATGTTCTCACCGATGACGGCGATGGCGCTGTTCAGGGTCTCTTCAACGGTTTTGCCGTTCAGGGTTGCCGCTTTCACAGCTTCCACCGACTGGCCAACTTCGAGAGCGACGCCTGCGATGCCGGCAACCAGAGCCTGGAAGTCAGCGTTTTTCGCAACGAAGTCGGTTTCCGAGTTGATCTCGACAGCGACGCCTTTGCCAGCAGCAACGGCCACACCGATCAGGCCCTCAGCAGCAACGCGGTCTGCTTTTTTCGCAGCTTTCGCGAGGCCCTTGGTGCGCAGCCAGTCGATTGCCGCTTCCATGTTGCCATCGTTCTCGACCAGCGCTTTTTTCGCGTCCATCATGCCGGCGCCAGTGGTCTCGCGCAGCTCTTTCACCATCGCAGCGGTAATGCTCATGCGACTTCTCCTTGGAATTTGAACGGAATCGGGCGGGGAACGTTCATTCCCCGCCCGGTATGATTAGCCGGTAACGGGCCTGAGATCAGGCTTCAGCTTCCGAGATCACTTCTTCTGCCGGAGCTTCTTCCAGTTCGCCCAGGTCGATGCCTGCTGCGCCCATCTGAGCCGACATACCGTCGAGAGCTGCACGTGCAACCAGGTCGCAGTAGAGAGCGATGGCGCGGGCCGCGTCGTCGTTGCCCGGGATCACGTGGGTGATGCCTTTGGGCGAGCAGTTGGTGTCAACCACTGCGACAACCGGGATACCCAGTTTGTTGGCTTCGAGGACTGCGAGGTCTTCTTTACCAACATCGATCACGAACAGCAGGTCCGGAACGCCGCCCATGTCGCGGATACCGCCGAGCGAAGCGGTCAGTTTGGCCTGCTCACGTTCCATGTTCAGGCGCTCTTTTTTGGTGAGGCCTTCAGCACCGGAAGCGAGTTGCTCGTCGATGGCTTTCAGACGCTGGATCGACTGCGAAACAGTTTTCCAGTTGGTCAGGGTGCCACCGAGCCAGCGGTGGTTCATGTAGTACTGTGCGCATTTCTCAGCAGCATCAGCGACAGCTTTCGAAGCCTGACGCTTGGTGCCGACGAAGAGAACGCGACCGCCGCGTGCGACGGTGTCGCGCACGACTTTCAGAGCCTGATCCAGCATCGGAACGGTCTGAGTGAGGTCAAGGATGTGGATGCCGTTGCGATCGCCGTAGATATACTCGGCCATACGCGGATTCCAGCGCTGAGTCTGGTGACCATAGTGAACGCCAGCTTCGAGCAGCTGACGCATCGAGAATTCAGGAAGAGCCATCTCTTATCCTTTCCGGTTTGTACCTGAGCGAAGGTTTCAGGGTTTCCCCCAACCGGTGGACCTGACAGGATGTCTCCCTGTCAAAGCCCGCCTTCGCCTGTGAAGTGCTGCGCGTGTATCCTGCGGGCGATCAGATGACAAGCACAAAGAGGGGCTCTGCACGCCCCGGCCCAAAGGTTTCGCGCCATGCCTGCTGCCCTGCCCCTGATCCTGCTGCCCGCTGCCGGAGCCTCAAGCCGCATGGGGCCTTTGCGGGACAAACTGACCGAGGATCTGGACGGAGAGCCTCTCTTGCGCAACCGCACCCGCATGGCCCTGGCGACGCGCTGTCCGGTGCTGGTGACACTGCCCCCTGACAGCCCCGCACGCCTTGCGGCACTTGAGGGCCTGGCGGCAGAGATTGTCTTTCCCGAAGCTGCCGCTGAGGGGATGTCCGCCTCGCTGCGGGCAGGCGCGGAACGGGCCGCCCGAACGGGACGGGCTATGATGGTTCTTCCCGCCGATATGCCCGAGATCACCCTCGCGGATCTGCAGCTGCTGCTGGACGCGTTTCGCGCCGATCCCTCGCGCATCCATCGCGGGGCCGGTGCCGACGGGCGGCCTGGCCACCCGGTCCTGCTGCCCGCAGATCTTCTGGCGGAGGCTGCGCAGCTGCGCGGCGATCAGGGCGCAAAGCCGCTGCTGCGGGCCCATGCGGCGCGGATCACCCTTCACGCCCTGCCCGAGGCCCATGCCCTCACCGATCTGGACACGCCCGAAGCCTGGGAGAGATGGCGCGCGGGGCGGCGCAACCCCTCGGCGAACTGAGCGGCGGACAGGACCCGGCGGTCTGTGACCGCCAGCGGGCTCGGCCCGCCCCGGACCGGGCCTGTGGGGTCAGAGCGGCTCCGGAACGACAAAGGCCGGCGGGATCACCCGCCGGCCTTGCCATGCAACCTGGGCCTTCGCCCGCTCTCAGCGGCGCAGCAGCAGGGCTTCGTGCTTTTTCAGGGTCTTGCGGGCAGCGACATAGCTGTCGATGCCGCGGCTTTCCTGCAGTTCGGGGAAGATCTCAAAGATCTCATTGCGCTGTGCGTTGCCCATGCCCTGGAGAGACTGATCGCCGGGCTGGAAGGTCTCGGTCCAGGCCCCGTCGGAGAGGACAACTTCATGGCGGTCGCACATGAAGTGCAGATAGCTGGTGCCCGAGCTGATGATCGGGGTGATCCCCTCAATGCCGACCAGATGCTTTGCCGCGACCAGAACCTCATGCTCATCGAAATAAAGCGCCGTGCGGTCATTGGCGACGAGCACCCGGTGGTTGGGGCTGACCATCATATCCCGCTCGGGCAGGCCATTGCCCAGCGCGCCGCGACGGATCATCACCGGCTGCAGATGCGAGGCCATGGCAAGCTCTGCCGCCGAGAGATGACGCGCCCCGGTCCAGCGGATCTCCTGGATGCCGTTGTCACGGGTCATCACGCGGTCACCGACCTGAAGATCCTGCACCGGCACCGGCCCCTTCGGTGTCGCGATCAGAGTGCCCGGCGTGAAGCAGGGGATGATCTTCTCAATATCGAAGAAATGCGACCGCCCGGTCTCATTGCCCTCAGTATCGAAGAAGGTGATATAGCCGTTCTCGATGTTCTCAGGATCGCGCCAGACACGCAGCGGCCCCATTCCGGTCAGATCCAGGGTGTCCCAGTCGTCACCGCCCGAACCACCGTCGATCAGATCCCCGGGATTTGCCCCCAGGATGAGGTCACGGTCATCGCCGCCGAGCAAAGTATCCGCCCCCTCTCCGCCGCGCAGCGTATCCGCACCCGCGCCGCCCACCAGGAGGTCATCCCCGCTGCCGCCATCCAGCAGATCATAACCATCCCCGCCGAGCAGCGTGTCATCTCCGGCGTCACCGTACAGAACATCGTCCTTTGCGCCGCCGTCGAGCAGGTCATCCCCGTCGCCGCCGTAAAGACTGTCCTGCCCGCCTTCTCCCAGAAGGGTGTCGTTGCCCGCGCCGCCGTAGACAGAATCCGCGCCGGTGCCGCCAAAGACGATATCCGCACCCTGCCCCGCATAAACGGTGTCATTGCCCGCGCCCGCAATGATGTAGTCATCATCGTGGACGTGACCCGACAAAAGCGCATCGCCACGGTCGACGAAGTCCCCGTCATTGTCGCCGGTATAGGCCGCGTCGATCACATCGCCCGCGCCGGTCCCCCAGACAATCCCGTCGCGATGGCCGCCGGTATTGCCGCCGTTCGAGACATTCACCGTAACGGTGGCCGTATCTGAACCGCCGCGACCGTCCGAGATGGTGTAGGAAATCGCCACATCGCCCAGATAGCCTTCAGGCGGGGTATAGGTCAGCGTGCCATCGGGATTGATAACCACATCGCCGACATCCGCCGTTGCAGAGGTGACCGTCAGGCTGTCGCCGTCGGGATCCACATCATTGGACAGCACCGGAATGATGACGGAACGATCAACCGCCGTGTCTGCGCTGTCGTCGCGGGCATCGGGATCCTCATTTTCAACGATGTTGTCGACGCTGTCTGAGAAGGACAGATAGCCCACGCTGCCGTTGAAAAAATCCTGCAGCGGCCAGAGCGTCCCGGCCTCGGTGCTGGCCGCGCTGGTGCCGACCTTCCACTGCACCTCAGGACTGGGCATCTCCATGGTCAGCGTGTTGGGCACATCATCCAGATGCGTCGCACCGGTCGTGAGGTTGTTGATGACCAGCTGGCCGGGGGTCTCACCGCCGTAGTTCCAGGAGTAGCTCAGATCAACCTGATCGTTGGGATTGATGAACCCGGCCTCCGTGGTGAAAACGGTCGGTCCATCAGGGCTGTCATGGCTGACGCGGATGGCGCCGTCCGGCATCACATCGACGCGAAAACCGCTGCCTTCTTCCCGACTGTCGCGCGACAGGACCGTATCCGGCCCCTCGCCCGAATGAGAGGTCATGCTGAATTCAAGCGCAACGGTGCCGCGTCCGTCCTGAAACATCTCAGCAGGGTAAATCTTGGCATAGGCCGTATTGCCGTCAAGCTGCAGCCGCCCCTCAGCGGCAGCCGCGCCGCCCATATACATGCCCTGCTGCGCCCCGTTATCAAGCGCACCGTCGCGGAGGATGTTGTCGGGATCGTTAAAATCGTAATAGGCAAAAACCGGCATTTCTCTAACCTCATCTTCCGGCGCTGGCCAGGCCAATTAACGCTGCGGGCCCGCAACTTCGGGCAAATACGACCTCTCCCTTCACGCAGAAGTCCTGCGCCTGAGGGGCGGTGAAACGTCATCTCTGGAGACGACAGCTCCGCTCTGGCGAAGCTGCGTCCCGGCTCTGCCGACAGGAAAAGAAGGCGGCCGGATCAACATTCATTAGACTTAGATTTAGTTTGAAATAAAGCAAAATCCCGGCAAACAGGTCTCAATCAGGGCAGCCCGAAACACGCTCCACGGGTGCACTCAAAAGGCGATTTCCTCACTATTGTTTCGCCCTCAAACTGTTTTTGCCGAGTCCCGCAGCGAGCAAGGTCGGGAAATCCTCCCGTCCTGGCACGGCATGGCGGGCGGGTTTTTCGTATTGATGTCCAAAGGGAAACAAACAGAACAATCCGGGATTGCGTCGCAGCGTTAACCCTGTTCACAGATTTATCATCACGGCGCCTGACAGCCGCACATCTGTGCGCCGCATTCTCAGGTCGCATACAGCCATAGCGGGAATTCCGGAGCTTCAGGACGAATCACCCCGGACATCGCATCTGAAGGGTAATCAGACATGGTCAAGCCCGCGCTCTGCCGCAGGGTCCGAGCGGCACGGCCCCGGGCCACAGGGCTGATGCCTCTCCCGGTCAGATCCGCGCGGTTCAACCCGGAATCGGGCGCGGCAGACAGGCGGCCAACCGCTCTGCAAAGTCTCTCTGCGCCATGTCCGCCCCCCCGGCACACCCCGCGCATAAAAAACCGCTCCCCGGGGACGCCAGGGAGCGGCATGTTATGGCGGGTCATCCGCCCTCCTCCTCACCTCCGGCCAGGCCGGCTCGCGGAGTTACTGTGCGGGCGCTTCCCAGGCAGGAAGCGACTTCAGCACGTCTTCCGTCAGGCTCGAAACAACAATGAAGTTGTCAGAGTCATTTTTGAAAATACCGATCTGATCGGGGGTCAGCTGCACGGTATGCGCACCAAGACCCAGGAAACCGCCGATGTCAGCGATCAGCGCCTCCGGCAGGCCCGCAGAGGTGCTGCGCAGTTCGGTGACGCGGCCGACGTCCTTCCCTTCGGCACTGCGAACCTCAGCGCCTTTCAGCTGATCGGCGGTGACGACAGTGAAATCGGCGATCTGGGTATAGCCCTCGGGCGCCAGAAGTCCCGTGGCCATGGCCGGCACTTCCGGTGCCGGCGTGGTCACCGGCGCTGCCGGGGCAGCGCTTGAAGCCGGCGCGGGCGCAGTGGCATCCGGTGCGGGTGCCGCGCTTGGTGCCGGAGCATCAGCCGTTGCACCGAGATCGGGCTTCGTCTGCACATCGACCTGCCCGGTAGGGGACGTGGTGGGCGAGGTGCCATCGGGGGCCGTCGGGGTGGTATGCGGCGGCAGGCCCGGCGGGATGGTCGTATTTGCACCATCCGGGGCCGTCCCCTGCTGCGCAAAGGCAGGCGGGGCAAGCAGGGCGACGGTGGTGATCAGGGCGGCAATCGGGTGGGTCTTAAACATTTTCTCCATCTTCTCCTCGTCAGTCTGACCGGATATCCGGGACATTGCCCGGACGGATGTGAGGGCAGAACGGCTCTCAGCCGCACGGCGCTCATGATGAAATGACAACGGCACAGAGGCCGCCCGGCTCCCCCGCCGGGTGAAATCACTGCCGGATTTTACATCGAAACGCGGGTTTCAGCCACTTCCCGTGCCATTTTCCGGCGAAACTCTGCCTCTGGCAAAGCTGCGACGGGAACCTGCGCGTCACCAGGCCGGACGCAGTGGCCTTGCCTGAGCGCAGGGGGCCTGGTATTGCCGGAGAGACCGGGCGCGCGCCGCCCTGACCCATCCGGAGCCGATCCATGCACGACATTCGCTTCATCCGCGAAAACCCCGAAGCTTTCGACCGCGCGCTTGGCCGCCGTGGCCTCGCGGCGCTGTCGTCGCAGATCCTGGCGCTTGATGAGGAGCGTCGCGGCAAGATCCAGGCGGCAGAAACCGCGCAGGCCGAACAGAACCGCGCCTCAAAGGAAGTCGGTGCCGCGAAGGCCCGTGGCGATGACGCGGAGTTCGAGCGTCTGCGTGCCCTCGTGGCCGAAAAGAAAGCCGAGATCGCAGCGCTGAACACGCAAGCCGCTGCACGCGACGCAGAACTGCGCGACATACTGATGACCATCCCCAACCTGCCCCTCGATGAGGTGCCGGAGGGCCGCGATGAAAACGACAACGTCGAGATCCGCACCTGGGGCACCCCCCGGGAGTTCCCGTTCCAACCCGTTGAGCACTTTGAGATCAAAGGCGTGAAACCGGGAATGGATTTTGAAACCGCCGCAAAGCTCTCCGGCTCGCGCTTCATGGTGCTGAAGGGCGCTGTGACCCGCGTGCACCGCGCGCTTGGTCAGTTCATGGTCGATACCCATGTCGAAGAGCATGGTCTGACCGAATGCTGGACCCCGGTTCTGGTCAAAGACGAGCCGATGTTCGGCACCGGCAACCTGCCGAAATTCTCGGAAGACAGCTATCAGACCACCAATGGCTGGTGGCTGATCCCGACTGCGGAAGTCACGCTGACGAATTTTGTCGCCGGTGAGATCCTCGATCAGGCGCAGCTTCCGATCCGCATGACCGCCCACACCCACTGCTTCCGCTCGGAAGCGGGTTCGGCGGGCAAAGACACCACCGGCATGCTGCGCCAGCATCAGTTCGAGAAAGTCGAAATGGTCACCATCTGCGAGCCCGAGCAGGCCCTCGCAGAGCATGACCGCATGACCGCCTGTGCTGAGGCGATCCTGCAAAAGCTGAACCTGCCCTACCGCACGGTGGTGCTTTGCACCGGCGATATGGGCTTTGGCAGCCAGAAGACCCACGACATCGAAGTCTGGGTTCCGGGTCAGGGCAAATACCGCGAGATTTCCTCCTGCTCGACCTGTGGCCAGTTCCAGGCCCGCCGCATGAACGCGCGCTTCCGCCCCGAAGGTGGCAAGCCGGAGTTCGTGGCAACGCTGAACGGCTCGGGCCTTGCTGTGGGCCGCACGCTGATCGCGGTTCTGGAGAACGGCCAGCAGGAGGACGGCTCGGTCGATCTTCCGGCGGTGCTGCACCCCTACCTTGGCGGCAAAACCCGCATCTCACCGGAAGGCGATCTGGTCTGAGGCAGAGCGCCTGCGTCATGACAGGAGAGGCCATCCTTCGGGGTGGCCTTTTTTGTTCAATGCCTGCCGCGTTGCGGCCCGAGGCAAGGTCTTTGAAGCCTCACCGCAGAGGTGCTGTGGATATTCTAATGAGAATTGGAAAGGGGCATCAGCGCCCGCCAACGCGCCAAGAGAACCCCTCTGAGCCCGCCTGGATCATCACGACATGCCGGAGAGGGACTGAAGTCCCCCGCGCTTCACCGCTCTTGCCTTTCTGCCTGACGGCGCGGACAGTCAGGAAGCCCGGGGAGGAGTGAGACCATGCGCCAGACGATCCAGGACAGCCGCACCGCCTGGGGGCGGCTTGGCGTGACGGTGCTCGCGGGCACCATCGGCAATGTCGGCATGTGGAGCGTGATTGTCGCCCTGCCCATGATGGCCGCCGATTTCGGCCTGGAGCGGGCGGAAAGTTCGGCGCTTTTCGCGGCCACCATGATCGGCTTTGCCATCGGCAATGTGGTGACCGGGCGGATGCTGGACCGTCAGGGTCTGGTGCCGACCCTTGTGCTTGCGGGGCTTCTGACCGGGCTTGGGCATATCGTCACCGGCTTTGCCCCGAATGCCTGGGTGGCCGGAGGGGCGCAGGTCGCGGTCGGGCTTGGCACGGCGGGCTGCTTTTCGCCACTGATGGCGGACATCTCGCATTGGTTTCGCAGGCGGCGCGGGATTGCCGTCTCGATCGCGGCCTCGGCCAATTATCTGGCGGGGATCGTCTGGCCGCTTCTCCTGACCCTTTGGGTGCCGCAGATGGGCTGGGGACGGGCCTATGCGCTGACGGGCCTGCTGATCCTTCTGTTGCTGCCGGGACTGATCTGGCTGCTGCGCCGCCCCCTGCCCGTTGAGGCGAGGGCCACTGAGGCGGGATCAGAGGGACACCGCGCTCTGCCGATCCCGCAGAGGCGCTTTCTTGTGATGGTCAGCCTTGCAGGCGTGGCCTGCTGCGTGGCGATGTCGATGCCGCAGGTGCATATCGTGGCCCTGTGCATGGACCTTGGTTTTGGCCCGGCGGTGGGCGCGGAGATGCTCTCGCTCATGCTGGCGGGCGGCGTGGTGTCGCGGCTGATCGGCGGGGCAATCAGCGACCGGATCGGCGGGCTTGGGACCCTTCTGCTTTTTGGCAGCCTGCAGATGATGGCACTGTTCCTTTATCTGCCCTTTGACGGGCTGATCTCACTCTATATTGTCAGCCTGATTTTCGGCCTCAGCCAAGGCGGCATTGTTCCGGCCTATGCGGTGATCGTGCGCGACTACATGCCCGCCGCCGTCGCAGGGACCAATGTGGGGATCGTGATGATGGCCACCATCCTTGGCATGGCGCTCGGCGGCTGGCTGTCAGGCGCGATTCACGACCTCACCGGCAGCTATGCGGCCGCCTTCCTCAACGGCATCGTGTGGAACGCGGCCAATGTCGGCATCGTGTTATGGCTGCTTTCACGCGGCGGGCGGTTGCATTTCACCCCCCGCAGTGGCAAAGCCGCCGCGTCAGCCTGAAGGAGCGCGCCATGATCCCGTCCAGCTTCCCCGCCCGCGAAGAAATTGCCCGCCTTTCGGCCGGCATGCTTCTGGATATCAAAGCGGTGCATTTCAATGCCGCAGAGCCCTTTCAATATGCCTCCGGGCTGAAGGGCCCGACCTATGTCGACTGCCGCAAGCTGATCTCTTATCCGCGCATCCGCTCGGCGCTGATGGATTTCCTGACCTGCACCGTCATGCGCAACGCAGGCCTTGAGGCCTTCGACAATATCGCCGGCGGCGAGACCGCAGGCATCCCCTTCGCGGCCCTGGTGGCAGAGCGCATGGCCCTGCCCATGACCTATGTGCGCAAAAAGCCCAAAGGCTATGGCCGCAATGCCCGCATTGAGGGTCAGATGACTGAGGGCCAGCGCGTGCTGCTGGTCGAAGATATGACCACCAACGGCTTCTCGAAGCTGTCCTTCGTCGATGCGATCCGAGAGACCGGCGCAGAATGCGGTCATACGGCGGTGATCTTCTACTACGACATCTTCAAAGACACCGTGCCGAAACTGCGCGAACATGGCGTGGAACTGCACTACCTCTGCACCTGGTGGGATGTTCTGGCCGTGGCGCGTGAGCGTAAGGCCTTTGATGAGGCAACCCTCTCTGAGGTCGAAGCCTTCCTGACCAGCCCCGACGCCTGGCGCGAAAGCCGCGGCCTGCCGACCGCCTGAACGAAGACCTGAGCCACAGCGCCGCAGGAAAAATATTTTCAGGCCGGGGGCACTCCCCGGCCTGTCTTATTTTACATCATCTCGGGGCAGAGCCTGCCCCGATCGCAAGGGGTGGTGACAACTGGCCCCAAACGCGCCAGACTGCGCAAAAGCCGCCAGCGTCTGCCCCTCGACCCTGAGCGCGCCATGCCCTAAACAAAGAGACCCTGCCGAACAGTTCTGAAAAGACGGTCATGACCGAGATTACGCCTCTTCGCCCAGTCGCCCCCCTGCCCGCCGCTGACAGCGCTGCCGAGGTGCTGCCGCATAACATTGAGGCGGAACAGCAGCTTCTCGGCGCGATCCTGACCAATAACGATGTCTACGACCGCATCGCCGCCCTGGTGAAGGCGGAGCATTTCTACGACCCCGTCCACCAGCGGATCTTTCAGATTGCGGCCTCGCGTATCCAGAAAAACGCCCTCGCCTCTCCGGTGACGCTGAAGGCTTTTCTGGAAGATGATGCCGGGCTGAAAGAACTCGGCGGTCCGGCCTATCTGGTGCGCCTTGCCGGTGCCGCCATCTCGGCCTTTGCGGCCCGCGATTATGCGCAGATGATCTATGATCTGGCGGTGCGGCGCGAACTCATCCAGCTTGGTAAAGATATCGTCGACCGCGCCGCCAAGGTCGATATCAGCTCAGAGCCGAAAGAACAGATCACCGAGGCCGAACAGCGCCTCTATAAACTGGGCGAACAGGGTGTCGTTGAGCGCGGCTTTCAAAGCTTCCTGCGCGCCGTCACCACGGCTGTTGATACCGCCAATGCCGCCTATCAGCGCGGCGGCGGCCTGTCGGGCATTCCAACCCAGCTGATCGATCTGGATAAGAAACTGGGCGGTCTGCACCCCTCGGACCTGATCATCCTCGCCGGCCGTCCGTCGATGGGTAAAACCTCGCTTGCCACCAACATCGCTTTCAACATCGCCAAGGCCTATAAAAAGGGCCGCCGCCCGGATGGCTCTGAAGGCGCGGTGGAAGGCGGCGTGGTGGGCTTCTTCTCGCTGGAGATGTCGGCCGATCAGCTGGCCGCCCGTATCCTGTCTGAGGCCGCGGAGATCCCCTCAGAGCAGATCCGCCGCGGGGATATGACCGAGGCCGAATTCCGCCGCTTCGTGGAAGCCGCCAAGGCGCTTGAGACCTGCCCGCTTTACATCGATGACACGCCGGCACTGCCGATCAGCCAGGTGGCCGCCCGCGCCCGCCGCCTGAAGCGGACCCACGGGCTGGACGTGCTGATGGTGGACTATCTTCAGCTTCTCAAAGGCACCTCCAAAGACAACCGCGTCCAGGAGGTCTCTGAGATCACCCAAGGGTTGAAGGCAATCGCCAAAGAACTCAACATCCCCGTGATTGCGCTGTCACAGCTGTCACGTCAGGTCGAAAGCCGTGAAGACAAACGCCCGCAGCTTTCCGACCTGCGCGAATCCGGCTCGATTGAGCAGGACGCCGATGTGGTGATGTTCGTCTATCGTGATGAATACTATAAAGAGCGCGAAAAGCCCGGCGATCACGAGCTGGAAAAAATGGCCGCCTGGCAGCAGGTCATGGAACAGGCCCATGGCAAGGCCGAAGTCATCCTTGGCAAACAGCGTCACGGGCCGATCGGCACGGTCGAATTAAGCTTTGAGGGCAAATACACCCGCTTTGGCAACCTTGCCCGCGAGTGGCAGAACGATCGCGACGACTTCCACTAAGATAAAGGCCGGGGATCTCCCCGGCCTTCTTCGTTCCCGCAGCTCAGTCGCGCAGCCTTTCAAGATCCTGAGACAACATCAGGGCCTCCGCAGCACGCGCACCGGCAAGGGCGCGCTGACGTTCCGCCGCCTGACGAAAGGCGGGGCTGCCGATGCGGCCAAGCGCCTCAAGCGTCTTGCGCAGGCGCAGCTGAATCTCGACCAGCCCCGCCCCGTCGCGTGCCATGAGCATGAAGGCATCCTCAAAAAGATCGTTATCAGACAGCGGTGCCACCCGCAGGCGCGGATAGGCCGGCTCCGGCGGCTCCTCCGCAAGACGCGCCGTCCCCTCGCCCCAGATCGTCATCAGCCGCGCAAGCCGCCCCAGCACATCAATCGCCGTGCCGGCGTCATTGGTCGCAGGCGACAATGCACGCGAGCCGATCTCTGCCATGACCATAAATCCGAAGCGCGGATCCTGATCGAAGGTCCGCGCAATGCCGACGGTAAACGCCTCCCGAAACTCCTCCATCTTCTCTGCCGGGCCGTCATGCCAGGCCAGAACAGTGTCAGCATAAAGAAATTTTCCAGGGTTGATCGGAATGCGAATCTCCGTCTCCAGGGTGTCAGCCAGCAGAGCCAGCCCCGGCAGATCGATATGCTGCAGATAGCCGACCTCTCCGGCCCGCAACACCACCGCCCCCTCAGGCGGCTCCCGCTCCGCATCCTCCAGCGCCACACCACCGAGCCAGGGCTGCTCCAGCCGCCCGCGGAGCGCCTGAGCGGCGGCCAGTTCAACCCGCCCCGTGGTTTCCCCCATCCGCCCCAGCAGCAGCAGATGGTTGATCCAGCGCATGAGCATCACCACGATCATCACGATGACCGCGATGGTGACCAGGAAAAGGATGAACCGCCCCCGGTCGCCATAGGCACCGGTCTTCAGCACCACCAGACCCACAATCGAAAAGATGAAGGAGCCGACAAAGCTCGACAGAACATTCTGCGCCAGACGGTCTTCCAGCAGCAGCGGCGTCGCCCGGGGCGTCACATTATTGGTGGCCGCCCCAAAAGCCCCCAGCATGGTCGACAGCGAAAAGGTCGTCACGGCCAGCATGGAGGAGGCAATAATCGTCAGGAGCGATTCGACAGCGGTCACACTGATCTCAACCGGAAACTCCCAAGGCAGCCAGGCTTCCGCAAAGACCGAGGCCAGCGCGGCAAGAAGACCAACCAGCCCCAAAAACACCGCCCGCACCCAGAGCTTGCGACTTAACTGCAGAATCTTCCAGCGCCAGCGTGTCATGCACTCTCACCCCAATCAGCTGCGGCAAGAGTGGCCTGCACTTGCCAGCCGCGCAACGAAAAAGGCGCCCCCCTTCCGGGGAGGCGCCTTTCTCAGCCAATGGCCGGAAATTCTCAGGCCGATGCTTCGGTGATGAATTTCACTGCGTCACCGAACGACTGGATGGTCTCGGCTGCATCGTCCGGGATCTCGATGCCGAACTCTTCTTCAAATGCCATCACGAGCTCGACGGTGTCGAGGCTGTCCGCACCGAGATCGTCGATGAACGAAGCGTTTTCGAGGACTTTGTCTTCTTCAACGCCGAGGTGCTCGACAACGATCTTCTTCACGCGGTCTGCGATATCGCTCATGGTACTACCTTTTCTGAAGCGGGAAGAGCCCGCAGTCTGTCCCATATCGTTCGCAAAGCCCTCTGCCACTGCGGCAAAGTCCATGCGATCCGAGCGGGGCTATAGCATGTTAATCCGGCGTGGCAAACTGTTTCCGCCACGCCTGCGGCAATCACAGCATCGCCATGCCGCCGTTGACGTGAAGTGTGGCCCCGGTGACATAACCAGCCTCGGCACTCGAAAGGAAAAGTGCAGCGGCTGCAATGTCTTCCGGAGTGCCCATACGGCCCGCAGGGATCTTCGGCAGCAGAGCCGCCTTCTGATCATCGGTCAGTTTTTCCGTCATCGCCGTGGCAACAAAGCCCGGAGCAATGCAGTTCACGGTGATGCCACGGCTGGCGACTTCCTGCGCCAGAGCTTTCGACATGCCCACGATTCCGGCTTTCGAAGCCGCGTAGTTGCCCTGCCCCGGGTTGCCGATCGCACCCACCACCGAGGTCACCGAAACGATGCGGCCATAGCGGGCTTTCATCATGCCGCGCAGACAGCCGCGCATCAGCCGGAAGCTTGCCGTCAGGTTCACGTCAATGACAGACTGGAACTCTTCATCCGACATGCGCATGAAAAGGTTGTCACGGGTGATCCCGGCATTGTTGACCAGAATGTCTACGCGCCCGCCCATCAGATCGGCAGCAGCCTTGGGAAGCGCATCCACCGAGGCGCCGTCTGAGAGATTTGCAGTCGCGACAAAAGCCCGCTCGCCAAGTTCAGCCGCCAGCGCCTGCAGCGGCGCTTCACGGGTGCCGGACAGCGTCACAACAGCGCCCGCCCCGTGCAGGGCCCGGGCCACAGCGGCACCGATGCCACCCGAAGCGCCGGTCACCAGCGCCGTTTTACCGGTAAGGTCGAACATAAGTCCTCCGTTGAGTTTCGCCGGGTGTAGCGCCATTTGCCAGCGCGCTCAACCATTGCCTTTTCCCCGCAGACGAATCAGCGAATGAGAGGGATGCCATTTGAGTATTTAAGGAACGTCTGAAAAACCTGCGCGTTTTGGCGTGATCTGATAGGATTATCGGGACGCGACGAGGAGCCCCGCCGATGCCGAAACAGCCTGCCTTTCCCGGTCTTCGCTATG